>NZ_JALGRT010000006.1:0-313256 GCF_022815525.1 Rathayibacter sp. VKM Ac-2927
CGCTGTTGAGTTCTCAAGAATCGGACACATCCCGCCTCCACACCTGAAGAGGTGCTTCACAACGGAAGTGATCGAAGATGTTGCCTTAGTCGGAAGACTTCGCTAAGCTGGAGATGTTGTTCTCTCAGCCGCCGTGGCACTTTGACTAACTTAGCACATCCGCAGGCCGTGTCAAATCCGGCTTCTTCGCGATGCCGTTGCGCTCGTAGGCGCTCCGACGTTGCTCGGTTCCGGACCTGAGTCCGTCGCCGGGCGGCGAAGTTGCTGGATCCGAGGGATCCTGCGAAGGCTTTACATCCGCGCGGCAGACGTGACCCGAAGGACTGGCTTGCCGAGTGGATGGTGCCGAATGAGGCCGGGACGTTGAACCGCGCTCCCTGAGGAGCCCTGTTCTTCCGTTTCCCTGCGGCCTGTGTGGCGACTTGGAATAAGTTACGGCCCGATCCCGGCACTGTCAAACCGGGCCCCCGAAACCGCTCATCCCGGGCGTGTCGCGCTGGGGGTCCTCCCCAGGGCGCGGATGTCCGGACTCTCCACCGACCGCGTGGTCGGCCCTCCGCCGCCCCGGCACTGCTGGCCACAATGGGCCCATGCCTCTCCCCGACCAGCCCCGACCCGTGCTCGCCTCCCTCGAGGAGGCTGTCGCCGTGATCCGCACGGCGGCGTCGGACCGGCGTCTCCTGCTGGTGGGAGTCACCGGATCACCGGGCGCCGGCAAGTCCACGATCGCCGAGCGGCTGCGTGCTCGCCTTCCCGGCGCGCTCGCCCTCCCGCTCGACGGGTACCACCTGCCCCAGCAGCGGCTGCGCGAACTCGGCCGACGTGAGCGGATGGGAGCGCCGGACACCTTCGATGCCGTTGGATTCCTCGGGGCCTTGCAGAGTCTGCGGACCGCGCAGCCGGGCGACACCGTGCGGGTCGCCTCCTTCGATCGCGCGATCGAGGAGCCGGTGCCGGACTCGCTCGCCCTCCCCGTGGGTGAGCGGACCGTCGTCCTGGTCGAGGGCAACTACCTGCTGCTCGAGGACGACGGCTGGGGTGAGGTCGCCGGCCTCCTCGATCTGACGCTGCACCTGCGGGTCGAGCCGACCCTGCGCCGGCGGCGACTGGTCGCGCGGCACCTCCGCTTCGGCAAGACCCTCGAGGAGGCGATCGCCTGGACCGACGGGCCCGACGAGCGGAACGCGGAGCGGATCGAGGCGGCGGGAGCGCGGGCCGACGCGATCCTCGAGGAGGCCGCTCCCCGTGCCGTGCGGATCCTGCACCTCTCGGACACGCACCTGCTCGCCGACCCCGCCGCCCGCTACAACCGCGTCGTCGATCCGCGCGCCGCACTCGACGCGGTGCTCGCCGCCCACTCCGCCGTCGCCGACCTCGACGCCGTCGTGGTGTCCGGCGACCTGAGCGATGACGGCGATGCCGAGTCCTACCGGGTTCTGCGCGCGAGGCTCGAGGAGTGGTGCGCCGAGCGGGATGCCGCGCTCGTGCTCGCCCTCGGCAATCACGACGACCGCGAGGGCTTCGGCTCCGACGGGGCCTGGAACACCGAGGTCGTCGTGCGCGGGGTGCGGATCCTCGTGCTCGACTCCTCCGTTCCGGGCGGAGCGTCCTGGGGACTCCTCGCCGAGCCGACGCTGGCGTGGCTGCGGAATCGAGTGGCCGAGGACTCGGAGACGCCGACCGTCGTGGTGCTGCACCACCCGCCGATCGAGGCGGTGACCCCGCTGCACCGGGGGATGGGACTCGCGAATCCGCACGACTTCTGGGAGGCGGTCGAGGGATCGACGCTCCTGGCGGTGCTCGCCGGGCACTGGCACCACGCCTTCGTCGACACGACCCACCCGGCTCCAGTGGTGGTCGCTCCCGGTGCCGCGAATCGGACCGACGTCCTCGCCGGGCCGCAGCACGAGCGGTCGATCGCCGCATCGGGCGCCGCGATCGTGGAGATCCTGCCGAACGGGGTGCGCGTGACGAGCACCGAGATCGATGCTCCGCACCGGGGGAGCGAGCTCTTCGACGTCACCGGGGAGGTGCTCGCCGACTGGCAGCGACGCCTCGGTTTCCCGGGATGACGCCGTCGCACCGAGGGGTGACGCCCGTCGGACGGGGAAGCGGACGGCGCGGGGCCGCATGCGACAGCCCGCGCCGCCCGCTGCTCGGGGGCGCTCGGTCCGGGGGACCGGGCGGAGGTGCGCGGCACCGGGATCAGCCGGTACCGCGCACCAGGGGGTCAGGCGTGGATGCCGACCTCTTCCGGCGAGACGTCCGCGCCGGGGGCGGAGGGCTCGAGGGCCTCGGCGACGCGCTGCGACAGCGAGCTGTCCACGTTCGCCCAGTACTGGAGCACGCGCTGGCGCAGCTCCGGGCGGGTCACCTTGGAGACGTGGCCGGCGATGTTCGCGACCAGTCGCGCCTTGGCGTCGTCGTCGAGGACGTCGCGGTAGAGCGTGCCGGCCTGGCCGAAGTCGTCGTCCTCGGGGTGCAGGGTCGCCGCGGCCCGCGTGAGCGCGCCGTCTGTCTCCCAGCCGGGGCCCTCCGCCGCGCGGGCGGGGTCGGCGTGCGCGCCGCCCATCGTGTTCGGCGCGTAGACGGGCACCTCGGAGCGCTGGAAGTCGAAGCGCATCGCGCCGTCCTTCGAGTACGAGTGCACCGGCGACTTCGCGGCGTTGACCGGCAGCTGCGCGTGGTTGGTGCCCACGCGGTAGCGGTGCGCATCGGCGTAGCTGAAGATGCGCGCGAGGAGCATCTTGTCGGGGCTGGCCTCGATCCCGGGCACGAAGTTCGAGGGGGCGAAGGTCGCCTGCTCGATCTGCGCGAAGTAGTTCTCCGGGTTGCGGTCGAGGGTCATCGTGCCGACCTCGATCAGGGGGTAGTCCGCGTGCGGCCAGACCTTGGTGAGGTCGAACGGGTTGAACCGGTAGGACTCGGCGTCGGCGTACGGCATGACCTGGACGGAGAGGGTCCACGAGGGGTGGTCGCCGCGGTCGATCGCAGCGGACAGGTCGCGGATGTGGAAGTCCGCGTCCTCGCCGGCGATCTGGTCGGCCTGCTCCTGGCTGAGGATCTCGATGCCCTGGTTCGTCTTGAAGTGGTACTTCACCCAGAAGCGCTCGCCGGCGGCGTTGACCCACTGGTAGGTGTGCGAGCCGAAGCCGTCCATGTGCCGCCACGAGCTCGGCAGACCGCGGTCACCCATCAGCCAGGTGACCTGGTGCGCCGACTCGGGCGAGAGGGTCCAGAAGTCCCACTGCATGTCGTGGTCGCGGAGGTGGGTGCCGGGAAGGCGCTTCTGCGAGCGGATGAAGTCGGGGAACTTGATGCCGTCGCGGAGGAAGAACACCGGGGTGTTGTTGCCGACGAGGTCGTAGTTGCCCTCGCTCGTGTAGAACTTCAGCGCGAAGCCGCGCGGGTCGCGCCAGGTGTCGGGCGAGCCCTGCTCGCCGGCGACGGTGGAGAAGCGGGCGAGCATCTCGGTCTCGACCCCGGGCTGGAACAGCGCGGCGCGGGTGTACGCGCTGACGTCGCCGGTGGTGACGAAGCGGCCGAAGGCGCCGCCGCCCTTGGCGTGGACGACGCGCTCCGGGATGCGCTCGCGGTTGAACTGCGCGAGCTTCTCGAGGAGGTAGTGGTCGTGGAGCGCGATGGGGCCGTCGGCTCCGACGCTGAGCGAGTGCTCGTCGCTGGCGACGGGGGCTCCGGCATCGGTCGTCGTGAATCGTTCCTCGGTCATGAGTCCTCCTGTCGGCGGAGCGCTGTCTCGCCCTCCGCGGCGGTGATGGCGGGCGCCGGCCGGGTCTCGGCCTGCGCCAGGCAGTCGGGGCAGGTGCCCCAGAACGTGATGTCGGCCGTGTCGATGGCGAAGCCGCTCGACGACGACGGATGCAGGCAGGGCGCCTGGCCGACGACGCAGTCCACGTCGGCGACGGCGCCGCAGCTGCGGCAGACGACGTGGTGGTGGTTGTCGCCGACCCGGAGCTCGAAGCGGCGGGCGTGGCCCTCCGGCTCGATGCGGCGGGTGAGGCCGGCCTCGGTGAAGGCGGCGAGGACGCCGTACACGGCCTGGGCCGAGGCGTCGGGCAGGTCGACGCACACCCGCGCGAGGATCTGATCGACGTCGGAGTGCGGGTGGCCCTCGAGCGCCTGCAGGACGGCCCGTCGGGTCGCGGTGGCCTTGAGCCCGGAGGCTCTCAGCCGGTCGTCCGTCATCGTCATGAGGACAAGGCTACCGAGTTGTGTTGAATAGTTCAAAACAACGGCGCGTCGCGGTGGGTGTGCCGGCGCCGCGTGCGCGTGCTGGCGGGGCGGGTCTCGATACGCCGCTCCGCGGCTACTCGACCAGCATGCGCGGTGCGCTCGCGTCCCTCGCCTTCATGCTGATCGAGTAGCCCGCGCAGAGGGCGTATCGAGATCCACCTGCGTCAGCACGCGCGTCTGCAGACCGCCCTGCTGGGCGCGGTGGGTCTCGATACGCCGCTCCGCGGCTACTCGACCAGCATGCTTCTCGCTGATGGACGAGCCCGCGAAGCGGACCGCTCCTAGGCGACCGGGCCCTCGACGAGGGTGACGGTCGCGGACTGCGAGGTGCCGGCGGCGGTGGTCCAGGTGAGGGTGACCGACTCGCCGGGCTCGCGCTGGGCGAGGTCCGCGGAGAGGGCGTCGCCCGAGGTGACGGCCGAGCCGTCGACCGCGGTGACGACGTCGCCCGCGACGAGACCGGCGGCGGCAGCGGGGGTGCCCTCGATCACGCCGGCGATGACGGCGCCCGACGAGGTGCTCGCGCCCGAGACGGCTCCGGAGGCGGTGCCCGCCGTCGTGCCGGACGGCAGCGAGACGCCGAGGAAGGCCGGGTAGCCGATCGCGACGGTCGACGTGTCGGCGCCCGCCTCGATCGTCGCGACGATGTCGAGGGCCTTCGAGATCGGGATGGCGAAGCCGGTGATGTCCGCGGTTCCACTGGAGGCGGCGGTGTCGATGCCGACGACCTTCCCGGCCGCGTCGACCAGCGGGCCGCCCGAGTCGCCCGCGACGATGTCCGCGTCGACCTGGATCAGGCCGGTGAGCTTCTCGCCGGTGATGCCGGTCTCGGCCTCGGTGGTGATGCTCTGGCCGAGGGCTTCGACGGTGCCGGCCGCGGCGACCAGGTTGCCGGTGCCCTTCGCGTTTCCGACGGCGGTGACGGCGTCGCCGACCGCGACTCCGTCGGTGTCGAGGGTCGCCGGGGTGAGGCCCGAGGCGTTCTCGAGCTGGAGCACGGCGACGTCGTTGGTCTTGTCGGTGCCGACGACGCGGGCGGTGTAGGCCTGCCCGGTGCTCTCGACCGTGACGGTGATGCTGGTGGAGCCCTCGACGACGTGGTTGTTGGTGAGGATCATGCCGTCGGAGGTGAGGATGACGCCGGTGCCGGCGGAGGTCGCGCCCTCGTAGGTGAGGTCGGAGGTGATCGTGACGACGCCGGCGGTCTGCGCGGTGCTCGCGGGGACGGCGTCGGTCGCCGTGGACGTCGAGGTGGAGCCGGAGGTCCCCGAGCCGGTGCCGCCCGAGCCGTACCCGTACACCGACCCGCTGCCGGAGCCGTAACCCGAGGAGGATCCGCCCGAGGAGGACCCGCCCGAGTAGGGCAGCACGACGATGCCGCCGCCGAAGGAGCCGCGGGAGCCGCCGGGGTAGACGATGGTGCTGGCGGCGCTCGACGAGGCGGCCGAGGCGGACTCGGAGCGGCCGGCGAGCGAGACGCCGCCCGCGGTGACGCCGATCAGCAGGGCGAGCCCGGCACCGCCGGCGATCAGGGCGCGACGGCGACGGCGGCGGTCGTCGGTCCGGAGCGCCTGGCGCTCCTCGGCGCCGGTGGGGTCCGTCGCGGTGGCAGCGGGCTCGCGCTCGGCGCCATGGGATTCGGGTGACTCGTTCATGATGCGTCCTCGTGGCCGGGGCCGCCCCTGACGGCGACCGGAGTCCATTCGACGACCCGCCGCATCGCGCGGGCTGGACGCTGCCTATGGCGATCCTATGAACCCGGCGGCGCCCCCTCCGTCGACTTCCTCTCGCCAGGAAATAGTTGTGGCTACAACTGAGTTGGACCTAGCATGACCGGCATGACCACCTCCTCCCCCGACCTGCTCGCCCCCGACACCGTGATGGGGGCGGTCACCCTGCGCGTCGCCGATATCGACGCGATGGTCACCTACTACCGCGACGCCGTCCTGCTCGATCTGCTCTCGCAGGACGGCTCGGTCGCGGTGCTCGGCCGCGGCGGCGTCCCGGCGGTGATCCTCCAGCACGCGCCGGAGCTGCGGCACGCGGCCCCGCGCAGCGCCGGCCTGTTCCACACCGCGATCCTCTTCGAGTCGGAGGCGGCGCTCGCCGCCGCCGTGCACAGCGTCGCGACCCGGCACCCCGGCTCCTTCACCGGCAGCTCCGACCACCTGGTGAGCAAGGCGTTCTACTTCGACGACCCGGAGCACAACGGCGTCGAGCTCTACTGGGATCGCGACCGCAGCCAGTGGTCCTGGACGCACGGGCGGATCGAGATGTCGACGCTCTTCCTCGACCCGAACGCGTTCCTCCGCGAGCACCTGACCGAGGAGGCGATCGCGCAGCCGCGGCTCGGCGGCGCCTCGGTCGGCCACGTGCACCTGAGCGTCGGCGACGTCGCGACGGCGAAGGAGTTCTACGTCGACCGGCTCGGCTTCGAGACGACGATCGCCTACGGCGGGCAGGCGCTGTTCGTCTCGGCCGGCGGCTACCACCACCACATGGCGATGAACACCTGGAACTCGCTCGGCGCCGGGCGGCGGCAGCTCGCGCTCGGGCTGGGGCAGGTCGAGATCGTCGTGCCGGCGGCGGACGATCTGGGCGCGCTCGGCGAGCGCCTGCGCAGCGCGAAGGTCGCCACCGCGGACGACGGGCGGACGCTGTCCTTCGAGGACCCGTGGGCGAACACCCTGCGGGTGACCGCGGCGGCCTGAGCGGAAGGCCCGCCGAGACGGGCGATCCCGGGACGGATCGCCGGAAAGCCGGGCGGGTACGATGGGCGCGCGGAGATCCGCACAGCCCCTCGAGACTCCGGAGAACACGGTGCCCACGATCGTCGTTGAAGTCATGCCCAAGGCCGAGCTGCTCGATCCGCAGGGGAAGGCCGTCGCCGGCGCGCTCTCGCGCCTGGGCCACTCCGCCGTCACGGGCGTGCGGGTGGGCAAGCGCTTCGAGATCACCGTCGACGAGGTGACCGACGAGGTCCGCGCCTCGATCGCCGCCCTGGCGGACGACATGCTGTCGAACTCGGTGATCGAGGACGTCGTCGGCATCCACTACCCGGAGGCGTGATCATGCGGATCGGCGTCATCACCTTCCCCGGTTCGCTCGACGACCGCGACGCCCAGCGCGCGGTCCGCTTCGCCGGCGCGGAGCCGGTGGCCCTCTGGCACGGCGATCACGACCTCGACGGCGTCGACGCGATCGTGCTGCCCGGCGGCTTCTCCTACGGCGACTACCTGCGCTGCGGCGCGATCGCCTCGCACTCGCCGATCATGCGCGAGGTGATCGACGCGGCGAACGCCGGAACCCCCGTCCTCGGCATCTGCAACGGCTTCCAGATGCTGACCGAGGCGCACCTGCTGCCCGGCGGCCTGATCCGCAACGACGTCGGCTCCTTCGTCTGCCGCGACCAGCGGCTCGTCGTCGAGAACGCCGCCACCGTCTGGACCAGCGACTTCGAGGCCGGCCAGGAGATCACCATCCCGCTGAAGAACGGCGAGGGCGGCTACATCGCCTCGGCCGAGACGCTCGCGGAGCTCGAGGGCGAGGGCCGCGTGGTCTTCCGCTACCTCGGCGCCAACCCGAACGGCTCGATGAACGACATCGCCGGAGTCGCGAACGCGCGCGGCAACGTCGTCGGCCTGATGCCGCACCCCGAGCACGCGGTCGAGCCGGGCTTCGGCCCGGACACCCCGGCCGCGATGCGCTCGGGCGTGGACGGGCTCGCGTTCTTCACCTCCGCGGTGCGCGCGCTGGTCGCCACGGCCTGACGCCCGGCCGCGCTACTCCCGCGCGGCGCGCAGACCTGCGATCTCGCGCGCTGCGCCGTAGAGCGCGAGGACGGCCGCGGCGTGCGCCTCGGGCGCGAAATCGGTGAAGGCGTCCCGGGCCGCCGCGGCCGCCGCGTGGACCGGGGCGCGGTCGCGGCAGAGCCGCTCCAGGTACTCGGCGAAGGCGGTCGGCTCGACGGGCGCGAGAAGTCCCGGGCCGTCGAGGCCCTCCGTGAGGGCCGGGTCGACGTAGAGGACTCCGCGGCCGCCCTGCAGCGCCTCGACCACGACCATCGGCTGATTGTCGAAGCCGGACGAGGTCAGGGCGACGAGGTCGGAGCGGCGGACGGCGTCGCCGATGAGGCGGTTCTCGACGAAGCCGCGGAACACGACGGCCGGAGAACCCCCCGCGAGCCGGACCGCGGGGGCGAGCGAGGGACCGGTGCCGATGATCTCGACGCGGAGGGCGTCCGGGTCGCGGGCGAGGACCGCGAGGCAGGCCTCGACGAAGGGGACGAGCCGCTTCTCCGGTGCGCACCGGCCGACCCAGAGCAGGCGGAGCGGACCGGAGCCGTCCGGCGCGACGTCGCCGGCGCCGCGTTCCCGGGGGATCACGGTGTTGGGCAGCACCGCCACCCGCGGCAGGCCGGCGCGACGGAGCGCCTCGGCCTGGTGGGCCGAGGGGGAGATCACGAGATCGGCCCGGGCGGCGGCGCTCCGGGTGACGTCGCGGAGGAGCTCGCCGAGGCGGTCGTCGCCGCCGCGTCGCGGGCGCGGGCGGCGGCCGGTCACGGCGGCGACGTAGGCCGCGGCGACCGGCGCCAGCAGGCGGCCGGCGCGACCGGGCACCCCGCGCCAGAAGAAGGTGTGCACGGTGGCGACCGAGGGGAGCGAGAGCGCCGCGGCGACGTCCAGTGCGGCGACCGCGAGTCCGAACTCGGAGTGGACGTGGACGGCGCCGACCCCCTCGTCGCGGAGCAGCCGCTCGAGCAGGGCCCGGGTGCGACGGGAGTCGCGGACGACCGGCAGCTGCGCGACCGGGATCCGGGGCGCCGGGATCGGGCGGACGTCGATGCCGTCGAGCGGCAGCGTCGTGGCGGAGCGGGGGACGACCAGCAGGACGCGGACGCCCGCCTCCACGAGGCTCCGGCACTCCGCGACCATCGCCGTCTGCGCGCCGCCGGTGTAGTCGAGCGCGTAGTCGCTGACGACCGCGACGGTCGACTGCGCCGCCGAGGGAAACCGAGTACTGCTCATGACCATCGGGCGACGCTAGCAGCGGCCGGCGGGGCGGCTCCGCGGAGGCGCGTCGGGCGGCGCTGGGTGCGGGCGGGCGACACGGGAGGCGCGATGCGTGCTGCGTGCTGCGTGCTGCGTGCTGCGTGCTGCGCGCTGCGCAGCATGCTGGTCGAGTAGCCCCGAAGGGGCGTATCGAGACCCCGCGTGCATGCGGTGGTGGATCTCGATACGCCCGCTGCGCGGGCTACTCGATCAGCATGAAGCGCGCCCCTTGGGCGAACTGCTCTCTCGGCGGCGGAGTGCGGCGCAGCCGCTTCATCGCGAGGAGGGGCTACGGACCCGTCAGCACCTCGGGCTCCGGGGTCATCGAGATGGTGGGGATAGAGGCGGTGATCACGGTGCCGTCCGAGCGGCGAGTGCCCTCGATGTCGGAGGTGGTCGGCGCTCCGGTGAGGCGGGGGCCCTGGTGGCCGAGGCCGACGCGGACCGGGTTGCCGGACTCGACGTGCACGCGCTCGCCGCGGACGGTGATCGCCGCGGCGTCGCCGTCCTCGACGGTCAGCAGCACCGCCTCCTGGGTCACCTCGACCCGCACCCGCGTGCCGTGCAGCGCGATGCGGAAGGTCAGGCGGTCCCAGTCGTCGGGGAGGCGCGGGTCGAGCGTGATCCGCCCGCCGTGGTCGCGCATCCCGCCGAAGCCGTAGACCAGGGCGGACCAGACGCCGCCGGTCGAGGCGACGTGGATGCCGTCGGCGGTGTTGCGGTGCAGGTCGGCGAGGTCGACGAACAGCGCCGAGAGGAAGTAGTGCCGGGACAGCTCGCTGTAGCCGACCTCGGCCGCGATGATCGACTGCACGACCGCCGAGAGCGTCGAGTCGCCGGTGGTCAGCGCGTCGTAGTACTCGAAGTCGGCGCGCTTCTGCTCCGCCGTGAACTCGTTGCCCTGCAGCAGGAGCGCGAGCACGACGTCGGCCTGCTTGAGCACCTGGAAGCGGTAGATCACCAGCGGGTGGAAGTGCAGCAGCAGCGGCCGCTTGGACGCCGGGGTGTTCTCGAGGTCCCACAGCTCCTTCTCGAGGAACGCCGCGTCCTGCGGGTGGATGCCGGCGCGCGCGTCGAAGGGGATGTGCATCTTGTCGGCCGCGCGGGCCCACTCGATGACCTCGTCCTCGTCCAGCAGCAGGCGGGCGACCATCCGCTCGTAGGCCGACGGCTCGACGGCCTTCAGCAGCTCGACGGCGCGGGCGGCCGCGCGCAGGTTCGAGCGGGCCATCACGTTCGTGTACAGGTTGTCATTGACGACGGTCGTGTACTCGTCCGGCCCGGTGACGCCGTGGATGTGGAAGTGGTCGTCGCCGTTGCTGCGCCAGAAGCCCAGGTCGGCCCACATCCGCGCGGTCTCGACCAGGATGTCGATCGCGCCGCGGGCGAGGAAGTCGTCGTCGCCGGTCGCGCCCACGTACTGCATCAGCGCATAGGAGATGTCGGCGTCGATGTGGTACTGCGCGGTGCCGGCGGCGTAGTACGCCGACGACTCCTGGCCGTTGATGGTGCGCCAGGGGAAGAGCGCGCCGCGCTGGTTGAGCTCGGCCGCGCGCGAGCGGGCCGCCTCGAGCATGTTCTGACGGAAGCGCAGGGCGTTCCGGGCCACGAGCGGCGCCGTGTAGCTGAGGAACGGGAGGACGTAGACCTCGGTGTCCCAGAAGTAGTGGCCGCCGTAGCCGGAGCCCGAGACGCCCTTGGCCGCGACGCCGCCGCCGTCCGTGCGGGCGGTGGACTGGGCGAGCTGGAAGAGGTTCCAGCGGGTGGCCTGCTGGATCGCGGGCTGGCCGTCGATCTGCACGTCGGAGCGGGTCCAGAAGTCGTCGAGCCACTCGCGCTGCTTGACGAACTGCTCCTCCACCGGGGTCTCGCGGGCGCGGTCGAGCGTGCGGTCGCAGCGGTCGGCGAGCTCGCGCACGGGGACGCCGCGGGAGGTGTGGTAGGTCAGCGTCTTCACCAGGCGCACCGGGACGCCGGCCTTCGCCTTCACCCGGTAGACGTGCTTGGCGAGGTCGTCGTCGATCTGGGAGGTCTGGTCCCACTCGTTCTCGGTCTCGAGCACGTGCTCGGCACCGCAGGCGACGGTCATCCGGGAGTTGGTGGTGCGGTAGCCGAGCAGATAGCGCGTGCCGCTGACCCGCTTGAGCTGCGGCTGCAGCACGCGGTCCTCGAACGACTCGGCCTTGCGCGGGTCGAAGCCGGCGGCCTCGCTGCCCGAGGGCGCGTGGTACTCGTCGACGCCGTCCTGGCGGTTGAGGATCTGACTCGAGATCAGCACCGAGGCGTCGTGGTCGAGCATCTCGACCTCGTAGTCGAGGATCGCGAGGTGGCGGTCGGTGAAGGAGACCAGGCGGCGCGAGCGGATCAGCACGCGCTTGCCCGAGGGGGTGCGCCACTCCAGCTCGCGGGTGAGCACGCCGTTCGCGAAGTCGAGGCGGCGCGTGTAGGCGAGGACGTCGGCCTCGCTCAGCACGAACGGCTCGTCGTCGACGTAGAGGCGGATGATCTTCGCGTCCGGCACGTTGACGATGGTCTGGCCGACGCGGGCGAAGCCGAACGCCTCCTCCGCATGCCGGATGGGCCAGGTCTCGTGGAAGCCGTTGATGAAGGTGCCGTAGGCGTAGCCGTCGCGGCCCTCCTCGACGTTGCCGCGCAGGCCCAGGTAGCCGTTGCCGGTCGCGAACAGCGTCTCGGTGCGCCCCTGCAGCTCAGTGGCGAACTCGGTCTCGATCAGCGACCACTCGTCGACCGGGAACCGGTTGCGGTCGAGCGGGTCGGAGGTGATGGGGTTCATGCGGCGTCCTCGGGGGCGGGGGCGGAGGGGAGGAAGGGGAGCAGCTCGGCCAGGTCGTCGACGACGATGTCGGCGCCGTGCTCGAGGAGGGTGTCGCGGCCGACGCCGCGGTCGACGCCGACGACGAGGCCGAAGGCGCCCGCGCGGCCGGCGGCGACTCCGGAGTGGGCGTCCTCGACGACCACGCACTCGGCCGCGGTCAGCCCGAGCAGCTGCGCGGCGTGCAGGTAGGTGTCCGGCGCGGGCTTGCCGGCGATCGCGTCGCGGGCGGCGAGGAGGCCGTCGACGACGACCTCGAAGCGGTCGCGGATCCCCGCGGCCTCGAGCACCGGCACGCCGTTGCGGGAGGAGGTGACGACGGCCACCTCGACGCCCGCGGCGATCGCGGCGTCGACCAGGGCGAGCGAGCCGGGGTACGGGGCGACGCCGTTCTCGGCGAGGGTCTGGTTGAAGGCGTCGTTCTTGCGGTTGCCGAGTCCGCAGACGGTCTCGAGGGCGGGGTCGTCGCTCGGCGAGCCCTCGGGGAGGGTGATGCCGCGCGAGGCGAGCAGCGCGCGGACGCCGTCGTAGCGGGGGCGGCCGTCGATGTATCGGAAGTAGTCGGCGTCGGTGTAGCCCTCGGCGGTGCCGCGCGACTCGAGGTACGGCGCGAAGAGACGGGCCCAGGCCTGCATGTGCACGTCGGCGGTGGGGGTGAGCACCCCGTCGAGGTCGAAGAGCAGCGCCTTCGCCCGGCCGAGGGCGGAGGCGTCGGGGCGCGTCGGTGAAGCAGTCACAGCGGGGAGGACCTCTGGTCGGGGCACGGGTGCGGTGGGCTCCGCCGTCGACAGGCCGTCCGCGCGGACACCGGGTATCGTATACGCCCCCCGGTCGCCGTCTGGAACCGTTTACACGTCCGACATCTGCGGGCCCCGGACGGGCTGCGCGGCGTGTGCGCGCCGGTGCGCGCGGAGTCGTCCGCGGAACGAACGCCGGACGACCGGATCCGCGCGTTCGCGGGCGATCCCGGGCGCTCGGCCTTCGTTGCGCGGCTCGTCAGGCAGTGTCTGCGAGGGCGCCCCCCGCATCGGGGGTGGCCGCGAGCTGCGAGACGCGGGCGGGGCTGATCCGCAGGGCGGCCGCGACGGCCTCGACGGTGTAGCCGTCGGCGCGGAGGGTGCGGACGGCCTCGCGGCGGAGCGCGCCGGCGTGCCGCAGGGCGGCGCGGGCCGCCTCCTCGGCGCGGGCGCCCTCGTCCCAGATCGCGAGGACCTCGGGCGGAGCCTCGACGCTCACCCGCACGTCCACCTCGGCGATGCCGACGTCGAGGTGCACCGCGGCGAGCTCGCGGGCGGCGGCCGGGATGCCGCGGGTCGAGACCGCGCCTCCGGTCGCGACGATCTCGACGCCGTTCGGCGCGGTCGAGGTCAGCTCGGGGATCTCGATGGTCCACCAGGGAGTGCCGTCCCGGTAGGCGCGGGCCGCGAGGACCCGGGGTCCGCTCGTCATGGTCGGTTCCAATCGCTCGGGGTGTCCGCGAAGACCGCCTGCAGCTGGCGGACGACGCCGGGCGAGACCTCGCCCCGGTGCTGCACGAGGGTGACGGTCGCCCCGCCCTCGGCGGGGCTCCACGTCTCGTGGCTCCCTCTCTGCCGGGTGCGGTTCCACCCTTTCGAGCGGAGGAACCTCGTGACGTCGCGGTACTTCTGCGGCCTGGTCATCAGGGTATTCCAGCCCACCCTGCTGCTCAAGAGTCAGGGTGGGCTTGAACTTCGTGGAGAACGGAGGGATCTCGCGCCTGGGGAGGAGATCCGCGCCGGGCGGTCAGCCGAGGGGCTGCAGGTCGGCCTCGCCCGGGCCGGCGGTGAGGCGGTGCCGGCCGAGCGGGAGCATCAGCGGGGTGCCGGAGGTGGGATCGGTGATGATCCGGCTGTCCAGGCCGAAGACGGCGCGGACCGTGTCCTCGGTCAGGACCTCGGCAGGGGTGCCGGCGGCGTGCACGGTGCCGCCGGCGAGGGCGACGAGGTGGTCGGCGTAGCGGGCCGCGAGGTTGAGGTCGTGCAGGACCATCACGACGGTCGTTCCGCGGTTGCGGTTGAGGTCGACGAGGAGGTCGAGCACCTCGACCTGGTGGCTGACGTCGAGGAAGGTGGTCGGCTCGTCCAGCAGCAGCAGGTCGGTCTCCTGAGCGAGGGCCATCGCGATCCAGACCCGCTGGCGCTGGCCGCCGCTGAGCTCGTCGACGGCGCGGTCGGCGAGGGCGGCGGTGTCGGTCGCGTCGAGCGCCGTCGCGACGGCCTCGTCATCGTGCGCGTTCCAGCGGCTGAGGATGCCCTGGTGCGGATGGCGGCCGCGGCCGACGAGATCGGCGACGGTGATCCCCTCCGGAGCGATCGGCGACTGCGGCAGGAGGCCCAGGGTGCGGGCGAGCTGCTTCGCCGGCGTCCTGTGCACGGCCTTGCCGTCGAGCAGCACGGTGCCGGCGCGCGGCGCCAGCAGCCGCGACATCGAGCGCAGCAGGGTCGACTTGCCGCAGGCGTTCGCGCCGACGATGGCGGTGATCCGGCCGGGCGGGACGACGAGGTCGAGGCCCTCGACGACGGTGCGGTCGCCGTAGCCCAGGGTGAGCGCGTCGACGGTGAGGGTGTGCTCGGCGGTCACAGGGACCCTCCCGATCGGTTGCTGCGGACGATGAGGTAGATCAGGTACGGCGCGCCGAGCACGCCGGTGACGACGCCGACCGGGTAGCGCAGCCCCAGCGCGTACTGCCCGACGAAGTCGGCGACGAGCACGAGCAGCGCACCGACCAGCGCCGACGGGATCAGCAGCGAGCGGCCGGGGCCGACCAGCCGCGCGGCGATCGGGCCGGAGAGGAAGGCGACGAACGCGATCGGGCCGGCCGCGGCGGTCGCGAAGGCGATCAGGCCGACGGCGGCGACGATCACGACGAGACGGGTGCGGTTCACCCGGATGCCCAGCGCGGAGGCGGTGTCGTCGCCGAGCTGCGTGCCGGAGAGGTCGCGCGAGCGGGCGAGCAGCACCGGGGTGAGGACGACCACGGCGATCAGCACCGGCACGACCTCGCTCCAGCGTGCGCCGTTGAGGCTGCCGGTGAGCCAGCGGCTGGCCTCCTGGAAGTCGAAGGCGGCGGCACGGGAGAGCACGTAGGCGGTGACGCTGTCGAGCATCGCGGCGACGCCGATCCCGATCAGGATCAGCCGGGTGCCGGCCACGCCGCTCCGGTAGGAGAGGGCGTAGACGACGAGCGCGACCAGGAGGCCGGCCGCGATGGCGAGGACCGAGACCTGCGTCGCTCCGAGCGAGAGCGTGACGATGGCGAAGGCCGCGGCGGCGCTCGCTCCGGCGCTGATGCCGATGATGTCGGGGCTGGCCAGCGGATTGCGCAGCATGGTCTGGAAGGCGACGCCGCCGAGGCCGAAGCAGAGGCCGACGAGCACGCCGAGGATCGCGCGCGGCAGGCGCAGGCGCCCGACCGTGAAGGAGGCGCCGGGGACCTGCTCGCCGAGGATCACCCGGACGACCTCGGCCGGCGAGTAGATCGTCTGCCCGACGATCAGGGAGACGGCGACGACGACGACGAGCAGCGCGACGAGCACGGCGATGACGGCGCGCCGGCGGGCCCCGCGGCGACGGCGGCCGGCCGCGACGGCCAGCGCGGTGGCGGAGGGCGCGGCGGAGCGGGCCTCGGGCCGGGACTGCACGGCGGTCACAGCTCGCGCACCTTCTGCCGGCGGACGATCGCGATGAAGACGGGGGCGCCGATCAGCGCGGTGATGATGCCGACGTCGATCTCGCTCGGGCGCGCGACGATCCGGCCGACGACGTCCGCGCCGATGAGGAGGACCGCGCCGGCGACTGCGGAGAACGGGAGCAGCCAGCGGTGGTCGACGCCGACGATCAGCCGGCAGGCGTGCGGGACGACGAGGCCGACGAAGCCGATCGGCCCGGTGACCGCGGTGGTCGCTCCGCAGAGGACGACGGCGCCGAGGGCCGCCGCGCCGCGGGCCAGGGCCACGCGCTCGCCGAGGCCGGCCGCCAGCTCGTCGCCGAGAGCCAGGGTGTTGAGGCTCTTCGCCGAGAGCACGCAGAGCGCGAGTCCGACGGCGAGGAAGGGCAGGACCTGGCCGATGCTCGCGAAGGTGCCGCCGCCGACGCCGCCGATCTGCCAGGAGCGGATGCCGCCCGAGAGGTCGGCGCGCGGCAGGACGATCGCGCTGATCACCGAGACGAGCGCGGCGGAGGTGGCGGCGCCGGCGAGCGCGAGCTTGAGCGGCGTCGCTCCCCCGCGGCCGAGCGAGCCGACGACGTAGACGAAGACGGCGGCGACGGCCGCGCCGCCGATCGCGACCCAGATGAAGCCGGTCGCGGTGGAGAGGCCGAAGAAGACGATGCCGGTGACGACCGCGAGCGAGGCGCCGGTGTTGACGCCGAGGATCCCGGGGTCGGCGAGCGGATTGCGGGTGACGCCCTGCATCAGCACGCCGGCGACCCCGAGCGCGGCGCCCGCGACCGCGGCGAGGACCGTGCGCGGGAGGCGCTTGGCGACCGCGGCCTGCCCGAAGCCGTCGGTGGAGCCGCCGAACGCGGCGACCACGTCGCTCCAGGCCACGTCCCGCGAGCCGATCAGCACCGACACCACTGCGACACCGGCCAGCACCAGCAGCGAGACGAGCAGCCAGAGGGCGCGCAGACGCCTCGGGCGCCGCACGGCGGCGGCACCCGAGACGGGAGGTGCGGTGCGGGTCACGCGGTCGGAGCTCACGCAGTCGGGCGGGAGTGGGTCACGCCGCCTTGTCCGCGGCCTCGGCCAGCATGGCGAGGTAGTCGTCCAGCACGTACGAGATCGACAGCGGGGTCGGGTTCGCGGCGGTGCCGAGCGGCGTGGAGGGCAGGCGCACGATGGCGTCGTTCGCGACGGCCGGGATCTGCGAGAGCAGCGGGTCGGCCTTGAGGGTGTTCACGAGCTCGTCGTCGCCGTAGGTCACGATGACGTCGACGTCGTTGAACGCGTCGGCCTGCTCGGCGCTCTGGGTGAGCGAGAACGCGTCGGTGGTCGCCGAGGCGGTCGCGATGCTCTCCGGCGTGGTCAGGCCGAGGTCCTCGAAGAAGGCCGGGCGGGTGTCGTGCGTCGTGTAGAAGCTGACCTGGCTGAGGTCGGTCGGGTCGACGTGGGTGAGGAACATCGCCGAGGCGCCGGCGAGCTGCGGGTGCGCGGCGACCTTCTCCTCGATCTCGGTCTCGAGCTCGCCGATCAGCGCGGCGCCCTCGTCGGCCATGCCCATCGCCTCGCTGTTGAAGGTGATGGTGTCGCGCCAGGAGGTGCCCCAGGCGGTCTCGGGGTAGGCGACGACGGGCGCGATCTCGGTCAGCGTGTCGTAGTCCTCCTGCGTGAGGCCGGAGTAGGCGGCGAGGATCACGTCGGGCTGGGTGTCGGCGACGGCCTCGAAGTCGATGCCGTCGGTCTCGTCGAAGAGGACGGGGGTCTCGCCGCCGAGCTCCTCGAGCTTCTCGGACACCCAGGGGAGCAGTCCGTCGCCGTCGTCGTCGCCGAAGTTCGCGGCGGCCATGCCGACCGGGACCACGCCGAGCGCGAGCGGGACCTCGTGGTTGGCCCAGTTGACGGTCGCGACGCGCTCCGGCTGCGACTCGATGGTCGTGGTGCCGAGGGCGTGCTCGATGGTGATCGGCTCGAAGCCGGAGTCGGCGGTGTCGGAGCCGGCCGCGGCGGACGAGCAGCCGGCGAGGCCGACGGTGAGCAGGGCGGTCGCGACGAGCGCGAGCGACTTGGTGGCGCGGGGCATTGTTCCCTTTCGGAAGGCTGTGGTCGTGGCGCGCAACGAGCGACGGACGCCGTGCACTAAGGACAGCCTAACCAAAGAATGTGCAGGCTCTCAGCCGGAAAGGGCCGGGACGTCCCTACCTCAGGCGGTGACGAGCTTCTCCACGGTGCGGAGGTTGCGGGTCGTCGTGGTCGAGCGGAAGACCGCGCGGGCCAGGATCTTGGCGGCCGGAGTGTCGGTGGAGGAGCCCTTCGGGCAGCGCCAGTAGAGGACGCCGTCGCCGCGGGCGAGCAGCTCGACGGCCGGGTCGGTCGCGCCGACCGCGGACTCGGCCGCGTCCAGGGCGGCGGAGTCGGAGCCGAAGACGACGTAGGGGTGCGCGGTCTCGTCGATCCGCTCGAACGGGTAGGCGGCGGCGGCCGCGGCGAGCGCCTCCTGCGTGACGAGGACGATCCAGGCGTCGTAGCCGAAGCGCTCGCCGAGGGCCGCCTCCAGCGCGGGCTTCAGCTCGGCGGGGTCGCGGTCGGAGTCGAAGGCTGCGTTGCCGCTGGCGAGCACGGTGCGGACGGCCGTGCCGCCGACGCTCGCGACGGTGGCGGCGAGGTCCGTGCTGTGGACGGTGCGGCCGTTGACGTTCACTCCGCGGAGGAGGGCGACGAGGCGGGTCATGCCGCCGACGGTAGCGTGGCGGGATGGCGCGCGGTGGACGGATCTTCGGGAGCGGTGCGGGGCGGGCGGGATCGGACACGGGCTCGGACACGCTCGAGGCGGCGATCCTGCGCGCGAGCGCCCGTGGGCCCGGCGCGCGGACCCGGGCGGAGATCGTGCCGCCGTCGGGGCGGCACCTCGTGCTGCCGTCGACCTCGGGGACCGTGCTCGCCGTGGACGTCGACGCGCTGGTGGCGCTGGCCGCCTCGGAGGACCTGCTGATCGCGCTGGAGCGGCGGCCCGGCGACTTCGCCGTGGCGGCGACTCCGCTGCTCTCGTGGTGGTCGGCGGACGAGACGGTGCCGGACGAGGAGACGGAGCGACGGCTCGACGCGCGTGCGCTCGCCGCGGTGACGCTCGGGCCGGGTCCCGGGACGGATGTGGAGTCGCGGCTGCGCGGGCTCGTCGCGCGGGCGGACGTCGACGGGCTGGCCGCGGCGCTCGCACTGCTGGCCCGGGTGCCGGATCCGCCGGCGGCGTTCCAGGACGCGGACGGCTTCTGGCGGCTGATGGTGCCGGAGGCGCCGTTCGAGCGGCGGCTGCTGCTGGCGCCGGCGGTCGAGGCGCCGGCCGAGCGGGTGCTCCTGCTGCTGCGCGACTGCGGCTTCACGGCGACGCTGCCGCGGCGGCGCGCGGTGATCGCGGCGGCCTGCGCGCAGGTCGTGGCGGCGGCGCCGGACCCCGGGGCGCTCGCCGCACTGGCGGAGGCCGTCGACGACGCGCTGGAGAAGCGCTGGCGCGCGCTCTGACCCACCTCGGGCACGCATCGAGCGACCGCCGCTCCGGCCCCCGGAGCACCCGCGCAGGCCGGGTGCCTAAGCTGGACGGATGTCCCTTCCCGGTCTCGAATTCCGTCGCTTCCCCGCCGCCCTGACCGCCGAGGGCGGACCCGACGCCGCCACGGCCGCCTGGGGCACCGCGATCAACGCGGGCTTCCACGAGAAGGAGTACACGCCGGAGCAGTGGCGCGACTGGGCCGAGCACATGGTCGCCGACCAGCGCGAGCTGACCGCGGTGCACGACTCCGCCTCCCCCGAGGGCATCGACGGCGAGTCCGTCCCTGTCGCCACCTACGCCGCGTTCCCCGGCTCGCTGCAGGTCGGCCGCGGGCGCGAGCTCGCCGCGCACCTCGTCTCGCAGGTCACCGTCCGGGCCACGCACCGCCGCCGCGGGATCCTCCGCGCCATGATCACCGACGACCTGCGCCTGGCCCGCGAGTCGGGCGCCGCGGTCGCCGTGCTCACCGCGAGCGAGGCCTCGATCTACCGCCGATTCGGCTTCGGCCGCTCGGCCTTCACCCGCTCGATCCGCGTCGACACCGGCCCGCGCTTCGCCCTCCAGGTCGAGCCGGCCGGCCGCGTCGAGGTCGTCGCGACGACCTGGCTGCAGTCGCGGGTGGAGGAGGTCTTCCGCGCCTTCCACGCGCGCACCCCCGGCTCGCTGACCCGCCAGTCGCGCTACGCCGCGAACGCCGTCGGCACCGAGCCCGGCGAGACCGCGCCGGGCCGCGCCGTCCGCTCCGCCGTGCACCTCGACGCCGACGGACAGCTCGACGGCTACGTCACCTACAAGGCCGTCGGGCCCGACGAGGACGACCGCACCCTCGAGGTCGTCGACCTCGTCGCCGCGACCGCCGACGCCTACCTCGGGCTCTGGGGCTTCCTCGGTGCCGTCGACCTCGCCTCGACCGTCACCTGGGACATGGCGCCCGTCGACGACCCGCTGACCTGGGCCCTGCGCGACGCGCGCGTCGTGGAGGTGACGAAGGTCGCCGACCTGATCTGGACCCGCGTGCTCGACGTGGCGGCGGCGTTCGGCGCGCGGCCGTGGACGAGCGACGGCACGCTGGTGCTCGCGGTCCGCGACGAGCTCGGCCTCGTCGACGGCACCTACCGCATCACGGTCGAGGGCGGCGAGGGCCGCGTGGAGCGCAGCGACGACGCGGCGACCCTGTCGCTGGACGTCGCCGACCTCGGCACGCTGCTGCTCGGCTCCGCCCGCCCGTCCACGCTGGCGCGGGCCGGCGCGGTGACGCTGGCGGAAGCGGACCACGAGGGCGTCGACCGCTTCTTCTCGCCGATCGCGGCGCCGTACTGCATCTCCTTCTTCTAGGCCGCGCGCAGGGGGAAGCCCTGCTGATCGAGCAGCCCGTGAAGCGGGCGCATCGAGATCCACCAGCGCCGGAAGGGGGGTCTGCAGACCTGCCCTTCTGAGGACGGCGGGTCTCGATACGCCCCTGCGGGGCTACTCGACCAGCATGCAAGCGGGCATCTCTGCCGAATGGATCCGCACCTCATGCTGATCGAGTAGCCCGCGAAGCGGGCGTATCGAGATCCATCAGCGCCGGAACGGGGGTCTGCAGACCTGCCCTTCTGAGGACGGCGGGTCTCGATACGCCCCTGCGGGGTTACTCGACCAGCATGTGGCGGCGCGGCCGCGTCCTTTCGACCAGCATGCAGAGTCCGGGACTCGCAGGGTCCTCCGGGTGTCCCCGCAACCGCGGTCGGTCATGCTGGAGGATCCCGACCCGCGAGGAGTTCCGCATGGGCGCATCCGTGATCGTCGACGCCGTCGTCGTGCTGAGCCTCATCGGCGCGCTCGTCGACGGCCTGCGCCGCGGCTTCCTCCGCACGCTCGGCGGCCTGGCGGGCGTGGTCGCCGGGGCGATCGCCGCCTCCTTCGCCGTTCCCGCGGTCTCCGCCTGGGCGGCCGGCAGCGAGTGGCGGCTGCTCGCCGTGATCGGCACCGCGGTGCTGCTGCTCGGCGTCGGCTACGCGATCGGCGCGACCATCGGCGCCGTCTTCGGCCGCGGCGCCGACAAGGTGAAGCTCGGCCTCCTCGACCGCCTCGCCGGAGGGGTCGCCGGCGTCGCCATCACCGGGCTCGTCTGGATCGCCGTCACCTCGGCGGTCTCGCTGCTCGGCGTGCCGCTGGTCACGACCTCCGTCGCGGGCTCCACCGTCATCCGCACCATCGACGACCTCACGCCCGACCCGGTCCGCGGCTTCCTCGCCCAGCTCCAGTCGACCGTCGTCGACGAGGGCACCTCCTGGATCGTCGAGGCCCTCGACGCCCCGACCGAGGCGCCCGTCATCCCCAGCGTCGCGACGGACGACCCCGAGGTCGCGACCGCCACCGACTCGGTCGTGCGCGTCTCCGGCACCGCCTGGGCCTGCGACGTCGGCGTCACGGGCAGCGGCTTCGTCGTCTCGGACGACCGGGTGGTCACCAACGCGCACGTGGTGGCCGGAGTCTCGCAGCCCGTGGTCGAGGCGCCGAACGAGCCGCCGCGCACCGGCCGCGTCGTCTACCTCGACGCCGCCGCCGACCTCGCGGTCATCGCCGTCGACGGGCTCTCCGCCGCGCCGCTCGCCCTCGACGACGCGGTCCTGGCCGGCGACGACGGCGTGGTGGCGGGCTACCCGTTCGGCGGACCGCTGACCCTCGGCGCCGCGCAGATCTCCTCCGACGCCACCGTCTCGCTGATGGTCGACGGCGCGCCGACCTCGCGCGAGGTGCTGACGCTCGCGGCCCTCGTCAATCAGGGCAACTCCGGTGGACCGCTGCTCTCGCTCGACGGAACCGTCTCGGGCGTGGTGTTCGGCAAGGCCGCCTCGGTCGACAACGTCGGCTACGCGATCCCGCTCTCGGTGCTCGGACCGGTGGCCGCCGAGGCGCCGTCGCTGACCGCGACCGTCGACTCCGGGCCCTGCCGCTCCGCCTGAGCGCGCACTCCCGCGCACAACATCAGCTGAGAAGGGGGTCCCTCGCCCCACAGCGGAGGCACCCCCTTCTCAGCTGATGTTGTGCAGCGCATCCGCGCACACCACGGTCACTCCGCCGGCAGCGGCCCGTCCGTCAGCACCAGCCGCAGCTCGTCGAGCTGCACCACGGTCGGATCGGTCGCCAGGTACTCCTCGACCCGCGGATCCAGCGGGAAGCGCGCCGACTCCTCGATCGCGATCGCGACGATCCCCTCCGACGCCGGATCCGTCGTGTACCGATCGCCGATGTAGGGCACGTAGACCCCCGACGACATCCCCTGCACCAGCACCAGCCCGCCGTCGAGCCCGCGCTCGTGCAGCGCGCCCGCCACCCGCGCGATCCCGGTCGGCCGCTCCTGCGCGATGCCGGCGGAGGTCGCCGCCGCGATCACCAGCGAGGCCACCAGCAGCAGGACGCCGACCGGCCGCGCGATCCGCCACGGCAGCGCGAGCCCGTCGCGCAGCGCCTCGGCGATCCCCACCCCCGCGAGTACACAGAGCAGCCACGCCCACGCCACGTAGTAGTGCGGCAGCGCGACCGCGCTGATCAGCAGGTGGAAGACCAGCAGGAGCAGCGTCGCGCCCACCAGGTACAGCACCAGCGCCCGCCGCCGCGGCGCGAGCAGCGCCAGCAGCCCGCCGAGCACGAGCACGGCGAGCGCCGCCGGACCGACGCCCGACAGCATGAACCAGAGGTTCGCCCACCACGGCGGGAAGCGGTACGGCGCCCCCGCGACGTCGATCATGTGCCCGCTCGCGTTGTGCTCGCTCTGGAAGTCGAGCAGGTAGCGGATCGCCTCGACCGGGTGCACCGGCAGGTAGGCGAGCACCGCGGTCACGAGGAAGGCGAGCGCGAAGGCCGCGAAGCCCCGGAGCGCCCGGCGGAAGTCGCCGATCAGCAGCAGCGGCACGAGGAACACCGGCGCGAGCGCCAGGGTCGTCAGCTTCGAGGTGACCGACAGCGCGAAGAGGACGCCGGCGAGTCCGATCAGCCCGCCAGTGCGCTCCCCCGCCGCCCCGCGTCGCGCCCAGGCCCAGGCGGCGGCCATCGCGGCGACCGCGAAGAGCACCATGAACGGCTCCAGGAGCGCGAGCCGGTCGATCCGGGTGCCGCCGGTCGCGGTGGTCCGCGGGAAGAGGAGGAACAGGCCGGCCGGGATCAGCGCGAGGACGGTGCCGAGCTCGCGCTTCAGCCAGAACCAGAGGATGACGCCGGTGAGGAGGGTCGCCGCGCCGGCCGCGATCCGCCCCGCGAGCAGGCCCTCGCCGAGCAGGACCTGCGCGAGTCCGATCAGGTACTTCGCGGTCGGCGGGTGCTCGAGATTGGGCGACACGTCGCCGTGCAGGTAGCTCCAGCCGGCGGAGAGGTAGACGGGCTCGTCCGAGGAGACGTTCGCGGCGCCGAGGTTGCCGAAGCACTGGTAGAGCGCCCAGAGGAGGGTCGCGAGGACGGCCGCTGACCGCGCCGCGCCGATCCGCCGCGCTGTGCCGACGGCCCGCGCCGTCTCGCTCCCGCGCGCCGTGCCGATCCCCCGCTCCACCCGGCCGATCCTAGGCGGTGCCCGATCGACGGGCAGGACGCCCGGAGGCCGCCCCCGAGCGCCGAGCGCCCGCCCCGGTAGGATCGTCGCGCATCCCCACCCTCTCTCCTGGAGCCTCCAGCACATGGCAGACAGCCGCACCGCAGACGCCCGCATCGCCGTTCCCGACACCACCGCGAACGCGGCCGTCACTCCCGAGAAGGAGCAGCCCTACGCGGCGCTGGGGCTGAAGCCCGACGAGTACGCGAGCATCCGCGAGATCCTCGGCCGGCGCCCCACGAGCGGCGAGCTGGCGATGTACTCGGTGATGTGGAGCGAGCACTGCTCCTACAAGTCGTCGAAGATGTACCTCCGCCAGTTCGGGCAGAAGGTCTCGCCCGCCATGAAGAAGAACCTCATGGTCGGCATGGGCGAGAACGCCGGAGTGGTCGACGTGGGCGAGGGCTGGGCCGTCACCTTCAAGATCGAGAGCCACAACCACCCCAGCTACATCGAGCCGTTCCAGGGCGCGGCCACCGGCGTCGGCGGCATCGTCCGCGACATCATCTCGATGGGCGCCCGCCCCGTCGCCGTGATGGACGCCCTGCGCTTCGGCGACATCGACGATCCGGACACCGCGCGCGTCGTGCACGGCGTGGTCGCCGGCATCTCCTTCTACGCGAACTGCCTCGGCCTGCCGAACATCGGCGGCGAGACGTACTTCGACTCCGTCTACCAGGGCAACCCGCTCGTCAACGCGCTCGCGGTGGGCGTCCTCCGCCACGAGGACCTGCACCTCGCCAACGCCCGCGGCGTCGGCAACAAGGTCGTGCTGTTCGGCGCGCGCACCGGCGGCGACGGCATCGGCGGCGCGTCGATCCTCGCCTCCGACAGCTTCGCCGACGGCGGCCCGACCAAGCGGCCCGCCGTGCAGGTCGGCGACCCGTTCGCCGAGAAGGTGCTCATCGAGTGCTGCCTCGAGCTGTTCCGCAAGGACCTCGTCGAGGGCATCCAGGACCTCGGCGCGGCCGGCATCTCCTGCGCCACCTCCGAGCTCGCCTCCAACGGCGACGGCGGCATGTTCATCGAGCTCGACTCGGTGCTGCTGCGCGACCCCTCGCTGACGGCCGAGGAGATCCTGATGTCGGAGTCGCAGGAGCGGATGATGGCGGTCGTCCGCCCCGAGAAGCTCGACGCGTTCCTCGAGGTCGTCCGCAAGTGGGACGTCGAGACCAGCGTGCTCGGCGAGGTCACCGACTCCGGCCGGCTCATCATCAACTGGCACGGCGAGGAGATCGTCAACGTCGACCCGCGCACCGTCGCCGTCGACGGCCCGGTCTACGAGCGCCCGATCGCCTACCCCGCCTGGCTCGACGCCCTGCAGGCCGACTCCTCCTCGCGACTGCCGCGCTCGACCGAGGGCGACGCCCTCCGCGCCGAGACCCTCGCGCTGCTCGGCTCCGCGAACCTCGCCGACAAGAGCTGGATCACCTCGCAGTACGACCGCTACGTGCTCGGCAACACCGCGCTGAGCTACCCCGACGACGGCGGCATGGTCCGCGTCGACGAGGAGTCCGGCCTGGGCTTCGCCGTCGCCACCGACGCCAACGGCCGCTGGTGCCAGCTCGACCCCGCGCAGGGCGCGCGCCTCGCGCTCGCCGAGGCGTTCCGCAACGTCGCCGTCACCGGAGCGACGCCCGTCGCCGTCTCGGACTGCCTCAACTTCGGCAGCCCGGAGAACCCCGAGGTGATGTGGCAGTTCCGCGAGGCCGTCGGCGCGCTCGCCGACGCGTGCCTCGAGCTCGAGATCCCCGTCACCGGCGGCAACGTCTCGTTCTACAACCAGACCGGCGACGTGCCGATCTTCCCGACCCCCGTCGTCGGCGTGCTCGGCGTCATCGACGACGTCGCCCGCCGCATCCCCTCCGGCTGGCAGGACGAGGGCGACAACGTCTACCTCCTCGGCGTCACCCGCGACGAGCTCGACGGCTCCGCCTGGGCCGGCACCGTGCACGACCACCTCGGCGGCCGTCCCCCGCAGCTCGACCTCGCCGCCGAGAAGTCGCTCGCCGAGCTGATCGCGGCCGGCTCGACCGAGTCGCTGATCGCCTCCGCGCACGACCTCGCCGACGGCGGACTCGTCGTCGCGCTGGCCGAGTCCGCGCTGCGCTTCGGTGTCGGCGTGCGGATCTGGCTCGACGAGCTGATGGAGCGCGACGGCGTCGACGCCACGGCAGCCCTCTTCTCGGAGTCGACCGGCCGCGTGCTGGTGTCCGTGCCGCGCGAGGACGACGTGAAGTTCCGCGGGCTCTGCGAGGGCCGGGGCTACCCCGTGCTCCGGATCGGCGTCACCGACGCCGAGTCCCCCGTCGTCGAGGTCCAGGGCCTCTTCGCGGTGCCACTCGAGGAGCTGCGCACCGTGAACGGCGCCGTGCTGCCGTCCCGCTTCGCCTGACGCCGGGCGGCTCCGCTCCGGAGCCCACCCCACCCTCCAAAAGTTGCGGTAGTCGCGCGCCGCTACCGGAACTTTCGAGGAGTCGCCCGCGCCACCCGCCGGGGCCTCCGGCCGAGCCTCCAGAAGTTGCGGTAGTCGCGCGCCGCTACCGCAACTTTTGAGGAGTGGGGCGGGCGAGTCTCCGCGGGTGCGTCGCGGGTGCGCAGAAGTTGTCGTGCTCGGGAAGCGCGTACGACAATTCTTGAGGAGTGGCGCCGGGACTGGAGCGCGGGTTCCGGGATTACGGAATGTTTGCAATAGTGGAGGCATGACCTCCGAACGTGATCTCGCCGGCGAGCTCGACGAGCTGCGGGAGCGGGTGGCGCGGCTCGAGGGGGCCGCGCTCGGCGCGACGCCCGGCAGCACCGCGGCCGCCCCGGCGCAGGACGACCCGTTCTGGGCGCTCACCGCGCTCAAGGAGCGGCTGCCCTCGCCGGGCGGGGTCGTCTTCGCGGGTGCCGTCGCCACTCCGGCCGGGCCGGTCGAGTGGCAGTACGGCCTCAGCACCGACGCGTTCTTCGAGCGCGACTGGGGGTCGAGCCCGGGCCCGGCGGCGCTGGCCGCGCTGGGCAGCCCGGTGCGCCTGCGCTTCCTGCAGGCCGTCGCGGGCGGAGTCGAGACGGTCGCGCAGCTCGCCGAGAGCGAGGGTGCCGGCACGACCGGCCAGATCTACCACCACGTCAACCAGCTGGTCGCGGCGGGCTGGCTCGAGGCGCGAGGGCGCGGGCGCTACGGCATCCCGCCCGAGCGGCTGGTGCCCCTGCTGACGATCCTTCTCGCCGCAGGAGGTCCCCGATGAGAACCCGAACCCGCGTGATCGCCGCCGCCGCGGCCGTCGCCGTGCTCGGCGGCGGGGTGCTGCTGCGCCCGCCGGCACCCCGGCTCTCGGACGAGCGCACCGGCGACGCCGCGATCGCCCAGTGGCTGTCCGAGCAGGCCGACGGCACGCGCGACCGGCTCGTCGCCGCGGTCGTCACTCCCGACGGCGTCCGCTTCGCGGGCCTCGGCGCCGACGAGAGCACGGAGGTCGAGATCGGCTCGGTGACCAAGACGATGACGGCGCTGCTCCTCGCGCAGAGCGTTGACACCGGGACGGTCGCCCTCTCCGATCGCGCCGGCGACCACGCGGAGCTGGGCGGCTTCGACGGCACGCTGGAGGAGCTGGCGAGCCATCGCTCCGGGCTCCCGCGCCTGTCCTCGGCCCCGCTGGACCTGGTGGCGACGCTCGTCGCGCAGCTGCGCGGCGTCGATCCGTACACGACCTTCTCGCCGGACGACGTCCTGCGCCAGGCGGCGAGCGCCGGCGGCGGAACGGACGAGGTCGCGTACTCCAACCTGGGTGTCGCCGTCCTGGGGCAGACCCTCGCCCGGGCGGAGGGAGCCGACTACGCGGATCTGGTCCGGGAGCGGATCTTCACGCCGCTCGGGATGACCGGCAGCTCGGTCCCCGTCTCGGCGGACGCCCTCGCGCCGGACGCGCCCACGGGCTACTCCGAGAGCGGCCGCGCGGTCGGCCCGTGGACGCTCGAGGGCTACGCGCCGGCGGGAGGCGTCCGCTCGACCGCCGCGGACATGGCGCGGTATGCGAGCGCCCTGCTCACCGACGACCCCGCACTCGGCGTTCCGGCCGCGACCGCTCTCGAGCCGCGCTTCGACGCCGGCGACGGCGACCGCATCGGCCTCACCTGGTTCACCTCCCCGGTGGACGACGGCGGCTCGACGACCTGGCACAACGGCGGCACCGCCGGCTACGCGACCATGCTCGCGCTGGATCGGGAGCGCGGCGTCGCCGTCTTCGTCAACTCGAGCACCGCGACCTCGGTCGACGCGCTCGGCCTCGACCTGCTCGCCCACGTCCTGGAGGAGGAGGCATGATCCTCGCCACGCTGATCGCCCTCGCCGTCGCGGTCTTCACCGTCGGCCGCTTCGCGCTCGGGAGCATCCCCTCGCGCCGCACCGCTGCGCATCTCGACCGCGACCGCCTGCGCGTGCTCACCCGCGGCGTCGAGTCGGCGCTCGTGCTGCTGCTGGTGCGGGTGCTCGCCGACTGGACGCTGGTGACCCTCGTGCCGTGGTTCGCGCTCGTGGCGCTGGCGGCGGCCGGGGCAGCGGGCGCCGTCGTGCGCTGGAAGGCCCTCCCCTGGCTCGAGGACCCGTCGAAGCGCCGCGCCCGGACCACCGGCTTCGCCGGCACGGTCGCCCTCTCGGCCGTGCTCGTCGGCGCGATCGGGCTCTGACCGACGCGCCGCCCATGGTGGTCGAGCAGCCCCGCAGGGGCGTATCGAGACCCACCACCGCCAGCAGGGCGGGACTGCAGACCCGACTCCCGGTGACGCGGGATCTCGATACGCGCGCTCCGCGGGCTACTCGATCAGCATGAGTCGGCAGCCGCCTCGATCAGCAGGAGTCGGCAGCCGCCTCGATCAGCAGGATCATGCGGGCGCCTGCGCCCCATGCTGGTCGAGTAGCCCCGCAGGGGCGTATCGAGACCAACGGCCGGCAGGACGACCGGCTCAGCCGGCCTGGGTCGGCAGCGGCTCGGGCTCGGCGTTGTCGAGGACGCGGCCGTTCTGGTCGCCGACGGTCAGGACCGTCGACGGGCTGAGGTTGAGGGTGTCGCCGCCGAAGAGGCTGCTCAGGGTGACGCCGTCGCGGCGGACGGAGTTCAGGGCGTCGAGGTAGTCGGCGCTGACGCAGAAGCGGTCGGCGATCCGGGCCGGGTTGTCACCGGCGGCGACGACATAGGCGGCGGGCGTGCCGTCGGTCGCGGTGCGCACCGTGCCGGCCGCGCCCTCGCGGGTCCCCCGGTCGCGCACGACCTCGAGGTCGACGTCGCCGATCGAGCCGCCGCCGGCGAGGTCGGAGATCACGCACTCGCCGGTCGCGGCGACGGGCACCGGCGCGAGCGAGACGCTCGGCACGGGACGCGGACCGGCGTCGACGCTCGGCGCGGTCGTGGCGGTCGCGGAGCTCGCCGCACCGGCCTCGGCGGTCGGCGCCGCGTCCGGGATGTCGGCCGCCGACGTGCAGCCGGCGAGCAGGAGGGTGCTCGCGAGCACGATCACGATGCGCTGAGTCGTCTTCGATGCCACTCCCAGACTCTAACCCGCAGCGCGATTGACCTCCTCCCCCGCTGAATCCCATCGCCGACGCCTGTTGGACACCGGGCCCGCGACGGCGTCAACTGGAGGCATGCAGTACACGAATCTCGGCCGCACCGGTCTGTCCGTCTCCCGCGCCGTCCTGGGCACCATGAACTTCGGCCCGGAGACGAGCGAGCCCGACTCGTTCGCGATCATGGACCGCGCGCACGAGCTCGGCGTCAACTTCTTCGACACCGCGAACGTCTACGGCGGCGAGGGCGGACGCGGCGCGACGGAGGAGATCGTCGGCCGCTGGTTCGCGCAGGGCGGCGAGCGCCGCGAGCGCACCGTCCTCGCGACCAAGCTCTACGGCGACATGGAGCAGCACGCCGCTCCCGGCGCCGAGCGCGGTCGCGACTCCTGGCCCAACGGCGGGCGCCTCTCCGCGCTCAACATCCGCCGCGCGCTCGACGACAGCCTGCGCCGCCTGCAGACCGACCACATCGACCTGTACCAGTTCCACCACGTCGACCGCACGACGCCGTGGGACGAGATCTGGCAGGCGATGGAGGTCGCCGTGCAGCAGGGCAAGGTCCTCTACGTCGGCTCGAGCAACTTCGCCGGCTGGCACATCGCGCAGGCGCAGGAGGCGGCGCGCGACCGCCGCTTCACCGGCCTCTCCTCCGAGCAGTCCATCTACAACCTGCTCGTCCGCGACATCGAGCGCGAGGTCCTGCCCGCCGCCCAGCACTACGGGCTCGGCGTCATCCCCTGGTCGCCGCTGCAGGGCGGGCTGCTCGGCGGCGTGATCGAGAAGACGGAGTCGGGCAGCCGTCGCGCCTCCGCCCGCTCGCTCGAGGCGATCGAGAAGAACCGCCCCGCGCTGGAGCAGTACGAGGCCTTCGCCCGCGAGCGCGGGATCGCGCCGGGGGAGCTCGCGCTCGCCTGGCTGCTGCACCAGCCGGGCGTCACCGGTCCGATCACCGGGCCGCGCACGATGGAGCAGCTCGAGAGCGCCGTCGCGGCCGTCGACATCGCGCTCGAGCCCGCGGATCTCGCCCGCCTCGACGAGATCTTCCCCGGGCACCGCACGGCGCCGGAGGACTACGCCTGGTGAGCCTCCCGCCCCGCTGATCGAGCGGGGCGCTCCCCTTCCACGCTGATCGAGCAGCCTGCGCACCGAGCGCATTTCATGCTGATCGAGCAGCCTGCGCAGCGGGCGTATCGAGATCCACCACCGCCGGAACTCGAGTCTGCAGACCCGCCCCTCCGACAACGGTGGTCTCGATACGCCCCTCCGGGGCTACTCGACCAGCATGACGATCTCCCGTCCCATGACACCCCCTACCCGGAAAGAGACCCCATGAAGCAGCGCAGCATCGGCGACATCGGCGTCGGCAGCATCGGACTCGGCGGCATGCCGATGTCGATCGAGGGCCGCCCCGACCGCGAGCGGTCGATCGCCACGATCCACGCCGCCCTCGACGCCGGCGTCACCCTCATCGACACGGCGGACGCCTACCACCAGGGCGGCGACGCCGACCTCGGCCACAACGAGCTGCTCATCGCGGAGGCGCTCCGCGGTTACGGCGGCGACACCTCCGGGGTGCTCGTCGCCACCAAGGGCGGCCACCTCCGCCCCGAGCCGGGAGTCTGGACGCAGGACGGCCGCCCCGAGTACCTCAAGGAGGCGGCCCGCGCCTCCGCGCAGCGCCTCGGCGTCGACGCGATCGGCCTCTACCAGTACCACCGCCCCGACCCCGAGGTGCCCTACGCCGACTCGATCGGCGCGCTCGCCGAGCTGCTCGACGAGGGAGTGATCCTCCGCGCCGGCATCTCGAACGCCGACCCGGACCAGATCCGCGAGGCACACGGGATCCTCGGCGACCGCCTGGTCTCCGTGCAGAACCAGTTCTCGCCGAAGTTCCGCTCCAGCGAGCCGGAGCTCGAGCTCTGCGCCGAGCTGGGCCTCGCCTTCCTGCCGTGGAGCCCGCTGGGCGGCATCACCTCGGCCGCCGAGCTGGGCACGTCGTTCGCGGCGTTCGCCACCGTCGCCGAGGCGCACGACGTGTCGCCGCAGGTCGTCTGCCTGGCCTGGGAGCTCGCGAAGTCGCCGACCGTCCTCCCGATCCCCGGCTCCTCGCGCCCCGAGAGCATCCGCGACTCGGCCACGGCGGCCGACCTCGAGCTGACGGCGGAGGAGCTCGCCTCGCTCGACTGAGCGATCGCTTCATGCTGGTCGAGTAGCGCGCAGCGCGTATCGAGACCCACCCACCGGACGACGGCGGATCTCGATACGCCCGCTCCGCGGGCTACTCGATCAGCATGAAGGGGCGGCTCCGAGGGCTGCTCGATCAGCATTGCAGGGGCCCCGCGCGGGCCGTCGATCAGCGCGCGGCGGCGGCCGGCAGGGCCGCGACGAAGGCGCGGGCCGCGGCCGTCGGCCGCTCGGGGAGGGCCACCATCGTGCGCCAGACGAGCAGCGGGTCCTCCAGCGGCACCGCGCGCAGGCCGGCCGGACGCTTCTCGGCGAAGTGCGCCGGCACGACGGCCACGCCCATGCCGTACTCGACGAGGTCGAGCAGGGTGTGCACGTCGTTCACCTCGAGCTCCACCTCGAACGCCAGGCCGTGCGCGGCGAACGCCTGGGCCGCGAGGTGGCTCGCGCCCCAGTGCTCCTGCAGGCCGACGATCGTCTGCCCCTCGAGGTCCGGGATCCGGCAGACCGGCCGGTCGGCCAGCGGATGCTCCGGATGCGCGAGCACCGCGAAGCCCTCACTGGCGAGCGGCCGCGTGACCACTCCCGCCGGCACCGCGCCGATGTCGGCGACCAGCGCGAGATCCAGCCGCCCGCTGCCCACCGCGTCCAGCAGCGTGCCGGACCCGTCATGGGTCAACCGCAGCCCGACGCCCGGGTGCTGCTCCCGGAAGGTCGCGAGCTCGCGCGGCAGGTGCACGCCGCCCAGGCACTCCTCGGTGCCGACCGCGAGACTCCCCCGCAGCACGCCCTGCACCGCCAGCACGGCGTCGCGGGCGGCGAGCGCGCTGGCGACCGACTGCTCCGACTCCGCGAGCATCGCCCGGCCGGCCGGCGTCAGCTCGACCCGGCGGGTGCTCCGGGTGAACAGCGGGCTGCCCAGCTCGCTCTCGAGCGCCCGGATCGACGCCGACAGGCCCGACTGCGAGATCTGCAGGGCGCTCGCCGCGCGGGTGAAGTGCTGCTCCTTCGCGACGGCGAGGAAGTGTTCGAGCTGGCGCAGTTCCATGGGTCCATCCTCCTCGCGCGCGGGCACCACCGGGACCGGTTGCGCCGGCGGCTCAGCGCCCCACGACCCAGCGCCCGACGGCTCAGCGCCTGACGACCCAGCGCCGGACGGCTCCGCGCCCGACGGACCGGCCCACCCGGCCTAGCGCTCCGCCGAGATCGCCAGCACCACGTCGGTGAGCGTCGCCCGGAGCCGCTCGAGCGCGGCCTCCTCCGAGTCGCCCTCGAGGATCGAGGTCTTCACCGCGTCGTCGTAGCTCGCGATCAGCAGGCGGACGGCCGTGGTCGGCGCCAGCGAGAAGTCGCGGTGCACCTGCTGCAGCGCCCCCCGCACGATGTCGACGAGGGTCGCGTCGAAGCCCGCCCGGAAGGCGCTGTACTGCGGAGCGATCGCCGCGTCGCGCAGCGCGAGCAGCTCGAACTCGGACTGCACGACGCACCAGCGCCGGCTGTCGGTGAACGGCCCCTGCAGGAAGTCGAGGATGACGACCGCGAGCGTCTCGGGGGTGAGCGGCTCGTCCGATTCGGCGACCTTGGGGATCGTGCGCCCCATCTGCTCGACCAGCCCGTCCAGGCGGGCGCCGTTCTCCCGCTGCATCAGCGCGAAGAACAGCTCCTCCTTCGTGGAGAAGTTGGAGTAGAAGGCGCCGCGGCTGAACCCCGCGCGCTCGCAGATCTGCTCGACCGAGGCGGTGTGCACGCCGGTCTCGGCGAAGACGTCGTACGCGGCGTCGAGGAGCCGCTCGCGCGTCCGACCCCGGCGGGAGGTCTCGACGGAGTCGGTCATCCTGAGTCCTTCCCGGGCGGGCGTCGGCGGTGTTGAGATACATCACTGTATCGGATACATTCGCGTATCGGATACGTTCGTGTATCGAGCACGGTCGTGCATCGAGCACGTCGCCTCCCGCGCGTTCGTGCTGACGGCACGATCGCGCTCTCCGAGCACAGAGTCGTGTCCCTTTCCGCTCCCCCGTCGTCAGGAGACACGCGTGTCGTCGATGCTCTACCGACTCGGCCGCTGGGTGTTCCGCGCCCACCGGCTGGTCGCCGTCCTCTGGCTCGCCGTCGTCGTCCTCGCGGGCGGCGGCGCGCTGCTGCTCAACCAGGGCACGGACAACACCTTCTCCATCCCCGGCACGCAGTCGCAGACCGCGCTGGACCAGCTCGAGCGCACCTTCCCGCAGGTCAGCGGCACCTCGGCGCGCTACGTCGTCGTCGCGCCCGACGGCGGCAGCGTCGAGGACGCGGACATCAGCGGCCCGGTCGGCGAGGCGGTCACCGCGCTGGAGGCGATCGACGGCGTCGCGGCGGTCACCGACCCCTACTCCGACACCGTCGAGGGCACGATCTCCGAGGCCGGCAACGCGCTCGTCATCACCACGCAGATGGACGGCTCCGCCACCACGACCTCCGAGGCGTCGCGGGACGCGCTCCAGGCCGAGGCCACCACCCTCCAGGACGCGCTCCCCGCGGGCGCCGTGGTCTCGCTCGGCGGCGACCTCTTCTCCCAGAGCCTGCCCGGCGTCACCGTCACCGAGGGGATCGGCCTCCTCGTGGCGCTGGTCGTCCTGGTGCTCACCTTCGGCTCGTTCCTCGCCGCCGGCATGCCGCTGGTGACCGCGCTGCTCGGCGTCGCGCTCTCGATGTCCGCGATCTTCATCGCGACCCGCTTCGCCTCGATCTCCTCCACCACGCCGCTGCTGGCGCTGATGCTCGGCCTCGCGGTCGGCATCGACTACGCGCTCTTCATCATCAGCCGGCACCAGGACCAGCTGAAGCAGGGAATGGCGCCGGAGGAGTCGGCCGCCCGCGCGACCGCGACCGCCGGCTCCGCGGTCGTCTTCGCCGGCCTGACCGTCATCATCGCGCTCGCCGGCCTCTCGGTCGCGGGCATCCCGTTCCTCACCACGATGGGCATCGCGGCGGCGGGCGGAGTCGCGATCGCGGTGGTCATCGCCCTCACGCTCACCCCCGCGCTGCTCGGCTTCGCCGGCGAGCGCCTCCGGCCGAAGGAGCGGAAGGCGAAGAAGGCCGCCGCGAAGCAGGCTGCCGCGACCTCCGGCGCCGAGAAGGCCGCCGTCACCACCGGCGCCCACACCGACCCCGACGCCGCCGAGGACGCGACCGCCCCCTCCCCCGGCTCGCACGTGCACGCCGAGGTCCCGCGCGGCTTCTTCCGCGGCTGGGTGCGCGTCGTCACCCGCTTCCCGATCCTCACGATCATCGCCGTCGTCGGCGTGCTCGGCATGGCGTCGATCCCGGCGCTGAGCCTCCGCCTCGCGCTGCCCGACGCCGGCTACCAGTCCGAGGGCACCCCCGCGCGCGACACCTACGACCTGCTCGCCGAGAACTTCGGCCCCGGCTACAACGGCCCGCTCATCGTCACCGGCACGATCATCGGATCGACCGACCCGCTCGGCCTGATGGGCGACCTCAAGACCGAGATCGAGGGCCTGGACGGCGTCGCCTCCGTGCCGCTCGCCACCCCGAACGAGACCGCCGACACCGGGATCATCCAGGTGATCCCCGAGGGCGGCCCCGACTCCGAGGCGACCAAGGCGCTGGTCGCCGAGATCCGCGACAAGCACGACTACTTCGAGGAGACCTACGGGGTGGACCTCGCGGTCACCGGGCAGACCGCGGTCGGCATCGACATCTCCGACACCCTGGCGAACGCGCTGCTGCCGTTCGGCCTGCTGGTCGTCGGGCTCTCGCTGGTGCTGCTGACGATGGTCTTCCGCTCGCTCTGGGTGCCGCTGAAGGCGACGCTCGGCTACCTGCTCTCGGTCGGCGCGTCCTTCGGCGCCGTCGCGGCGGTCTTCGAGTGGGGCTGGTTCGCCGACGCCCTGCACGTGGACAAGACCGGCCCGATCATCAGCTTCATGCCGATCATCCTGATGGGCGTGCTCTTCGGGCTGGCGATGGACTACGAGGTGTTCCTCGTCTCGCGGATGCGCGAGGACTACGTGCACGGCCGTCCGGCCCGCGCGGCGGTCGAGTCGGGCTTCGTCGGCTCGGCGAAGGTCGTGACCGCGGCGGCGATCATCATGTTCTCCGTCTTCGCGGCGTTCGTGCCGGAGGGCGACACCAACATCAAGCCGATCGCGCTCGGCCTGGCGGTGGGCGTGTTCGTCGACGCCTTCATCGTGCGGATGACGCTCGTGCCCGCGGTGCTGCATCTCCTCGGCGACCGCGCCTGGCACATGCCGCGCTGGCTCGACCGGGTGCTCCCCTCCTTCGACGTGGAGGGCGAGGGCCTGACCAAGGAGCTTGCTCTCGCCGACTGGCCCGAGCCCGGCGCCAGCGACGCGGTCGCGGCCGAGGGGCTGTGCCTCGACGGTCCCGACGGCCCGGTCTACCGCGACGTCGACGTGCGGGTGCCCGCGGGCGGCGCACTCGTCGTGCACGGCCCGCACCGCTCGGGCCGCACCGCGCTGCTGCTGACGATCGCGGGGCGCCTCGCCCCCGACGCCGGCCGGCTCAAGGTCGACGGCCTCGTCGTGCCGATCCGCTCCTCCGCGGTCCGCGGGCGCGTCGGACTCGTCCGGCTCGCCGGCGCGGCCGATCCGGTGGCCGAGGTGCGCGCGGCGCTCGAGACGGCTCCGCCGCTGCTCGTGCTCGACGACCTCGACACCGTCACCGACCCGCAGCTGCGCGACGGGATCCGCGCCGAGCTCGACCGGGCCCGCGCGAAGGCCGCGCAGAAGGAGCGCTCCTTCACGGTGATCGCCTCCTCCGTCGACGCGGACGCGCTCGACGACCTCCTCCCCACCGACCGCGGCGAGCTCGCGGTCTCCCCCGCGGCCGAGCGCCGCGCTATCGCGAAGGTCCGCTGACAGATGGCTCTCTTCTCCCTCGAACGCCCCCGCGGCGTCAAGAAGGTGTCCTGGGTGACCCTTCTCGGCATCGTCCTCGTCCCGCTGGTCATCGGCGGCCTGCTCGTCTGGGCGCTGTGGAACCCGACCGAGCGCCTCGACACCATCACGGCCGCGGTCGTGAACGAGGACACCCCCGTCGAGCTCAACGGGCAGACCGTGCCGCTCGGCCGCCAGCTCGCGGCCGGGCTCGTCACCGGCGGGGAGACGGACGCGGCGACGCCCGCGCCCTCCGCGTCCGGCACTCCCTCCCCCTCCTCGAGCCCCGCGGCGAACGTCTCGGGCTCCGACTCGACCGGCAACTTCACCTGGGTCCTCACCGACAAGGACGACGCGGCGAAGGGCCTCGCCGACGGCAGCTACGCGACCGTCGTCACCATCCCGTCCTCGTTCTCCGCTGCCGCGACCTCCTACGCCGGAGACGCCGCCGCCGCGACGAAGGCCACGATCGACATCGCCACCAGCGAGAAGGCGAAGCTCGTCGACGACGCCATCTCGGCGACGGTCACCAGCACGGCGACGGCGCTGCTGAACACGCAGCTGACCACCGCCTACCTCGAGAACATCTACGTCGGCTTCAACACCCTGAACGAGCAGATCGGCCAGGCCGCCGACGGCGCGGGCACGCTCGCGGACGGCGCCGACCAGCTCGGCACCGGCGCCTCGACGCTCGCCGACGGCACCAGCACGCTCGCGGACGGCATCGACGACCTCGCCACCGGCGCCTCCGGCCTCTCGGACGGAGTGGCGCAGCTCGGCACCGGCGCGTCCTCCCTGGCGGACGGCGTCGCGCAGGTCGGCACCGGCGCCTCCGACCTCTCGGGCGGGGTCTCGCAGCTCGCGACCGGCGCGCAGCAGTCGGCCGACGGCGCGACGCAGCTCGCGACCGGCGCGGGCTCGCTCGCGGACGGCCTCGACGGTCTCGCCGCGGGAGTCTCGGCGCTGGGCGACACCGCCGCGACCGCCTCCGGGCTCGCCGCCCAGTCCGCGACCACCACCGGCACCTCGCTCGGCACCATCGCCGCGCTCGCGCAGTCCTGCGCCGCGACCGACCCCGTCTGCGCCGCCATCCTCGCGGAAGCCGGCAGCCAGCTCGACACCACGAACCAGGCCGGCGCGCTCTACCAGGCGGGCGCGACCGCGCAGTACGCCGCGGGCATCTCGGCCGGCATCAACGACGGAGCGAACGGTCAGCCGTCGCTCGTCGCCGGGACCGCGCAGTCGGCCGCCGGAGCGCGCGGCGTCGCCGACGGAGCGACCGCCCTCGCGGGCGGCCTGGGCCAGCTCTCGACCGGCGCCGCGACGGCCGCCGGCGGAGCGTCGCAGCTCGCCACCGGCGCCGCCTCCGCCGCCGACGGCGCACGCCAGCTGGCGACCGGCGCGACCTCGGCCGCGGACGGAGCCGCGCAGCTCTCGACCGGCGCCTCCTCGGCGGCCGACGGAGCACGACAGCTCGCCGACGGCGCGGGCGGAGTCTCGGACGGCGCCCTCCAGCTCGCCGACGGCACCCGCTCGCTCGCGACCGGCCTCGACGCCGCGGTGGCCCAGCTGCCGACGTACACGGAGTCGGAGTCGCAGAACCTCGCCGACGTCGTCTCCGACCCGGTCGAGAACTCGAGCGGCAACACCACGGACCTCTTCGGAGCGTCGAGCGTGCCGTTCTTCGCGACGATCGCGCTCTGGCTCGGTGCCCTGGCGACCTTCCTCGTCCTCGCCGCGTTCTCGCACCGCGCGCTCTCCTCGACCCGCTCCTCCGCGGCGCTGGCGCTGTCCTCCTACGTGCCGGCCCTCGTGATCGGACTGGTGCAGGGCCTCGCCGTCGCGATCGTGATGAGCGCGGTCGCGAGTCTGGACCTCGTGACCTGGTTCGGCTTCGCCGCGCTGGCGATGCTCGCGGGGGCCTCGTTCGGCGCCGTGAACCAGGGCCTGGTCGCGCTGCTCGGCGGGCTCGGCCGCTTCGTCTCGATGGTCGCGGCCGTGATCGGCCTCGGCGCCGGCATCATCTCGACCGTCCCGGGCGTCTTCGACGACGCCCTCGCCTTCCTGCCGCTCTCCGCCGCGCAGAACGCGCTGGCCGGCGTGGTCGAGGGCACCGGCGGCGTCGGCGGCGCGGTGGTCGGCCTGCTGATCTGGCTGCTCTTCGGCCTCCTGCTGACGGTCGCCGCCATCGCCCGCCGCCGCGTCACCTCGGTCCGCGCCCTGACCCGCCCCGTCGAGGCCTGACCCCTCCCCTCCGCGAGATGCCACTTGTGCACGCGACACGCCGTGTCGAGCGTGCACAAGTGGCATCTCGCGGAAGGGGTAAGGACGTCCAGCATCACGGAGCGGCCGCCGCAGGCGCCTCCCATGCTGGTCGAGCAGCCGCCGGAGGCGGCGTATCGAGACCCGCCGTCGTCAGCAGGCCGGGTCCGCAGACTCCACTTCTGACGCTGGTGGATCTCGATACGCCCGCTGCGCGGGCTACTCGATCAGCATGAAGCGGGGGCCGCTCGGTGAGCGGCCGCCCAGCATGTCGGGCGGGCGCCCATCCATGCTGGTCGGGTAACCGCCGCAGGCCCGCACCCATGCTGGTCGAGTAGCCGCCGGAGGCGGCGTATCGAGACCCGCAGGCAAGCCCGCCGGGCCGCCCTCAGTCCGCCGCGCCGCTCGCGATCTGCTCGTGGTGGTGGATGACCTCGGCGACGATGAAGCCGAGGAACTTCTCCGCGAAGGCCGGGTCGAGGTGCGCGTCCTCCGCCAGCGCCCGCAGCCGCGCGATCTGGCGCGACTCGCGGTCGAGGTCGGCGGGCGGCAGGCCGTGCGCCGCCTTCAGCCGCCCGACCTTCTGGGTGAACTTGAAGCGCTCGGCGAGCAGGTGGATCAGCGCCGCGTCGATGTTGTCGATGCTCTGACGGATCTGCTCGAGCTCGGCCAGCGCCTCGGCGTCCGACCCCTCGCGCGACGGTTCCTCGATCATGCCTCCGACCCTAACGGACGGGCACGACGCACTCCTGCCGTGGCAGACCTCCGGCTCGCGGAGGCACCTCCGGCACGCCGAAAGCCGCAGTTCCCGCGAGCCCGACCCGTAATCACGAGCCCGAGCTCGACCCCCGCCAAGCTCCGGCACGCAGAAACACCCCGGGCACGCGAAATCTCGCGATTTCCACGAGCCCCAGCCAGAATCACGAGCCGAAGCTCGACCCCACCGACCCCCGGCACGCACAAACGCTTCCGGCACGTCGAATCCCGCGATTCCCGCGAGCCGGAGCCGGAATCACGAGCCGAAGGCGGCGGCACGTCGAAGGCCCCCGCCCGTCACCGGGCAGGGGCCTTCGAGGAGAGGCGGCGTCAGTCGACGATGTTGAGGACGACGTCCACGTTGCCGCGGGTCGCGTTCGAGTACGGGCACATGGTGTGCGCCTTCTCGGCGACGGCGTGCGCGTCCTCCGAGCTCGCCTTGGGGACATAGATGTCGAGCTCGACCGCGAGGCCGAAGCCGCCGTCGTCGTTCTTGCCGATCGAGACGCTCGCCGACACCTGCGCGTCGGTGGTGTCGATCGAGAGCGCCTTGCCGGAGCCGTGCAGCGCGCTGAGGAAGCAGGCCGCGAAGCCGGCGGCGAAGAGCTGCTCGGGGTTCGTGCCCTCGCCGGAGCCGCCGAGCTCCTGGGGCGGGCGGGTGTCGAGGTCGAGCCGGTCGTCCTCGGTGCGGACGTGGCCGTCGCGTCCTCCACCGGAGGCGTGGGCGATGGCGGTGTAGAGAGCATCCATCCCTCCATCACACCACTGCGCGGCCGGGAGCGGGGTGAGCGTCGGGTGCACGTCCTCTCGACATCGCCGGCGCTCGGCACGGCCCTCACCCGGGAAGAGCCTCCGAACCGCGCCGTCCGGCCGTCAACCCCCTCGCGACTCCGCGCCGCCGGGTGTGGCCTGGAGAGGTACCCGGCGAGCGCCGGAGAACCACCGGCGTCAGCGCCGGGAGAAGGAGGAAGCATGCGCGCACTCACGTGGCAGGGCGTCGAGAAGGTCTCGGTCGAGACGGTTCCCGATCCCCGCATCCAGCAGCCGACGGACGCCATCGTCCGGATCACCTCGACCGCCATCTGCGGCTCCGACCTGCACCTGTACCGCCTGCTCGGCCCGTACCTCGACAAGGGCGACATCCTCGGCCACGAGCCGATGGGCGTCGTCGAGGAGGTCGGCGCGGGCATCACCAAGCTCAAGGTCGGCGACCGCGTCGTCGTCCCGTTCAACATCTCCTGCGGCGAGTGCTTCATGTGCCGTCGCGGCCTGCAGTCGCAGTGCGAGACCACCCAGGTGACCGAGTACGGCTCCGGAGCCTCGCTCTTCGGCTACACGAAGATGTACGGCCAGGTCCCCGGCGGCCAGGCGGAGTTCCTCCGCGTGCCGCTCGCCGACTACAACACCGTCGTCGTCGACACCGTCCTGCCGGACGAGAACTACCTCTTCCTCAGCGACATCGTGCCGACGGCCTGGCAGGGCGTCGAGTACGCGAACGTGCCCGACGGCGGCTCGCTCGTCGTCTTCGGCCTCGGCCCGGTCGGCCAGTTCGCCGCCCGCATCGGCGCGCACAAGGGCTACCGCGTGCTCGCGGTCGACCCGGTCGCCGAGCGCCGCGCGATGGCCGCCCGTCACGGCATCGAGGTCTTCGACTTCACGGACGACATCAACGACCAGTTGCGCGACCTCACCGAGGGCCGCGGCCCCGACTCCGTCGTCGACGCGGTCGGCATGGAGGCGCACGGCTCGCCGATGGGCTCGTTCGCGCAGACCGTCGCCGGGCTGCTCCCCGACCCGATCGCGCGGAAGGCGATGGACACGGTCGGCGTCGACCGGCTCGCCGCGGTCGTCTCCTCGCTCGACCTGGTGCGCCGCGGCGGCACGGTCTCGCTGAGCGGTGTCTACGGCGGCGAGGCGGACCCGCTGCCGCTGAAGTCGATGTTCGACAAGCAGATCACCCTGACGATGGGCCAGTGCAACGTGAAGCGCTGGATCGACGACCTGCTGCCGCTGGTCGAGGACTCGAGCGACCCGCTGGGCGTCAACGACCTCGTCACCCACCGCGCCCCCCTCGAGGACGCCCCCGGCCTCTACGAGACCTTCCAGAAGAAGGAGGACGGCTGCATCAAGGTCGTCCTGCAGCCGTAGCGGGCGGCGTGGGGTCTCGATATGCGCCTCCGGCGATACTCGACCAGCATGGGCCGCTCATGCTGATCGAGTAGCCGCGGGACGCGGCGTATCGAGATCCCTCCGCCGGGACACGACGAAGGCGGCGTCCCCGAGGGGGCGCCGCCTGAGTCGTGGTGCGGGGTAGACCTACTTGAAGACGTCCTTGATGTCCTCGCCGGTCTGCTTCGCGGAGGCCGAGGCCTGGTCCTTCTGGCCCTCGGCCTTCAGGCTGTCGTCGTTCTTGTGGTCGCCCAGGGCTTCCTTCGCCTTGCCGGCGATGTCCTGAGCGGCGTTCTTGATCTTGTCATCGAGCCCCATAGTGGTGCCTCCTTCGTGATCGTCGTGCGCTGAACTGTCACCCGAAGGTAGGAGCCGTTTCTGCTCGTCGGCTGGGAGCCGGAAGGGGCTTGCCCGGACGATCGCCGAGGTGCCACGATCGTCGGTTGCCCGCTCCCGGCGGGGTCACATGACGGGCGTCGCGGTGTCCGACGGCGCGGTCTGCGTCGGCTCCATCGTGGGCGTGCGGGTCGAGCCGTCATCGGCGCTGGTGGGCACGGCGCTCCCGGACTGGTTCGGGGTCTGCGCGTCGCCGGTGCAGCCCGCGAGCAGGCCGATGGTCAGGGCGGAGGCGCCGAGCGCGCCGAGGACGCGCACGGTGCGGGACGGTCGAGTGCTGAGCATGGGGTGCCTTTCCGGAAGCGGAGACGGGGCGGTCGTGCCCCCGTCCCCGTCGACGCTAGGCAGCGCTCTTCGCCGACGAGAAGGGCTTGACGCGCCGGTCCACCGGATCCGGAGCCGACGTCCAGGAAGCGCCGCCCGGGCGTCAGAGCACGGATGCGCGGGATCGTACGCCCTCACGCCTTCTGTCCGCTACGCCCTATCTCGGTGCGCGGCGCACTGCCCAGACTGGCGACGCCGGCACGCAGACCACCATTTCTCGATCCTGGAAGGGACAGACGATGTCGAACATCGATCCCGCTTCACCTCCGTTCGGAGACGGCGCGGCGAACGCCCGCGCCGCCGACCCCTCGTACGACAGCACCGACAGCACCTACGACGCACCGCTCACCTCCGAGCCGTACTCGTCGGACACGACGACCACGGACACGACCTCCGGCGCGCACAGCGTCGGCGGGGGCACCTCGGGCAGCGTCTCGGACGCCGCCGGCTCCGCCAAGGAGAAGGCCGCCGAGACCGCGGGCGCTGCGAAGGAGCAGGCCGGCGCCGTCGCCGGCGACGCCAAGCAGGCCGCGGGCGACGTGCTCGCCACCGGCAAGGAGGAGGCCGCCAACGTCGCCCAGGAGGCGAAGGTGCAGGTCAAGGACCTCCTCGACCAGAGCCGCACCCAGCTCACCGAGCAGGCGCACGCCCAGAAGGAGAACGCCGCCAAGGGCGCCCGCGCCTTCAGCGACGACCTCACCGCGCTCGCGAACGGCGAGGGCGGCGACGACAACGCGGCGTCGAAGCTCGTCTCGCAGGCCGCCGAGCGCGTCCAGGGCGTCGCCTCGTGGCTCGAGAACCGCGACCCCTCCGAGCTGCTGGACGACGTCCGCTCGTTCGCGCGCCGCCGTCCAGGTGCGTTCATCCTGATCGCCGCCGCGACCGGCCTGGTCGCCGGACGCCTCGTCCGCGCGCTGACCGCCGAGGCGAAGGACGAGAAGGCCGCGACCGCGGACACCTCCGGACCCGAGTTCGCCGCTCCCGCCGCCGCGGACTACTCCGGCGGCGCGACCACGACGACCGCGTTCGACGAGCGCGGCGATTTCGCGCCGACCGAGCCGGTCGCCGACCCGCTGAGCACGCCGATCACGCCCGGCTACGACGCCTTCCCGAACGGAACCCGGCCGTGAGCGATCCGCTGGGCGCGCATCGCGCCTCCGCCGAGCCGACGCCCGGAGAGCGCGCGGGCTCGACCTCCCTGGGCGATCTGCTCGGCGAGGTCTCCCGCGACCTCTCGACGCTGATCCGCCAGGAGATGGCGCTGGCCAAGGCCGAGATCAAGGAGTCGGCCGGCAAGGCCGGGAAGGGCGCCGGACTCCTCGGCGGCGCGGGCTACGCGGCGCTGATGGCCGTGCTCTTCCTCTCGATCGCCCTCTGGTGGGCGCTCGGGACGCTGGTCGGCAACGGCTGGTCGGGCGTGATCGTCGCCGTGATCTGGGGCGTCGTCGCGGCGATCCTCTTCGCCGTCGGCCGCAAGAGCCTCAAGCAGGTCGACGGAGTCCCCGAGACGGTCGACACCCTCAAGCAGATTCCCGAAACCCTCAAGCCGAACGGGGCAGGACGATGACGTACGACGCAGGACAGAGCAAGACTCCGGAGGAGATCCGGGCCGACATCGAGCGCACGCGGCTCGAGCTCGGCGGAGACGTGGACGCGCTGGCCGAGAAGGTCAGCCCGAGCGCGATCGTCGACCGCCAGACCGACAAGGTCAAGGCGGCCGTCGGCTCCGTGCGCGACCGGGTGATGGGCTCGGCGCACGACGCCGGCGACTCGCTCTCCGGCACGGCCGGAGCGGTGAAGAGCAAAGCGAACGGCAACCCCTTCGCGGTGGGCCTGATGGCCTTCGGCGCCGGGCTCCTGATCGCCTCGCTCATCCCCGCCTCGGACGCCGAGAAGGACGCGGCCGGCAAGGTCAAGGAGCAGGCGCAGCCCGTCGTCGACTCCGTGACCGGTGCCGCGAAGGACGTCGCGAACGAGCTGCGCGAGCCGGCGCAGCAGGCCTTCGCCTCGGTGAAGGACACCGCGACCGACGCCGCGCAGAACGTCAAGGAGGCGGGTGGATCCGCCGCCGAGGACGTCAAGGACTCCGCCCGCGAGGCCAAGCACGCGGTGCAGGAGAACGTGACGCAGGACAGCGACCGCTCGTAACTCCCCCTCTCCGCGAGATGCCACTTGTGTACGCCTTTCACGGCGTGTCGCGTACACAAGTGGCATCTCGCTGTCTGGGACGGGGTGCGCGGGAATAGGGGGCGGCTCGCGGGGCTTCTGGGTCGTATGCGATCCATCGTCTACTCCCGCTCCGGTTCCTCCTCCGTCCTCTCGCTCGTCGACCGGGAGGCCGGCACGCCGGGCGCCGGCGAGGTGCGCGTGCGCGTCCTCGTCTCGGGCGTCAATCCGACCGACTGGAAGGCGCGCGCCGGTGGCGAGCCGCCCTTCGCCGAGGTCGTCCCCAATCAGGACGGCGCCGGCGTGATCGACGCCGTCGGCGAGGGCGTCGACGGGTTCGCGGTCGGCGACCGCGTCTGGTTCCACCTCGCCGCCCACCAGCGGCCGACCGGCTCCGCGCAGGAGTCGACCGTCCTCGCCGCCGAGCACGTCGTGCGCCTGCCCGAGGGCATCGGCGCCGAGCTCGGAGCGAGCCTCGGCGTCCCCGCGATGACCGCGCACCGCGCCCTGACCGTGCACGAGGAGGGGCCCGCCCGCCTCTCCCCCGGCGCGCTCGCCGGCCGCACCGTCCTGGTGCAGGGCGGCGCGGGCGCGGTCGGTCACGCCGCCATCCAGCTCGCGGTCTGGGCCGGAGCGACCGTCATCGCCACCGTGAGCAGCGACGCGAAGGCGCGTCTCGCGACGGCCGCCGGCGCGCAGCACGTCCTGCAGTACCCGGACGAGCAGCTCGCGGAGAGGATCCTCGAGATCGCTCCCGACGGCGTCCAGCAGATCGTCGAGGTGGCGCCGACGCAGAACGCCGCCCTCGACGTCGAGGTGCTCGCGAACCACGGCAGCATCGGCTACTACGCGAACAACAACGGCGACGAGTTCACCATCCCGATCGTGCCGAGCTTCGCCAAGAACGCCCGCTGGCAGGGCCTGCTGCTCTACACGGTCGGCGAGGCGCCGCTCCAGGCCGCGGCCGAGGACATCACCGCGGCCCTGCGCGACGGCGCCCTCCCCGTCGGCGAGGAGGCCGGCCTGCCGCTGACCTGGTTCCCGCTCGAGGAGACCGCCGCCGCCCACGACGCCGTCGAGAGCGGCGTGACGGGCAAGGTGCTGATCCGCGTCGCCGCGGAGTAGGGACGCCTGCCTTCTGCATGCTGATCGAGTAGCCCGCGGAGCGGGCGTATCGAGATCCACCACCGCCGGAACGCGAGTCTGCAGACCCGCCCTGCTGGCGATGGCGGGTCTCGATACGCGCTGCGCGCTACTCGACCAGCATGGAACTCACGTGCCCGCCCACGCCGTGCAGCGCGTTCGCGCCTTTCTTCGCATGCTCGCGCCGGAGGGCCTCTTCATGCTGATCGAGTAGCCCTCGCAGAGGGCGTATCGAGATCCGCGGTCAGCCGCGCAGCGGCGGCGAGCCGGCGACCGTCGCGCGGTCGGCGAGGCCGTCGAGGAGCTCGCGCAGCGCCTCCTCGGCGGTGGTCGTCGGCTCCCAGCCGAGGACGGTGCGCGCCTTCTCCGTCGACATGACCGGCGTGTTCGTGGCGATGTCGAGCCAGCCCGCGTCGGTGCGCTGCAGCCGGAGCCGCCAGGTCGCGGTGACGATCGAGCGGAGCAGCCCCACCGGCACCGTCACGAGCCGCGCGCCGACGACGTCCGCGATCCGCTGCGGCGTGAGCACCGGCTCCGCGGCGATGTTGAAGGCCCCGCCCGCCCGGCGGTCGAGCGCGCGCCAGAACGCGTCTGCGACGTCGTCGGCGTGCACGCCCTGGAAGATCAGCGTCCGCGGCAGCGGCAGCACCGGCGGCCGGACCGCCCGCAGCCAGCGCGTCGGGTACCGCGGGCCGGCGAAGAGCCCGGCGATCTCGGTCGCCGCCCCGCGCTGGAAGACCAGCCCCGGGCGCAGCCTGGTGAGCACCACCTCCGGGTGCTCCGTCTCGAACGCGTCCATCGCGCGCTCGTTCGCCGCCTTGTGCCGGCTGTAGGTCGAGGTGTGCAATCCGCCGGTCGGCCAGCTCTCGTCGACGCGCAGGCTCTTCGGCGCCGCGCTGTAGGCGCCGACGGACGACGCCACCGCGACCTGGCCGACTCCGCTCGCCGCCGCGGCCGCCAGCACCGCCGCGGTCCCGCCGACGTCGACCAGACGCTGGAACGGCTCGTCGTGGCTCGGCTGCAGCGCCCAGGCCAGGTGCACGACCGCGTCCACGCCGGTGAACGCCTTCCGCAGCTGACGCTCCGCGTCGCTCGAGGCCACGTCGACCTCGTGCCAGCGCACGTCGCGGTACTCGTCCGCTCCGGGTCGCGGCTCGCGCCGGGCGATCCCGATGATCTCCGTCACCGCGTCCTCCCGCTGGAGGCGCCTCAGCAGGGCCGTGCCCAGGTTGCCCGTCGCTCCGACGATCGCGATACGCATGATGTCCCTCCGCGGGCGGCGTCCGCCGTCCTGCTCCGAGGCTAGGCACCGCTCCCCCGCCGCAGCAGCCGCTTGACACTCCCCGCCCCGCCGACCGCCCCGCCCGACCGCCTAGCCCACCCGACCACCGCGGCGCATCCCCGCGCGGCGGACCGCACGCCTGCCTAGCCTGGAAGGCATGTCCCGCCCCTCGCCCGTCGTCCGCCACCGGATCGACGGGATCGAGCTCCGGACCCTCGCGACCGGTCGCGCCGACGCCGAGCGCACCTTCGTCCTGATCCACGGCATCGGGATGTCGCACCACACCTTCTCGACCCTCGCCGTCGCCCTCCGCGCGCACGGCCGCGTCGTCGCCGTCGACCTCGCCGGCTTCGGCGCCAACCGCTCGCCCCGCCGCCGCGTCGGCATCGCCGACCACGCCCGCCTCGTCGAGAGAGCGCTGGCGGAGCAGGGCGTCACCCGGGCGGTCGTCGTCGGCCACTCGATGGGCGCCCAGGTGGCGGTCGAGCTCGCCGCCCGCGCGCCCGGCCTCGTCGCGGGCGCGGTCCTGATCGGCCCCGTCGTCGATCCGCAGCGTCCCGGCGCCGTCCGGCAGGGTCTCGCCCTCGCCCGCGACTGCCTGGGCGAGCCGCTCGGCGTCGACGCCCTGCTCTTCGCCGACTACGTCCGCGGCGGTCTCGGCTGGTACCTGCGCCAGCTGCCCGAGATGCTGCACTACCCGATCCAGCGGCGGCTGGCCGCGGTCAGCGCGCCCGTGCTGATCGTGCGCGGACGGGACGATCCGATCGCCACCCGCGACTGGTGCGAGCGCCTCCTCGCCCACGCGGCGGAGGCGCACCTCCTCGAATTCGCCGGCTCCCGCCACGTGGTCCCGCGCACGCAGCCGGAGTCGCTCGCGCTCGCGCTCGCGTCCTTCGCCGCCGACATCGCCCGCGCGCCCGACGCCGACCCGTCCCCGGTGCCCGCATGACGCACCTCGTCCGCGACGCCGTCTGGTGGATCCGCGACTACGCCTACGCCGTCGCCTGGCAGGTCCGCGCCTTCGTCTCCCGCCGCGCCCCCGACGACTATCTCGACGGCACGGAGCGGCCGATCGTGGTCCTGCCCGGGATCTGGGAGACCTGGGCCTTCCTCCGCCCGATCATCGACCCGCTGCACCGCCGCGGCCACCCGATGCACGTGCTCACCAGCCTCGGCTGGAACGGCCGCCCGGTCGCCCGCACCGCGGAGGACGTGGCCGCCTACCTCGCCGAGCACGACCTCTGCGACGTGGTGATCGTCGCGCACAGCAAGGGCGGCCTGATCGGCAAGTACGTGATGACCGAGCTCGACCCCGACGGCCGCGTCGACCGGATGGTGGCGGTCGCCACGCCGTTCGGCGGCTCCCGCTACGCGCCCTACCTGCTGCTGAAGAGCCTCCGCTCGTTCTCGCCCCGCGACGCGACGACCCTGCTGCTCTCCAGCCAGGCGGGTGCGAACGCGCGGATCACCTCGGTCTTCGGCCTCTTCGACCCGCACATCCCCGAGGGCAGCATGCTCGAGGGCGCGGTCAACGTGCGGATGGAGACCGGCGGGCACTTCCGCATCCTCAGCGACCCGGAGACGCTCGCGGCCGTCGTCGCCGCGGTGGACGCGCCTACTCGGCCGGCGGTGTGATCGTCTCGGCGTCGGCCGGGCACTCGATGACCGCCACGCCTCCGCCGTCGGCGTCGTCGACCACGGCACCCGCCGCGGCGAACGGCGCGCGGAAGCAGTAGGCCTCCGGCAGATCGGCCACGTCCGGGAAGGCCGCGGCGTCGACCGGTGTGCGGAACGACAGCGCCCCGAACTCGCCGCCCTCGCTCAGCGCGTCGTAGGACTCGATCCCGATCAGGTCCACGCCCTCGACGGCCTGGTCGCTCGCGAGCCGGGCGTAGCCGAAGGCGTCGTCCTGCGGCCCGGAGAGGGAGGAGACGAGCGCGAGCACGCGGTCGCGCGACTCCTCGCGGGGCCCCACGTCGTTCGACACGACCACGTCCGGCGCGGGAGCGGTGCAGCCGGCGAGCGCGAGCACCGCCAGGGCCGCGCCGATCAGCAGGGCCGGCGGGGTCGCGCGGGCCGGGGAGGTCGTCGGGGCCGGTCGCGTCCGCATCAGCTTCACCCGACCGACCCTAGCCGCGTAGCAACTGCTCCGCACCGCGCGGAACCCCCTCGGCCGGGCGGGCCGCGGAGCGGAGCATGGAGCGATGAGCTCCTCCACCAGCACCGGCCCGCGCACCTCCGGCCCCACCGAGCTCCTCCTCGTGCGCCACGGCGAGAGCGTCGCCAACATCGCGGCGAGCGCCGCCGAGGCGGAGGGCGCCCACGACATCGCCGTCGACCGGCGCGACCCCGACGTCGAGCTGTCCCCGGCCGGCCGCGAGCAGGCCCGCGCGCTCGGCCGCTGGCTCGCCGACGGCAACGCCCCGGTCGCGGCCTGGTCCTCGCCGTACCTGCGCGCGTCCTCGACGGCGCAGCTGGCCTTCGAGGAGGCGGGCCTCGACCTCGTGCCCCGCCTCGACGAGCGACTCCGCGACCGCGATCTCGGCATCGCCGACCGCCTGACCACCGCGGGCTTCCGCGCGCGATTCCCCGAGGAGGCGGCGCGGCGGGACTGGCTCGGCAAGTTCTACTACCGCCCGCCGGGCGGCGAGTCCTGGACCGACCTCGCCCAGCGGGTGCGCTCGTTCCTGGACCACCTCGACGTCGTCGCGCCGGCCGGACCGGTCGCGCTGTTCTGCCACGACGCCGTCGTCCTGATCATCCGCTCGGTCTGCGAGGGGCTCACCGAGCGCGAGCTGCTCGACATCGGCCGGGCGACTCCGGTCGCAAACGCCTCCGTCACCCGGCTCGTCCGCGACGGCGACGCCTGGACGCTCGAGCGCTTCAACGAGACCGCGCACCTCGAGGAGTCGAGCGCGCCGGTCACCCGCCACGACACCGGCGAGGACACCGCCGTCGACACCGCCGTCGACGACCCGCGAGGAAGGACCGACTCATGAGCGAGACCCGGCACAGGAGCGAGACCGCGCACAGGAGCGCCGTCGTCGACCGCGCCCTGCTCGAACGGCGCTGGCCGCTGCCCGACCCCGCGAGCTCGAAGCACGCGCGCGGTGACGTGGTCGTGGTCGGCGGCGCCCGCAAGACGCCGGGAGCGGCGATCCTCGCCGGGATCGCGGCCCTCCGGGTCGGCGCCGGCCGGATCACCCTCTGCGTCGCCGAGTCCGTCGCCTCCGCCACCGCCGTCGCGCTGCCCGAGTGCGGCGTCGTGCCGCTGGAGGAGACCCGCGGCGGCTCGATCTCGGGCCGCGGGCTCTCCGCGCTGGAGGGCGAGCTGGGCTCCGCCGACGTCGCGCTGATCGGCCCCGGACTCGACCACCCGAAGGCGACCGCCGCGACGCTGCGCGCGATCGCTCCGCTGCTCGCCGACGTCCCCGCCGTGCACCTCGACGCCTTCCCGCTCGGCGTGCTGCCGGGCCAGCGGCGCGTCGCCCGCGCCCTCGCCGGCCGTCTGCTCCTGACGCCGAACACGGAGGAGGCCGCGCGGCTGCTCGGCGCGGAGGTGGACGACGTGGAGGCCGCCGCGATCGCCGTCGCGCAGCGCTACGGAGCGGTCGTCAGCCTCTTCAACGTGATCGCCGCGCCCGACGGCGACGCCGTGCGCATCGAGGGCGAGCACCCCGGCCTCGCGACGGCGGGCAGCGGCGACGTCCTCGCCGGCGCGACGGCCGGGCTCCGCGCGCGCGGCCTCGACCCGCAGGGCGCCGCGGCGTGGGGTGCCTTCCTGCACACCGAGGCCGACTCGGTCCTCGTGCGCAGGCTCGGCCCGGCCGGCTACCTCGCGCGCGAGATCCCGGGCGAGTTCCCGGCGCTGCTCACAGGCTGACGCGGGAGCGGTCCGGGACGGCGGCTCGGAACGTGCGGCTCAGGACGTGCCGGTCAGGATCGGTGGCTCAGGATCGGCGGCTCAGCCGGCGGCGGTCAGTGCGCGACGTCGGCGACGGAGAAGGCCACTCCCGGCGTGATCAGGATCGACGTCTCGCGGGGCTGGCCCTCGCCCTGGTTGACGGTCAGCCAGCGCGAGGCGGTGCCGTCGAGCGCCTCCTCGACGCTCGCACGGACGTCCGCGGCGGTGGTGTCGTGCAGGCTGTAGGGGGTGCCGCCGTAGATCAGCTCGACGCGCTTCACAGCAGGCCCTCCTCGCTCTGGCGGGCTCCGCCGTGCGGCTCCTCGCTGATGCGCAGGCCGTGGGCGCTGTGCGAATCGGCCAGGAGCTGGCGGATCCAGTCGGGGTTGATGGCCGGCGCGCGGCCGCCGTGGTACTTGAAGCGCAGCGGGATCGCCGGGTGCAGCCAGATCGACGTGCGACCGTCGCCGACGGATTGCGAGTCCTTCCACGAGAGGTAGAAGGACTCGTTGCGCGACAGCTTCGAGCCGATGACGATCTGCAGATGGGCGAGCAGTCGGTCGTCGAAGTCGGCTTCGAGAGTCGAGTCGTAGATCAATCGGCCCATGAGGGCGGTCTCCGTTCGCAGTGCAGTCCAGCCGGCGGGGGCACGGCGGACGGTACGGGGCGATTCTAACCGCCCCGGGGCCGACGCTCAGCGTCGATCGTCGTCCGAATCGAAGTGCGGGATCTCGAGATCGGACAGGTGCGGCGAGGACGAGTCGCCCTCCTCGGCCAGCGGCTGGGACACTCCGAGCCGCGCCGTCTCCTTCGCGAGCCTCTCGACCAGGGCCGCGTCCACGATCTCCTCGCCGCCGTCGTCCTCGGTCTCCGAGAAGAGCTGGCTGGCCGGACCGATCAGCAGGGTCGCCCGGCCGAGCTCGCCGGTGGAGCGCCGGATCGGGATGTCGACCGACATCGCGCCCTTGCGCAGCGCGAGGGCCTCGGCGTAGCCGACGAGCGAGTGCGCGATCCGGCTGCCGGTGAGCACCGAGCTGCCGGCGTAGTGGATGCGTTCCATGCGTCCTTCCTACCGCTCAGCGCCCGATCGGAGCATCCGGGTTGCGCGGCGGGACCGGGCTTGATAGCGCCTCGATCCTCCGCTCGAGCCCCTCGCGGACCGCCGGCCACTCCTCCACGAGGATCGAGTGCACCGCCGTGTCGCGCCAGGAGCCGTCCGCCCGCCGCTGGTCGTGCCGCAGCACGCCCTCGAAGACCGCGCCGAGGCGGAGGATCGCCGCGCGGGAGCGCGCGTTCGCCGCGTCCGCCTGCAGCTTCACCCGCGAGAAGCCGCTGTCGAAGGCCAGGCCGAGCAGGAGGAGCTTGGTCTCGGGGTTCACAGCCGTGCCCCAGACCTCGGGGGCGTAGGCGGTCCAGCCGAGGTGCGCCGCCTCCCGCCGCTCGTCGAAGTCGGTCAGCGAGGAGGTGCCGACGACCCGGCCGTCGACGAGCACGGCGCAGGGATTGCCGGTCTCCCACGGGTAGTAGCGCCGGGCGAAGGCGCGGAACGCCTCGGCGCCGTCGGGGAGGCCCGAGGGCCCGCCGCCGTAGCCCGCGGCGAACACCTCGGGGCGGCCGATCGCGGCCCGCAGCGGCTCCAGGTGCTCCTCGGTGAGCGGCTCGAGGACGACGAGGCGGCCGGTCAGCACCGCGGGCGCCGGGCGGACGGGACGGACGGGACGATCGGACGAGGCGGGGCTGCTCATCCGGACATTCTGGGGCCACTGCGGCCCGCTGAGGAGTCCAGGACGCGTGCCAGCATGGGGTCCATGGACAGCACCGCGATGTTCGCCGCCTCGGCCGGCGCCCTGCTCCGCCTCGTCGAGCGGATCGGGGACGAGCAGTGGGCGCTGCCGGGGCTGGGCGTCTGGGACGTCCGCGGCCTGACCGGCCACGCCTCACGGGCGATCACGACGGTCGAGACGTACCTGCTCGCGGAGGAGCCGGCCGCCGCGACCGTGCCCGACGCGCTCGGCTACTACGCGGCCCTGGCCGGCGGCCGCGCCGACCCCGCGGCCGTGGCGCGGCGGGGCGTCGAGACCGGGGCGCTGCTCGGCGAGCACCCGGCCGAGGTGATCGCGGCGTCGCTGCAGCGCGCCCTCGCGCTGCTGGCGCAGCAGCCGTCCGGGCGCCTCGTCGCGATCGGCGAGCACGCCCTGGCCCTGGACGAGTACCTGCGGACCCGCGTGCTCGAGCTGGTCGTGCACACCCTCGACCTGTCGCGGGCGACGGGCCTCGCGCACGAGATCCCGCCCGAGGCGGTCGAGGCCTGCTCCGCCTTGGCGGGGGCGCTCGCCGCTCGGGCGGGACGGGGCGAGGAGCTCCTGCTCGCGCTGAGCGGGCGGGAGCGCCTCGCGGACGGCTTCTCGGTGGTATGAGAGGCCCGGTGGCGTGAGCGGCCGGGTGGTTCGAGCCGCTCGCGAGCCGAGCGGCCGGCGCGCTCAGGCGACGGCGAGCGCCTCCACCGGCGGCACCCGGGTCGCGCGGCGGGCCGGCAGGACCGCGGAGACGGCGGTGAGGACGATGCTGACCAGGACGACGGCGACCAGGATCCCGACCGGGATCGTCGGCGGCACCAGTCCGATGCCCGGCAGCGAGCCGAAGATCGCGACCGCGCCGGCCCAGCCGTAGAACGCGCCGAGGACGAGACCCAGCAGCGCCGCGGCGATCACCATCTGCGCCGCCTCGACGACGACCATCCAGCGCACCTGCGAGCCCGTGAAGCCGAGCGCGCGGAGCAGTCCCAGCTCGCGGCGGCGCTGCAGCACGCTCAGCGAGAGCGTGTTGACCATGCCGACGGCCGCGAGCAGCACAGAGAAGCCGAGCAGCACGCTCATGATCGCCGTGCTGACCGCGACGAACTGGTCGAGCGCCGCGAAGATCTCCGGGCTCATCTCGCTCGAGGCGCGCATGATCGACGAGAAGGTCGCAGCGGCCACCGCGAACATCGTGACGAGCGTCACTCCGATCACGAGGCCGATGACGGCACGCGCGCTCCGGGCGGGGTTGCGGGTGGCGTTCGCGGAGGCGAGGCGCGCGACGGGGCCGCCGCCGAAGGCCCGGCCGACCAGCGAGATCAGCGGCGGGAGCAGGACCGGCGCTCCGAGGACCACCCCGGTGAAGGAGAGCATGCCGCCCGCGAGGCCGATCAGGACGCCGAGCGGGCTGACCAGCCCGACCACGACGCCGATCACGAGGAGCAGGACGCCGACCACGAGGAGGACGATCGCCAGGACGTTCCGGCCCGTGCGTCCGCGGAGCTCGTCGTAGCGGGGCTCAGCGGCCGAGCCGGCGGCCTGCGACGGCGCGACCGAGAGCACCCGGCGGGATCCGGCCCAGGAGGCGACGACGGTCGAGACGATCACGGCGAGGCCCGGCAGCAGCAGTCCCGGCGAGGCGAGCGGCACGGCGATGCGCGTGAGGGTCCCGGTGCTGAAGGCGATCTCGGCGCCCACGGCCACCAGGACGACGGCGGCGACGAGGCCGAGGGCCGCGCCGATCAGACCCTGCACGAGGCCGGTCCGCACCACCTCGGCGCGGAGCGAGCGTCCGGAGGCGCCCAGCAGGCGCAGCAGCGCGATCTCGCGGGTGCGGCCGGCGATCACCGTCGACACCGCGTTGGAGGTGACGATCGCGCCGACGAAGACGGCGATGCCGAAGAAGACGCCGCCGACCACGCCCAAGGTCGTCGCGGCCTGCGCGATGCCGTCGAGACCGGCGGCGTCGAACGCCGCCACCATGTCGGCGATGACCATCACCAGGACTCCGCCGAACGCGGCCGAGAGCGCGGCGACCGTGATGATCGCGCCGCCGCCCTGGCCGGACGCGGCCCGGAGGCCCGTGCGGGCGCTCACGACGCTCCCTCCATCGAGAGCATCGCGCGAGAGATCTCCTCGGCGCTCATCCCGCGGCGGTCGTCGACGACGGCCCCGTCGCGGAGGAAGACGATGCGGTCGGCGAATGCCGCGGCGATCGGGTCGTGGGTGACCATCGCGATCGACTGGCCGTACTCGCGGGTCGAGGCGCGGAGGAGGCTGAGCACCTCGCGGCCGGTGCGCGAGTCGAGGTTGCCGGTCGGCTCGTCGGCGAAGATCAGCTGCGGGCGGGTGGCCAGGGCGCGGGCGATGGCGACGCGCTGCTGCTGGCCGCCGGAGAGCTCGTGCGGGCGGTGGGTGAGGCGCTCGCGGAGTCCGAGGGACTCGATCAGGCGGGCGATCCACTCCTCCTCCTCGGCCGTGACGCGGCGGCCGTCGAGCTCGAACGGGAGGCGGATGTTGCCGCGCACGTCGAGGGTCGGGACGAGGTTGAACGCCTGGAAGACGAAGCCGACGCTGCGCCGGCGGAGCACGGTGAGCTCGGCGTCGCCCATCGCGGTGATCTCGACGTCGCCGAGGAAGACGCGGCCGGCCGAGGCGGTGTCGAGGCCGGCGAGCACGTGCATCAGCGTCGACTTGCCGGAGCCGCTGGGGCCCATCACCGCGGTGAACTCGCCGCGCTCGATCGAGAGGGTGACGTCGTCGAGGGCGACGACGGGCGGCGTGCTGCCGTAGAGCTTGCGCACGTCCTCGACGCGCGCCACGACGGAGGAGGTCTGGTTCTGCATGTCCCCGACGCTACGGAGCCGCCTCTGTCGCGGGCGTCGCCCCGGGTGGCCGCCGCCGTCATCCTCCCGGGTGACCCGTGCTGGTCCCTGCGGCCCCCGCGAGATGCCACTTATGAGCGGGATCCACGGCGTGTCGTGCTCATAAGTGGCATCTCGCGGCGGGGATCGGCGCGCGCGTCAGGGGGCGGCGTCAGGGGCGGAGGCCGGCTCGGCGGAGGGTGAGGGCGGAGAGGGCGGCGGTGGCGGCGGGGTCGCCGGCGCGCCAGGCGGGGACGGCCTGCGGGTGGGCGGCGAGGATCTCGCGCGGGGTCGCCTCGGTGAGGGCGCGGAGGGCCAGCAGCTCGGCGCCGCCGGGGGTCGTGCCGAGGGCACGCAGCTCGGCGGTGCGGCGGGCGAAGCGCAGGCGCGGGCGGAGCCAGACCACGGCGAGCAGGAGCAGCGGCAGCCCGCCGACCGCGAGGCCGGCCACGATCGCCAGCGCGCTCGCGAGCTGCTGCTGGTCGCGGCCGGCCGCGGCGAGCACCGCTCCGGCGCCGCTGGCCTCGTCGAACGGCGCGCGCACGGCGTCGCCGAGCAGCGGGATGCCGCCGAGCGTCGAGCCGGCGTCGCTCATGGTGGAGCCGAAGCCGCTGCCCGCGCTCTCGAGGCGTCGGCCGATCTCGGCGAGGCCCGCGATCAGCGAGCCGACGGCGATCCCGGCCGCGATCGCGATCACCGCGACGGCGAGCGCGAGGGCGTCGGCCGTGATCTGGCGGGCGCGGACGGCGGGGAGGTCGGCGTAGATCTGCACCAGCCGATCATCCCCCGCCCGCGGCCGTCGTGCGCGTCGCTGCCGGAGCGGACGGGTCTCGAAGCGGGTCGGTCCCGACGCGCGTCAGTCGAGGAGGTCGTGCAGGACGACGACCTGCTCGCGCTCCGGCCCGACGCCGATCGCGGAGAAGCGGGCGCCGCTCATCGCCTCGAGGGCGCGGACGTAGTCCTGCGCGGCCTGCGGCAGGTCGGCGAACTCGCGGCAGCCGGTGATGTCCTCCTGCCATCCGGGGAACTCCTCGTAGATCGGCTTCGCGTGGTGGAAGTCGCTCTGCGAGACGGGGACCTCGTCGTGGCGCACGCCGTCGACCTCGTAGGCGACGCAGACCGGGATGGTCTCCAGGCCCGAGAGCACGTCGAGCTTGGTCAGCACGAAGTCGGTGACGCCGTTGATCCGCGCGGAGTAGCGGGCGATCGGGGCGTCGTACCAGCCGCAGCGGCGCGGGCGGCCGGTGGTGGTGCCGAACTCGAAGCCTTGCTTGCGCAGGTACTCGCCCCACTCGTCGAACAGCTCGGTCGGGAACGGGCCGGCGCCGACGCGGGTCGTGTACGCCTTGATGACCGCGATGACGCGCTCGATGCGGTTGGGCGCCACTCCGGAGCCGGTGGCCGCGCCGCCCGAGGTCGCGTTGGAGGAGGTGACGAACGGGTAGGTGCCGTGGTCGACGTCGAGCATCGTGGCCTGGCCGGCCTCGAAGAGCACCGTCTTGCCGGCGTCGAGCGCCCGGGCGAGGACGAGCGAGGTGTCCGCGACCATCGGGCGCAGGCGCTCCGTGTACTGCAGCAGGTCCTCCATGACCTGCTCGACCAGGATCGCGCGGCGGTTGTAGACCTTCACCAGCAGGTGGTTCTTCTGGTCGAGGGCGCCCTCGATCTTCTGCCGGAGGATGTTCTCGTCGAAGAGGTCCTGGATCCGGATGCCGACCCGGTTGATCTTGTCGGCGTAGGCCGGGCCGATGCCGCGGCCGGTGGTGCCGATCTGGCGCTTGCCGAGGAAGCGCTCCGTCACCTTGTCGAGGGTGCGGTGGTAGCTGGTGATCACATGCGCGTTGGCGCTGACGAGCAGCTTCGAGACGTCGACGCCGCGGGCGCTCAGCGCCTCGAGCTCGTGGAAGAGCACCTCGATGTCGACGACGACGCCGTTCGCGATGACGGGGACGACGCCCGGCGTCAGAATGCCCGAGGGCAGCAGGTGCAGGGCGTACTTCTCGTCGCCGACGACGACCGTGTGGCCGGCGTTGTTGCCGCCGTTGAACTTGACGACGTAGTCGACGCGGCTGCCGAGCAGGTCGGTCGCGCGTCCCTTTCCCTCGTCGCCCCACTGGGCGCCGGTGATGACGATTGCTGGCATGGCGTGTCCTTCGCGGGTGGGAGCGGAGTCGTGGGGCGTGCACTCGATCTCGAGGGCGGGCCTCGACGGGCCGGGCGGGCATCCGATGGCGCAGCAGCGCGACCAGCCGATCGATTCTAGCGGAGGGGCCCCTTCTGCGGCTCGTGCGCACGGGCCCGGATGCGAGCGCTTGTCGATAGCCGAGCGATGCTCTCGAACCCGTAACGACGCGTTCACACGTGGCGCATAGATTCGAACTCGTTCACACTCCACCGATCACGCGAACAGGAAACCGATGCGCACACTCCGCGCCGCAAGCCTCCTCGCCGTCGTCGCGCTGGGAGCGGTCACCGCCGCCCCCGTCGCGAGCGCGGCCACCCTCGACGACGGCGTCGAGCTCACCCTGGTGTCGACGACCGACACGCACGGGCACGTCTACAACTGGGACTACTTCGCGAACGCGCCCTACGAGGGCGAGGACACGCTCGGCCTCACCCGCGTCGCGACCGAGGTCGACCGCCTCCGCGCCGAGAAGGGCGACGACTCCGTCCTCGTCTTCGACAACGGCGACGCGATCCAGGGCACGCCCCTCACCTACTACTACGGCCTCGGCGACGGCGCCGCGGGCGTCCTCTCGGGCGAGACGACGCACCCGATGGCCACCGCGTTCAACACCATCGGCTACGACGCGCAGGTCGTCGGCAACCACGAGTTCAACTACGGCCTCGACATGCTGAGCGCCTACGAGGGCGATCTGAACGCCCCGCTGCTCGGCGCGAACGTCGTCGACGTCGCGACCGGCGAGCCGTACCAGAAGCCGTACACGGTGATCGAGCGCGAGATCGACGGCGAGACCGTGCGGGTCGGCGTGCTCGGCCTGGTCACCCCGGGCGTCCGCGTCTGGGACAAGCAGTACGTCGACGGCGTGCTCGAGTTCCGCGACATGGTCGAGACCGCGAAGGAGTGGGTCCCGAAGGTCGAGGCCGAGGCCGACGTGGTCGTCGTCCTCGCGCACACCGGCCAGGGCACCGTCCCGGACGCCGAGTACGACCCGGCCGACCTCAACGAGGACGTCGTCAACAACATCGCGACGCAGGTCCCCGGCATCGACGTGGTCGTCGCCGGCCACAGCCACCAGGACGTCCCCGAGACGCTCTACACGAACGTCGCCGGCGAGCAGATCCTCGTCACCCAGCCGTACTTCTGGGCGCAGGGGCTCACCGAGGTGACCCTGAACCTGGTGAAGGACGCCGCGGGCGACCTGCAGGTCGACTGGACCGAGGGCAGCGCGCCCGTCGTCACCCCGGTCTACGCGCGCGACATCGCCGAGGAGTCGACCGCCGTGGTCGACGCCCTCGCCGAGCCGCACGCGACCACGATCGAGTACGTGAACACCCCCGTGGCCGAGTCGCTCGAGGAGCTCTCGGCCGAGACCTCGCGCTACGAGGACACCCCGATCATCGACTTCATCAACAACGTCCAGGCCGAGACGGTCGACGCCGCGCTCGAGGGCACGGAGTGGGCCGACGTCCCGGTGATCTCGCAGGCGTCGCCGTTCTCGCGCACCGCGGTCTTCCCGAAGGGGCAGGTCACGATCCGCGACATCGCCGGTCTCTACATCTACGAGAACACCCTCCGGGGCGTCGAGATGACGGGCGCGGAGGTGCGCGACTACCTCGAGTACTCGGCCCGCTACTTCAACCAGGTCGCCCCGGGCGCTCCGTTCGACCCGGCCACCGGCACGAATGCGATCACCGCGGACCGCCCCACGGGCATCCCGGACTACAACTACGACGCGCTCTCGGGCCTCGACTACGTCATCGACATCTCGCAGCCGGCCGGCTCCCGGATCCGCGACCTGACGCAGCTCGACGGCACCCCCGTCGCCGACGACGACCGCTTCGTGATGGCCGTCAACAACTACCGGCAGAGCGGTGGCGGGGCCTACCCGGCCGTCGCCGCGGCTCCCCTCGTCTACGACGAGCGGCTCGAGATCCGGCAGCTGCTGATCGACTGGGCGAGCGCGCGCGGCGTGATCGACCAGGCGGACTTCTTCGACCAGAACTGGTCGCTGACGTCGGTCGCGGCCGAGGTCCCCGCCGAGCCCGGCACGCCCGAGCCCGGCCAGCCCGAGCCGACCGAGCAGCCGACGGCCACCCCGGTGCCGCTGCCCTCCGCCACGCCCGTCCCCGTCGCCGGGGGCTCGCACTCCGGACCGCTCGCGAACACCGGCGTCGACGCGGCCTCCTCCGCAGGAGGCGCGGCTCTGCTGCTGCTCGCCGGCATCGCGCTGACGGTGCTCCGCCGCCGCCGCTCCGCCTCGCACTCGGAGTAGCCGCCCGCACCACCCGCACGACCGGACGGCGCCGCCCTCACTCCCGAGGGCGGCGCCGTCTCGCGTTCCAGGCGGCGAGCACGCCCGTCGACCACAGCGCCCAGAGCACGAGCAGCGGCTGGAAGACCAGCCGGATCGCCCGGGCAGCGTCGGTCTCGAGGCCGAAGGCCGGAGTCCGGGTGACGAGCTGCGAGACGTTCCCGGGGAACACCGCGACGAAGAAGGCGGCGACGACGATCCCCACCAGCACCCGCCGGCGCCGCAGCAGCAGGAGCGCGAGCCCGAGCGCGATCTCGACGACACCGGATGCCAGGACGACGAAGTCCGCGTCGAACGGCAGCCACGGCGGAACCTGCGCCTGGAAGGACCGCCGCGCGAAGGTCAGGTGCCCCGTCCCCGCGAACACGAGCACGAGGCCCAGGAGGATGCGGGCGATCGTGCGCGGGAGGCTCATCGCCCCAGTCTGCGCCCGCGGTTCCCGCGCTCCGGCTGCACCGCCCCGTATCCTCGATACCGCGCGCGCCGCGCCACCCCGTCCCTACCGCCCTGTCCGCAGACCGTGAAACGAGTTCCATGAGCACCCTGCCCCGCCTGATGGCCTTCGACCTCGACGACACCCTCGCCGCCTCGAAGTCCCCCGTGGACCCGGTGATGGCCGACCTCTTCGTCAAGCTGCTGCAGGCGACCGAGGTGTGCATCATCTCCGGCGGCCAGATCGGCCAGTTCCGGATGCAGGTGCTCGACCGCCTCGAGGGCGCCGACCCCGCCGTGCTGGCGAAGCTGCACCTGATGCCCACCTGCGGCACGCAGTACTACCGCTACGAGAACGGCGACTGGGCGCAGATCTACGCCGAGAACCTCACCGACGACGAGAAGTCCCGCGCGCTCGCCGCCGTCGAGGAGAAGGCCAAGGAGCTCGGCTACTGGGAGTCCGAGACCTGGGGCCCGATCCTCGAGGACCGTGACTCGCAGATCACCTTCTCCGCGCTCGGCCAGGCCGCTCCGGTGCCGGTGAAGCAGGCCTGGGACCCGACCGGCGAGAAGAAGAACACCCTCCGCGAGGCCGTCCAGGCCGTGCTGCCCGACCTCGAGGTCCGCTCCGGCGGCTCCACCTCGGTCGACATCACCCGCAAGGGCATCGACAAGGCCTACGGGATGAACAAGCTCACCGAGCTCACCGGCATCCCCCTCGACGAGATGATCTTCGTCGGCGACCGCCTCGACCCCGACGGCAACGACTACCCCGTCAAGGCGATGGGCGTCGAGACCTTCGCCGTCGAGGGCTGGCACGACACCGCCGCCTACCTCCGCTCCTACGGCCTGTAGGTCTCTGCGAGCCCGGTCCTCCCCCGCGAGATGCCACTTGTGAGCGCGACACGCCGCGAAAGTCCGTCACAAGTGGCATCTCGCGGGGAGCGCCGGGCTCGGGTCAGGCGTCCTCGCTGAGGGAGCCGGTGGCGGTGCCGTCGAGGGCGAGGCGGAGGCGGAGGCGGCGCGGCAGCTTCGCGACGATGATCGCGTGCGACTCCGCGAGCAGCTCCTGGACGAGGCCCTCCTCGACCCGGCCGCCCGCGTCGACGGTCACCCAGTGCTTCTTGTTGAGGTGGTAGCCGGGCTCGATGCCGTCGACGCCCGCGACGAGGTGCACGACGTTCTCGGGCAGCGCTTTGACGCTGACGACGGGCCGGCCGAACCGCTCCATCTCGAGCGCGAAGACCTTGCCCTCGACCTTCCACACCCGCGTCTCCGGGCCGAAGGGGAAGCTCGCGCCTGCGCCCGGCAGGTCGGCGAGGAAGGACTCGAGCGCGGCGGTGTCCACGCGTCCATCATGCCCGCAGAGGTGCCGCCCGCGTAGGCTCGTCCTGTCGTCCGTCCAGCCAGTGGAGCAGTCTCCGCCGTCGGAACGACCGGAATCGGATCCGACCATGCCAGACCCCACGACCACCTCGACCTCCGCTCTGAGCCGTGCGACCGGGAGGTACGCGCGGGCGTTCGCCCTCCCGGGGTCGCTCGCCTTCTCCTCGGCCGGCTGGCTCGGCCGCTTCCCCAAGGGCAGCCTCGCGATCGGGGTGCTCGTCCTCGTGTCTGCGCAGTCGGGCAGCTACGCGCTCGGCGGCGCGGTCTCCGGCGCGCTGACCCTCGCCCTCGCCGTGACCGGGCCGCTCTGGTCGCGGGTGATGGACCGCTGGGGGCAGCGCCGGGCGCTCGCCCTGTCGCTCCCGGTCCTCGTCGCCGCCTCGCTCGGGCTCGTCGCCGCCGTGCTGCTGGGCGCTCCCGTCTGGACCTGGTTCGCGCTCGGGATCCTCGCCGGCGCGGCCGTCCTCGACGTCGGCTCGGCCGTCCGCTCGCGCTGGAGCGCCGCGACCTCGGACCCGGGGCTGCGGCACACCGCGTACTCGGTCGAGTCGGTGGCGGACGAGGCGGCCTTCGTGGTCGCGCCGCCGATCGTCACCCTGCTGGCCTCGCTCGTGCACCCGGCGGCCGGCGTCCTGGTCGGCCTCGGGATCGGCGTGGCCGGCGGTGTCGCGCTGCTCGTGCAGACGGGGACGCAGCCGGCGCTCGCTCCGGTGCGCTCGGCCGCGTCGCCCGCGCGGGAGCGGCTGCCGCTCGGTCTCGTCGGCATCGTGGCGGTCTTCGCGACCATCGGCGGGGTCTTCGGCTCGTTCAACGTCGCGGCGATCGCGACCGCGGAGGCGTCCGGGGCGGGAGCCGCCTCGGGGCTGCTGCTCTCGGCGTACAGCATCGGCAGCGTGCTCACCGGGGTGGTCGTGGGTGCCGCGCGCCTGCCCGGCGGTCCGCGCTCGAGGTTCCTGGTGGCGGGCGCCGTCTTCGGAGTGGTGGTGCCGGTGCTCGTGCTCGCCGGGTCGCTGCCCGTGCTGATCGCGCTGGCCTTCGTCGCCGGCCTCGCGACGTCGCCGCTGCTGATCACCGGCTCGAGCCTCGTCGAGTCGATCGCCCCGCGCAGCCGCCTCACCGAAGCCCTCGCCTGGCCGCCGACCGGCATCGCCCTCGGCGCCACCGCCGGCTCCACCCTGAGCGGCCTGGCCGTCGAGGCCCTCGGCCCGCAGTCCGGCTTCCTGGTCACCGCCGGCGCGGCGGCGCTGGGCGCCCTGCTGACCCTCGCGACGGTCCTGCTCCTCCGCCGCCGCGCCGCCCCTGCGGCGACGCACTCGTCCCGCTGACCGAACACCCAGCCGAGGAGCCCGCACAGCGGGCACACTTCTGCCGCGTCGAGCGGCCCGCGAAGAGGGCCCCGCTTCATGCTGATCGAGTAGCCCGCGCAGCGGACGTATCGAGATCCACCCACCGAACGACGGTGGGTCTCGATACGCCCCTCCGGGGCTGCTCGACCAGCATGCGGCGGGGGTGGCAACCCTGCACCGCGGCAACCTGATCGTCGTCCGGTCGCGGTGATCGCAAGGCGGAGGAGGGAGGCGTAGCGGAGCTACGGCGACCGACGACAACGCCGCGAGCGCCGCGGCCGGGCGGCGATCAGTCCGCGCCGAGGATGACGATGGCGGCCGTGGGGGGCAGCGCGTCCTCGTGGTAGCGCTCGATCTCGGGGATCGCGGCGGGGTCGGCTTGCTCGAGGAAGCCGGTGAGGCGGGCGACCTCGTCGGTCTCGCCGATGGACTCGGCGGCGCGGCGGAGCGCGTAGAGCGCGAGGAGGAAGCCGCGGTTGGGACCGTGGCGCCACGGGATGGGGCCCTGGCCGCGCCAGCCGGCGGTGCGGAGCAGGTCGAGGCCGCGGTGGTAGCCGACGCGCGCGTAGGCGTAGGACGGCAGCGCCGCGTCGATCCCCCACACGCTGTCCGCGAGGAGAGCCCAGGCCAGCGGCGAGCGCGGGTGGGCCGCCGCGAGCGCGGCGAACTCGACGGCTCCCGGGTTCGCGTGCTTGGCGAGGGCCGCGGTGATCGCGGGCTCGTCCGGGAGGAGGGTCGGTTCGGGGCCCAGCAGGTTCTCGCCGTTCATGTCCTCAGGGTAACCCGCTCCCGCTGTGCCCCTCCGGGGCAGCCCGTCGACTCCCCCGTCCGGGCTGCGCCGATAGCATCGACCCCATGGCGACGAAGCGCAGCGAGGTCGAGGCCTGGCTCACGGACATGGACGGCGTGCTGGTGCACGAGAACCAGGCGCTCCCCGGCGCGCCCGAGCTCATCCAGGAGTGGACGGACGCGGGCACCCCGTTCCTGGTGCTCACGAACAACTCGATCTTCACCCCGCGCGATCTCGCGGCGCGGTTGCGGGCGTCGGGGCTGCACGTGCCCGAGGAGCGGATCTGGACGAGCGCCCTCGCGACCGCCGACTTCTGCGCCTCGCAGATGCCGGGTGGCAGCGCCTTCGTGATCGGCGAGGCCGGCATCACCACGGCCCTGCACGAGGCGGGCTTCATCATGACCGAGACCGCGCCGGACTACGTCGTCGTCGGCGAGACCCGCAACTACAGCTTCGAGGCGATCACGAAGGCGATCCGCCTGATCGTCGGGGGCGCCCGCTTCATCGTGACCAACCCCGACGCGACCGGCCCGAGCGCCGAGGGCGTCATGCCCGCGACGGGCGCGATCGCCGCCCTGATCACGAAGGCCACCGGCAAGGACCCGTACGTGGTCGGCAAGCCGAACCCGATGATGTTCCGCTCGGCGATGAACAAGATCGGCGCGCACAGCGAGAACACCGGCATGATCGGCGACCGGATGGACACCGACATCGTCGCCGGCATCGAGGCCGGCCTGCACACCGTCCTCGTCCTCACCGGCATCAGCGACCGCGCCGAGATGGACCGCTACCCGTTCCGCCCCGACGAGGTGCTGACCGGCGTGCACGAGCTGCTCTCGACCGACCCGTACGAGACCGAGTTCCCGCCGGACGACCAGATCCTCTGACCGCCGCCCCGGCCCGCCGCTCCTCACCCCCGACCTGCCGACACTCCAGAAGCAGCGGTAGTCGCCCACTCCGACTCCTCCGAAATTTGCGGTAGTCGAGCGCGAGTACCGCAACTCTTGGAGAGTGGGAGGGGGAAGGGGGCGCCCGGCCGCTCAGAAGCGGACGTGCTGGAGGATCCAGGCGTGCATCGCCACGGCGGCGGCGGCCGAGGCGTTGATCGAGCGGGTCGAGCCGAACTGCGAGATCTCGAGCACGGCGACGGAGGCGGCGATCGCCTCCTCCGAGAGGCCCGGCCCCTCCTGCCCGAACAGCAGCACGCAGCGCTCCGGCAGCGCGAACGTCTCGATCGGCACGCAGCCGGGCACGTTGTCGATCGCGAGCAGCGGGACGTCCTCCGCCTCGGCCCAGCGGGCGAGGTCGGCGACGGTCTCGTGGTGCTGCACGTGCTGGTAGCGGTCGGTGACCATCGCGCCGCGCTTGTTCCAGCGCCGGCGCCCGACGATGTGCACGCTGTCGGCGCCGAACGCATTGGCGCTGCGCACGATCGAGCCGATGTTCATGTCGTGCTGCCAGTTCTCGATGGCGACGTGGAAGGGGTGCCGCGACGCGTCGAGCTCGGCGACGATCGCGTCCATCCGCCAGTAGCGGAAGCGGTCGATCACGTTGCGGGAGTCGCCGCGCTCGAGCAGCTCGGGATCGAGGCGGTCGTCGTCGGGACGCGGACCGACCCACGGCCCCACGCCGTTCGTCGTCGCCTCGGGGGAGGCGGAGGGCCCGGCCTCGTCCACGTGTCGCGCCGCCCGGCCTAGGCCGACGGGGTGCCGTCGACCGAGCCGAGCATGTCGCCGCCGCCGGCGCGGTCGACGAAGCAGTAGTAGCTGCGCTCGCCGGCGTCCCACTGCTCCTGGGTCACGGGGTAGGAGGCGGACACCTGCACGTCGCCGTACGCCTCGGCACCCGCGATGTCGACGACGCCCTGCGCCTGGCAGAGCGAGGAGACCGAGACGGCCAGCGCGTCCTGGCCCGGGAAGGTCGCGTCGGTCAGCTCACCGGTCGCGACCATCTCGCCGGTGTGGGCGGTGGCGCAGTCGACGACCGTGAACTGCTCGGCCCAGACCGTGTCGAACGGCTGGAGGCACTCCCCGCCCAGCAGCGCCGTCCAGGCGTAGCTGCCGGCCGGCAGCGGGCCGACGGTGGGCAGGGCGGCGGTGGGCGCGGTGGTGGGCGTCGCACTCGGCTCGGACGGAGCGGCGGTCGTCGCGGCCGGGGCCGGCGCGGCCTCCTGGTCGCCGTTCGAGCCGACGGCGATCCCGATGGCGAGGATCGCGCCGAGCAGGAGCACGACGCCGACGGCGATCAGGCCGATCAGCAGGCGCCGCCGGCTTCGGGCGCGGTCGGGGCCGGGCGCGCCGACGCTCGTGACGGAGGGGACGGGAGCGGGGGCCGGTGACTTCGCGGGCTTCTCGGCGCGGGGCTTCTCGGCGCGGGGCTTGCGGGTCGAGCGCTTGGCGGCGTTGACGTGCGCGCGAGCGGGAGTGCTGAACGGCGCGACGGCCGGGGCGGCGGACTCGTCCTCGCCGGACGTCCCCTCCGCATCGGTGGTCGGCTCGCCGGAGGCGGTGCCGTCGTCGTCCGGCTCGAGGTTCCAGGCGTAGGCGCCGGCGGTCTCGCGCCAGAGCTCCTCGTCGCCGCCGTCGTCCTCGGGCTCGTCGCGCGGGGCGACGACGTCCTCCCACACCGGCGGCTCGTCCCAGCCGCCGCGGGGGTCGGGCCACTGGTACACGCTGGGCGCCGCGGGCTCGCGCGGCTCGGGCTCGGTCGCACCCTCGGGTCGGTCGCGGCGCGCCTCGGAGCGGCGCCCTCGCTCGCGGAGCGCCGGGGGCGCGGTCGGCAGATCGTCGACCGGCGGTGCCGCGGGCAGGACGGGCGCGGCGGGCGCGGGCTCGGCCGGCGCGACGGGCGACTCCGGCGCGGGAGCCGCGACGGGGCCCGGGGCGGCCGGCGGCTGCGGGAGCACCGGGCCGAGCGGGAAGCGCGGCGAGGGCGTGACCGGTCGCTCGGGAGCGGACTCCGCGGTGGTCGAGTCGTCCGCTGCGGGCCTCGACCGGGGAGCGGTGAAGGCGGCCCAGATGTCGCGACGCGCGGAGGCGGCGTCGGCCTCGGGATCGGACGCGCGCTCGACGGGGGCCTGAGCGTCGTCCTCCGTGGGCGCCTCGTCCGTGGTCGGCGGGGCGGGGGCGGGGTCCGGCTGGACGACGGTCTCAGGATCGGAGCCGGGCTCGGGCTCGACAGGACTCACGGCATCGACCGGCTCTTCGACATCGGCCTGCTGCTCGGAACCGACGCGCTGCTCGGGCTCGACGGGACGCTCGTCCTCGACGGGACGCTCGTCCCCAGCGGGCCGCTCGACCTCGACGGACGGCTCGGCCTGCTCGGCGTCGACGGGGCGCTCGGTAACTGCGACCTGCTCGGTCTCACCGGCCTGCTCGATCGGGCCGGCCTGCTCGGCCTCATCGGCCCGCTCGGTCCCGTCGGCCTGCTCGGCGCTGACGGCCGGTTCGGACCCGGCGCGGCGCTCGACGTCCGCCGACTGCTCGACGACCGACTGCTCGACGACGGACCGCTCGGCCGCGACGGACCGCTCAGCGTCGATGGCGCGCCCCACCTCGGCAGGCTGCTCCGCCTCGGTGGAGTTTCGCGCCTCCGCGGGCTGCCCCGCCTCGGTCGGGTCCTGCGTCTCCGCGGGCTGCTCCTCCTCGGCGGGCGCCGCCTCGGTCGCGGGCGCAGGCTCGGGTGCGGCCTCGGGCGCAGGGCTGCGCGGGGCGTCGAAGATGCTCTTCAGGCGGCCGCCGCTCAGCTGCTCGAGGAGCCACTCGCTGCCGCCGGCGCGGCGCTCGGGCTCGGGCTGCTCGTCGCGCCCGCCGTCAGGCTGGTCGCCGCGCTCGCGGCCGTCGTCGTCCACCATCAGCTCAGCCCGAGGTCGGCCAGCCCGATCGCGGCGAAGTAGGGGTAGCCGGCGCCCTCGATGATCTCGCGGGCCCCGGTCGCGCGGTCGACGACGACGGCGACTCCGGCGATCTCGGCGCCGACCTTCAGCAGGGCCTCGATCGCAGCGAGCGGGGAGCCGCCGGTGGTGGAGGTGTCCTCGACGACGACGACGCGCTTGCCGGCGAGGTCCGGGCCCTCGACCTGGCGGCCGCGGCCGTGGTCCTTGGGTGCCTTGCGCACGACGAAGGCGTCGTACTCGAGTCCGCGGAGGACGCCGCGGTGCAGGATCGCGGACGCGATCGGGTCGGCGCCCATCGTCAGACCGCCGACGGCGTCGACCCGCTCGATCGGAGCGATGAGGTCGAGCATGACGTCGCCGATGAGCGGGGCGACCCGGTGGTCCAGGCTGACGCGCCGCAGGTCGACGTAGTAGCTCGCCTTCTTGCCGCTCGTCAGGGTGAAGTCCCCGTGGAAGACGGCGTCGGAGCCGATGTACTCGATGAGCTGCTGGCGTGCGTCGGTCACGCGCCTACTCTACGGGGCACGCCTACGGCGCGGACTCGGCCCCGCCCGCGCGCGTCGCACCGGCCTTCTCGCCCTGTCCCTCCTCGGCTCCCCCGCGGAACTGGGTCATGTAGAGGTCGTAGTACGCGCCGCGGCGCTGGAGCAGCGCCTCGTGAGCGCCCTGCTCGACGATGCGGCCGGCCTCCATCACCAGGATCGTGTCGGCGTCCCGGATCGTGGAGAGGCGGTGCGCGATGACGAACGAGGTGCGGTCGGTGCGCAGCGCCGCCATCGCGTGCTGGACGAGCAGCTCGGTGCGGGTGTCGACCGAGGAGGTCGCCTCGTCGAGGATGAGCAGCGACGGGTTGGCGAGGAACGCGCGGGCGATCGTGATCAGCTGGCGCTCACCGGCCGAGACGCTGCCGCCCTCGGCGTCGAGCACCGTGTCGTAGCCGTCGGGGAGCTGCTGCACGAAGCGGTCGACCATCGTCGCCCGGGCGGCGTCGACGATCTCCTCGTCGGTCGCGTCGAGGCGGCCGTAGCGGATGTTCTCGCGGATCGTGCCCTGGAACAGCCAGGCGTCCTGGAGCACCATGCCGACCCGCGAGCGCAGGTCGCCGCGGCCGATCCGGGTGATGTCGACGCCGTCGAGCAGGATCCGGCCGCCGGTGAGCTCGTAGAAGCGCATCACCAGGTTGACCAGCGTGGTCTTGCCGGCGCCGGTCGGACCGACGATAGCGACCGTCTGGCCCGGCTGGGCCGAGAAGGTCAGTCCCTCGATCAGCGGCTGCTCCGGGTCGTAGGAGAAGGAGACGTCCTGGAACTCGACGTGGCCGTCGGTGCGCTCGGGCAGCGAGTCGACCGCGGTCTCAGGCTCCTGCTCGTCCGCGTCGAGCAGCTCGAAGGTGCGCTCGGCCGAGGCGACGCCCGACTGCAGCATGTTCGCCATGCTCGCGAGCTGGGTCACCGGCTGGGTGAACTCGCGCGAGTACTGGATGAACGCGGTCGCGTCGCCGAGGGTCAGCTGACCCGAGGCGACCCGGAGCCCGCCGACGACGGCGATCAGCACGTAGGAGAGGTAGGACACGAAGGTCATCGCCGGCATGATCATGCCCGAGACGAACTGGGCGCCGAACGAGGCCGAGTAGAGCGCGTCGTTCCGACGGTCGAACTCCTCGAGCATCTCGCGGTCGCGGCCGAACGTGCGGACGATCTCGAGGCCGGAGAAGGTCTCCTCGATGTGGCCGTTCAGCGCGCCGGTGTTCTTCCACTGCGCGGCGAAGAGCTTCTGCGAGCGGGCGCCGATGACGCCGGCGATCACGGCGGACAGCGGGATCGAGACCAGCGCGATCAGCGCGAGCTGCCAGGAGACGATGAACATCATCACGGCGATCCCGATGATGGTGAGCACCGACTGCACGAGCTGCGAGAACGCCTGCTGCAGCGCCGTCTGGATGTTGTCCACGTCGTTGGTCACCCGCGACATCACGTCGCCGCGCTGCCGGGTGTCGAAGTAGCGCAGCGGGAGGCGGTTGATCTTCGCCTCGATGTCCTGGCGCAGGCCGAAGACGACCCGCATCACGAGGCCGTTGAGGATGTAGCCCTGGGCCCACATCAGCACCGACGCGACGACGTACATCAGCAGCACGATGATGATCAGGCGCCCGAGGACGGTGAAGTCGATGCCCTCGCCGGGCACGATCGCGGTCTTGGAGAGCATGTCGGCGAAGGTGCCGTTGCCCTCGGCCCGCTGCTGCTCGATGATCTGCTCGAGCGGGACGCCGGCGGGCAGCTGCGAGCCGATGACGCCGTTGAAGATGGTATCCATCGCCTGGCCGAGGATCTTCGGCGCGATGACGGTGAGGACGACCGACGCGGACACGAGCGCGACGACCAGGATCATCCGGGCGCGCTCGGGGCCGAGCAGGCTGAACAGCCGCTTGGCGGAGGGCCAGAAGTTCTGCGCCTTCCGGGCGGGCGGGCCGTCGCCGAACATGCCGCCGTCGCCCTCGCCGGGCTCGAACTCGGGCTCGAGCTCGGAGGACTCGGCGACCGGCGCCGTCTGGGCCTCGGTGTCGCGTGCGCGTGCCATCTCAGGCCACCCCTTCCACGCTCAGCTGGGATTCGACGATCTCGCGGTAGGTCGCGTTCGTCTCGAGGAGCTCGTCGTGCGTGCCGCGGCCGACGATGCGGCCCGCGTCGAGCACGACGATCTGGTCGGCGTTCCGGATCGTCGACACGCGCTGGGCGACGATGATCACGGTCGCGTCGGTGGTCGCCTCGGCGAGGGACTCGCGCAGGCGCGCGTCGGTCGCGACGTCGAGTGCCGAGAACGAGTCGTCGAAGAGGTAGACGCGCGGCTTCGCGACGAGCGCCCGCGCGATGCAGAGCCGCTGCCGCTGCCCGCCGGAGACGTTGGTGCCGCCCTGCGAGACCGGCTCGTCGAGCCCGCGCTCCTTCGCCCGGACGAAGTCCTCGCCCTGGGCGATGCGCAGCGCCTCCCAGAGCTCCGCGTCGGTCGCGTCGGGCCGGCCGAAGCGGAGGTTGGAGGCGATGGTGCCCGAGAAGAGGTAGGGCCGCTGCGGGACGAGCCCGACGACCTTCGCGAGCTGCGCGCGGTCGAGCGAGGAGACGGGCACGCCGTCGATGGCGACCGAGCCCTCCTGCGGGTCGAACAGCCGCGGCACGAGGCCGAGCAGCGTCGTCTTGCCCGCACCGGTCGAGCCGACGATGGCCGTCGTCCGGCCCGGCTCGGCGACGAGATCGAGCTGCGAGAGCACGGGGCGCTCGGCGCCCGGGTAGCCGAAGACCACGCCGGAGAACTCGACGCGACCGACGGTCGGCGCCTCGACGCCGCCGGTCGGCGTGGTGAGGCTGGTCCGGGTGTCGAGGACCTCCTGGATGCGCTCGGAGCAGACCACGGCGCGCGGGATCATCATCACCATGAAGACGCCCATCATCACGGCGGTGAGGATCTGCAGCAGGTACTGGAGGAACGCGGTCAGCGAGCCGATCTGCATCTGACCCGCGTCGACCCGGTGCCCGCCGAACCAGAGCACGGCGGCCGTGGCGAGGTGCAGGATCATCATGATCGCCGGGAACATCAGCACGAAGATGTTGCCGACCTTGATCGACACCTCGGTGATCGCCTCGTTCGAGCGGCGGTAGCGCTCCGACTCGAAGGGCTCGCGGACGAAGGCGCGGACCACGCGGATGCCGGTGATCTGCTCGCGCAGCACCCCGTTGATCCCGTCGATGCGGTCCTGCATCAGGCGGAACAGCGGCAGCAGCAGGAAGACCAGCACGCCGACGACGACGAAGAGCACGGGCACCGAGACCCAGACCAGCCAGGAGAGCCCGGCGTCCTCGCGCAGGGCGAAGACGATCCCGCCGATGCACATGATCGGCGTCGAGACCATGAAGTTGAGCGTCATCAGCACGAGCATCTGCACCTGCTGCACGTCGTTCGTGCCGCGGGTGATCAGAGTGGCGGTGCCGAAGCGGCCGACCTCGAGCCCGCTCAGCGAGTCGACCCGGCGGTAGACGTCGCGGCGCAGGTCGCGGCCGACGGCCATCGCGGTGCGCGCACCGAAGTAGACGCCGCCGATCGCCGCGGCGACCTGGACCAGGCAGACCATGAGCATCGTCATGCCGGTGGCCCAGATGAAGTCGGTGTCCCCCTGGCCGATGCCCTGGTCGATGATCTCGGCGTTGAGGCTCGGCAGGTAGAGCGCCGCGAGGGTCGCGATCAGCTGGAGCACCACGACCGCCGCGATCGACCGGGAGTAGGGCTTCGCGTACGAGGACGCGAGACGGAGCAGGATCATGGGTCCTCCGGTCGGGGCGGGGCGGGAGAGGGCGGCCGGATCAACGAGAGGCGGATCGGCCGAGCACGGGGACGGTCGGAGCTTCGGGGCTCGGGCCGAGCGGCGCGGAGGAGCGGCCGCTTCAGGGACGGCGCAAGACAACCATCGACCACCGACACCGGTTCCGCAATCGGTCGGCAGGAGGAGACCGCGCGCGCCCGGCCCCCGTGCGGGGAAGCTGTCGGCGGCGGCTCCTAGACTTCCGGAATGCGCATCGCCACCTGGAACGTGAACTCCATCCGGGCCCGCACCGGCCGCGTCGTCGACTGGCTCGTGCGCGAGGACGTCGACGTGCTCGCCATGCAGGAGCTCAAGTGCAAGCCCGAGCAGTTCCCGCACGAGGCCTTCGCCCAGGCGGGCTACCACGTCGAGATGGTCGGCCTCAGCCAGTGGAACGGCGTCGGCATCGCCTCCCGCCTGCCGATGGAGGACGTCCAGGTCGGCTTCCCCGGGATGCCCGGCTTCGCCAAGGAGCCCGCGGCGGACGGCTCCTTCCCGCTCGAAGCGCGCGCGATCGGCGCGACGGTCGACGGCGTGCGGGTCTGGAGCCTCTACGTCCCCAACGGCCGCGCGGTCGGCGACCCGCACTGGCACTACAAGCTCGAGTGGTTCGCGGCCCTCGAGGCGAGCACCCGCGCCTGGCTCGCGGCCGAGCCCGACCTGCCGCTCGCGCTGGTCGGCGACTGGAACGTCGCCCCGCTCGACAGCGACGTCGGCGACCCGACGCTCGGCCCCGGCTCCACCCACGTCTCCCCCGAGGAGCGCGCGGCCTTCGAGGCCTTCACCGCCGCCGGCCTGCAGGACGTCGTGCGCCCGCTCGCCCCCGAGGGCTACACCTATTGGGACTACAAGCAGCTGCGCTTCCCGCGCAACGAGGGCCTGCGGATCGACTTCGTGCTCGGCTCGCGCGCCTTCGGCGACCTGGTGACCGGCGCCTCCATCCACCGGAACGAGCGCAAGGGCGACGCCCCGAGCGACCACGTCCCCGTGGTGGTCGATCTCGACCTCGACACCTCGCTCGACGACGACCGCCCGATGATCTTCTGACCGTGGCGTCCTCGAAGAAGAAGCGCGCCCGCGCCGAGCAGCCCTCGAGCTCCCAGCGCCCCTCCACGACACAGCGGCCCCCCACCGCCCAGCGCCCCTCCACGGCACAGCGCGCCGCCGCGAGCCGCCCCGCCGTGGCCCGCGCGCACGACGAGCTCCGCGCCGACGCCTACCGCTCCGTCCGCGAGACCTTCGCCGCCGGGAAGCCGCTGCGCCGCCGCTGGGACCTGGTGCTCTCGATCCTCGGCTGCCTCGCGCTCGGGCTGCTCTGCGTGGTGCTCGGCTACCTCGCCGCGATCCTCGCCGTCTTCCCCGGCCAGTGCGAGGGGCAGAACATCGCCTGCGACTACGACCGGATCGACTGGGGCGTCTCGCTCGCCCTGATCGGCCCGCCGATCCTGACGCTGATCGCCGTGGGCGTGACGATCATCCGCTACCTCGTCGGCCGCCGGGTGTTCTGGATCCCGATCGTCGCCTTCGTGCTCTGCGTCGGCACCGCGTTCCTCGCGTCCTGGCTCGTCACCAGCTCGATCCCCGGCTCCGCGCTGGCCTGAGCGGGGCGGCCGTCCACCGGCCGCCCCGCCGTCAGCCGGCGCAGGTCGGGTCGTCGGCGAGCGTCACCTCGGTCTTGTTGATCATCGGCGTGACCCGGACGGCCTGCTCGCCGAAGGTCGCGGCGGGGTCGGCGGCGGTGAAGCCGATCGTCACCGTCGTGGACTCGCCGGGAGCGAGCTGCACCGAGACGCGCGCGACCGGCCGGCCGAGGTCGTCGGTCGGGTCGAAGATCCGGGCCGCCTCACCGAGCGGGTCGGACCAGGACGCCTGCGCCTGCGAGGTCGTCGTGCCGGGAGGGCCGTAGACGTAGACGTTGGTGACGAAGTCGCCGAGCGGGAAGCGGTTCCCGCCGTTCGCCGCCACGTACTTGGGCAGCGTGCGCGCGACCTTCTCCGTGATGGTGTTGGTCAGCGTCACCTGCGTCGAGAAGCTGGTGCCGCCGGCGGCGCAGCGGTTCGTGCTCGACTGGGTCACCGCGGTGTCGAGGTAGTAGTCCATCTTCGAGCCGACCGACGCGTCCTGGAAGAAAACACCGGTGGTCGAGGTGTCGTCGTTGTCCGTCGGCAGGACGCCCGCGATCGGGGTCGGCGCGAGCAGCGCCTGCTCCTCCGGGTCGGTGCTGTAGGCGAGGATCCGGCTCTCGCCGACGGCCTTCACCACGGCCGGGAGCATCTTCGACGGCTCCATGTCGCCGCCGAGGATCTTGCCGAGGACGGTGGCGCTGGCCTCCGAGAAGAACGCGTCCGTCGCGTCGGCGACCGTGGCGTCCGAGTAGCGGAAGTAGACCTTGTTGAGCAGCGTCGAGACCGTGTTCTCGCTGGTCAGCTCGGTGCCGTCGGTGAGCGTCACCGGGCCGGTCGAAGCGAGCAGGTACTGCAGCGCCATCGGGTCGATCGCGAGCACGCCGTCGATCTTCTGCTCCGGGAACTTCTGCGCCCAGAACTGCGTCGCGATCGAGGACGCGGTCGGGAAGTCGGGGCGGCTGGTCGACACGTTGAACGTGGTCGCGAGGTTGCCGCCGAAGGTGTCGAGCGCGCTCTGGTCGACCGTGACCGGCTGCAGCCCGCGGAAGTCCTGGCTCGACTGCTGCGTCCCGACCGTGATCGCGCCGCCGTCCACGTTCAGCTGCATCACCGAGGAGGCGCCGCCGCCCAGGGCCTGCGCCTCGGCGAGGTTCTGGAAGAGCACGAGGTAGCTGCGCGGTCCGCTGGCGCCCAGGGCGTCGGGGAGGATCGCGGTGATCGGCTGGACCTGGTCCATCGCACTGGTCGCCGTCTCGAGCTGCGGGGCGAACGCGTCGAGCGCGGACGCGACCTGCGGCACGAGCGCGCCCCGGTCGATCCCCTCGACGCGGGCCTGCGCCTCGTCGACGACGCCCTTGGCGACGGTGATCTTGTCGGAGAGGGCGGTGATCGCGGCGATGTCGACCTTGCCGTCGACCGGCTTGAGGACGTCGAGCGAGGTGGACGAGAGCGGGGTGACGATCTTGCCCGAGACGTCGTCGGCGATCTCGGTCGCGGCGCGCACGGCGGAGAGGTTCGGGCCGAGGAACGGCACGATCTCCATCACCCGCCACACCGGGTCGTCGGTCTCGTCGCGCGCCTCGCCGGTGAGGGTGGCGATCTGGCCGGCGGTCGACTCCGCACCCGCCGTGTCGAAGCCGGTGAGCTGGTCGGCGACCTGGGAGACCAGCGGGATGGCGGAGGTGAGCTTGGCGCGCACCGTCATCGCCTTCTCGTAGGTCTGCACCGCGAGGAAGGCGGCGACGACCGCGCCGATCACGAGGACCAGCAGGACGGTCAGGGTGATCCAGAGGCCCCGTCTGCTGCGGCGAGGGGTGCCGGAGGCGCGGCGAGAGGAGGTCGTCGTGGTGCTCATTCGAGAGAGCCTAAGCGACGCCCGCCCGCGGACGGCGGTCGATCCGCGCCGTCGTCAACCCAGGAGGAGGGACACGGCGATGAGCACGGGCACCGCCGTGACGGTGGTCACCAGGGCCGTGTCGCGCGCTACGGCGACGCCGCGGTCGTAGCGGGAGGCGAAGTTGAAGATGTTCTGCGCGGTCGGCAGCGCCGCCGTCACGGTCACCGCGAAGAGGTGCTCCGCGTCGAGCGCGAAGGCGAAGCGGCCGAGCAGATAGGCGGTCGCGGGCATCACCAGCGTCTTGAGCAGCGAGGCGACGGCGACCTCGATCCGCCCGGGCCCCGGCTCCAGCGGCCGCTGCCCGCGCAGCGACATCCCGAACGCCATCAGCACGAGCGGGATCGACGCGTTGCCGATGATCGAGAACGGCTCGAGCAGCGGTGCCGGCAGCTGCACCCCGGTGACGGAGACGACCAGGCCGAGCGCCGAGGCGATGATCATCGGGTTCCGCAGCGGCTGGGTGAGAATGCCCGTGACGGAGGCGCGCCCGCTCGTCGAGACGTCGAGCACGGTGAGGATCGTCGGCGCGAGCAGCAGCAGCTGGAGGAGCAGCGTCGGCGCGACCCACTGCGGATCGCCGAGCACGTAGATCGCGACCGGCAGGCCGATGTTGTTGGCGTTCACGTAGGAGGAGGCAGCGGTGCCGATCACCGTCTCCGGCACGGGCCGGCGGAAGAACAGCCGCGACGCGACCAGATAGAGGACCGCCACGATCGCGACCGTGATCAGCGACACCAGGAGGAAGGAGGAGAACAGCACCGTCACGTCGGCGCGGGCGAGCACCGTGAACAGCAGCGCCGGCGTCGTGACGAAGAAGGCGATGCGGGTGAGGACGGCGCGACCCTCGGGCGGCACCAGGCCGAACCGGGCGATCAGGTAGCCGACCGCGATGACCGTCCCGATGATCGCGAACCCGGTGAGCACTCCCTCCACGGCGTCCTCCGTCTCGTCGGCGGAGCCGGGCGGCTCGCGGGCTGGGATCGTCGGCGCGGGTCGGCGCACCGCGTCCAGCCTAGGAGGCGCCGCCCGTTGCCCCGTCGCGAGGCCGGGCCTACGGTGGGCGCATGCCGCATCTCGAGGTCCCCGGAGCGACCCTGCACTGGGAGGCGGACGGCCCCGCCTCCGCCCCCGCCCTCCTGCTCGTGCACGCGGGCATCACCGATCTGCGGATGTGGGACCCGGTCGTCCCCGCGCTCGCGGAGGACCACCTGGTCATCCGCTACGACACCCGCGGCTTCGGCGAGACCCGGACGGACGACGTCGAGTTCGACCCGCGGCAGGACGCCCTCGACGTGCTCGAGCACCTCGGCGTCGAGCGCGCGACGGTGATCGGCTGCTCCCGCGGCGGCTCGCTCGTCCTCGACCTGACGCTCGAGCACCCCGACCGCGTCACCGGCCTGGTGCTGATCGCCCCCGGCGTCGGCGGCTTCCCCTACCCGGACCTCACCGAGGAGGAGGACCGCCGCTTCGACGAGATCGACGCGGTGCTGACCGCTGGCGACCACGAGCGCGTCGCGCGGATGGAGGCGGAGCTGTGGGCGTTCGGCCCCGACCGCGACCCCGCCTCGCTCGATCCCGCGTTCGTCGAGACCGTGCGCGAACTCGCCCGCGGCCGCGCCGGCCACGAGGGCGAGAAGCCGCGGCCGACCGCGATCGAGCCGCCCGCCTACGACCGCGTCGTCGACATCGCCGTGCCCACGCTGGCGATGGTCGGCGCGCACGACGTCTCCGAGTCGCTCCCCGTGCACGCCTTCCTCTCGGCGACCGTGCCGGGCGCCGACGCCCACGTCTTCGACGACGCGGCCCACCTCCCCAGCGTCGAGCGACCCGAGGAGTTCCTCGCGGTCCTCCGCCCCTGGCTGGCGTCCCACGGCCTCTGACGCGAGCCGCGACGGCGGACGCGCCCACGACGGCGCACACTCATGCTGGTCGAGCAGCCCCGCAGGGGCGTATCGAGACCCGCCGACTTCAGCACGCCGGCTCTGCAGACTCGACGTCCGACGCTGGTGGATCTCGATACGCCCGCTGCGCGAGCTACTCGATCAGCATGGACGGGCCCACCGCGGCGGAGAAGCGTGAACATCCCCGCACACCTGCTGGTTGCGCAGCGCGCAGGGAACGGGCGCGCCAGCGCGCAATGTGGTCGCGGAGCGCGCAGGGAACGGGCGCGCCAGCGCGCAATGTGGTCGCGGAGCGCGCAGGGAACGGGCGCGCCAGCGCGCCATCATGCTGGTCGAGTAGCGCGCAGCGCGTATCGAGACCCCGCGTTCCGCAGGAGGGTGGATCTCGATGCGCCCGCTGTGCGGGCTACTCGATCAGCACGGTGGGCCGGGACTACGCGACGTCGGCGAGGTCGAACGCCCAGTCGGCGTAGAGGACGGGCGGGTCGCCGGCCTCCACGACGTCGACGCGGTCGAAGCCGGCCTCGACGCAGATCGCGCTGTCCTCGGCGTCGTCCGCGGGGACGTACGCGTGCACGAAGCGCGGCAGAGGGAACGCCGCGGCCTCCTCGAGGAGCAGGCGCACCGAGCGCGCCACGACACCGCGATCACGAGCAGCGGGAGCGATGCTCCAGCCCGTCTCGTAGGCGAGCGCGCCACGCGAGTGGCCGTACCAATAGCCGATGGAGCCGACGCAGTGCCCGTCGAGCTCGATCGCGTAGAAGAACCCGCTCCCCTCGGCCCAACCGCGCAGGTAGCGGTCGTGCCGGTCGAGGAACTCGTCTTCCGTCTCGAGACGCTCTCCGGACTCCGCGAGATCGCTGCGGAGTGCGGTGACGTCCGCCTGCGGCCAGGGCAGGAGGCGGAGGGTCTCGGAGTGCTGATCGATGCTGACTGTTCTGTGGTCGCTTCCGGGTTCGGGTCCCGTCACGCGATCCGATCCTTCCTCTTGAAGGTGGACCGACGCCCTGCCGCTCCGCCAGGTGTTCGGAGTCGCAGGTCGATCGGATGGCCGCCGGGTGTGTGCAGCCGAGATGTCCGCCCTATCTTCGACCCCTTGGAGGAGCCTTGGCAGGAACCTTGCGAATCTAGCCCCGGACGGGGGGTGCTACCTGCGAAAAGGCTGGTCGCGGCCTGATATCGCGCGCCGATTCCCCCGTCGATCCGCGCAGAGAGGGCCGTTTCGGCGGAGTCGTGCGCCGTGATCGCCGACCTCGCGGATTCGCTCCGGGCCCACGCAAGAAAAGCGCGCGCCGCGGCCCATACGCTCGGGGATGGGCCGGATCCGGCCCGAACCACCCGGTTATACGAGCGTGAGGAGGATCACCATGTCGCAATTCGTGCAGAGCACCGTCGTCGGAGAACCCGAGGTCGTCGAGGACCGCATCGAGACCTCCGGCGCCTGGCTCCGCCTCAAGGCCGCGGCCACCGCACTGCAGCCGCTTCAGGCGCAGGACGGCTCGCTGGCCGACCCGGACCGCCTGGACGACGCCCGCGCCGAGATCGACCGCCTCGTCGACGCGATCCGCACTCTCGCGCCCGCCTTCCCGCACGACGCCGCCTACCTCGAGGCGCTCGTCGTCGACTTCGAGCGCTGGAGCGCCGAGGGCCTCGGCGTCCCGGACTTCCTCGACTCGCTGCAGGCGTTCCAGCCGCAGCTCGACCGGATCGACGGACTGCGCCACCTGGTCGTCTTCCCGATGCTCACGCAGAACGGCAGCCGCGACCGCCACGTCGAGGCGGTGCTCGTCGAGGTCGTCTGGCCGCGCTTCGTCGCCGAGCTCGAGGCGGGGGACTACTCGAACGCGCTGTTCGTGCCCGTGCGCTTCGTCGACTTCACCGCCGGCTACGACACCGACAGCGCCGTGCTCTTCCCCGAGACCGTCGCGATGCGCGCCGTCCCCGCCTTCACCTGGGGCGCGATCTTCGCCGACCGCGAGGCCGCGCGCTTCCGCCGCGTCGTCTCCGCCGCCGCGGAGATCACGCGGCTCGAGCTGCCGGAGGACGCCCGCCGGATGCTCGAGGACCAGCACACCGCGGAGGAGGCCTTCGTGATGTGGGACCTCATCCACGACCGCACTCACATGCGCGGCGACCTGCCGTTCGACCCGTTCATGATCAAGCAGCGGATGCCGTTCTTCCTCTACTCCCTCGAGGAGCTGCGCTGCGATCTGACCGCCTTCCGCGAGTCCGTCGCGATCGAGCGGCGCCTGGCCGGCCAGGAGCACCGCGACGGCGAGGAGGAGGCGCTCGCGGCGCGGGCGCGCACGGTCCAGTACGCCATCCTCTTCGACCGGCTGTTCCGCTTCCCGCTGACCGGCTCGCGGGTGCGCAACTACGACGGGCTCGGCGGCCAGCTGCTCTTCGCCTGGCTGCACCAGCACGGCGTGCTGCACTGGACCGACACCCGGCTCGCCTTCGAGTGGGACAGCGTCGCGGACGTCGTCGTCGCGCTCTCGGACGCCATCGACGAGCTCTACTGGCGCTCGATCGACCGGCCGAAGACCGCGCACTGGCTCGCCGCCTACGCGCTGGTCGCGGCGACCGTGACGCCGCACCCCGCCTCCGCCTGGGCGCGCGGGCTGCCGGACGAGGTGCTCCTCGGCGCTCCGCGCGGGCTGACCGACGCGGTGCTGGACGACGAGTTCCCGCTCTCGATGTTCTACGAGGCCCTCGGCAAGAAGATGGGCGACGTGATCGCGTCGACCGCGGGCATCACCGGGCGCGACTGACCGCGCGGGCGGGCCGCGCAGCGGGCACCTTCATGCTGATCGAGTAGCCCGCGCAGCGGGCGTATCGAGATCCACCGTCCCCAGCACGCCGGGTCTCGATACGCCACCTCCGGCTGCTATTCGACCAGCATGGGGACGTGCACGACCGATACGAATGGAGCGTCATGCGGCGACTCGCGCGGCGGCCTGCCCGACCGTCGTCGGTTAGCGTGGGGCGCATGCCTCCTGGCGCCGTCGCTGCCGACCCCTTCGATGCGGGCTGGACTCGGCGAGCGCCGACCCGTTCCGCCTACGTCCGCGACGCCGTCGCCGCCGGCGTCCTGCTGGTGGCGACCCTCGTCTCCGTCGCCCTCTACGCCTCGGCGGGCTTCACGGACGCCGCGCACCCCGCCGTGAGCACGCTCTGGGCGCTCGCGATGACCCTCCCGCTCGCCCTCCGCAGGCGCTTCCCGTCGACCGTGGCGGTCGCGCTCACCGCTGTCTACGCGCTCGGGCTGATCCTCCAGGTGCCGGAGTCGCTGTTCAACCAGATCTGCCTCTACCTCGCCCTCTACACGGTCGGCGCGTGGAGCCGCGACCGGCGCCTGGCGCTCGTCGTGCGCACGGTCATCGCCGTCGGCATGCTGGGCTGGCTGATCGTCACCCTCGCCACCGGCGCCCCCGTGAGCAGCCCGCTCCCGGCGGAGGAGTCGGCCGGGCTGCTCCCGCCCTACGTCGCGGAGTCGGCGCTGGCCGTCGTCGCGAACCTGCTCTACTTCGGCAGCGCCTACGTCTTCGGCGACGCGTCCTGGCAGTCGGCGCGGCGGCTCGAGGCGCTCGAGGCGCGCACCGCCGAGCTCGACGACGAGCGGGAGCGCTCCTCGCGCCAGGCGGTGTCGTCCGAGCGGCTGCGCATCGCCCGCGAGCTGCACGACGTCGTCGCCCACCACGTCAGCGTGATGGGCGTGCAGGCGGGCGCTGCTCGGCGGGTGCTCGCGCGCGATCCGGAGCGGGCGGCCACGGCGCTCAGCGCGATCGAGAGCGATGCGCGCTCGGCGATCGAGGAGCTGCACCGCATCCTGATCGCCCTCCGCGCTGAGGACACGGCCCTCGACCCGCTCACCGACGCCGCCTCGACCAGGGGGGTCGCGCAGCTCGAGGAGCTCGTCCTCGCCGCGGCCGGCTCCGGTCTGCCCGCCGTGTTCCTCACCGTCGGCGAACCCCGGGACATCCCGGCGACGGTCGGTCTCAGCCTCTACCGGATCGCGCAGGAGTCGCTCACCAATGTGCGCAAGCACGCCGGCCGCGGCGCCACCGCCGAGGTGCGGCTGCGCTACCTCGACGACGCGGTCGAGCTCGAGGTCTCCGACGACGGCGGCGAGGGCGCGCATCCCGTCGCCGCGACGTCCTGCGGGCTCGGGCACACCGGCATGAGCGAGCGCGCCGCGGCCGTCGGCGGCACGGTCGAGACCGGCCCGAGCGGCTCCGGCTACCTGGTGCGTGCCCGCGTCCCTCTGACGAGCGTCCGCGCGGGGTCCGGAGAGCCGGTAGCGTCGTCCGAGGTGTCGTGGGGGCGCCGGGAGCGAGCGAGCGGGGGGCGCGCATGACGGCCGATGTCCGGGTGCTGCTGGTCGACGACCAGGAGCTCGTCCGCGCCGGCTTCCGCACCATCCTCGAGTCCGAGCCCGGGATCGTCGTCGTCGGCGAGGCCCGCACCGGGATCGAGGCGATCGAGCGGGCCTCCGACCTGTGCCCGGACGTCATCTGCATGGACGTGCAGATGCCCGGGATGGACGGCCTGGCCGCTACCCGCGAGATCGTCAAGGATCCGCGGCTGTGCTCCAGCGTCCTCATCCTGACCACCTTCGACCGCGACGACTACCTCTTCGAGGCGCTGTCCTCCGGCGCGAGCGGCTTCCTGCTGAAGAACGCGTCGCCGGAGGAGCTGGTCGAGGCCGTGCAGGTCGTGGCCCGCGGCGACGCGATGCTCGCACCCGACGTGACGCGCCGCGTGCTCGAGCGCTTCGCGACGGCGCCGGCCCGCGCCGAGGTCCACCCCGGCATCGAGGAGCTCACCGACCGCGAGCGCGAGGTGCTCGTGCACCTGGCCCGCGGCTCGTCCAACGCCGAGATCGCCGCCGAGCTCTACGTCGGCGAGGCCACCGTGAAGACCCACGTGTCCAAGATCCTGATGAAGCTGCGCGTCCGCGACCGCATCCAGGCCGTCGTCTTCGCCTACGAGCACGGGATCGCGGTGCCGGGGCGGTCCTGACCGTTCCGGTCCGCGCGCCGGCCCGATCGCGCCCGTCACCGGGCGCTCGTGCCCGTTCGGGCGTCAGCGCCGAGGCTGGGCCGGAGCCGGACGTGGCGGGATTCGACGGACGAACTCCATGCGGATGTCGGGGACGATCTTCCTGTCGAGCACGACGGTCATGTAGCGGCCGTCGACCCGGGCGCCGATGGCGACCACGTCGGGGTCGGTGTCGACGCGGTAGCCGCGCAGCGCCTCGCCGTCGACGACGACCGGGACGCCGCGCACGACGTCCTCGTCGCGCAGGGCGGCGGCGACGACCGGCATGCCGCCGCGGCGGGTGCGGACGCGGCCGGGGAAGGTGTTCCTCAGCACGTCGCCCATGTGCGCGGCGAGGCGCGACTCGAGCGGGCGGCTGCGCTCGGCGGGGATCGGCACGGAGGTGCGCACCGCCTCCCACAGCACGGGGTAGCGCATCCGCGTGACCTGATCGACCATCCACGGCGGGAGGTGGTCGTTCTCGGCGCGCTCGATCGCGCGCTTCTGCTCGGGGGTGAGCGGGACGTGGTTGACCGGGTCGGCGCGGTTGCGCGGATTCTTGAAGAACGAGTAGGAGAGGGAGATCTCGACGAAGCGTCCGAGCGCCATGGTCTGCGCCGCCGCGAACTCCTCGAGGCGGGGCTGCGGGGCGAACGCGAGGACGGGGTCGCCGAAGCGTGCCGCGATCTCGTCCACCCCGGGAGGGGCGGGCATGTCGCGGACCGCCCCCGAAGTGTCCATGCGCATAGGACAAGAGTGGCCTGCCTCCCACGCGATACCAACTTCTTGACGGCAATCGGCTTTCAGGGGATGGTCCGTTCACATGCCGGAAACACAGGGAGCGGCGGCGCCCGCCACCAGGATCGATCCGCGGCGGGCTGCGAGGATGGGGGGATGAGCGCTCTGCACGATCCCGACCTCCGCGGCTTCGCCTCCGACAACTACTCCGGCGTGCACGAGGAGGTGCTCGCCGCGATCGCCGCGGCGAACGGCGCCCACCAGGTCGCCTACGGCGAGGACGTCTACACCGCGGAGCTGCAGCGCGTCTTCCGCCGCGAGTTCGGCGAGCAGGCCGAGGCCTTCCCCGTCTTCAACGGAACCGGGGCGAACGTGACCGGTCTGCAGTCGATGCTGCCCCGCTGGGGGGCGGTCGTCTCGGCCGGAACCGCGCACATCAACTCGGACGAGGGCGGGGCCCCCGAGAAGGTCGGCGGGATCAAGATCCTCACCGTCGAGAGCCCCGACGGCAAGCTCACGCCCGCGCTCGTGGACGAGCAGGCCTGGGGCTTCGGCGACGAGCACCGCGCCCAGCCGCTGGTCGTCTCGATCACGCAGTCGACCGAGCTCGGCACGGTCTACACGCCGGAGGAGGTCCGCGCGCTGGCCGACCAGGCCCACGAACGGGGGATGCGGCTCCACATGGACGGAGCGCGGATCGCGAACGCCGGAGCGGCCCTCGGGCTGCCCCTGCGCGCCTTCACCAGCGACGCCGGAGTCGACGTCCTGTCCTTCGGCGGCACCAAGAACGGCATGCTGCTCGGCGAGGCGATCGTCGTGCTCGACCCCGAGGCGTCCAGCGGGCTGACGTTCCTCCGCAAGACCAACATGCAGCTGTCCTCGAAGATGCGCTTCCTCTCGGCGCAGCTGCTCGCGATGCTCGGCGAGGACGGCGAGGCGGAGCCGCTCTGGCTGCGCTCGGCGCGGCACGCGAACGCGATGGCGGCGCGGCTGCGCTCGCAGCTGGACGAGGCCGTGGCCGCCGGGCGGATCACCGGGCTCGCCTTCACCCAGCCGACGCAGGCGAACGCGGTGTTCGCGACCCTGCCGGCGGGGGTCGCGGACCGGCTGCGCGCCGCCTACCGCTTCTACGACTGGAACCCGGCGACCGGCGAGGTGCGCTGGGTCTGCTCGTTCGACACGAGCGAGGACGACATCGACGCGTTCACGGCGGCGATCGAGCGCGAGCTGGCCGCGTGAGGGCGCGCGCCGTCGGGACCGGGGCGGCGCTGCTCGTCGCGGCCGCCCTGCTCGCGGGCTGCACGGCGGCCGAGCCGGAGGCGAGCGGGACGGCGTCCGCGACGGCCTCTGCGACTCCTCCTGCCTCCACGTCCGCGTCGCCGACCCCGAGCCGCTCCTCCGCCGCCCGGCTCGACTGCGACGCCCTGCTGCCGGTCGCACGCGCGTCGAGCGCCCTCGGGGTCGCGGCCGGCTCGCTCGAGGGCACGCGGGACGAGACGGTGCGCTCCTCGGCCGAGCTGATCCGCGAGTCGGCGCAGGAGAACGGCGGGCTGCTGACCTGCGCCTGGTACGAGGAGGACGGCACGGCGTCGATCACCGCCTCGGCCGCCGAGGACGCCGCGGACGCGTTCGCCGCGGCCGGTCTCTCCGGGGGAACGCGACTCGCGACCGACGTCGAGGCCTACAGCGCCTGCTCGGTCGAGATCTGCTCCGTCGATCTGCTCACCGGCTCGACCTGGGTGACGCTCGCGCTGACCGGCTCGCCGGCCGACGCCGACCTCGCGGCCCTCGCCACGGCGACCGCCGCGGCGGCCGGCGGTCGGCTCGACGAGCCGGTGACCGCGACCGCACCCGCCTGCGCCGAGGTGCTGACCGGCGAGCAGCTGGCCGCGACGGCCGGGCTCGTGGACGCGACCCCGGGGAGCGGGACCGAGGGCGTCGCGCCGTCGACCGCCTCCGGAGCGGCCGCCGCCCGCGCGGGCTACGCCTCGTGCACCTGGACCGACGCGACCAGCAGCAGCTACGCAGGCCTGAGTGTCGACGTGCTGCCGTACGGCGAGGACGGCTGGCGCAATCTGTCCCTGACGACGGGGCTCGCCGTCACCCTGACTCCGCTCGACGGCCTCGGCGACCGCGCGCTCTCGGGCTGCGGCGGCGGCTCGTGCGAGGTCGACGTGCTGGCCGACGACACGTGGTGGCGCGTGCTCGTCACGGGCGACGCGGCCCGCGCCGAGGCCGTGGCGCGCGCGGTCATCGCCGGCTGATCCCCCGCCGCGAGATGCCACTTGTGCACGCGTTCCACGGCGTGTCGCGTGCACAAGTGGCATCTTGCGGGAGGGAGGGGACGGTCAGCCGCGCCAGTACTCGTAGTGCGAGGACTCGCGGCAGCCGAGGGACGCGTAGAGGCGGCGGGCGGCGGCGTTGTCGGCGAGCACCTGGATCCACAGGCGGTCGACGCCTCGGGCGGCGGCCTGCTCGAGCAGGGCGCGGAGGACCGTGGCGGCGTGGCCGCGGCGGCGCGCGTCCGGGCGCGTGGCCAGCGCGAAGAGACCGCACCAGGATTCGCCGTCCTCGGCGGTCGCCCAGGAGAGCCGGCCGCAGGCGGCGGGGCCGCTCCCGTCCCGCAGCAGGGCGTAGGCCGAGTCGCAGCCCGCGAGGATCCGCTCGGCGATCCCGCGCTCGGCGTCGCCGCCGCGGCCGTCGACCGACCACCAGAGCGACAGCCACTCCTCACCGGGCGCCTCCGTCGTCTCGACTTGCTCTGCGTCCTCCGGGGCGGCGGGACCGAGCGCGGCGAGCGCCTCCGCCACGGAGCCGGTGAGGACGAGGGTGCGCTCGTGCCCGGCGTAGCCGCGGCGGGCGAGCCGCTCGGGCAGGTCGGCGGGGAGCGTCGCGGGGCCGAGCTGGAAGAGCGGCGGGATCGCCTGCTCGCGCGCGAACTCCTCCGCTGCGGTGATCGCCTGGTCCACGTCCTCGACGGGACCGGAGGTGAGCACCGAGTTGGCGCGCTTCGTGACGCCGCCGGCCGCGCGCAGCCGCCAGCCGCCGAGCGCGCGGCGCTCGAGGGGCGGCCAGGCGTCGGCGGCGAGTCGGTCGAGGAGTCGCGGGTCCATCCGTCCACGCTAGCGGCGGCCCCGAGCCGGGCTCGTCGAGACGCGATACGGCTCGGGACGGGATCTCCGGCTCGCAGGATCCACGCGATCGGGCGAGCCGAGGCGGATCCTGCGAGCCGGAGCAGGTGCGGCCGCGAGCCGGGGCGCGCGGTGCAGGTTGTGCGGGGAGCTACATGTTGATCATGTGGCCCTTGAGGCCGTGGAAGCCCTCCTGGAGCGCCTCCGACAGCGTCGGGTGGGTGTGCACGTTGCGAGCCAGCTCGGTCGCGGTGAGGTCCCACTTCTGCGCGAGCGTGAGCTCGGGGAGCAGCTCGGACACGTCCGGGCCGATCATGTGGGCGCCGAGGAGCTCGCCGTACTGCTTGCTCGCGATGAGCTTGACGAAGCCGGTCGGCTCGCCGAGGCCGTGCGCCTTGCCGTTGGCCATGAACGGGAAGGTCGAGACGGTGATCTCGTGGCCCTCGTCCGTCGCCTGCTTCTCGGTGAGTCCGAAGGAGGCGATCTGCGGCTGGCAGAACGTGGCGCGCGGCATCATCCGGTAGTCGCCGAGGGTCTGGGTCTCGGCCCCGGCGATGGTCTCGGCGGCGACGACGCCCTGCGCCTCCGCGACGTGCGCGAGCTGCAGCTTGGCGGTGACGTCGCCGATCGCGTAGATGTGCGGGACGTTGGTGCGCATGTACTCGTCGATGCCGATGGCGCCGCGCTCGGTGACCTCGACGCCCGTCTTCTCGAGGCCGAAGCCCTCGACGCGGGGGACCCAGCCGATCGACATGAGGACCTTGTCGACCTCGAGGGTCGACTGCGTGCCGTCCTTGCCGGTGTAGGTGACGGTGACGTAGCCGTCCTTGTCGACGACCGACTCGACCTTGGTCGAGGTGAGGATCTCGACGCCGAGCTTCTTGTACTGCTTCTGGATCTCCTTGGAGACGTCCGGGTCCTCGTTGGGGAGGGCGCGGTCCATGAACTCGATGATCGTCACGTCGACGCCGTAGTTCTTCAGGACGTAGGCGAACTCCATGCCGATCGCGCCGGCGCCCACGATGGCCATCGTGTCGGGCAGCTCGCGGGTCATGATCTGGGTCTCGTAGGTGACGACGTTCTCGGAGAGCTCGACGCCGGGGAGGAGGCGGACGCTCGCGCCGGTCGCGATGATCGCGTCGTCGAAGGTCAGCGACTCGGAGCCGCCCTTGGTGAGCTGCACGTCGAGGCCCTGCGGGCCGGTGAAGGAGCCGGTGCCGTCGAACTCGGTGATCTTGTTCTTCTTCATCAGGAAGTGGACGCCCTTGGTGCGTCCGTCCGCAACGGTGCGGCTGCGGTCGAAGGCCACGCCGAAGTCGAAGGAGACGTCGCCCGAGATGCCGAACTGCTTCGCCTGCGCGTGGAAGATGTGGGCGAGCTCCGCGTTGCGCAGCAGCGCCTTGGAGGGGATGCAGCCCACGTTGAGGCAGACACCGCCCCAGTACTTCTTCTCGACGATGGCGACGGACTTGCCGAGCTGGGCGGCACGGATCGCGGCCACGTATCCACCGGGGCCTGCCCCCAGGACGACGACGTCGAAGTGCTGGGCCATGGATGATCCTCCATCAGAGTGGTGAGTTGTCGCGCGCGGGGAAGCACGCCGCTCTCCAGGGTACCGTTCCGCACCGACAGGACCCCGTGCTCCTCCGTGGGCGAACGGCCGGTCGGCGCGACGAGCGGGAATGCCGGCGGAGCTCCTGCGGTTGGGTCCCTCGGGCGACGAGGCCCGCCCTGTTCAGCCATCTCCGGAGAGAAGCACCCCATGACCGACACCGCCACCCGCACCGCCTCGACCAGCGCCCCGATCCTGGACGTCCTCGCCGAGCGCTGGAGCCCCCGCTCCTACGACGCCTCCGCGGCGATCGCGGACGAGACGCTGACCGCGCTGCTCGAGGCCGCCCGCTGGTCCCCCTCGGCCGGCAACTCGCAGCCGTCGCGCTTCATCGTCGCGCGCCGCGGCACTCCGGAGTTCGACAGCATCGTCGGCACCCTCGTCGGCTTCAACGCCGCCTGGGCCGGCTCGGCCGCCGCGCTGATCGTCGCGCTCGCCGAGACGGTCGACGAGAAGGGCGAGGCGCGCCCGTGGGCCGTCTACGACCTCGGCCAGGCCGTCGCCCACCTCAGCGTGCAGGCGCACCACGAGGGGCTGCACGTGCACCAGATGGCCGGCTTCGACAAGGACGGGATCCGCACGGCGTTCGGCGTCGACGCGCGCTTCGACCCGGTGACCGTCGCCGCCGTGGGCGTGCTCGCCAGCCCCGACGCGCTCGAGAACGACGTGCTCCGCGAGCGCGAGACCGCTCCCCGCACGCGCCTGCCGCTCGAGGAGCTCGTGCTCGTCCAGGCGTAGTCCGCTCCCCCGAGGCCCCGTCGGCCGCCGCTGCGCGGTGCCGGCGGGGCCTTCGTCATGCAAGGGGCGCTTGTGTTACTCCGCGTTTCATCACGGAATCGGATGAGTCGGCGCTCGTCCGTACGATCGGACGGTCCGCCCGCCCGCCCCGCCTCGGAGCCCTCATGACCGGAACCCCCGCCCGCACGAGCCTGGCCTTCGACGCCGCGCTCGGCCAGTCGGCGTTCCCGGTGCGCTTCGACGGGGTCGGCCGCACCTTCGCCCCGGGCGCCCCCGTGCTCGCCGACGTCTCGCTCGACGTGCGCGCCGGCGAGGTGATCGCGATCCTCGGCCCGAGCGGCTGCGGCAAGTCGACGCTGCTGCGGATCGCCGCCGGCCTGGACACGGCGAGCGCCGGAACGGTGCTGATCGACGGGTCGTCGGTCTCCGGCATCGATCCGCGCTGCGCGGTCGCGTTCCAGGAGCCGCGGCTGCTGCCCTGGCGCTCCCTCGCGGCGAACGTGGCGCTCGGGCTCCCGCGCGGCACCTCGCGCGAGGCCGGCCGCACCGCCGTCGACGAGCTGCTCTCGCTCGTCGGCCTGACCGCACACGCCGGCTCCCGGCCGCGCGAGGTGTCCGGCGGGATGGCGCAGCGCGCCTCGCTCGCCCGCGCGCTCGCCCGCAACCCGGGCGTGCTGCTGCTGGACGAGCCGTTCGGCGCGCTCGACGCGCTGACCCGCCTGCGGATGCAGGACCTGCTGCTCGAGGTGCACGCGGCCGCCCCCGCGACGATCCTGCTCGTCACCCACGACGTGGACGAGGCGCTCCAGCTGGCCGACCGCATCGTGCTGCTCGGCCGCGACGAGCCGGGCGGCGTCTCGCGCATCCGGCAGATCATGACGGTCCCCGGTGCGCGGCCCCGCGACCGCGGGTCCGCCGAGCTCGCCGAGCGGCGGGTCGAGCTGCTCGAGGGGCTCGGGATCGAGCGGCACTAGGCCGCTGCGCCCCTCCTTCCTCTCCTCCCCAGGCGCCGATCCCGCCCTCCGTCCACGGATCCCACCGCTCGCGGACATCCCGTCCGTCCGCTCCCGCACACTCGTCCCACTCCCGCCACCGCACCGAAGTCGAGGCCCCCATGTCGTTCCCGTCGTTCAGCACCTCCCCGCTCACCCGCCGCACCGCGCTCGCGGGCCTGCTCACCGCCGCCGCGGTCCCGCTCCTCGCGGGCTGCGTCCAGGGCGAGGGCGGCGGCGGCGCGGCCGCGGAGCCCGCCGCCTCCGCCGGCTCGACCGCGAAGACCCAGGGCGGCACGCTGACGCTCGACTTCGCGACCTACAACCCGCTGAGCCTGGTCATCAAGGAGAAGGGCTGGCTCGAGGACGCCCTCGCCGAGCAGGACGTGACGGTCACCTGGGTGCAGTCGGCCGGCTCGAACAAGGCCAACGAGGCCCTGCGCGCCGGGGCGATCGACATCGGCTCGACGGCCGGCTCGGCCGCGCTGCTCGCGCGCTCGAACGGCTCGCCGATCAGGACGATCGACATCTTCTCCCAGCCGGAGTGGTCCGCCCTCGTCGTGCCCGCCGGCTCGGCGATCACCAGCGTCGAGCAGCTCGCCGGCAAGCAGATCGCGGCCACCAGCGGCACCGACCCCTACTTCTTCCTGGTGCAGGCGCTCGAGGCCGCCGGCCTGAGCATCGACGACGTCACCGTGCAGAACCTGCAGCACGCCGACGGTTGGGCCGCGCTGCAGAACGGCTCGGTCGACGCCTGGGCCGGACTCGACCCGATCATGGCGGGCGCGGAGGCGGCCGGCGCGACCCTGCTCTACCGCAACGTCGACTTCAACTCCTACGGGCTGCTCAACGCCACCGAGAGCTTCCTCGCGGCCAAGCCCGACCTCGCGCAGACCGTCGTGAACGCCTACGAGCACGCCCGCGCCTGGGCCCTGGAGAACCAGGAGGAGACGGCGAGCATCCTCGCGTCCGTCGCCGGGCTCGACGTCGCCGTGGCCACCACGGTGATCTCCGAGCGCAGCAACCTCGACGTCGACAACGTCCCCGGCTCGGCCCAGACCGACGTGCTCGCCATCATCGGCCCGATCTTCGTCGCGAACGGCGACGTCGCCACGCAGGAGCAGGTCGACGCGGCCCTCGACTCGCTGATCGACGACACGTACGCCACGGCGGCCGACCCGTCCGCGATCGCCTGACGGCGCTCCTGACGCCCGCACGACCACAGCACGACAGCACCGACCCGGGACAGACCGACCCGCGACAGCACCGACCGCGACACCGACCGAGGAGACGACGATGGCGACACGCGACGACGAGACCGTGACCGACGCCGACCTCGTGCGCCGGAGCACCGGGCTCGTGCAGGCGCCCGGCGCGGTCGGCACCGCCGTGGTCGGGCCGAGCGTCGAGGCGTCGCTGAAGCGGCTCCGCGACGACGAGGCGGCGCACGCCCGGCCGCTCACCTCGCGGCGCTGGTTCCTGGTCGTGGGCGGGGCGATCCTCCCGGTGCTGCTGCTCGCGGCCTGGCAGATCGTCACGACCACCGGGATGGTGTCGGTCTCGGTGTTCCCGTCGCCGGCGATGGTCTGGGCGGCGGCGGTCGATCTCGCGCAGCGCGGCGACCTCGGGCAGGACGTCGCGATCTCGACCCAGCGGGTGCTGATCGGCTTCGGCCTGGGCTCCGCGCTGGGGCTGCTGGTCGGCGCGCTCTTCGGGCTCTCCCGGGTGTGGGAGGTCGTGCTGGCACCGACGCTCGGCGCGATCCGCGCGGTGCCGTCGCTGGCCTGGGTGCCGCTGCTGCTGCTCTGGATGGGGATCGGCGAGGAGTCGAAGATCACGCTGATCACGATCGGCGCGTTCTTCCCCGTCTTCACCACCGTCGCGACCGCCCTCGGCCACGTCGACCGGCAGCTCGTCGAGGCGGGCCGGGCGTTCGGGCTCTCGGGGGTGCGGCTGTTCACCGCGGTGCAGCTGCCGGCCGTGATCCCCTCGGTGATCGCCGGGCTGCGCCTGGCGCTCGCGCAGTCGTGGCTGTTCCTGGTCGCCGCCGAGCTGATCGCCTCGTCGATGGGCCTGGGCTTCCGCCTGACCGACAGTCAGAGCAACGGGCGCATCGACCGCGTCTTCCTCGCGATCATCCTGCTGGCGGTGCTGGGCAAGCTGACCGACTCGATCGTCGGCGTGTTCCAGCGCTACGCGATCCGGAAGTGGGCGTGAGGATGACCGGCACGGCGCGTCCCACGACCGGCACGACGACCACGGAGGCCCGCCGATGAGCGAGACGATCGCGAACCTGCTCGAGGAGTCCCGCCGCTTCCCGGCGCCCGAGGCCTTCGCCGCGCAGGCGAACGTCGGCCCCGGCGAGCACGCCCGCGCCGCCGCCGACCCGGTGGCGTTCTGGGAGGAGGCCGCCCGGCGCCTCGACTGGGTCGAGCCCTGGCACACCGCGCACCGCTGGGAGCCGGCTGTCCCGCAGGAGGACGGCACGCTGTCGGTCCCGCGCGCGACCTGGTTCGAGGGCGGCACGCTCAACGTCGCCGTCAACTGCGTCGACCGGCACGTCGACGCGGGCCGCGGCGACAAGATCGCCCTGCACTTCGAGGGCGAGCGCGGCGACCGGCGCTCGATCAGCTACGCCGAGCTGCAGCGCGAGGTGGCCCGCGCCGCGCACGCGCTCACCGCGCTGGGCATCGGGAAGGGCGACCGCGTCGTCGTCTACCTCCCGGTGATCCCCGAGACCGTCGTGATCACTCTCGCGATCGCGCGGATCGGCGCGATCCACTCCCTCGTCTTCGGCGGCTTCTCCGCCGAGGCGGTGCGCTTCCGCGTCGAGGACACCGGCGCGAAGCTGCTCGTCACGACCGACGGCCAGTTCCGGCGCGGTGTCGCCGTGCCGGTGAAGGCGAACGCCGATCACGCGGTCGCCGGCGTCGCGTCGATCGAGCACGTGCTCGTCGTCCGCCGCACCGGCGACGAGACGCCGGACCTTCCCTGGACCGAGGGCCGCGACGTCTGGTGGCACGACGTCGTCGACGGGCAGAGCGACGTGCACGAGGCCGAGGCCTTCGACGCGGAGACGCCGCTGTTCATCATCTACACCTCGGGCACGACCGGGAAGCCGAAGGGCCTCGTGCACACCAGCGGCGGCTACCTGACCCAGGCGTCCTGGACGCACTGGGCCGTCTTCGACGCGAAGCCGGACGACGTGCACTGGTGCACCGCCGACCTGGCCTGGGTCACGGCGCACACCTACGAGATCTACGGTCCGCTCTCGAACGGGCTCACCCAGGTCATCTACGAGGGCACGCCGAACACCCCGCACACCGCGCGGCACTTCGAGATCATCGAGCGCTACGGCGTCACCGTCTACTACACGGCGCCGACCCTGATCCGGACGCTGATGACCTGGTTCCCGGAGGGCGTGCCGTCCGAGTACGACCTCTCCAGCCTCCGACTGCTGGGCACGGTCGGCGAGTCGATCAACCCCGAGGCCTGGGTGTGGTTCCACGAGCGGATCGGCGGCGGACGCTGCCCGATCGTCGACACCTGGTGGCAGTCCGAGACGGGCGCGGCCGTGATGTGCCCGCTGCCGGGCGTCTCGACCCTCAAGCCCGGCTCCTCGCTGGGCGCCCTGCCGGGCCTCGGCGCCCTCGTCGTCGACGAGGCGGGCGAGCGGGTGCCGAACGGCTCCGGCGGCTACCTCGTGGTCGACCGCACCGGCCCGGCCCTCGCCCGGACGGTCTGGGGGAACCCGGAGCGGTACCGCGACTCCTACTGGGCCCGCTACGCCGACCGCGGCTACTTCTTCTCCGGCGACGGCGCGAAGTACGACGCCGACGGCGACATCTGGGTGCTCGGCCGGGTCGACGACGTCATCAACGTCTCGGGGCACCGGCTCTCGACCATCGAGATCGAGTCCGCCCTGGTGGCGCACCCGGCGGTCGGCGAGGCCGGCGTGGTCGGCGTAGAGGACGCGACGACCGGTCAGGCGATCGCGGCGTTCGTGATCCCCTCCGACGAGGCGATCGACCGCGCCGAGGAGAATCCCGCCTACTGGACGGCGCTCGAGGCCGACCTGTCGCAGGCGCTGCGCGAGCACGTCGCGACGGCGATCGGCCCGATCGCGAAGCCGCGCGACGTGGTCGTCGTCCCCGACCTGCCCAAGACCCGCTCGGGCAAGATCATGCGCCGCCTCCTCGGCGACATCCGCGACGGCCGCGCCCTCGGCGACGTCACGAGCCTCCAGGACGACACGGTCCCGGAGCGGATCGCCCGCATCGTCGCCGCACGCGGCTGAGACGCGCGGGCGCCGCGTCCAGCAGGGTGGGTCTCGATACGCCGCCTCCGGCGGCTACTCGACCAGCATGGGGCGCCGCCTCCGTCGGCTACTCGACCAGCATGGGGCGCCGCCTCCGTCGGCTACTCGATCAGCATGGGCGCGCCGGACGCGCCGGAGGCGGGTCGGCGAGCGGACCCGCGAAGGGGTCCGGTAGCTGTGGAGAGCCCGATGTGCGTCCACTCGCGCAGGTCGGCACCGTCGAGTGGACGTGTGCGGGGGCCTGTCTCGAACAGGAGGCCCCTCGCGGGTCCGTTCGAGGATCTCCCGGATCAGCAGCCCGCGCGGCGGGCCCCCGGCATGCTGATCGAGTTGCCCGCGGAGCGGGCGCATCGAGATCCACCGGCGTCAGAAGGGCGAGTCTGCAGACCCGTCCTGCTGAGGACGGCCGGTCTCGATACGCCCCAGCGGGGCTGCTCGACCAGCATGTCTGCGGGCGGGGCTGCTCGACCAGCATGGGGGTGTGCGGGCGGGGCTGCTCGACCCGGCACGTGTGCGCCCGGACGGGGCCACCCGACCTGCAGGACGGTGTGCGCCGACTGAGGCTCGCGGTCGGCTCCGAAGCGGGGCGGGGCGGCGGCATCGGGAGTAGCGTTGAGGCGTGCGCGATGTCCAGCAGCGAATCATCTCCGAGCTCCACGTCTCCCCCACCGTCGACCCGGCCGCCGAGGTCGAGCGGCGCAGCGGCTTCCTCGCCGACTACCTCCGGCACACCGGGGCCAAGGGCCTCGTGCTCGGCATCAGCGGCGGGCAGGACTCGAGCCTGGCCGGCCGGCTCTGCCAGCTCGCGGTCGAGCAGGTGCGCGCGGAGGGCGGCGACGCCTCCTTCATCGCGGTGCGGCTGCCCTACCGGGTGCAGGCCGACGAGGAGGACGCGCAGCTCGCGCTGACCTTCATCCGGCCGGACCGCCAGGTGACCTTCGACATCCACGCCGGGGTCGACGGCATCGCCTCCGCGTTCGGCGACGCCGTCGGAGAGCCGATCTCGGACTTCGTCAAGGGCAACGTCAAGGCGCGTGCCCGGATGGTCGCGCAGTACGCGATCGCCGGCCAGGCGGGAATGCTCGTCGTCGGCACCGACCACGCGGCGGAGGCGGTGACCGGCTTCTTCACCAAGTTCGGCGACGGCGGCGCCGACGTGCTGCCGCTGACCGGCCTCACGAAGCGCCAGGGCCGCTCGCTGCTCGAGCACCTCGACGCCCCGGCCCGCCTCTACGAGAAGGCGCCGACGGCCGACCTGCTCGACGAGAACCCCGGTCAGACGGACGAGTCGAACCTCGGCCTCGTGTACGCCGACCTCGACACCTACCTCGAGGGCGGCGACGTCGCGACCGAGGTCGCCGAGGCGATCGAGGCCCGGTACCAGGCGACCGAGCACAAGCGGCAGGTGCCGCTGTCGATGTTCGACGACTGGTGGCGCGCCTCCGCCGTGTACACGCCCGGCAACCACTGACGGCACGAGCCGGCCGACAGCACGAGCCCACCGACACGACGAGCCGCCCCGGGGATCCCTCGGGGCGACTCGCTCGTTCAGGGCGCGGGGCTCAGTCCGCGGCGCGGGCGTTGTAGACGAGCACCTCGCCGGCGTCGACATGCGCGCGGTAGGCGCGGAAGACTTCGAGCGCCTCGTCGCGGAGCACGCCGTCGACGACCTCGATGCCGCGCGCCTCGAACTGGGCGGCCCAGTCCTCGCGCATCGGACCCTCGTCGAACGTGGAGATCTCCTCCAGCTCCGGACCCGACCCGGCGACCACCAGGCGCCGCACGCCCGACCACAGCGTCGCTCCGTAGCACTGCACGCACGGCCGCCAGTTGACGACCAGCTCGTGCGCCGGCAGGCCCTCGCCGCCGAGATCCCAGGAGCCGAGCGCGGTCTGCGCGAGACCGAGCGCGGTGACCTCCGCGTGGCCGGAGGAGACTCCGCTGCCCAGGACCACGTTCACGCCGACCGAGACCACGCGGCCGGAGTCGCGCTCGACGACGATCGCGGCGAACGGGCCGCCGTTGCCCTCGCGGAAGTTGCGATCGGCGAGGGCGTGCACGAGGGCCATGCGGTCCTCGCGCTCGGGCAGGAACTCGGGGACGTCGCGCACGGCGTCCTCGATCCAGGCGGGCAGGGCGATCTCGTAGCGGGTGGCGAGGCGGTCGATGTTCATGCGTCCATGCTCCCATCCGGCGCAGCGGCCCCTCGCACGGCCCGACCCGCCGTCCGGTCCGGCCCGGATCGCAGCCCCTCAGACCCCCAGTGCCCCCCCGAGAGCGGCGGCCTTCGCCGCCCAGAAGCGCTTCGCCACGCCGGTGCGGGAGAAGAGGGCGTCGAAGCCGTGGAACGCGCCGTCGACGATCTCGAGCTCGCAGGGCACCCCGGCCGCGCGCAGGCGCTCGGCGTAGCGGACGTCCTCGTCGTGGAAGAGGTCGAGGGTGCCGACACCGATCCAGGCCGGCGGGAGGCCCGAGAGGTCGTCGCGGCGGGCGGGCGCGGCGTACGGCGAGACGTCGGGGCCGCCGGGCTCGGCGCCGAGGTAGGAGGTCCAGCCGAAGCGGTTGCTGCCCGGCGTCCAGACGCGGACGCCGCGGGGAACCGGTCCGGGTCGGGTGACGGTGCGATCGTCCAGCATCGGGTAGACGAGCAGCTGGAACGCGGGCTGCGCTCCGCCGCGGTCGTGGGCCAGGAGGGTCGCTCCTGCGGCCAGCCCGCCGCCCGCACTCGCGCCGCCCAGCGCGATCCGCTCGGGATCGACTCCCCGCTCCTCGGCGTGCGCGGCGAGCCAGCGGAACGCGGCCAGCACGTCCTCGAGGGCGGCCGGCGCCGGATGGGCGGGCGCGAGCCGGTAGCCGACCGAGAGGACGGTGATGCCGAGCGTGCGGGCGAAGGCGATGTTCGACGCCTCGTCGTCGAAGCGGCTGCCGAGCACCATGCCGCCGCCGTGCACCCAGACCAGCGCGGGCGCGGCGCCGCGGAGGGTGCGCGGACGGTAGCTGCGGACCGGGACCGGGTCGCCGTCCGCCCCCGGGATCTCGAGGTCCTCGACGAGCAGGTCGGGCGGCGCCTCCCCGCCGACGGCGGTGCGACGGGTGGCGAGGCGGAGCAGCCGCGGTCCGAGCACGATCGGCGGGACGAGGCGGCCGAGCGCGAGATCGGGATGGAAGCGAGGTGCGGCGCCGCGCGCGGACCCGCTCATGCCCGCGGGTCCGTGACGAGCGGCAGCACGTCGTCGTAGTGGCCGGGCACGACCGCCGACTCGACGTCGTAGACGCGCACCGCGTCTCCCTCCGCGCCGTGCGCCGGCGGCCAGGGCAGCTCCTCGCCCCGGACGAAGGCCACCAGCTCGCCGTGCATCACCGTGGCGAGCGCCGCGGGCGGGTCCTCGCCCAGGACGCGGGCGGTCGCCTCGGCGTCGAGGTGGTCGAAGAAGAACGGCAGGTCGAGGCAGTGCGACGCGCCGCCGGTCGCGGGCGAGAGCCGGTCGAAGGCGTAGAGCCAGGTCGGCGCCGGTCCTGCGGCACGGTTCCGCGCCGCCTGCAGCACCGCGCGGCGGAACAGCAGGTCGGTCGTGCGGGGCGCCGCCCCGGGGTCGCGCTCGAGGCGCGGGCTGTCGAACTCGTCGGCGGTGGACCCGATCAGGAGCGGCTTGTCGAGGCCGGTCGTCGCGGTCGCCTCGGACACGGGCAGGGGCAGGAGCGCGTCGCCCGAGACCGGCGCGAAGACGATCGCGTGACCTGAGCCGGGCATCATCGTGAGGGCGGCGGTCTCGGAGAGCCCGTCCTCGTCGAGCGAGGCGAGCGCGGCGCGGGTGGGCTCGACGCCGAGGGCGTGCGCGAAGGCGGTGAGCTGCTCCTCCGCCTCCTCGATCGGGACGCTGCGATCGGTCGGCGAGATCGCGACGGCGCGCGCGAAGAGCGGCTGCGCCTCGGCGCAGCCGAGCAGGGTGAGCACGGCGCCGCCGCCCGCGGACTGGCCCGCGATCGTGACCCGGCCGGGGTCGCCGCCGAACGCGCCGATGCTCTCGCGGACCCACTCGAGGGCGGCCAGCCAGTCGCGGACGCCGCGGTTCGCGTCGCCCTCGACGACGCCGAAGCCGTCGACCCCCAGCCGGTAGGCGGCGGTCACGACGATCACGCCGTCGCGCGCGAACGCCGAGCCGTCGTGCCAGTCGCTCGAGGCCGCTCCGGTGACGTAGCCGCCGCCGTGCAGGTAGACGAGCACGGGCAGCGAGCCGGCCGGCTCAGCCGGGGCGAACACGTTCAGGGTCAGCGTGTCCTCGCCCGGGATCGAGTGCTCGGGGATGGTCGTGAACTCGAACGGGCGGCCGCGCTGAGGCGTCGCCCCGTACACGTCCGCCTCGAAGACGCCGTCGAACGGCGCCCGCGGCTCGGGCGCGCGGAACCGGCGGTCGCCCACCGGCGCCGCGGCGAAGGGGACGCCGAGGAACCGGGCGACGCCGTCCTCCGCGACTCCGGCGACGACGCCGCGGGACGTCTCGACCTCGATGCGCACGACCGGCTCCCGCTACGGCCGCACGAGGGTCTTGATCGCGCGGCGCTCGTCCATCGCGGCGTACGCCTCGGCGATCTCCTCGAGCGGCAGCTCCAGGTCGAAGACGAGGCCCGGCTCGATCGCGCCGCTGAGCACGTCGGGCAGCAGCTCCGCCATGTAGCCGCGGACCGGGGCGACGCCGCCGTTGACGCCGACGTTCGAGCCGAACAACTGGCGCACGGGCAGCTCCGGGCCGCCGTTGGGGACGCCGACGTAGCCGACCATGCCGCCGGGGCGGGCCGAGTCGAGCGCCTGCTGCATCGACTCCTTGGTGCCGACGCACTCCAGGACGCAGTCCGCGCCGATGCCGTCGGTGAGCTCGCGGACGCGGGCCACGCCCTCGTCGCCGCGCGTGTCGACGATGTGGGTCGCGCCGAAGCGGGTGGCGAGCGCCTGGCGGGACTCGTGCCGCGACATCGCGATGATCGTGGTCGCGCCGAGGCGCTTGGCCGCGAGCACGGCGCAGAGGCCGACCGCGCCGTCGCCGACGACCGCGACCGTGGAGCCGGCGGTGACGCCGGCCGAGACGGCGGCGTGGTGACCGGTGCCCATCACGTCGGCGAGGGTGAGCAGGCTCGGGATCAGCGTCGGGTCGATGTCGGTGCCGACCGGGAAGAGCGTGCCGTCGGCGAGCGGGACGCGGACCTTCTCGCCCTGCGCGCCGTCGGCGAAGCCCTGCTCGCCGACCTCGGCGCCCCACCAGCCGCCGGTGAGGCAGGAGGTCGAGACGCCGTTCGCGCAGTTGGCACAGGTGCCGTCGCAGACGTAGAAGGGCGCGATCACGAAGTCGCCGACCGCGATGTCGTGCACGTCGTCGCCGATCTCCTCGACGACGCCGACGAACTCGTGGCCGATGCGGTGCGCCTCCTTCGTCGGGGTGACGCCGCGGTACGGCCAGAGGTCGGAGCCGCAGACGCACGCGGCAGTGACGCGCACGATCGCGTCGCGGCCGGTCGAGAGCACGGGGTCGGGCACCTCCTCGAGTCGGACGTCGCGCTCGCCGTGGATGATCGTTGCTCGCATGGGGACTCCTGCTCGAGAGGGGGTGGGGGCGTCGTCCACGCTACGCCGCCGTCGCGGGGCGGAAGGGTGGCCGGTCAGGGGCTTGCACGAACGTCCGCGGCTGCTACGGCGGCGCCTCCCGCCAGCCGTCTGCGCCGACGACGACGTGCGCGACGAACCGCAGCCCGCAGGGCGCGCACGCCTCAGCGAGCGCCCGGGTCGCGGCGAGGTCGGAGGGGAGGACGTCCGCCGCGCCGGCGTGGCTGTGCGCGAGGCCGACCCCGGCCGCACCCCGCGCCAGGACCTCGGCGAGGATCTCGGCCACCGGCACCTCCGCGTGGGTGGGCGGTCCGTCGGCGAGCGCGATCACGTCGCGGACGGCCCCGACGGCGGTCAGCGCGACGGCGAGCACGGTCTCGGTCGGCCGTGCGGCGAGCAGCGGCGTCACCAGCTCGGCGAGGCCGGCCGCGTCGACGACGCGCGCGGCCCGCCCCGCGCGGTTCATCCTCCGCCGCAGCTCGAAGGACGCGACGATGCGGCAGGCGGCGACCTCGCCGACGCCGCGCTGTCGCACGAGGTCGGCGACGCCCGCCCGCGACACCGCGTCGATGCCGCCGAAGCGTGCGAGCAGGCGCTGCGCGACGACGGTCGCGTTCGCCCCGCGGACCCCGCTGCCGATCAGCACGGCGAGCGTCTCCGCGTCGGTCAGCGCCTCGGGACCGCGGGCGCGGAGCCGCTCGCGCGGCCGCTCCTCGGGCGCGAGGTCGGCCATGCGCGCACCGGCGGCGGGAGACGGGGAGTTCATGGGCGGGACGCTACCCGCCGACGCGACCCCGGCGAGGCGCCCGGGCGGCGTCTGTGGACGGCCCGCCCGCGATCGCCCCCTGTGGAGGAGCGACCCTCGCGCATCCCTCCCGCGAGTCCTCAAAAGTTGCGGTAGTGGCGCGCGACTACCGCAACTTTTGAGGAATGGGAGGGGAGGGACGGGACGGGGCGACAGGCGGGGCGGACCGGCCCGAGCTACGGCGTCGCGAGGCCCGCGGAGACCAGCAGGCCGTCCGGGCCCGCGTCGACGAGCACCACGTCGCCGTCGCGGATCGAGCCGTCGAGGAGGGCCGTCGCCAGCCGGTCGTCGATCTCCTGCTGCATCAGGCGGCGCAGCGGACGAGCGCCGTACTGCGGGTCGTAGCCGCGCTCGGCCAGCCAGCCGCGGGCGGCGGGCGTCACGGCGAGGTCGAGACGTCGCTCCGCCAGCCGGCGCGAGAGCCGGTCGACGTAGAGCGAGACGATCTCGCCGAGCTCGGTGCGGTCGAGCGCCTCGAACACGACGATGTCGTCGAGCCGGTTCACGAACTCGGGCTTGAAGGCCTGGCGCACCATCTGCTGCACCGCCTCGACCTTCTGCGGGCGGGTCAGGGACTGGTCCACCAGGAACTGCGAGCCGAGGTTCGAGGTGAGGATGAGGATCGTGTTGCGGAAGTCGACCGTCCGCCCCTGGCCGTCGGTGAGCCGGCCGTCGTCGAGCACCTGCAGCAGCACGTCGAAGACCTCGGGGTGCGCCTTCTCGATCTCGTCGAGCAGCACGACCGAGTACGGCCGGCGGCGGACCGCCTCCGTCAGCTGGCCGCCCTGCTCGTAGCCGATGTAGCCGGGAGGGGCGCCGACCAGCCGCGAGACGGCGAACTTCTCGCCGTACTCCGACATGTCGATCCGCACCATCGCCTTCTCGTCGTCGAAGAGGTGGTCGGCGAGCGCCTTCGCCAGCTCGGTCTTGCCGACGCCGGTCGGTCCGAGGAAGAGGAAGGAGCCGGTGGGCCGGTCGGGGTCGGAGACGCCGGCGCGGGTGCGGCGGACGGCGCCGGCGACGGCCGAGACCGCCTCGTTCTGGCCGATGAGGCGCCGGTGCAGCTCGGTCTCGAGGTGCAGCAGCTTCTCGGTCTCGCCCTGCATCAGCCGGCCGACGGGGATGCCGGTCCAGGCGGCGATGACCGCGGCGATGTCGTCCGAGGTGACCTGCTCGTTGACCATGCGGCCCTCGGCCGGCTGCTCCTCCTGCTCGGCGGCCGCGAGCTCGCTCTCGGCGGCGGGGATGTCGCCGTAGAGCAGGCGGGAGGCGCGCTCGAGGTTGCCCTCGCGCTGGGCCCGCTCGGCCGCGATCCGCAGCGCGTCGAGCCGGTTCTTGAGATCGCCGATGCGGTTGAGGGAGGCGCGCTCGCGCTCCCAGCGCTGCTGCAGCTCGGCGAGGTGGGCGCCGCGGCGGGCGAGGTCCTCGCGCAGCGTCTCCAGCCGCGCCTTCGAGGCCTCGTCCTTCTCCTTCTTCAGCGCGAGCTCCTCGAGCTTCAGCCGGTCGACGGAGCGGCGCAGCTCGTCGATCTCGACCGGCGCGGAGTCGATCTCCATCCGCAGGCGCGAGGCGGCCTCGTCGATGAGGTCGATGGCCTTGTCGGGCAGCTGGCGGGCGGTGATGTAGCGGTTGGACAGCGAGGCAGCGGCGATCAGCGCGGAGTCGGCGATCGCGACCTTGTGGTGGGCCTCGTAGCGCTCCTTCAGCCCGCGGAGGATCGCGACCGTGTCCTCGACGGTCGGCTCGCCGACGAACACCTGCTGGAAGCGGCGCTCGAGGGCCGCGTCCTTCTCGATGTACTGGCGGTACTCGTCGAGCGTCGTGGCGCCGATCATCCGCAGCTCGCCGCGGGCCAGCATCGGCTTCAGCATGTTCGCCGCCGCCACCGAGCCCTCGCCACCGCCGGCGCCCATCAGCGTGTGCAGCTCGTCGATGAAGGTGATGATGCGGCCGCCGGAGTCGTTGATCTCGGCGAGGACGGCCTTCAGCCGCTCCTCGAACTCGCCGCGGTACTTCGCCCCCGCGATCAGCGCGGAGAGGTCGAGGCTGACGAGCCGCTTGCCCTTGAGGCTGTCGGCGACGTCGCCCGCGACGATCCGCTGCGCGAGCCCCTCGACGACCGCCGTCTTGCCGACGCCGGGCTCGCCGATGAGCACCGGGTTGTTCTTGGTGCGACGCGTGAGCACCTGGCTGACGCGGCGGATCTCGGCGTCCCGTCCGATGACCGGGTCGAGCTTGCCGCTCGCCGCGATCGCGGTCAGGTCGACGCCGTACTGCGCGAGAGCGGACGACTCGTCCTGCTGGGGTGTCCGACCGGCCTGCATCTGCATCTCCTCCTTGCGGTTCGAAAGTTGAGTTCGGGTGACTCAAGTTTACGCCCGTCGGAGCCGCCGCGGGGGAGGCGGCGAGTTCTCGAGGAGACGGCGCCGCAGATCAGGCGGTGAGGCGCCCGTCGCCGAGGCCGCCGCGGAGGGAGCCGAGCGCGTCGCGGAGGACCGCGCGCAGCCGCGACTCGCGGACGCCCGTGAGCGCGGCGATCTCGGGCTGGGAGTAGCGGCCGGCCACGGCGAGCAGCAGCAGCTCGCGGTCCGGGCAGGCCAGTGCGAGGAGCCCCTCGGCGAGCGGGCGGCGCGAGCCCTCCCGGGAGGAGCCGAGCGTCTCGCAGAGCACCTCGAGCAGCCAGAGCACCGGCTCCGGGGCGCTGGCGCCCTCCCGGGCACGGCGCCAGACGGCGGCGAAGGCCTCGGTGCAGAGCCGGTCGCGCGTGGAGGCGTCGGCGTGCACCGTGGCGATCGAGGCGGAGAAGAGCCCGCCGAAGCGGTCGAACAGCTCGGCGAACGCGGCGCGGTCACCGGTCGCGACGGCCCGGAGCAGGCGCGCGGCCGTCTCGGCCAGGGCAGGGCGGACCCGCTCCGCACTCGCGTCGTCGCCACCTGCATGCATCTGCACAGAGTGTCACTGGAAGCCGGACCTCGGCACTGCTTGCGATCACACCCGTCAGGGGGTATCGGCCCCGCGCCGCGCTCGCCCGTCACGGCTCCGCGCTCTCCGGCGGCGTCCTTCCGGGGATCAGGAGCCCGGCGACGGCGCGGATCGGGAGGGCGGCGCGGTGCGGATCCGGCGCGCATGGGCGGGCTCCGCGGCGGCTATCGCGCCGAGCCCTCCCGCCGGCGCGACGTCGGTGCCCCGGCGGCCCTCCTCAGAGCTTCGGCCAGCGCGCCCGGGCGAAGCAGAACGCGCCGTAGGCGATCAGCCCGACGGCGACGACGCCGAGCAGCACGACCCCGAACGGCAGCTCGGTCAGCGTCTTCAGCGCCTCGTCCAGGCCGCCCGCCTGCGCCGGGTCGTGCGTGACGGCGGCGATGATCACCAGGATCCCGAGCACGCCGAGCACGACGCCCTTCGCGACGTAGCCCGCGATACCGAGGCCGGTGACGACGCGGCCGGCCGTCCCGCCCGGCAATGCGACGTTCTCGAGGAACTTCTTCGACGCACCGCGGTAGACGAAGACGCCGCCGACCGCGAGGATCGCGAGTCCGGCGATCACGAGGAGCACCACTCCGCCGGGCGCGGCGAGGACCTGCGCGCTCGCGCTCTCGGACGTCTCGGACGAGTCGGAGCTGCCGCCCAGCGCGAAGCGGAGGGTCGTGATGCCGAGCGCGAGGTAGACGACGGCCTTCGCCGCCTCCTTGAGCCGGCTGCCCCAGCGGGACGCGGCGCTGTCGCCGCCCGCCACCAGGAACGCCTCGAGCGCGCCCCACAGCGCGAGTCCGAAGAGCCCGATCGCGCAGACCCAGAGCACGACCAGTCCGCCGGGCTGCGCGGCGAGCGAGCCGAGCGCGCCGGACTGGTCCGCCTCGCCCTGGCCGCCGGTCGCGATCTGCAGGGCGATGACGCCGATGAGGATGTGGACGAGGCCGTTCGCGGCGTAGCCCCCGCGGGCGAGCGTGCGCACCGCGGTCGAGTCCTGAGCGTCGTCGGCGGCGCGCTTGGCCTGGGTTCCTGAAGGAGTGTTCACGGTCCGGACGGTACGCGGTTCCGCCCCCGGCGTCGAACCGGGAGCCTGATCCCCCGTTCCGGGGGCGCGGGTTCACCGACCGGACACCTCGCGTTTCCACACCCTCTGCTCGGCCGGATCCGCTGCGGGACAGGCGATCCGCGGCGGCGGGCATCGGCGAGGACGCCCGTTCTCCACATCTCTCCACAGGTTTGTCCACAGCTGTGGAGATCTCTCGATCCTCTAGCGGAAAGGCCTGGCCGCGACCGTCGCGATCACACGTCGATCGCGCGGACCAGCCCGTCCTGGACGCTGCCGAGCCAGTCGTAGACCGCGCGGATAGCCTGCCCGGTCTCGCCATCGGGCTCGACGTCGTCGGTGTCGACGATGCCGAGGCGGGCGGCGAGGGCGAGGCGCATGTCGGTGAGCCCGCGGAGCCAGGACAGCGCCTGCGGCGGCTCGAGCCGGACGGCGACCTCGCCGAGACCGGCGAAGACGCGGGCGTGGCCTGAGCCCTCGCCGGCGTCGAGCGCAGCGGTGATCGCGCGGGCGTCGTCCATCTTGCGGCCGGCCAGATCCGGGGCGGTGAAGCGGCGGAACTCGGCGGCGGCCTCGTCGTCGTCGCGGTAGGCGTCGGGCAGCAGCCGCGCCAGCGCCGGGTCGTTGCGCGCGTCCTCGCTCGTCCCGCGGTCGAGCAGCTCGAGCATCTCGCCGGCGAGGTGGCGGAGGATCCCGGCCTCCTCGCGGTCGAAGCGGGCGACGGCGGCACCGGAGGAGTCGCGGCGGAAGGAGCGCATCAGGGCCTGCCCGCCGTGAGTCGAGCGGTCATGCGTCGGCCTTCTGCAGCGTCGCCCACAGGCCGTAGCCGTGCATCGCCTCCACGTGCCGCTCCATCTCCTCGCGGTTGCCGGTCGCGACCACAGCGCGCCCCTCCGTGTGCACCTGGAGCATGAGCCGCTCGGCCTCGGCCCGGCCGAAGCCGAAGTAGCTGCGGAAGACGTAGGAGACGTACGACATCAGGTTCACGGGGTCGTCCCAGACGAGCACGACCCACGGCAGCTCGGCGGCCGAGCGGGTCGCCAGCCGCTCGTCGGCGCGCTCGATCGTGTCCACCATCCCTCCAGCCTAGGTCGCAGCGGCGGGCGTCTCCCTGCCTGCGGCCTCGCTGGTCGAGCAGCCCTCTCCATGCTGGTCGAGTAGACGCCTCCGGCGGCGTCTCGAGACCCGGCCTCTGCGAAACGGTGGATCTCGATACGCCCGCTCCGCGGGCTACTCGATCGGCATGACGGGAGGCTCAGGCCGACAGGCGCGGCAGCACCTCGCGGGCGAAGAAGTCGAGGTGGTCGAGGTCCTGGAGGTCCATGAACTGGAGGTAGACGCGCTCGGCGCCGGCCGCGCGCAGGGACTCGAGGCGGTCGACGGTCTCGTCGACGCCGCCGGCGACGCCGTGCTCGCGCAGCTCGGCGGGCTCGCGGCCGATCGCCGCGGCGCGCCGGACGAACTCCGCCTCGTCCGCTCCGCCGACCGCGATCAGCGCGACCGAGTGCACGAGCGAGGACGGCTCGCGCCCGATCGCGACGCAGGCCTCGTCGACGCGCTCGAACGCGCCGGGGATCGCGTCGAACTCGGGGAAGGGCAGGTTGAACTCGCTGGCGAAGCGGGCCGCGAGCCGCGGGGTCCGCTTGGGTCCTCCTCCCCCGACGATCACCGGCAGCGGCAGGCGCGCGGGCTTGGGCAGCGCGGGCGAGTCGGTCAGCGTGTAGTGCTCGCCCGCGAACGAGTAGCGCTCGCCGACCGGCGTCGACCAGAGGCCGGTGACGATCTCGAGCTGCTCCTCGAGCAGGTCGAAGCGACGCGGCGGGAAGTCGATGCCGTACGCGGCGTGCTCCTCCTCGAACCAGCCGGTGCCGAGCCCGAGCTCGACGCGGCCGCCCGACATCGCGTCGACCTGGGCGACCTGGATGGCGAGGATCCCCGGCGGCCGGTAGGTGACGGAGGAGACGAGGGTGCCGAGCGCGATCCGCTCGGTCTCGCGCGCGAGGCCCGCGAGGGTCGTCCAGGCGTCGGTCGGGCCGGGGCCGGGATCGCCGTCGCCCATCCGGAGATAGTGGTCGGAGCGGAAGAAGCCGTCGTAGCCGAGGGCTTCGGTGGCCTGCGCGACCGCGAGGAGATCCTCGTAGCTCGCGCCCTGCTGGGGTTCGGTGAAGACTCTGAACTGCACGGGTCCAGCCTGCCGCACCGACCCGAGCGCACGCTCCGCCTGCGCCCGCGCCGCGGCCCCCGTGTACGGTGGAGCTTTTGCCGTCGACGAGAGGCCCGCGCAATGCCCGAGCAGAAGACGTCCGAGAGGCCCCCGCAGCGCCTCGCCCGCTGGGTGTTCTGGCCGGCCGCGGTGATCACGCTCTCGATCGCCGCGTTCGCGATCCTCGCCCCCGAGGTCGCCACCGAGGTCTTCGCCTCCCTGCAGACCACCGTCGTCAACACCTTCAGCTGGTACTACGTGCTGATCGCCGCGGTCTTCGTCGCCTTCGCGATCTGGATGGGCGTCAGCCGCTTCGGCGACATCACGCTCGGCGCCGACGACGACGAGCCCGAGTTCTCGATGCTCTCCTGGATCTCGCTGCTCTTCGCGGCCGGGATGGGCATCGGCCTCGTCTTCTACGGCGTCGCGGAGCCGCTCACCCACTTCGCCACCCCGCGCCCCGGCGTGACCGGCACCGAGACGGAGCTCGCGCAGAGCGCCATCTCGCAGACCTATCTGCACTGGGGCGTGCACGCCTGGTCGATCTACGTGGTCGTCGGCCTCGCCCTCGCCTACGCGATCCACCGCCGGAAGCGCCCGGTGTCGATCCGCTGGGCGCTCGAGCCGCTGCTGGGCCGACGCGTCCGCGGCGGCTGGGGCAACACCATCGACGTGGTCGCGCTCGTCGGCACCATGTTCGGCGTCGCCACCTCGCTCGGACTGGGCGTCACCCAGATCTCGGCGGGGCTGGAGTCGAGCGGCATCGTCGACTCCTCGCTCACCGTGCAGATCATCGTGATCGCGATCGTGACCGCCCTCACCGTGTTCTCGCTCGTCTCCGGCGTCGGCAAGGGCATGAAGTGGCTCTCGACCGGCAACCTGCTGCTCGCCGCCGCGCTGCTCGTGTTCGTGCTCGTCGCGGGCCCGACGCAGTTCCTGCTGCGCGAGTTCGTGCAGTCGCTCGGCAACTACCTGCAGAACTTCATCGGCCTCACCTTCACCGTCAGCGCCTACGCCGGGCAGGAGGGCGAGGCCTGGCAGGCGACCTGGACGACGTTCTACTGGGGCTGGTGGATGTCGTGGGCGCCGTTCGTCGGCATCTTCATCGCCCGCGTCTCGAAGGGCAGGACCGTCCGCGAGTTCGTCGCGGGTGTGCTGCTGGTGCCGACGATCATGACCTTCCTCTGGTTCAGCGTCCTCGGCGGCACCGCGCTCTACCGCGAGCTCTACGGCGACGGCGGGCTCGTCGGCCCGGACGGCGCAGTGAGCACCGACACGGCGCTCTTCTCGATGCTGCAGGGCCTGCCCGCGGGCTCGGTGCTCACGGTCGGCGCGATCATCCTGATCGGCGTCTTCTTCGTCACCTCCGCCGACTCCGGCGCCCTGGTGATGGCGATGATCGCCACCGGCGGCGACGCGGAGCCGCGCAACCGCATCCGCATCTTCTTCGCGCTCGCGACGGCGCTTCTCGCGCTCTCGCTGCTGATCGCCGGCGGCCTCGACGCGCTGCAGACGGCCGCGATCCTCTCGGCGCTGCCGTTCAGCGTGGTGATGATCCTGATGTGCGTCGCGACGGTGATCGCCTTCCGGAGGGAGATCCGCGCGTACGACAAGGCCCGCCGAGCCGCCTTCGTCGGCGACATCGGCTCGTTCTACGGCCTCGAGGTGGAGGAGCCGCTCGAGCGCGAGCCGGCGCACCCGCTGAAGCGGCTGGCCCAGCGGCTGCGGCCGGGGTCGCCGCCGCACGAGTAGGCGCGCGGACCTCGAGACGCCCGGCGGCGCCGGACTGCTCGATCAGCGGGGTGCCGTCTCGACGCTTCACGCCAACGCTCGGAGCAGCCTGCGCGCTTGCTAGCCTCCAACGCCGGGGCCGAGCGAGAGGGAGCGGCATGCTGATCGTCTACGTCGACGAGTTCGGCAATCACACCCTCGATCGCGACGAGGCGGCAGGAGAACCGGCACTGAGGCGCGGCGCCAGCCAGTACTTCGTGCTCGGCTACGTCGGGGTCCGCGATACGTCGCGGCGCGCACTCGCGGAGCGCATCATGGAGGTCAAGGAGAAGCACTTCGGACACTCTGCTGCTGGGGGACTGCCCTGGGCCGATTCCGAGATCAAGGGACGTCACCTCCGCCGGGTGGCGCGCAGTGTCGCGACGGGACACCACCTCGACAGACCGGCCGCGTACCGGACCCTCACCACCGAGAAGCACACGGCGGCCCTCTTCAAGGACATCGGTCTCCTCTTCGACACCTTCCGCCCCCCTCGTCTTCGCCGCGGTGGTGGACAAGCTCGAGATGATCGCGACGGGGCGCGAACTCACGCCGTTGGGCGTCGCCTACGCATACCTGCATCAGCGTGTCGCAGCGACCGTGGGTGACTTCTCCTCCGACGCCGCGATGTTCGTCGCAGATCAGCAGTCTCAGCACGAGAAGTTCTTCCGCAGCGGTGGCCTGAGGGACGCGCGAGCGACCCTGGACAGGGTGCTGCGAAGGAGGCCCGACTACGACCTCGTGCTCGACAAGCCGCTGTGGGTCGACACCGAGCTCAGCCACTGGGACCGGGAGATCCTTCAGCTCGCGGACATCGTCGCCTACTCCGCAGGCGCCTACCTCACGAGGGGAGGGTCCCCGCAAGAGCAGAGCTACCTCTGGAAGCAGATCCGCCGATGCATGGCACTGCACCAGAAGACGGGACTGCGACTCGGTGCCGGCTTCTCGCTGTACGCGAGCAGCGCACGGATCCCGACGGGCGATGCCGGCGACGTGTGACCAGCCGATGAGGGAGAACCGGCGCGATACGGAGCCCGCCGGATTCCAGAAGCCCCCGCTCGCGCCGGTGCCGAGAGGCTAGCAGGCCGCCCATGTCGCTGGTCGAGGCGGCGCGGCGGAGCGGCGTCTGCTGCAGGATCTCGAGACGCCCGGCTGCGCCGGGCTCCTCGATCAGCAGGAGCTCGGCCGCGGAGCCGCAGGCGACGCCGCGTGACGGCGGATGGCGCCGTGTTACGCGCTGGATGGCCGTGGGCTGAGCAGACTCGTAGGTTGGCCGGGTCGTCAGCCCACGCAAGGAGCCCGTCCGCATGTTCCGTTTCACGTCCCCGTCCCGCTCGCGCGTCGCCGCGGCCGTCGGCGCCGTCCTCGTGGCAGGCCTGCTCGCGGGCTGCACCGCGCAGGCGGCGGATGAGCCCGCGTCCACCTCCGGCACGCCCGTCGAGGGCGGCTCGCTCGTCTTCGCCGACATCGAGCTGCAGACCGACTTCCAGGTGCAGAAGGGCTTCAACTACACGCAGTCGAACGTCTTCCGCACCATCGCCGATCGGCTCACCGCCTTCGACCCGGAGAACGGCGAGGTCGTGCCGTGGATCGCCTCGGAGTGGAGCGTCAACAGCGACAACACCGAGTTCACCTTCACGATCCGCCCGGGCGTCACCTTCTCGGACGGCACTCCGCTCGACGCCGCGGCGGTCAAGGCGAACCTCGACCAGCTCGGCCTCGGCGACGAGGCGAAGAAGATCGTCAAGAACCGCGACTTCATCGGCTACGCCGGCTCGGAGGTGACCGGCGACGACACCGTCGTGGTGCGCCTCTCGGAGCCGAACGCCGACTTCCTCAAGGCGACGGCCGCCTCGACCGCGAGCCTGGTCTCCACCTCGACCCTCGCGCTGGACTACGCCGGCCAGGCCGACATCTCGAAGATCGTCGCCTCCGGCCCCTTCGTCTTCGCCTCGCAGGTGCCCGACCAGGAGATCGTCTTCGACAAGCGCGAGGACTACGCCTGGCCGTCGTCGATCTCGACGAACACCGGCGCCGCGCACCTCGACGAGGTCACCTTCCGCGCGATCCCCGAGGTCGGGCTGCGCGTCGGCGCCGTCTCCTCCGGTCAGGCTGACATCTCGCGCGGCATCCAGCCGACCGACGAGGCCGCCGCGGCCGCCTCCGGCATCGAGCTCGCCGTCGCGCAGGCTCCGGAGCTCACCGCCAACTGGCTCGCCTTCCGCGGCGACGCCCCGGTCGTCTCCGACCAGGACGTCCGCCGAGCTCTGCAGATCGGCTTCGACCGCGACGCGCTGAAGTCGACCGTGCTCAGCGACAGCTACCCGCTCTCCGGCTCGGTGCTCAACCGCTCCGCCCCGGGCTTCGTCGACCTCAGCGACGACCTCGCCTACGACGCCGACGAGGCCGAGAAGCTGCTCGACGACGCCGGCTGGACCGTCGGCTCCGACGGCGTCCGAGAGAAGGACGGGCAGCGCCTGGCCCTCTCGGTCGCCGCCAGCCCGCGCAGCGTCGTGATCAAGCCGGCCTTCGAGTTCATCGAATCGGAGTGGCGCAAGCTCGGCGTCGAGCTGACCAACAACGCCGGCGACAGCGCCATCCTCGCGACCGCCCTCGGCGACCCGGCCTACCCGGCCATCGGCTCGCGCCAGTTCTACCTCGGCGGCCTCGGCCCGCTGTTCAGCGCCGCCGGCAACACCAACACCTACGTCTCGGACGACGAGTTGAACGGGCTCTTCGCGACCGAGCGCGCCGCGACCGACCCCGCCGCCCGTGACGACGTCCTCGCGGACATCCAGGAGCGCCTCGTGCTCGGCACCAACCTGCTGGTGCCGCTCTGGGACGAGGTGCAGGTGCACGCCGTCGGCGCCGGCGTGCACGTGAGCTTCGACGGCGGCACCGCTCCGCTGCTCCAAGAAGCCTGGGTGCAGAGGTAGCCGCGGTGCTCCGGTATCTCGCCGGCCGGGCCGGTCAGGCGGTGCTCGTTCTCTGGCTCACGTACACGATCGTCTTCGCGGTCGTGCAGCTGCTGCCGTCCGATCCCGTCACGATCTTCCTGGCCGGCGACGCCGGAGCCGACCCCGCGCTGGTCCAGCAGGTCAGCGCCCTCTACGGCTACGACAAGCCCTGGTACGAGCAGTACCTGCTGCAGCTGGCGAGCCTGGTGCGCGGCGACTTCGGCTTCTCGCTCTCCACCGGCCAGCCCGTGCTCACCAGGATCGGCGACGTCGTCGGCAGCACCGTGGCGCTGGCCGCGACCGGGCTGCTGCTCAGCATCGTCATCGCCGTCGGTGTCAGCGCGGCGGCGTTCCTCATCGACGCGCCGCGGCTGAAGGCGCTCGTGGTCGCCGTGCCGTCGCTGTTCAGCTCGGTCCCCGTCTTCTGGCTCGGGATCATCGTGCTGCAGGTGTTCTCCTTCCAGCTCCGGATCCTCTCGCTCTTCCCCGACGGGTCGCTGCTGTCGCTGCTCATCCCGGCCCTGGTGCTCGCGATCCCGGTGTCGGCGCCGATCGCACAGGTCCTGCTGAGCGGCGTCGAGCAGGCGTCCGAGCTCGCCTTCGTGAAGACCGCGCGGGCCAAGGGCGCCCGGCCGCTGCGGGTCTTCCTCCGGCACGTGCTGCGCTCCTCGCTCGGCGCGACCACCGCCGTGATCGGCACGACGCTCGGGATCCTCCTCGCCGGCTCGGTCATCACCGAGACGGTCTTCGCCCGCCCCGGCCTCGGCTCGGTGCTGCTGAAGGCGGTGATCGCGCAGGACGTGCCGCTCGTGCAGGGCCTCGTGCTCTTGACGACGCTCGTGGTCGTCGTCACCACCCTCGTGCTCGACCTGATCGCGCCCGTGCTCGATCCCCGCGTGCTGCGCACCCGCGGACAGAAGGGACTGGTGCGCCTTGGCGCTTGAGCTCACCCGGACGGCGGACGACCGCCGTGCCGGCCTCCTCCGCAGCCTGCCCGTCCCCGGGGCGGCCACGATCCTCTCGGCGGCGCTGATCGTCGTCGTCGTGCTCTGGCTGATCGCGCCCGGCTGGTTCACCTCCTCCGACCCGCTCACCGGCGACTCGGCACAGGTGTTCCTCGCGCCGAGCCTCGCCCACCCCTTCGGCACCGACCACCTCGGCCGCGACGTGCTGGCGCGGATGATCTTCGGCACGAGCCAGACCGCGCTCACCGCCGGTCTCGCCGTGGTCGTCGGGCTCGTGCTCGGCACCCTCGTCGGCATCGTCTCCTCCACCCTCGGCTCGTGGGCGGAGTCGGTGAGCATGCGCGTGATCGACGCCCTGATCGCGCTGCCGGCGTTCATGATCGCGCTGTTCGTCGTCTCGGCCTACGGCGCGGGTCCGGTCTCGCTGGGCATCGGAGTCGGCATCGGCTCGGTCGTGCTGTTCGCGCGGGTGACCCGGGCCGAGGTCCTCCGGGTCCGCTCGCTCGACTACCTCGAGGCGAGCCTGCTGGCCGGCGCCGGCTACCTCCGCCAGCTGACCGGCCACGTGCTGCCCGCGATCACCGGGGCACTCGTCGCCCTCGCCGTCGTCGACTTCGGCGCCGCGGTGCTGGCCGTCTCGGCGCTCGGCTTCCTCGGCTTCGGCACCCCGCCGCCCACGCCCGAGTGGGGGCTGATCATCGCCGAGGGCCGCAACTACCTGGCCAACGCGTGGTGGATGACGGCGCTGCCCGGGACCTTCGTTCTGGTCGTCGTCGTCGCGCTCGGCGTGCTCAGCCGCTACCTCGGAAAGGCGACCCGTGCCTGACGCCGCCGGCTCCACCGCCGCCACCGCACCCGCCCTGCAGCTGGAGGGTCTCTCGCTCGACTACCGCGTCGGCCGCCGCGGGGTGCGCGCCCTCGACGACGTCTCGTTCTCGGTCGGCCGCGGCGAGATCGTCGCCCTGGTCGGCGAGTCCGGCTCGGGCAAGTCGACCATCGCGAACGCGGCGACCGGACTGCTGCCCGACGGCGCGCGCGTCACCGCCGGCCGGCTGCTCGTCGACGGCGCCGACGCGACGCGGCTCTCGGAGTCGCGCTGGAGCCGGATCCGCGGCCGCCGCGTCGGCCTCATCCCGCAGGACCCCGGCTCGAGCCTCACGCCCGTGCTCACCATCGGGGCGCAGGTCGCCGAGATCTTCGCGATCCGCGGCGAGCGCCTCTCGCGCAGCGAGCGCCGGGCCCGCTCGATCGAGCTGCTCGAGATCGCGGAGGTGTCGCGGGCCGCCGACCGCCTGACCCAGTTCCCGCACGAGCTCTCGGGCGGCCTGAAGCAGCGCATCCTGATCGCGATCGCCTTCGGTCTCGACCCTGCCCTGCTGGTCGCCGACGAGCCGACCTCGGCGCTCGACGTCACGGTGCAGAAGCAGATCCTGCGCGTGCTCGACCGCCTCGCCGCCGAGCACGGCACCAGCGTGCTCTTCGTCACCCACGACCTCGCGCTCGCGACCGACCACGCCTCCCGCGCCCTGGTGCTGCAGCGCGGGCGCCTGGTCGAGGATGCGCCGGTCGAGCGGATCGTCCGCACCCCCGCCGTCGACTACACGGCCGAGCTGATCGCGCACGCCCGGGCGACGCAGACCGCGCCGCCGCCGAGCGCGGCCGCCGGCTCCTCCGCCGACACGGTGCTGGAGGTGCGGGGGCTGTCGAAGACCTTCCCCGGCCGGCGCGGAGGCGACCCGGTCGCCGCCGTCGACGACGTCTCGTTCTCACTCGCCCAGGGCCGCACGCTCGCGCTGGTCGGTGAGTCCGGCTCGGGCAAGTCGACGACCGCGCGGATGATCCTCCGCCTGCTCGACCCGAGCGCCGGCACCGTCCACCTCGGCGGGCAGGACGTCACGAACGTCTCCGGCCGCGACCGGCTGGCGCTCTGGCGCACCGTGCAGCTCGTCTACCAGAACCCGGACTCGGCGCTCGACCCTCGCTGGACCGTCGGGCGGATCGTCGCCGAGCCGATCGTCGGCTCCGTCCCGCCGCGCGAGCGCCGCGCCCGGGTCGAGGAGCTGCTCGACGCCGTCTCGCTGCCGGACGGCGCGATCGACAAGCGGCCGGGCGAGCTCTCCGGCGGCCAGCGCCAGCGGGTCGCCATCGCGCGGGCGCTCGCTCCGCGCAGCTCACTCGTGGTGCTCGACGAGGCGCTCAGCGCCCTCGACGTCATCACGCAGGAGCGGGTGCTGCAGCTGATCGAGCGGATCCAGCGCGAGCAGGGCGTCTCGTACCTGTTCATCTCGCACGACCTCTCCACCGTCCGCCGGCTCGCGCACGACGTGGTCGTGCTGCGCGCCGGCCGGGTCGTCGAGCAGGGCGGCTCGCGCGAGCTGTTCGAGGCGCCGCGCACGGACTACGTGCGCGAGCTGCTCGACGCCGTGCCCGGGCGGCGGCTGCTGAGCGACCCCGACGCCGACCCGAGCCCGACCACCGGGCCGACCGCCCGCACTGCCGAGGAGCCCCGATGAGCACCGCCCCGAAGCCCCTGCGCTTCTCCGCCTTCGTGATGAACACCGCCTCGCACATCCAGCACGGCCTGTGGCGGCACCCGGACGCGCGCCAGCACGAGTTCACCTCGCTCGCGCTCTGGACCGACCTCGCCCGGACGCTGGAGCGCGGCCGCTTCGACGCGATCTTCTTCGCCGACGTCCTCGGCCTCTACGGACCGGCGCGCGGCGACTACGCCGTCAACGCCCGCGAGGGCCTGCAGTTCCCGAGCAACGACCCGTCGGTGCTGCTCGGCGCGCTCGCGGCGGTGACCGAGCACCTCGGCCTGGTCTTCACCTCCTCGGTGCTGCAGGCGCACCCGTTCGAGTTCGCCCGCCGCGTCTCGACGCTCGACCACCTCTCCGGCGGCCGGGTCGGCTGGAACGTGGTCACCAGCGCGCAGGAGAGCGCCGCGCGCAACTTCGGCGCCGACGGGCTCGAGGAGCACGACGAGCGCTACCGCTGGGCCGAGGAGTACCTCGAGGTCGTCTACAAGCTCTGGGAGGGCTCCTGGGACGACGACGCGCTGAAGCGCGACAAGGCGCTCGGCCACCCGCAGGACGCGGTCTTCGCCGACGCGGGCGGGATCCACCGTATCGACCACGTCGGCGAGCGCTACCGCGTGGCCGGCCCGCACCAGAGCCCGCCGTCGCCGCAGCGCACGCCGGTGATCTTCCAGGCCGGCTCCTCCCCCGCGGGCAGCGCCTTCGCGGCCCGGCACGCGGAGGGCCAGTTCGTGCTCACCTCCGGGATCGACAAGACCCGCACGCTGATCGAGCAGACCCGCGCCAAGGTCGCCGCGACGGGCCGCTCCGCCGAGGACCTCGCCTTCTTCCTCGGCCTCGCCTTCGTCACCGGCGACACCGAGGAGGCGGCGCAGCGCAAGGCCGCGGAGCTCGACGAGTACCTCTCCAGCGACGGCTTCCTCCTGCACAGCAACCTCGCCTTCGATCCGAGGACGGGCGAGCCGCTCGACCCGGACACCCCGCTCTCGGAGCTCTCGACCGGCACCAACGTCAGCCACCTGCAGTGGATGCGCGAGCTCTCGCCCGACCCGGACCCGAAGGTGCGCGACCTGGCGACCCTCGCGGCGAAGCTGCGCGGCCGGATCGTCGGCACGCCCGAGCAGATCGCCGACCGCCTCGCCGAGTGGCAGAACGCGGGGATCGACGGCGTCAACGTCATGAACTGGATCCTGCCCGGCAGCTTCGAGGAGTTCGTCGACCACGTGATCCCGGTGCTGCAGGAGCGCGGGCTCGCTCAGCGCGAGTACGCCCCGGGGACGCTCCGGCAGAAGCTGTTCGGACGCGACCAGCTGCCCGACGAGCACCCCGCGCGTGCGTTCCGCGGCGCGTTCACGGGAGACGCCGCGACGGAGGCCGCTCGATGAGCCTCAGCACCGCCGACCTCGCCCGGTTCCGCGCCGTCATCGCCGAGGTCGGCGCGGAGTCGCTCGTCCGCGAGCGGGAGCGCCGCCTGCTCCACCCCGAGATCGCCGCGCTCGTCGCCTCCGGCTTCACCGCGATGCGCGTGCCGGTCGAGTGGGGCGGCGCCGGCGCGACCCTGCCCGAGTTGTTCACCCTCCTGGTCGAGCTCGGCGCGGCCGACCCCAACCTCCCGCAGGCGCTGCGCGGCCACTTCGGCCTGGTCGAGCGCTTCCTCGTCGGCGGCACTGCCCGCGACGAGACCTGGCTGCGGCGCGCGGCGGCCGGCGCCCTCTTCGCCAACTCGCAGGCCGAGAAGGGCTCCGCGACGACGACGGAGGCGCGGCTCGTCCCGGTCGACGGCGGCGGCTGGCGGCTGACCGGCCGCAAGTTCTACACGACCGGCACCCTCTACGCCGACTACACCTGGACCGGCGCGCTCGACCCCTCGGGCGAGCGCTACGGCGCCGTCGTGCCGACCGCCGCGCCCGGCGTCGAGGTGCTCGACGACTGGACCGGCTTCGGCCAGCGCCTCACCGCGAGCGGCACCACCGTCTTCGCCGACGTGCCGCTGGACGACGAGAGCGTCTACCGGGTGCTGCAGGAGCCCGACTGGTACACCCTCGACTTCCGGCTGCTGCTGCACCTGCTGCTTCAGGCGACGATGGCGGGCATCGGCCGCGCCGCGCTCGAGGACACCCTCCGCTTCGTCCGCGGCCGCTCGCGCTCGTTCGGCGTCGCCGGCGAGAGCCTGCCCCGCGAGGACCCGCGGGTGCAGTCGGTCGTCGGCGAGCTGGCGAGCCGCGTCGCCGCGGTCGAGGCCCTGGTGCACGACGTCGCCCGCGACTACGCCGCCGTCCGCGAGCGCGAGCACGCCGACGAGGCCGAGCGCACCCGCGACTACGTGCGGGTGCAGATCCGCCAGTTCGAGGCGCAGCAGATCGCGGTGGCCGACATCGTCGCGGTGACATCGCGCCTGTTCGAAGTGGGTGGCGCCTCCGCGGTGCTCACCGAGTCGGGGCTCGACCGGCACTGGCGCAATGCCCGTACGATCGCCTCGCACAACCCGGCGGTCTTCCGTCAGGCCGCGATCGGCGCCTACCTGCTGAACGGCACCGAGCCCGAGACCGACTTCCGCACCAGCGTCCCGCCCCAGGAGCAGCCCGCATGACCGATCCCCGCCCCCTGCTCTTCAACGCGTTCGTGATGAACACGCCCTCGCACATCCACCACGGCCAGTGGCGGCGGCCCGGGGCGCGGCACGACTCGTTCGAGGACCTGGGGCACTGGATCGAGGTGGCGAGGACGCTCGAGCACGGGGTGTTCGACGCGATCTTCTTCGCGGACGTCGTGGGCACCTACGGCGCGGTCGGCGCCTCGCTCGAGGTGAACGCGCGCGAGGGCCTGCAGCTGCCCAACAACGACCCGTCGATCCTGCTGGCCGCCCTGATCGGCTCGACCGAGCACCTGGGCCTCGCGATGACCAGCTCGATCCTGCAGGCGCACCCGTTCGAGTTCGCGCGGCGGATGTCGACCCTCGACCACCTCTCGAAGGGCCGGGTCGCCTGGAACATCGTCACCAGCTACCAGGAGAACGCGGCCCGCAACTTCGGCCTCGACCGCCTCACCGAGCACGACGCCCGCTACGCCCAGGCCGAGGAGTACCTCGACGTCGTCTACAAGCTGTGGGAGGGCTCGTGGGACGACGACGCGTCGGTGCGCGACCAGGGCGGCGCGTACTCCCGGCCGGAGTCGGTGCACCGGATCGACCACGTCGGCGAGGCGTACCGGGTGGAGGGGCCGCACCTCTCGGCGCCGTCGCCGCAGCGCACGCCCTTCCTCTTCCAGGCCGGCTCCTCACCCGCCGGCCGCGCTTTCGCGGCCCGGCACGCGGAGGCGCAGTTCGTCGGCGGCTCGACGACGGAGCAGACCCGCGAGCTGATCGCGTCGACCCGCGCGCTGACGGAGGCGGCGGGGCGCCGCGGCGACGACGTCCTGTTCTTCTCACCGCTGTCGGTGATCGTGGGCAGCACCGAGCAGGAGGCCCGCGAGCGCGAGGCCGAACTCGACGCGTACACGAGCGTCGACGCCCACCTGCTGCACGCCGGACTCAGCGTCGACCAGGCGGACGGGAAGCCCTTCCCGCCCGAGACGAAGCTGCGCGACATCGTCACCAACGGCAACCGCAGCACGCTCGAGTCGATGATCCGGCTGCTGCCCGACCGCGACGCGACCGTCGCCGATCTCGCCCGCCTGGCCGTCGGCCGGCACCAGCGCGTCGTCGGCACGCCCGAGCAGATCGCCGACCGGCTGTCGGAGCTGCGCGACGCGGGTGTCGACGGCATCAACCTCGCGCACTGGACGCTGCCCGACAGCTACGTCGAGTTCGTCGACGAGGTGATGCCGGTGCTGCGGGCGCGCGGCCTCGCCCGCTCGGAGTACGCGCCCGGCGGGCTGCGCGAGCGGCTGACCGGCGCCGCGCGGCTGAACCCGCGGCACCCGGCGGCGCGCCACCGCGGGGCGTTCCGCGGCTGACGAGGGTCGGCCGCCTCGTCACTGGCCGCCCGCAGCGACGTCAGCCGTCGAGCGTGTGCACAGCTCAGGCCGGCAGCGGCGGATCGAGTGTTTTCGGACCGATCCGGCCCTTCTAGCCTGAGCTGTGCACGCGCCGGGCCGGAGCCCGGTCCGTCGCTCAGCTCGGCGAGGGGACGAAGGGGTGCTCCGGCGGATCCTGGTCGTCGTCGAGGCGGGCGTCGTCGTCGAGGCGCGAATCGGCGCCCTCGTCGGTCGCCTCTCCGGTCGCCTCCGCGTCGTCGACCTCGGCCGGGTCCTCCGGGGGGACCGGCAGGGAGTCGGCGGCGGGACGGGTGGTGTCGGTGACGTCCTCGGGGGCGTCGAAGCCGAAGCTGCTCATGGTGTCCTCTCCGCGGCGCACCGGGAGGCGACGCCGCTGCCGGCAGCCTAGGTCGCGCCTCCGGGAGCGGTCACCGGCTTGACGGCGCCGCCCACTGCGAGAACCTTCGGCACGCGGATCCGACCTCGGCACGCGGGATCGCGCGATTCCGGCGAGCCGGACGATGTTCCACGAGCCGGAGGTCGGCGAGCGCGGACCGCAGGGGAGCGAGCGGAAGCACGCGGCCGCTGCGACCGTCAGTGCACGTACTCCAGCAGGTCGACGCCCAGCGTGCGCATGCCGTCGAGCACCGCGAGGCGGTAGCGCAGACTCGAGTCGTCGAACTGCGTGATGACGGCGTAGGCGACGCCGGCGCGCGGGCCGCGGAGCACGCCGACCTCGGCGCGGACGCCCACGTCGGTGCCGGTCCGGTTCACCAGCAGGACGCCGTGGTCGGGCTGCCGGTGCGAGAGCGCGTCGAGGCCGAAGGCGGAGGCGACCATCGACAGGTCGCTGTTCAGCGAGAGCCAGCCGATGACGCGCGAGCTGACCGCGGGGTCGACGACCTCGCCGTTCGCGAGTGTCGCGAGCAGCCAGGTCAGCTCGCTGGCCGAGCCGATGGAGAGCTGCGGAGCGTCGTCCGGACCGCGCTCGTCGCGGACGACGTCGAGCAGGGCGGTGCGCGAGAGGCCGAGCGCCTCGGCCCGCTCGCGGACGGCGTCGAGTCCGACCCGGCGCAGGAGGACGTTGGTGGCCAGGTTGTCGCTGGTCGCGCCGACGAGGGCGGCGAGATCCGCGATCGGCATCGACGGGATCTGCAGGTGCTGCCAGATCCCCGTGCCGGTGACGGCGTCGGCGGCGGTGCGGTCGACGAGGCGCAGGTTCTCCTGCGGGTCGGTGGCGAGCCGCGCCGCGACCTCGACCAGGAGCACGATCGTGCCGACGGACGCCGTCGGCATCGAGACGGAGTCGTCGACCGCGAAGAGGGCGCGGCCGGTGCCGAGGTCGACCGCGCGGGCCGACACCACGACGCCGTCCAGGGCGAGCCGGCCGAGCGCGTCGAAGCCGCGCTGGAAGTCGTCGTGGTCGTAGTCGCCCTTGTGCCGGCCGCGACGGGCACGACGACTCTCACGACGGGTCTCGTGGGCGGGGATCACCACGGCTGCGGCCTCTCTCCGGGTCGGTGGAACGGTCGGTGCGGAGGGGAGGAGCGGGGTCCACCGCGACGACGCGTCGGTGGACGGACGGCGCGGAAGGCATCGGTCGGCTCTCGATGCCCGCCGCTCGCCCGTGGTGCGGGACGGCAGTCGGCGGCGACTACCAGATGGCGACGCGCTCGCTCGGCGGGAGCCAGAGGGAGTCGCCTTCGGTGACGTCAAAAGTAGCGTAGAACTCGTCCAGGTTCCGGACGATCTGGTTGCAGCGGAACTCCGACGGCGAGTGCGGGTCGATGGCGAGCAGGCGGATCGTCTCCTCGTCGCGCGCCTTCTGCTGCCAGGCCTGCGCCCAGGAGAGGAAGAAGCGCTGCGCGCCGGTCAGGCCGTCGATCACGGGCGACTCCTCGCCGTCGAGCGAGAGCAGGTAGGCCTTCCACGCGATGCCGAGACCGCCGAGGTCGCCGATGTTCTCGCCGATGGTGAGCGCGCCGTTGACGTGGTGGCCGGGCGTCGTCGCGGGAGCGAGGGCGTCGTACTGCGCGATGAGGGCCTTCGTGCGCTCCTCGAACGCGGCCCGGTCGTCCTCGGTCCACCAGTCGGTCAGGCGGCCGTCGCCGTCGAAGCGCGAGCCCTGGTCGTCGAAGCCGTGGCCGATCTCGTGGCCGATCACCGCGCCGATCGCGCCGTAGTTGGCCGCGGCGTCGCGGGACTCGTCGAAGAAGGGGAACTGCAGGATCGCGGCGGGGAAGACGATCTCGTTGAAGCCGGGGTTGTAGTACGCGTTGATGGTCTGCGGCGTCATGAACCACTCGTCGCGGTCCAGCGGCTTGCCGATCTTGCCGAGCTCGCGGTCGAACTCGAAGGCGGCGACGCGGCGGGCGTTGCCGACCAGGTCGGCCGGGTCGATCGAGAGGGCGGAGTAGTCGCGCCAGCGGACCGGGTAGCCGATCTTCGGCGTGAACTTCGCGAGCTTCTCCAGCGCGCGCTCGCGGGTGTCGGCGCCCATCCACTCGAGATCCACGATCGAGCGGCGGTAGGCCTCGATCAGGTTCGCGACGAGGACGTCCATCGCGGCCTTCGCCGTCTCGGGGAAGTGGCGCTCGACGTATATCCGGCCGACGGCCTCGCCGAGCGAGCCCTCGACGAGCGAGACGGCGCGCTTCCAGCGCTCGCGCTTCTGCGGCGTGCCGGTGAGGGTGCGGCCGTAGAAGTCGAAGTTGGCGTCGACGAAGTCGCTGGAGAGGTACGCCGCGGCGCCGCGGATCACCTGCCAGGACAGCCAGTCGCGCCAGGCGGGGAGGCGGTCGTCGGTCAGCAGGCCGGCGAGCCCCTCGAGGAAGCTCGGCTGGCGCACGACGACCTCGGCGAGCGCCCCCTCCGGCGCGCCCATCGCGGTCAGCCAGACGTCGAGGTCGATGCCGGCGGCGAGCTCGGTGACCTCGGCCCAGGAGCGGAGGTTGTAGGTGTCCTGGCTGTCGCGGCTGCGCACCTTGTCCCAGTGCACGGCGGCGAGGTCGGTCTCGAGCGCGACGATGCGCTCGGCGCGCGACTCCGGCGAGTCGATGCCGGCGAACCCGAGCATCCGGGCGACGAAGGGCAGGTACGCCTCGCGGACGGAGGCGAACTCCTCCTCGCGGTAGTAGCTCTCGTCGGGCAGGCCGAGGCCGCCCTGGTTGACGAACACGAGGTAGCGCTCGGGCTCGCCCGGGTCGTTGTCGACGAAGAGGCCGAAGAGGCCGGGGACGCCCGCGCGCTCGAAGGTGCCGACGGCCTGCAGCAGCGCGGCGATCGAGTCGACGCGCTGCACGTCCGCGAGGTCGTCGGCGAGCGGGGCGGCGCCGAGCTCCTCGGCGCGCGCCTCGTCGAGGAAGGAGGTGTAGAGGTCGCCGAACATGCGCGCCTCGGTGCCCTGCGGGGCGGACTGCGCCTCGACGATGATGTCGCGGACCGCCTTCTCCGCCTCCTCCTGGAGCACGTGGAAGGAGCCGTAGCGCGCCTTGTCGCTCGGGATCTCGGTGCGGTCGATCCACAGCCCGTTGACGTGGCGGTAGAGGTCGTCCTGCGGACGCGTCGCCGGGTCGAGTTCGGAGAGGTCGATACCGGAGCGAGGCGTCGTCGAGGTCATGGCGTCAAGCCTACGTCGGGGGTCGGACACCGCGGCCCCGGGGCGCGGGTCCGGCTCGCCGAACCGCCCCCGGCACGCGGGAACCAGCCGATTCGACGAGCCGGAGCCGATTCTGCGTGCCCGAGGTGCTTCAGTCAGCGGCTCCGGCACGCGCGAGCGCCTCCGGCACGCCAGAACCGGACGATCCGGCGAGCCGGAGCGGATTCCGCGAGCCGGAGGTCAGCCACCGGCCGCAGGACGCGGCTCAGCCGGCGAGCTGCTCCTCGACGTAGGCGCGGATCGGGGTGGTCGGGCGGCCGATGAGGCGGGCGAGCGAGCCGTCGGTCTCGCCGAGGAGCCCGTCGGCGATGTTCGCGTCGAGGCCGACGACGAAGCCGACGCCGCCCTCGGGGACGCCGGCCTCGGTGAGGATGCGGGTGTGCTCGGCGGAGTCGACGTGCGTGATCGCGGCGTCGCGGCCGGCGACCTCGCCGACGAGGGCGGCGAGCTCGTCGAAGCTCCAGGCGGTGTCGCCGGAGAGCTCGTGCACCGAGCCGACCAGGGAGGCGTCGAGCAGGGCGACGGCGGCGGCCTCGGCGTAGTCGGTGCGGGCGGCGCTGGAGACGCGGCCGTCGCCGGCGCTGGAGAGGGTGGTGCCGGTCGAGGCGAGCTCGGCGACGGTCTGCGCGTAGTTCTCGTTGTACCAGCCGTTGCGGAGGATCACGGCGGGGAGGCCCGAGGCGGCGATCGCCTCCTCCGTCGCCTTGTGCTCGGGGGCCAGGATCAGCGGGCTGGTGGTCGCCTTCGGGGCGCTCGTGTAGACCAGGCGCGCGCCGGCGCGGGCGGCGGCCTCGATCGCGGCGGTGTGCTGCGCGACGCGCTTGCCCACCTCCGAGCCGGAGACGAGCAGCACGGCCTCGGCGCCGGAGAAGGCGGCGTCGAGCGAGGCCGGGTCCTCGAAGTCGGCGACGGCGGTGCGGACACCGAGGTCGGCGGCGAGCGCCTCGAGCTTGGCGGCGTCGCGGCCGGTGGCGACGATGTCGGAGGCGGCGGTGCCGCGGGCGAGCAGGTGCTCGACGGCGAGACGGCCGAGGTGGCCGGTGGCTCCGGTGACGACGAGGGTCATGGGGGTGGTCCTTCCGTTCGGGAGACGGCGGGTGGGGCGCCGTCGGAGAGGGGAACCGGGCCGCACCGCCAGAACTTCCCGGAATGCAGTACCCACTATTTGGTTAGTACTCCTGTGACCATCATCGAGAGCCCCCTCCTCACCGGCGACGTCTACTCCGCCGACTGCCCGAGCCGCGAGGTCTTCGGCCACGTCACGAGCAAGTGGGGCGTGCTCGTCCTCGCCGCCCTGGCCGAGCGCGGCCTGCGCTGGGGCGAGCTGCGGCGCCGGATCGGCGGCATCAGCGAGAAGATGCTGGCGCAGACCCTCCGGACCCTCGAGGAGGACGGCTTCGTGCACCGCGAGGCGCTCGCCGTCATCCCGCCGCGGGTCGACTACGCGCTGACCCCGCTCGGGGCCGAGCTGGCCGAGCGGCTGCTGCCGGTCGTGGAGTGGATCGCGGACAACGTCGGCGCGGTGCTGGCCGCCCGGGACGCCCGCTGGAGCGACGAAGGATAGCCTCACCTTCTTGTGAGAACGTTCATATTCCGTTCAGGGAGAGGCCTCCGCTGAGCGGGATGCGCGTCCCCTCGCACTGGTCCACTCGATCGCACTGCCTGCCGATCGAAGGACGACCATGACCGATACCGCCCGACGCCCGCTCCTCCTCCCCATGGCGGGGCACGTGCGCGGCAAGCGCAGCCCCGTCACCTGCGCCCTGAAGTGCGCCAACGCATGCTCGACCGCCGCCTGCAACACCTCGCACAACAGCTCGTTCCGCGACATCGTCGCCCGGCAGATCTCGCGCCGCAGCGCCCTCGGCCTGGGCCTGGCCGGCGCGGTCACCGTCGCCGTCGCCTCGGCCGGCGGCGCCCCCACCGCCGAGGCGGCCGTCGCCGGCGCCGCGGTCGGCGGCTCCCCGCTCGCCTTCACCCCGATCGCCCCGGTGCCGTACACGGTCGACGAGTTCACCGTGCCCGAGGGCTTCGCCTGGCAGCCGATCATCCGCTGGGGCGACCCGCTGTTCGCCGACAGCCCCGCCTTCGACATCCGGAACCAGACGGAGTCGGCCCAGGCCGCGCAGTTCGGCTACAACAACGACTACACCGACATCGTCGAGATCCCCGGCTCGAAGCGCCTGCGCGCCCTGCTGGTCGTGAACCACGAGTACACGAACGAGTCGATCATGTTCCCGGCCGCGCAGCTCGAGGCCGAGCCCGAGCGCGTGCGCGCCGTCGGCCGCGCCGCCCACGGACTCAGCGTCGTCGAGCTGGTCCGCACCGCCGTCGACCGCCCCTGGGCCTACGTCCAGGGCGGCGAGCACAACCGCCGCTACCTGCTGGACACCCCCTACGAGGTCACCGGCGCCGCGGCCGGCTCGGCGCTGCTGAAGACCGCCGCCGACCCGACGGGACGCTCCGTCCTCGGCACGCTCGGCAACTGCTCCGGCGGCACCACGCCGTGGGGCACGATCCTCTCCGGCGAGGAGAACTTCAACGGCTACTTCCGCGCGACCGCGACCAGCGACGCCGAGAAGCGCTACGGCCTCACCGACGCCGAGACCGCCCGCCTCTGGGAGCTCGACGACCCGCGCTTCGACGCCCGCACGCCCGGCTACGAGAACGAGCCCAACCGCTTCGGCTGGATCGTCGAGTTCGACCCCTTCGAGCCGGAGTCGACCCCGAAGAAGCACACCGCGCTCGGCCGCCTCAAGCACGAGGGCGCGAACGTCATCGTCGCCCCCGACGGCCGCGTGGTCGCCTACCAGGGCGACGACGAGCGCTTCGACTACCTCTACAAGTTCGTCTCGAAGAAGCGCTACATCGAGGGCGACCGCGCGCACAACAAGACCCTGCTGGAGGAGGGCGACCTCTTCGTCGCGAGCTTCACCGGCGACTCCCCCGTCGCCGAGATCACCGGCACCGGCGCGGTCCCCTCGGACGGCGGCTTCGACGGCATCGGCGCCTGGCTGCCCCTGGTCCTCGACGGCGCGTCGATGATCGCCGGCATGAGCGTCGAGGAGGTGCTCGTGCACACCCGCATGGCCGCCGACATCGCCGGCGCGACCAAGATGGACCGCTGCGAGGACGTCCAGCCGAGCCTGGTCAGCGGCCGGATCTATGTGGCCTGCACCAACAACTCCAACCGCGGCACCGAGGGCAAGGAGGGGCCGACCGAGGTCAATCCGCGCACCGAGAACCGCGACGGCCACATCGTCGAGATCATCGAGGACGGCGGCGACCAGACCGGCCGCACCTTCACCTGGAACCTGCTGATGCTGTGCGGCGACGTCGCGCAGGGCGACACGGTGTACTTCTCGGGCTTCCCGGTCGACCAGGTCTCGCCGATCTCCTGCCCGGACAACCTCGCCTTCGACTCCGTCGGGAACCTCTGGATCTCGACCGACGGGGCCCCCAGCGGCATCGGCTACAACGACGGCCTCTTCAAGGTGGCGCTCGAGGGCGCCGAGCGCGGCCGGGTGGAGCAGTTCCTCTCGGTCCCGCGCGACGCCGAGACCTGCGGGCCGATCGTGCACGACCAGGACCAGCACGTGTTCGTGGCCGTCCAGCACCCGGGCGAGGAGGGCACCTTCGAGGCGCCGAGCTCGTACTTCCCGGACTTCGCTTCTGCGGGAGTCGTCGCCGCGGGTGCCGTCGCGGCGCCGCGCCCGGCGATCGTGCAGATCCTGCCGGCGTCGCAGCTCGTCACGCCGACGCCCACGCCGACCGCGGGGCCGACCACGGCGCCGACGGCGACTCCGACGGCCGGGCCGACCTCGGTGCCGACCGCCGCGCCCACCGCCGGGCCGACCGCCGGGCCGACCGCGGTTCCGACCGTCGCGCCGACCGGCACGCCCGTCCCCCTGCCCGTGGGCGGCGGCGGCGGACTCGCCTCGACCGGTGTCGAGAGCGTGGGCCTCGTCGCCGGCGCCGCCGCCCTGCTGACCGCGGGTGCGGCCGCACTGGGTCTGGGTGCGCGCCGCCGCGCGGCCGGCACGGAGGCCGAGCCCGAGGCCTGAGCGGGGACGCAGGTCCGTTGTGCAGGCGATCCGACGATCGGCGGCGCGCTCGACGCGGTGGAAAGTGTCTTCCGCCGCCCGGTCGCCTGCACAACGGTCGGACACCTGCACAACGGACGGACGCCTGCACAACGGGGGCCTGAGGGGTGCGCTAGGTTGAGCGCGATGTCGACCCTCCGGAGCCGCGAGTCCGCGGTCATCGTCGCCGTGCAGCGCTCGCCGCTGGCACCGCCCCTGCGCCCGATCGCCCGCTGGCTCAGCTTCTTCGGCGAGCACGCCGCGGGCTGGCTGCTGCTGGGCGTGGTCGGTGCCTTCGCCGATCCGTCGCGCTTCTGGGCGTGGGCGCTCTGCGACGTCGCGATCGTCGTGGCGCACGGGCTGTCGATCGTGATCAAGCGCGTCGTCCGGCGGCCGCGGCCCCTCGGCGAGGGCGTCGAGGTGCGGGGGACGGCGCCGAGCAAGCTCAGCTTCCCGAGCTCGCACGCGTCCTCGACCACCGCGGCGGCGATCGTGTTCGCCGTGATGCTGCCCGCGCTCTGGCCGCTCGCCGTCCTCGTGGTGCTGGTGATGCTGCTGTCGCGCATCGTGCTCGGGATGCACTTCCCGACCGACGTGCTCGCGGGCGCGGCGCTCGGCACGCTCGCGGCGCTGGCCGCGCTGCCGTTCCTCCCACTCTCGTTCTAGCTTCCGGCGCGGGGGCGTCTGCCGTCCGTTGTCCGATCTGCAGGTGATCCGCGCGTCTGTCTTCCGCGCCTCGCGGTGGAAGGCGCCTTCCACAGCGGATCGCCTGCAGATCAGACGGGAGGCTCAGAGGAGGCGGCGGGCCGAGGCCCAGGCGGTCAGCTCGTAGCGGGAGGAGAGCTGGAGCTTGCGCAGCACCGCGGAGACGTGGGACTCGACGGTCTTCACCGAGATGAAGAGCTCGGCGGCGGCCTCCTTGTAGGCGTATCCGCGGGCGATGAGGCGCATCACCTCGCGCTCGCGGGCCGAGAGGCGGTCGAGCTCGTCGACGGACTCCGCCTGCTCACCGCTGAGGGCGCCGAACGCGTCGAGGACGAAGCCGGCCAACCGCGGCGAGAACACGGCGTCACCGCCCGCCACCGCGAGGACCGCCCGGCTGACCTCGGGGCCGGAGCTCGCCTTGGTGATGTAGCCGCGAGCGCCGGCGCGGATGACGCCGACGACGTCCTCCGCCGCGTCCGAGACGCTCAGCGCCAGGAAGCGCACCGCGTCGAGGTGCGCGGCGCTGCGGCGCAGGACCTCGGCACCGCCGCCACCCGCGCCGCCGGGCAGGTGCACGTCGAGCAGCACCACGTCCGGACGCTCGGCCGCGACCAGCGCGACCGCGGAGTCGGCGTCGGCCGCCTCGCCCACGACGTCGAGCTCGGGGGCGAGATCGGCGCGCAGGCCGGAGCGGAAGATGGAGTGGTCGTCGACCAGCACGACGCGGGTCACCGCTCGGCCCCCGCCGGCAGGCGCAGGTGGACCTCGGTGCCCGAGCCGCCCGCTCCGGGCCGCACGGTCGCACTGCCGCCGGCGCGCGCCATCCGGCCGACGATCGACTCGCGGATGCCGAGGCGATCGCCGGGGAGCGCGCCGAGGTCGACTCCGGGGCCGCGGTCGCGCACGAACACGTCCACCCCGGTGGCCGACGACTCCACGTAGACCGAGACCTCGCCGCCAGCGTGCCGAGCGGCGTTGAGCATCGCCTCGCGGGTCGCAGCGAGCACGGGGGCGGCGCCCGGAACCGAGGCCCCCACCGCGACCACCTCGAGCGTCGCCGGCCAGTCGAGCTCGATCGCGGCCGCGATGGCGCGGATCTCGGCCGCCAGGTCGTTGGCGACCGGGACGTCGCGCTCGAACAGCCAGTCGCGCAGCTCCCGCTCCTGCGCGCGGGCGATGCGGGCGACCTCGCTCGAGGCGCCCGCCCGGTTCTGGATCAGCGCGAGGGTCTGCAGCACCGAGTCGTGCAGGTGCGCGGCGATCTCGGCGCGCTGCTCCTCGCGCACCCGCGCCGCGCGCTCGCCCATCAGCTCGGTCCACAGCGTGACGACCCGGGGCGCGGCGAGCACGCCCGCGGCGACCAGGAGGACGCCGACGGCGAGGACCGCGTTGACCGCGCTCGGGCGGGCCGTGAGCACGGCGGCCCCGGCGACGACGAGCACGGCGCAGGCGGCGAGGCGGACCAGGGCGGAGGAGCGCGTCGAGCGCGACGGATCGCCGCGGTCGAGTCCGAGACTCCAGGCGACGGCGCCGCCCGAGAGCACCGCGACGGCGGCGAGCGCCCGGGTGACGTCGGCGTCGTCGCCCCCGCGCAGCGCGACCACGACCGAGAGCGTCGCGGCCCCGGCGACGCCGACGAGCAGCACCGCGACCGGAACCGACCGCCGCACACCGCCGGTCTGCGCACCGGAGTCCGGGCCCGCGTCGCGCAGGGGAACCAGTGCCCAGAGCCACAGGTAGAGCAGCGCGCCGCCGCCGCCCAGCAGCGTCGCGACGATCATGAGGAAGCGCACCGTCCCCGGGCGCAGGCCCAGGTGCTCGGCGAGCGCCGCGCACACGCCGCCGAGGACCATCCGGCGCGGGCGGCGCAGCGGAGGCCGGGCCGAGGCGGGCCGGCCCGCGGACGATCGGCCCGGGGACGACCGACGCCGCGGCGGGTGCGCCGCGGTGCTCGGGAGGGTGGGTGTGCTCACCCCTGCATCCAAACAGGTCGTCGGGGTCGCCGGGGCGGGAGTCGGGGTCGGATCAGGGGTTCCCCCGATGGTCGGCGCCTGTGGAGGAGCGTCACACTCGAGCCATGACAGCAGCGAGCACGACCCCGCCGGACCCGGCGCAGGAGACGGCGGGCGACCCGCCGGCTCCGGACCCGACGCCCGGAGCCGGCGATCCCGGGAACGGCACTCCCGGAAACGGCACCCCCGGCGCCTCCGCACCCGGCCCCTCCTCCGAGAACCGCTTCCTCCTCTGGCTGCGCTCCCTCGATCTCGCCCGCCGGCCCGGCTGGGTCGGCGGCGTCTGCTCCGGCATCGCCGATCGCCTCGGCATCGACCCGCTGATCGTGCGCGGGATCTTCGTCGTGGTCGCGGTCCTCGGCGGCCCGGCCTTCCTCTTCTACGCGGCGGCCTGGCTGCTGCTGCCCGACGAGGACGGCGTGCTGCCGGTCGAGGAGCTGCTCCGCGGTCGCCTGACCCGCGTCCACGCCGGCATCGGCGCCCTGGTGCTCGCCTCGATGCTCCCGGTCGCGCAGGGCTTCTGGTCGCTCGGCGGCGCGTACACCGGGGCGGTGCCCTGGGCGCCCGCCACCGGCCGCGCCCTCTGGACGGTCGTCGTCCTGGTGCTCATCGTGGTCTTCGTGGTCTGGATCGCCCGCCGCTCGGGCCGCACCGACCCGGCGCCCCCGCCCTTCGGCAGCCCCGAGGGTCCTGGCGCCTCGACCGCCGGCTACCCCGCCCCCACCGGCGAGCCCGCGAGCGGCGCTCCCCTCCTCCCTCCGCAGCGCCCGACCGAGCCGCGGCCGAGCACCCCCGAGGACCTCGCGCTGTGGCGCGAGCGCCAGGAGGAGTGGAAGGCCGAGCGGGAGGCGTTCCGCGCCCAGGAGAGCGCGACCGCCCGCGAGACGGCCCGGGCCCGAGCGGAGGAGTCGCGCCTGCGGGCCGCCGCGATCACCGCGGCGCGCCTCGAGCGGCGTCGGCTGCTCCGCGAGGCGAACCCGCGGCTGCGGCGGAGCGTCACGCTGCTCGTGCTCGGCCTGGCCGCCGTCGCCGGCGCGATCGCGTCGCTCACCGTCTCCGGCTCGACCGCGACCGTTGTCGGCTTCAGCGTCGCGACCCTGGTGCTCGGACTCGCTATCGTGGCGGCCGGGCTGCTCCGCCGGCGCGCCATCCTCCTGATCGCGGTCTCGGTGATCACGGTGCTGACGGCCTCGACGGCGTCGCTCGTCCCGCCGGAGCGGCAGCTGCTGCCGCTCCTGAGCTCGTACGGCGTCTCGAACGCGACTCCCGGCAGCTACGCGATGCTGGCGGGCGACCTGCAGATCACGATCGACCCGTCGCTGGGTGCTCCGGGGGAGGTGATCGACGTCTGGCAGGGCGCCGGGAACATCACCGTCATGCCGATGGCCGGAGCGGCGGTCCGCCTCGAGGCGACCACGGCGAACGGCTACTACTGGCTGACGACCGCCTTCGCCGACGGCGACGTGGGGTCCGACCCGGTGGACGTCGAGTACAGCCGCGACGGAGCCACCTGGACGCAGACCTTCGGCGACCCGGACGCCGAGCCGGTCGTGGTCCGGATCGCGCAGGGCCGCGGCGGGGTCACCGTCTACGACCGGACCGCCGAGGACTCGACCAGCGGCGCCGCACTCGACCCGGACGGCCCTGCGACCGCGGAGCCGACCTCGGAGGCGACCGCTGCCGCGACCGACCTCCCGACCCCGACGGATCCCGGCACCCCGACGGACACCGGCGCCCCGACGGACCCCGCCACCCCGACAGACCCCGGCAGCACGACCGGAACCGACAGCACGACCACGACGGAGGCAGGACGATGACCGCGCAGAGCACCACCGCCACGCAGACCAGCACCGCCCCCGAGACCGCGCAGCGGCCCAGGATCCGCGCCGGCGCGGTCGTCTGGGGACTCGTCCAGGCCGTCGTGGCGGTCCTCCTGCTCCTCGTCGCCGCCGACGCCGGGCTGCGGACCGCCGTCGTCGACTGGGCGCTCTCGCTCGGCCCGGCCGGAGCCGCCGCGATCGCGATCGCCGCGCTGGGCACGATCGCCCTCCTGATCGGCCTCGTCCGGGTCCTCGATCGACGCTGACGAGCGGCAGGACCGCGCCCACCACCCGGAAGCGCGCAACATCAGCCAGGAGTGCCCCTCGTCGCCCGTCGGCGATGAGACGGCCTCCTGGCTGATGTCCGTGCACGCCCCGCGCCCGGAGCGACCAGCGCACCCACCCGCAACCCCCTAGGCCGAGGCCGGACACGAGCGCAGACTCGCAGTCCGGCCTCGACCGCGCGCGCGAGCGCCCGCGCACGGACAGGCGCCTCCCCCTCCCCGAATCGAGACCGCCGATGCCGCACGCCGCCCGCAGGACATGCCGATGGAGCTGAGCATCGCCGCCGTCATCGGCGTCGCCGTCCTCGTGGCCGTCGCCGCGTTCGCCCGCCGGCTCGGCGTCGCCGCGCCCATCGCGCTGGTGCTCGCCGGCGTCGGCCTCTCCTTCCTCCCCGGTGTCCCCGAGGTGGTCGTGCCGCACGAGTGGGTGCTCGACGGCGTGCTGCCGCCCCTGCTCTACGCCGCGGCGATCAGCGTGCCGTTCGTGGACTTCCGCCGGAACATCGCCACCATCAGCGGCCTCTCGGTGGTGCTCGTGCTGATCTCGGCCGCCGGGATCGGAGCGCTGCTCTTCGTCCTGCTGCCCGAGCTGGGCCTGCCGCTCGCCATCGCGGTGGGCGCGATCATCAGCCCGCCCGACGCGGTCGCCGCCACGAGCGTGGGCCGCCGCCTCGGCCTGCCGCCCCGGCTGCTCACCCTGCTCGAGGGCGAGGGCCTGATCAACGACGCGACGGCGCTCGTCCTCCTGCGCTCGGCCCTCGCCGCCGCGGCCGCCACCCTCGCGACCCCGTGGGCGGCGGTCGGCGACTTCCTCTACGCCGTGGTGGTCGCCGTGATCGTCGGCCTGGTCGCCAGCATCGTGACGGTCTTCGTCCGCTCCCGCCTCGAGGACCCGGTGCTCAACACCGTCGTCTCCTTCGTCGTGCCGTTCGTCGCGTTCATCCCGGCCGAGAGCCTCGGGGCCTCGGGAGTGCTCGCCGTCGTCGTCGCGGGCCTGCACACCGGGCACGCCTCCTCCCGCGCCTTCACCGCGCAGTCGCGCGTGAACGACCGCATCAACTGGCGCACCGTGCAGTTCCTCCTCGAGAACGGCGTCTTCCTGCTGATCGGACTCGAGATCCGCAGCCTGATCGAGGACGCCGACAGCGCCGCCCTGACCATCCCGGCGGCGGTCGGCATCGGCCTCGTCGCCACGGCCGGGCTCATCGTCGTCCGCTTCGCCTGGGTCGGCCCGGTGCTGCTCGGCGAGCGCTGGCAGACCCGCCGGGCCGAGCGGCGGGCGCGCGAGCAGAAGGAGCTGCTGGAGTCGACGGGCGGGGTGCGGCTGCCGCGCGCGGAGCTCGGCCGGGCCAAGCGCCGCTACCAGCTGCGCCGCTCCGACTACCGCCACTTCAGCAGCAACGGCCTGGGCTGGCGCGGCGGTCTCGTGCTGGGCTGGTCGGGCATGCGCGGAGTGGTGACCCTCGCCGCCGCGCAGTCGCTGCCGGAGGACATCCCGTACCGCCCGCAGCTCGTGCTGATCGCCTTCACCGTGGCGGTGTCGACGCTGCTGATCCAGGGCAGCACCCTGCCGCTGCTCATCCGCGCCACCGGGATCCGCGGGGTCGACGTGCCGGAGGACCAGCGCGAGCTCGCGGGCCTGCTCGACGAGATCACGGAGAAGGGGCTCTCGGTCCTCGAGAAGCCCGGCGAGGTGGTCGAGGGCGTCGACGACGTCGACCCCGACGTGCTCGAGCGCGTGCGCCAGACCTCCTTCCTCCGCTCGGAGGCGGCCTGGGAGCGGTCGCGCGGCTCCCAGCGCGACACCGCCGACACTCCGCACCGCCTCTACCGGGCGCTGCGGCTCGCCGTCGTCTCGGCCGAGCGCGAGGCCCTGCTCGACGCCCGCTCCCGCCGCGCCTACCCGCAGCGGATCCTCGGCCAGGCTCAGGCGCTGCTGGATCTCGAGGAGACCCGGCTGCGGCTGCGGCGCGGATCGACGTCGTAGCGGCGGACCCGGACGAGGCCCGACCCGCGACCTCAGCCCGTGGTCGTCCGCGTCATGATCGCGACGACGAACAGCCCCGCCCACAGCGCGCCGCAGACCAGCAGCCGCAGGTTGCCGAGCACGATGTCCTCCGGCGCCGACGCCCGCCCGCGCTCGATGTCGAGGGCGTAGAGGAACAGCGCCGCGCCGAACGGCACCACCGACGCCATCGACCAGAGCGAGTTCTCGCCGTTGATGAACAGTGCCCAGAGCGCGTAGGAGATCATCGTCAGCGACGCGGCGACCGACCAGATGAAGCGCAGGTACCCCGGCGTGTAGACCTTGAGGGTCGAGCGGGTGTGGCTCTCCTCCTTGCCCTCGCTCTGCAGCTTCTCGGAGTAGCGCTTGCCCGCGACCATGAACAGCGAGCCCGAGGACACCGCGAGCAGGAACCACTGCGTCAGCGGGATGTCCGCGATGGCCGCGCCCGAGATCGCGCGGAGCACGAAGCCGCCCGCCACGATCAGGATGTCGATCACCGGCTCGTGCTTGAGCCAGAGGCAGTACGAGATCTGCATCACCAGGTAGGCGGCGAGCGTCGCCGCGAACCAGGTGAAGCCGAGGAGGAAGGTGACCAGCACCGGCACGATCATCAGCACGAACGCGGCCGGCCAGGCGACCTTCAGCGGCAGCGCGCCGGAAGCGATAGCGCGGAAGCGCTTCTTCGGGTGCACGCGGTCCGACTCGACGTCGAGGAGGTCGTTCAGCAGGTAGCCGCCGGAGGAGGCGAGGCTGAACGCGATCACCCCGATGACGGTCGCGACGAGGATCTCGGGCTCGAGGATGCGCGCGGCGGCGACCGGAGCGGCCAGCACCAGGACGTTCTTCAGCCACTGGCGCGGACGCATGGCGGCGACGAGTGCGCGGGCGGTGTTCACGACGTCTCCCTCTCGGGGAACAGGGCCTGGAGCGGCCGGATCGGGCGGGATCGGGGTGACGCGGGCCCAACCTACAATCGGGGGTGAACGCGCTCCATCCGCCCGGATCCGCAGCGCTCACGACCGGAGCACCACGGAGGGAAGCGCATGCGGACGGCCGCGCTGTACGTCGTCTTCGCGATCCTTGCAACGGCGGTGAATCTGGGCACTCAGATGCTCGTCGAGCTCGCCGTCGACGCGGAGTGGGCCACGATCGCCGCCGTGCTCGCGGGCACCCTGACGGGGGTGATCGCCAAGTACGTGCTCGACAAGCGCTTCATCTTCAAGCACGAGACGATGAATGCGGCGCACGGGCTGAAGACCTTCCTGCTGTACGGCGTGATGAGCGGCGTGACGACCCTGATCTTCTGGGGCTTCGAGTTCGGCTTCGACTATCTGTTCGGCACGGACTTCGCCCGCTACACCGGCGCCGTCATCGGCTTGGCCATCGGCTACGTCGCCAAGTACCACCTCGACAAGAACGTCACGTTCTCCGGCCCGCGAGAGGAGCCCGCATGACCACCCCCGTCTCCTCCTGGGGCCTGCTCTCGCGCGACGAGCACCGCGTCACCCGGATCACGAGCATCGAGCAGGCGCAGGCCGCGCTCGCCGCGGGCGACAGCGGGATCGCCTACGGGCTCGGCCGCAGCTACGGCGACGTCGCGCTCAACGGCGGCGGGCGCATCTGGGACTTCAGCGGCTTCGACCGCCTGCTGGCCTTCGACGACGAGACCGGCGTGCTGCGGGCCGAGCCGGGCGTGCTGCTGCGCGACGTGCAGGCCGTCTTCTCCCCGCGAGGCTGGATGCTGCCGGTCACTCCCGGGACGAAGAACGTCACCCTCGCCGGCGCGATCGCGAACGACGTGCACGGCAAGAACCACGCCTCCGCCGGCACGCTCGGCCGGCACGTGCGCTCCTTCACGCTCCTGCGCAGCGACGGGTCGTCCTCGCGCTGCACGCCCACCGAGAACGTCGAGCTGTACGAGGCGACGATCGGCGGCCTCGGGCTCACCGGGCTGATCGTCGAGGTCGAGCTCGAGCTAGCCCGCGTCCCCGGGCCGTGGCTCGTCAGCGAGGACGTGCCGTTCCAGACGCTCGACGGGTACCTCGATCTCGTGCACGAGTCGATGGACGTCTTCGAGCACACCGTCGCCTGGATCGACGTGACCACGGGCGGCGGGCGACGCGGGGTCTACTCCCGCGCGGACAGCACGGCCGCCCCGGAGCTGCCGGAGACCCGGCCGGGCTCGCTGAAGGTGCCCTTCGCCTTCCCGCTCTCGGTCGTCAACCGCGCCACGCTGCCGCTGCTCAACCGCGCCTACTACCGCCTGAAGGCGACCCGCGCCCGCCGCTCCGTGCAGCACTACGAGCAGTTCAACTACCCGCTCGACGCGATCGAGGGCTGGAACACGATGTACGGCCCGCGCGGCTTCTACCAGTACCAGAGCACCGTGCCGTGGGAGGGGGCGCTCGAGACGACCCGCGAGATGCTCGCCCTGATCGCGGCCTCGGGCACCGGCTCCTTCCTCGGCGTGCTGAAGACCTTCGGGGCGCTGGAGTCGCCGGGGCTGCTGAGCTTCCCGGCGCCCGGGGTCTGCTTCGCGCTCGACTTCCCGAACACGCCCGTCGCGCTGCCGCTGTTCGAGCGCCTCGACGCGCTGGTGCTCGCCGCGGGCGGCCGGCTGTACCCGGCGAAGGACGCGCGCATGACGCGCGAGATGTTCGAGGCCGGCTTCCCGCGCCTCGCCGAATTCGCCCTCCAGCGCGACCCGGGGATCTCCTCCGGCTTCTCGCGCCGAGTCCTCGGGAGCTGACGTGAGCACTGGTACCCCCTCCAAGATCGTCGTGGTCGGAGCGACCTCCGCCATCGCCGAGCACACGCTGCGGCTGTGGCTGGGCACGGGCGCGCGCTCGGCGCTGCTGGTGGGCCGCGACGCCGGCCGGCTGGAGGCGCTGGCGACGGATCTGCGGGTGCGCTTCCCCGCGGCCGCGCTGTCGGTGGCCGCCGTCGACCTCACCGACCCGGCCGCGATCTCCTCGGTCGTCGCGACCTCGCTCGAGGGCGGCGCCCCCGACACCGTGCTGATCGCCCACGGCGCGATGACGACCCAGGACGAGGCGTCCGCCGACCTCGCCGTCGCCCGCGACGTGCTCGTCGTCACCGGCGTCTCGGTGGCCCTCTGGATGGAGGCGTACGCGAACGCGCTGACCTCCGGCAGCATCGGCGTGATCGGCTCCGTCGCCGGTGACCGCGGCCGCAAGACCAACTACGTCTACGGCTCCGCCAAGGGCCTCGTCGAGCGCTTCGCCCAGGGCCTGCAGCACCGCCTGGCCGGCTCGCGCCTGTCCGTCGTGCTGATCAAGCCCGGCCCGACCGACACCCCGATGACCGCCTCGCTCAAGCAGAGCGGAGCCTCGCTGGCCCCGGTCGACTCCGTCGCGAAGGACGTCGCCGCCGCGATGGCCTCCGGCCGCGCCGTCGCCTACGCCCCGGCCAAGTGGCGCGTCATCATGACGGTCATCCGCCTGCTGCCGTCCCCGATCTTCAACCGCCTGAACATCTGACGCGGACGGCTGCCGGGACCCCGGCGGCGGGGTCTCGATACGCCCCTGCGGGGCTACTCGACCAGCATGGATGGTCAGCGGCACGCCGCCTCATGCTGATCGAGCAGCCCGCGGAGCGCGGCGTATCAAGATCCACCGGAGCCAGAGGTACGGACGGCCCCGTCGCGCACAACCGCCTGCTCTCGAAGTTATACTTCGGCCCGATGTATAACATCGAGCGAGAGGTGAGATCGTGGCACTGAGTCCCTACACACCGGGTTCTGTCCCCATGAAGCTGCCGGGCCGAACCGAGACGCTGCAACAGTTCCGGCAGGCCGCACAGCGGATCGCGTCCGAGGGACGATTCGTCCCGCGGGTCCACGTCGACCACGGCCCCCGCGGCGTCGGGAAGACTTCTCTCCTCCGCGAGGCCCAGCGCATCTTCCGCGGCTACGACATCAGGACCGTCCTGATCACCGCCGACCCCGGCGAGGACCTCGTACGCTCGCTCCTCGCCGAACTCCGACTCGCCGTCGGCACCGGGCCTCGTCTTCGCCAGACGGCCCGCGACGCGATCGACTCCGCGACACTGTCGCTCGGCGCTCCCGGACTCGCGAGCGCGACGGTGACCGTCGCACCTCCCGAGGCGCGGGCAGCAGCCTCGGCCAAGGAGTTCCAGCGCGCACTCCGAGCAGCTCTCGACGCGGTCGTCGGCGACGGAGACGCCGGCCTCGTCCTTCTGATCGACGAGATCCAGGAGGCGGACGCCACGAGCCTGCGCACCATCGCCTACGCCTGGCAGGAGATGAACCCACTCGACGTGTCGGACCAGGGCCAGCCGCGCACCGCGCTCTTCGCGGTCGGGCTCCCGGGCGCACCGAGCACGATCACTCGTGCCGTCACCTTCAGCGAGCGCTTCAGCTTCCAGCCGCTCCACGGTCTGTCGGAGGCCGGTGCCCGCGAAGCACTGGAATCGACGGCGACCGACGTCGGTGTGCGCTGGGAGCGGGCCGCGCTCGATCGAGGTGTCACGGAATCAGCTGGATACCCCTACAAGGTCCAGCTCATCGGCGACCTCGCCTGGCGGGCCGCGGAGAGGCGCCTCGAATCGGACGGCCTCGGCCCCACCGATGTCATCACCCTCGACGACGTCCGCGCGGCCCTGCCCGGAGTCGACGCCGAGATGCTCACCCTCTTCCGCTCACGCTGGCGCAGTGCTTCGGCGAAACAGCGGGAGATGCTCGTCGGCATCGCACAGCTCGGCGGGGAGGACGTCCGACGCGGCGTGCTCGCAGACACCCTCGGAGCGACCACTCGATCGATCTCCGTCACCCGGCAGCGGCTGCTCGACAAGGGTCTCGTCGACGCCAACAAGCACGGACACCTGTCGTTCACGGTTCCCGGTTTCACCGCGTTCGTGCTCGATCAGGTCGAGAACGAGTAGGACGACGACACGCGGATTCCCGTCCGCAGCAGGACCGCCATCGCCCACGACCTCGTGTTGCTCGCACGCCGCGGGTTCATACTGGTCTGATGAGAATCGTCATGGTCACCGACGCACACGAGGGCCTGACTCTCGCCTCCGACAGAGCAACGACGCTGACGCAGACTCGTTCCGATGGATCGAGTGACGCAGGCGATGTCTCCGACGACACCGACACACTCTTCCGCCCGCACATGAGCAGTCAGAGCTTCCCGGACAGCAACGTCTACCGTTCGCAGAGTCAAGGCGCTGCAGTCGGCGCCGCACGAGCCACGTCGGGGTCGTACGATCCGCGTCCGAGCCAGGGTACGAAGACACCGCCGCAGAGGATCGTCCTCCATCCGGGCGGTACCTCCGCTCGATAGCCCTCCGCGGCTGCTCGACCGGCACATGCTGATCGGGTAGCCCGCAGGGCGGCCGCATCGAGACTCGTGTCTCCCCGTGGAATCACCTCCGGAAGGGGGATCTGCAAGGGGGTTCGCCGCAGACGGCCGCGTTCTACGCTCGGCGCATGCCCCTCCGCAGTGCTGCGAGCGCCCCAGCCGTCCTTCCGCAGATCGCCGCGCCCAGCGCTCGACAGCGGGCCGCGGCCGAGGTGCTCGGGCACGTCGTGGTGGCTCTCGCGGTCGGGTCGGCGCTGCTGCTGCTGGCGTCGGCGAGCGTCGCGGGGCTGCCGTTCCTGCCCGGCGGGGGCCGCGTGCCGCCGTTCGAGGCGTGGTCGCTGATGCGGACGTCGGCGACGGTGCAGATCGGCGCCGCGGTGCTCGCCGCCGGCCTCGCCGCGCTCGCCCGCGCGGGCGGCTGCCGCGTCCGCGCCGACCGCTGGTGCCTCGTCGCCGCCCTCAGCGCCGCCGCCGGCGCCGTGCTGCTGGCAGCCCCGCCGCTCTGATCCGCGGATACGCGGCAACGGCCGATCGAGCAGCCTGCGGAGCGGGCGGCACCCCATGCTGATCGAGTAGCCCGCGCAGCGGGCGTATCGAGATCCACCGTCGCCCGAAGGCGAGTCTGCAGACCCGCCGGCTGGTGACGGCAGGTCTCGATACGCCCCTGCGGGGCTACTCGACCAGCATGCAAAGGGCGGCCTCACCAGCCCCTACGCCGGCGCGCCGATCGTGGAGTCCTCATAGTCCTCCGTCAGGCCGTGGGGGGTCTTCTCCCACTTGTGCGGGCTGAAGACGATCTGCCAGGCCGCGCGCCAGGCCGAGATGGAGTGCAGCACCCAGTAGACGGGGTTCAGGATCGCGAACGCCGCGACCCGCCAGTTGTAGCGCTTCCACGCCGCGATCCCCGAGACGACGATCATCAGCGTGTTCGAGAAGAGCATGTTCGTCGTCCCCGCGACGATCAGCCACTCCGGCAGATCGAGCCCCAGGAACTGCACGCCGATGTAGGTGATGACGGTGAAGCCGAGCACCAGCGGGTAGAGCAGGAAGGCGACCGGCGTCCCCATGATCAGCGCCACCAGGCTCAGCGAGCCGAGCACCCCGTTCACCTTGAACCAGCGGATCGGGTGCCGCGTGTTCACGCCCGCGGTCATCATGTAGCCCTTGATCCAGCGGGTGCGCTGCTTGATCCACGCGGGGACCTCGGCGCACGCCTCCTCCCAGGTGTTGGAGTCGACGACGCCCACGCGGTAGCCGTGCGCGGCCACGCGCAGGCCGAGGTCGGCGTCCTCCGTCACGTTGTACGGGTCCCAGGCGCCGAGCTCGCGCAGCACGCGCGTCTCGAAGTGGTTCGAGGTGCCGCCGAGCGGGATCGGCAGGTGCGACTGGTCCAGGCCCGGCAGCATCGCGCCGAACCAGTGCGCGTACTCGACCGCGAACATCCGGGTGAGCACGTTGTAGTCGGCGTTGAAGTAGCTCAGCGCCCCCTGCAGGCAGACGAGCTGCTTCTGCTCCGGATCCACGTGCTCGCGCTCGAACGCGTCCTCGCGGAACAGCCGCACGCACTTGCGCAGCTGGTCGGGGTCGGGCCGGTCCTCGGCGTCGTAGATCACCACGAACTCGCCGCGGGCGAAGCTGAGCCCGTAGTTGCAGGCGCGCGGCTTGGTCTGCGGGCCGCCCGGGGGCACGATCACCATCCGCACGTACTCCGGCGGGCTCATCCGGCGCACCGCCGAGATCGTCTCGTCGTCGTCGGCCTCGAGCAGCACGAGCACCTCGAGCTTGGCCTTCGGGTAGTCGAGGGCGCCGATGTTCACCAGCAGCTTGCTGATGATGTTGGCCTCTTTATAAGCGGGGATCAGGATCGTGTAGATCGGCAGCTCGTCGTCCGTCATCCGCGGCGGCGAGACGTCCAGGCCGCGGCGGCCGCGCTCGAGCGCCACCTCCTCCTCCCACGCCTTCACCGAGCTCTGGTTGAGCGGCGCGCGCAGGCCGGCCAGCGCCTTGAAGGCGATGTTCATCAGGAACAGCAGGTTGGCCGAGGCGAGCACGATCACGAAGGTCAGGCTCGGCGCCAGCACCGCCCCGACGATCACGATCGCGGCGACGACGAGCGGAGTGATCACCTGCCAGCGGCGCAGCCCCGACTTGGCCGACTCGTCACCGCTCTGCACCGCGAGCGAGTCGGCCGCGCCGAAGAGCAGCGCGGCGCGGCAGGCGCTCTCGACCGCCTGGAAGATGTCCCAGTCGGTCGTGGTGCGCACAGTGACCACGTCGACCTCGAGCATCTCCCGCGCCTCGGCGAGCATCGCCTCGGTCGGCGGGACGGAGGTCGCGATGACGCCGGTCCCGTCGGGCAGCACCCGCCAGGGCACCCAGCCCGCGCCGACCAGGGTGGAGGCGCCGATGCGGGCCAGCAGCGCGGACCCCGGCGGCTCCTCGACCAGGTCGAGCATCGGGGCGTCCCACTGCTCCGCCAGCGCGCCGTACATCTCGCGCCGGGTGACGGCGCCGTCGATGACGAGGTGCCGGCCGAGCAGACCGCCCTCGCGCTCCTGGCGGCGCAGAGCCTCGTCGAGCTGCTCGGACGTGATCAGTCCGCGCGAGAGCAGGATCTCGCCCACCCGGGGCGTCGTCGTCGCCATGGTCAGCCTCCGAGCCGCTCGTAGATGACGTAGATCCCCTGCGCGAACACCGGCCGGTAGCGGGTGTCGAAGGAGGAGTCGCGGGTGATCGCGTCGTAGACGAGGTCGGCGACGCCGGTCTCGCTCAGCTCGGGGGCGTCAGCGGTGGTCACGAAGACCCACTTCGCGTGCGTGTACGGGGCGGCGAGCGCCTCGTCGAACAGCTCGCCGGCCGAGCGGTTGTAGTACTCGGCGAGCGGCACGCCGATCTCGGGCAGCAGCGCGTTGCCGGCCGCGCTCTCGTCGATCAGGATGCCGCCGCCGTCGTAGTTCTCGCTCAGGAACCGGGCCGCGGCGGTCGCGCCCGACGCCTCCTTGATCGAGACGTAGCCGGTCGCCTCCGCGATCACCGCGTTGCGATCCAGGTCCTGCACCCACCAGGCCGTCTGCGCGCCGAGCAGCACCAGCACGAGGCCGAGCGCGCCCGCGCCGATCCGCGGCACCCGCCGCAGCGCGTCGACCAGCACGGCACCGAGCACCGCGAGGAACGGCAGCACCGACAGCGCGTAGCGGTTGTTCCACCAGTTCGTCGGCAGGGTCTGGTCGTTGTTCATGTGCGTCTGGCCGAGGTAGAGGCTCAGCAGCGAGAAGGCGTAGGAGACGATCATCAGCCAGATGACGAGCGCGTCGTCCGAGATCCCGCGCCGCCAGGCGAGCACCAGCGCGCCGGCCAGGCCGAGCGCGACCGTCAGAAGGCCCGAGGTCTCGAGCACCGCCCAGTTGTACGACCAGAGCGTCAGCCCCGCGTTGCCCTGGTAGGCGAGCAGCCCCGCGTCGGCGACCGCCTTCTGTAGATTCGCCGCCGAGTACTGGCCGTTCATGAACTCGAGCGGGTTGCTGTAGACCGCGAAGTTGTAGACCAGCCACCAGACGATCGCGATCAGCGGCAGGATCCCGAAGGCGCTCGCCATCTTGATCGCGTAGACGAAGGACCGCTTCTTCCGCCAGGCGACGATCAGCACCACGAACGTGCCGCCGAAGACGAGCACCCAGCCCTCGTAGCGCGAGAGGGTCGCGGCCGCGGCGGGCAGGCCGGAGAAGACCATCATCTCGCCGGCACTGAGGTTGCGCCGGCTGGTGACCCAGTGCGCCAGCCCGGAGAAGCAGCCGACCATCGTGACGATCAGCACCGGCTCCGTCATCGCCGTCGAGAAGGCGTAGAGCACGCCGGGGTTCGCCAGCACCAGGAGCACCGCGGTGAGCCGGCCGGCGCGCAGGTGGCCGACGCGCGCCGAGATCCGGTAGACGCCGCAGGCCGTGCCGGCCAGGCAGATCATCCCGAGCAGCCCGGCGGCCCAGCCCGTGTGCCAGAGCCAGAGCGACTGCACGAACGGGATCAGGATCAGGCTCGGCACCGGCAGCCAGACCGTGCCGAGCTGGGTGAAGCCGGGCGCCTTCGAGTCGAAGATGCGCCGCGAGATGGAGAGGTGGCTCTGGGTGTCCGCGTAGGCGAGGTTGATCCCGGAGGAGGTGGTCACCAGGCAGGCCGCGAAGCCGACCAGCAGCGAGACCACCAGGATCACGACCGTGCCGGGCACCTGCCGCCCGGTGACCGGCCGGCCGAGGCGCTCCCACGCCTCCCGCCACCAGGGGAGGCGGGCGGGCGCGCCGGCCACCGGCGACGGGGCGGCGATCGTGCTGGTCATGCGCTCGGTCAGTCGGTCGAGGAGTGGCGCGCGGCGGGGTGGTCGCCCTCCGCGGCCGGCGCGGAGGCGGGTGCGGAGTCGGCGGCCGCGGGCTCGCCGGCCGCACGCTCCTGCGCGTCGACGTAGGCGGCGACCTTCCGCGACCGGCGGCGGCGCGCCAGCCAGCCGAGGAGGATCAGCAGGCCGATCACCACGACCGCGATCACGAACCAGATCGCGTAGGAGGAGTAGTCGTCCTTCACCTCGTCCTGCGGCGTGATCTCGTTGCTGTCGATCGCGACCGGGTCGGAGTCGGCCGAGCCGGAGACCGCGAGGTTCCCGGACAGCGAGGTCCAGCCCTCCTCCGCGGCCCAGCCGGCGATCGAGGACTGCAGTCCGGAGGACGCCGTCGCGTCGCCGTCGGCGCTCCAGCCGCCCAGCAGCACGATGTCGCGGCCGTCCGTGGTAAAGGCCTCGAGGGCCGCGTAGGGCGCCTCGGTGCCGACGCCGTAGCTGAGGCGCGAGGCGTCGATCGCGGTGAAGGAGGCGAGGCGCAGCGGCGTCTTCAGCGCCTCGGCCTCGTCGGTCCCCGCGCCGACGACGATCCCGGAGCGGTCGGAGTCGACGAACTCGTCGACCCCGACGACCGAGACGGCGAGGGGGTCGGCGTCGACCCGCTGCAGCGCGGTGACGAGGTCGCCGGCGCTGCGCAGCGCGTCGGCGCCGCTCGCGGAGCCGCCGAACGCGACGGCGAGCTCGCCGCCGAACGCCTGCGGGAAGCGGCCGAAGCCGGGGCCTGCGGACTCGCCGCGGACGCCGGTGACACTCGAGCCCGCGCCGTCGACGAAGAACTCGATCGGCACGGAGTCGGCCGAGCCGATGCAGGCGCCGTCGCTCTCGCGCACGGCCGAGAGCGTCACCGAGAGGCCGTTGGACGCGCTGAGCTGCCCGGTCGGCACCGGCAGCGTCATCGCGACGTCGGTGTCCTGGCCCAGCACCGTCGAGCCGATAAGGAAGTCGTTCCAGTAGACGTTCGCCGTCGCGGTGATCCCCTCGGGGACGGCGGAGTGCGTGCCGACCAGGTCCACCTCGACGCTCGAGACGGGTCCGCCGAACGCGGACTGCGTGATGGTCGTGTAGCTCGTCGACGCCCCGGTGCTGCCGAGGGCGATGCGCTCGGTGCCGAAGTCGGCCAGCGTGTGCTCGAGCGAGCTCGAGGGGACGACCTTCTGCGCGAGACCGGTGGTGGTCGCGCTCGAGGCGAGTCCGGCGTACTCGCTGCCGAGCGCCGCGCCGGCCGCGGCAAGGTCCGCCTCCGCCCCGGTGAGGGTGAGCTCGGGCACCCCGCCGGCGTCGCCGATCGCGCTGACGACGTCGCCGTCCCCTGCCGCGAAGCGCACGATGCGGCCCTGCGCGGCGTCGAGCGCCGGGCGGCCCTCGGTCGCGCTCTCCTCCGACACGGTGATCGCGGTTCCGGAGGAGTAGCGCGAGGCCAGCGAGGCAGCGGCTGAGAGGCCCGCGGCGCGCAGGGCGTCGTCGGCGCCGTCGGGCACGACGATCGAGACGCCGGTGACCGCGTCCGGGAAGAAGTCGCCGACGGTGGTCGGCGCGGTCGGGGTGCCGTCGACGACGACGCCCAGGCCGGAGACGCTCAGCACCTCGCTCCCGACCTCGCAGAGCGCGCCGGCCGAGTCGCCCGAGCCGCCGAGCTGGACGCCGACGGCGAGCACGCCGTCCACGACGTCGGAGGCCTGGACCGGCGCGTCGATCGCGGTCGCGGTGGCGGCGTCGAGCGTCTGCACGACCCGGCCCGACACGATGACCGAGAGCGTGCCGGTGAGCGGCTCGAGCGGTGCGAGCGACGCGATCACGCGGGTCGGCACGACCCCGTCGGCGACCGGGACGGTGACGAACTGCGGCGCGGAGCCGGCCGCGACCGAGACGACGGCGTCGCTCTCGAGCCCCTGGACGACGCCGCCGGTGGCCGGATCGACGAGGTCGGCGGCGGACGCGGAGGTCGCGGCGCCGAGGACGAGACCGAGGCAGAGGACCGGGACGAAGGCCGGGACGAGGGCGCGTCGAGGCAGGAGCGAAGGAGCCATGGGGCGGGGTTCCGATCGGCATACGGGAGTCCGGGAGGTCCGGCGCTCGAGGATGGAGAGTGGAACGGTCGTGCACGAGGAGCGGCGGGAGACCGCGGAAGTGCGGGAGAGGACGCCCCGTTCTGGCGTCAGTCTAGGCAGTCGCCGACAGCCGATCCGGTGGTGAGCAACCGCTGCTCCGCCCCCGTCCGAGTGTCAGGCCGGCCGTAGACGAACCCCTGCACATCGGTCACTCCGAGCTCGCGCAGCACCGCGACCGTCTCCTCGTCCTCCGCCCCCTCGACGATCATCCGCACGCCGACCGCGACCGCGAACGACTGCATCGCCCGGACGATCTCGCGCTGGCGCAGCTCGGTCGTCAGATCGGCGATCAGGGCGCGGTCGAGCTTCACGACGTCGAGGGGGAACGTCGCCACGGCGAGCGCCGAGGAGCCCTCCGTGCCGAAGTCGTCCAGCGCCAGCAGCACGCCCGCGTCGCGCAGGAGCTGGGCCTGCGCGCGCAGCTCGTCCGTCGCCGCCGCGAGCGACCCCTCGCTGAGCTCGAGGCAGAACCGCAGGCCCGGGAACCGCTCGGGCACGGCGGCGAAGTACGGGCCGAGCCGCTCGGCGGCGAGCTGCTCCAGGTCCGCGTTGACGCTCATGCACTCCACCCCGGCGCCGGAGTCGCGGAAGCAGGCGGCGGCGGACATCGCCTTCTCCACCACCTGCACGGTCAGCTCGTCGAGCAGGCCGGCGTGCCGCACCGTCCGGATCAGCAGGGACGGGTCGATCCGCCCGAGCGCCGGGTCCTCCAGCCGCACGAGCGCCTCGTAGGCCCAGATCCGGTCGGTGCCGAGATCGACGACGGGCTGGAAGGCGAGGTCGAGGGTGCGGTCGCGGAGGGCGCGCGACGCGACCTCGCGCACCGGGTCGGTCAGCACCGAGGTGACGTCGAGGCTGCTCGAGCGCCCCCGGCCGCTGCGGCCCCGCCCGCGCTTGAGCGCGAGCATGCTGCGGTCGGCCTCGATCACGATGGTCGTCGGGTCCGTCTCCTCGTGCGCCGAGAACGCCACGCCGACGGTCACGACCGGGGCGAGGGTGTCGCCGTCGACGGTCGCCGGCTCGCTCACCCGCTCGACCAGGGCCTGCACCCGCCGCCGCGCGTCCTCGGCCGAGTCGAGCCCGCGCAGGACCAGCGCGAACTCGTCACCGCCGACCCGCGCGGCGACTCCGCCCTCGTCGGCCACCTCCGCGAGCCGCTCCCCGACCAGGCGCAGCATCTTGTCGCCGACGTGGTGGCCGCGGCCGTCGTTGAGGTCCTTGAAGTCGTCCAGGTCGAGGAAGAGCACCGCGATGCCCTCGAACGGCCGCCGGTCGCGGTTGGCGGCGGCGAGCGCCGACTGGAACACCCGCTGGTTCGGCAGCCCCGTCAGCGCGTCGTGGTCCACGGAGCGCCGCAGCGACTCGACGTCGTAGCGGGTGCTCAGCGTGTCCGCGCCCATGTGCGCGAGGGCGTCGAGGATCTGCTCGTCGTCGTCGTTGAAGGGGATCGCGCTCACCCGCTTCGACGCGACGACGTACCGGGTCCGACCGTCGGGCAGGAGCATGGCGGAGGCGATCTCCCGCCCGGAGGCGGGCTCGTCGCGCACCTCGATCGCGTCCGCCTCGATCGAGGTCAGCGCGTGGCGGACGATCTTCCGCTCCGCCTGCTCCACGGTCCCCCAGGGCAGCGCGAGTGCCGCGTCGAGCACGCCGGCGAGCCGGCGCCGCACGCCGCGCACCTCGATCCGCTTCGCCACGCCGAAGACCAGCGCGCCGACCACCAGGACGACCATCGGGCTCTGCTCGATGGCGGGGTCCCCGGCCATCGCCGGCACGACCACGGCGTCGAGGAACCAGACGGCCGTGCTCAGCAGCCAGACCAGGAGGAGGTAGAAGCCGACCCGCTTGGGCGACAGGGCGCCGAAGCCCCGCTCCCACTGCATCCCCCAGCGGCCGCGCTGGCGGAGGAGGTCGACGAGCAGGATGACGGCGAGGAAGAGCGCGCTCGCCGCGAGCAGCGCGATCGGCGGCGTCAGCACGACCCTCCCCGCCTGGAAGACGGTGACGTAGAGGAGCGCGGCGAGGGACCCCAGTCCCGTGACGTAGCCCGCGACCGCGAGGTTCCGGGTCTGCAGCAGCTGGGTGACCAGGCTCGCCGCCGTCCAGACGCCGAGCAGGCGGAACGGGTCGGCCTCCGGCTGCATGATCACGAGGAGCGTGACCGTCAGGCCCGCGACCGGCATGCCCGAGCGGCGGCCGAGGGCGATCCGGAAGGCCGCGGTGAGCGCGACGGCCACGCCGAACGCGGCGACGAACGCCCAGCTGACCGGCGGCGTGATGATCAGCAGGGCCGTCGCGCGGGCGATGAGCACGAGCGCGAAGAGGCTCAGCACGCCCGCGATCGCCAGATCGAGGAGGCTCAGCTCGCGCGTACGGGGCATGGTGGCATGCTAGGCCGTGGGTCGTTCCGCGCCGCCCCCGCCGGACTGTCGACGATCCCTGCGGCCCCAACGCCCCACTTCGGAGGTCGGCACCGCCTCCTCGACCCGTCGACTGTGAGCGGATGCCCCCTCTCACCGCACTGACCGCCGACCTCACCCGTCGCAGTCTCCTCGCCTCCCCCCTGGGCGCCGCCGCGGCCGGCACCGCCCCCTCCGACCCCGTCCTGCACTCCGAGATCGCCTCCCCGGGCGGAGTCGCCGGCCTCGACTCCACCGCCACCGTCCCGGTCGCCCAGCTGCCGGAGGCGGTGCGCACCGTCTCCGGCGAGCGCCCCGTCGCGAAGGGCGAGCTCGTCTACAACGTCCAGGACTACGGCGCGACCGGCGACGGCAGCACCGACGACCTGCCCGCCATCGACGCCGCGATCGACGCGGCCGTCGCCACGTACGGCGGAACGGTCCACTTCCCGCGCGGCATCTACCGCATCGCCGGATCGATCGGCCGCGCCGAGGGCCTGGCGAGCATCGCCTTCCGCGGCGCGGGCGAGCTGTCCACCCGGATCCGCTCGCTGACGAACGCCCCCGTCGTCACCGGCGCCTTCTCCGCCTGCCGCTTCGACAACCTGATCCTCGACGCGAACGGCCTCGGCTCGCCCTGCGTCTCCGCGCACCTGGACAAGACGGTGCTCGACTCGCTGCAGCTCTACGGCTGGACCGACTACGGCATGCGCCTGAACGACGGCACCTTCGGCGACCTCGGCCTGCTCAACCGCATCCAGCGCTGCAGCATCGACCAGTGCACCGGCACCGGCATCTGGACCGGCTACCGGATGATCGACTCCTGGATCGTGGAGAACAACATCGGCGCGAGCTACGCCGACCTCTCGATCGAGGGCGGCCCGATCCGGATCCTCGGCAATCACCTCGACGGCTCGCCGCAGATCAACATCGAGCTCCGCGGCAACCGCCGCATCACCATCGCGAACAACATCATGGAGGGGGCGCGCCGGCAGTCCCTCGTCTACACGATGCCGCCGTGGCTGACCGAGGACCTCGCGCAGATCCAGATCGTCGGCAACGCGATCAGCAACGGGGGCAAGGCCGCCGCGAACACCTACCCCGCCATCGCCATCCTCGGCGTCTCGCCGACCGCCCGCACCGTCGGCTTCAGCATCACCGGCAACATCTTCGCCTGCGAGGACGCCGGCTCCGGCTGGACCCACTGCGTCGAGGCCCTCAACGCCCGCGCCGTCTCCGTCCTCGGCAACCAGTGGGCGACCGGCCACGTCAACGCCAAGCCCGTCCGCGCCGTCGGCAGCACCGCCTACGAGGTCATCGGCAACCACGGCGACAACGCGGTGAAGACCACGTAGCCGCCGATCGAGCGGACCCGCCGCACGGGATGCTCGGCATGCCGGTCGAGCAGCCCCGCAGGGGCGTATCGAGACCCACCCGCCTGAGCAGAACTGAGTCTGCAGACCCGTCCGCCGACGCTGGTGGATCTCGATACGCCCGCAGGGCGGCTACTCGATCAGCATGCAGGCGCCCCGCCCGAGCCGTGGGCGGCCGCGCTCCATGCTGGTCGAGTAGCCCCGAAGGGGCGTATCGAGACCCACCCACCCCCGAACCTCTGCCACCGTGTCCCCATGCCCCGACTCGACGCCTCCACCACCGCGCACGTCGACGCCATGCACCACCCGCGCCGCGAGCAGATCGACCGCACGCGCGAGGCGGTCCTCGCCGCCGACGAGCGCCTGGTCGAGTCGGTGAAGTGGAACGCCCCGAGCTACGCGATCGGCGCCCACCTGGTGACCCTCCGCCTCCGCCCCGGCGACCGCGTCGAGGTGATCCTGCACCGCGGCACCGCCCCCCTCCCGGACCGCCGCCTCGCCGACGCGCTGTCCGACCCGGACGGCCGCCTCGACTGGCGCGCCCCCGACCGCGCCGTCCTGGCACTTGTCCCCGGCGAGGACCCGTCCTGGCTCACCCCCCTCGTCGCACAGTGGCTGGCGGCCGTCGCCCCGCGCTGACCCGCTCGCCCCTCTCCCGACCGCCGACCCCCGGCACCACCTCCGGCACGCCGGAACCGCCCGGTCCCGCGAGCCGAACCCCGATTCCGCGAGCCCGAGGTCCCCCGAGCCGCGCACCCGCCCCGCGCGTCAGCGCCAGGCCAGCGCCGACCGCTCGGCCCAGTACTCCCCCGGATCCTGCGCCGGCAGCCCCTCCGGCAGCGCGCCGGCCCGCGCGCGCACGTTCTCCCGCAGCTGCTCCGGAGTCGCCGCCCCGCTGAGCACCACGTCGGCCCACGACTGCCCGAGCGCCGCACCGAGCGCGAGCTCCTCGGGAACCCCCTGCCGCCCCCGCAGCACCTCCGGCGCCCGGTCGCCGACCAGCCGCCCGTTCGCGAGCGCCTCCTTCACCACCACGGTCCACCCCGCGTCGTGCGCCTCGGCGAGCGCCGCCCCGGCCGAGCGCTCGAGCAGGTTCCAGGTCGTCTGCACCGTGCTGAACGGCGAGTCCGGGATCGCCAGGGCGAGCCGGATCGTCCGCGCCTGCTCCGGCCCGCTCGTCGACAGCCCGACCGCGACGCCCGACCCGGCGAGCCCGCGCAGCCGGTCGAGCAGCGCCCGGTCCACGAGCGCCGGGCTCTCCGGCGTGATCGAGTGCACGAGGTAGCGGTCCGGCGCGCTCCCCAGCGCCGCGAGGGTCGCCGACCACTGGCGCTCGAGCATCGCGACCGAGTGCTCCTTGCGCTCGTGCACCTCAGCGTCCATCGCCCAGCCGCCGACGTACTCGTAGCCCCACTTCGACTCGACGGTCAGCTCGGCGCGCCGCTCCGGATGCTCCGCCAGCCACCCGCCGAGGAACTCCTCGGCGCGACCGTAGGACCGAGCGGCATCGAAGAAGCGGACGCCGAGACCCCACGCGGTGTCGAGCAGCTCGTGCGACCGCGCGCGGAGGGCGTCGACGCTGCGCCCCTCCGGCGGCCCGAGATCGCCGTCGCGCCCGGCGGTGATGTAGGCCGGTCGCCCGACGGCGGCCAGGCCGAGGCCGAGGCGGGGAGTGCGGGATGCCATGGTGCTCGTTCCGTCCGGGGGTGCCTCCACCGTAGCCACCGCCCGCCGACCCCGCCCGCGCACCCCGCCCGCCCCGCTACCGTCGAGCGGGTGACCACCACCGACCGCCGCACCCTCGACCGCAGCATCCTGCGACTCGCCGTGCCTGCGCTCGGGGCGCTGATCGCCGAGCCGCTGTTCCTGCTCACCGACTCCGCCCTCGTCGGCCACCTCGGCGCCGTGCCGCTCGCCGGCCTCGCCCTCGGCGGAGCGGTGCTGCAGACGATCGTCGGCCTGATGGTCTTCCTCGCCTACAGCACCACTCCCCGGGTCGGCCGCGCGCTCGGCGAGGGCGACGAGCGCCGCGCGGTCGCGGCCGGCATCGACGGCGGCTGGCTCGCGCTCGCCCTCGGCGCGGTCATCGCGGTCGCCGGAGCCATCGCCGCTCCCGCCCTGATCGGCCTCTTCGGCGCGGAGCCCGCGGTCGCGGACGCGGGCGTCCGCTACCTCTCGGTGAGCATGGCCGGCATCCCCGCGATGCTCGGCGTCTTCGCCCTGACCGGCCTGCTCCGCGGCTTCCAGGACACCCGCACTCCGCTGATCATCGCGGGCGGCGGATTCGCGGTGAACGCGGCCCTGAACGCCGTGCTGATCTACCCCGCCGGCCTGGGGATAACCGGGTCCGCCCTGGGGACGGTGATCGCCCAGTGGGGCATGTTCGGCGCCTACGCGGTGATCGCCCTGCGGCTCGCCCGCCGCGTCGGAGCGCCGCTGCGCCCGCACCCGGCCGGGCTGCGCGCCTCCGCCGGATCGGGCGGCTGGCTGCTGCTGCGCACCGCCTCCCTGCGCGCCGCCATCCTGCTCGCCGTCGCGGTCGCGGGCTCGCTCGGCGCGGAGGAGCTCGGCGCCTTCCAGGTCGCCATGACGCTCTTCTCCACCGTCGCCTTCGCGCTCGACGCGGTCGCGATCGCGGCGCAGGCGCTGCTCGGCCGCCTCCTCGGCGAGGGCGACCCGGCGCGCGCCCGAGCGGTCGCGAAACGCTGTGTGACCTGGGGAATCGGCGCCGGAGTCGCCCTCGGAGCGGCGATCGTCGCGACGAGCGGAGTGCTCCCGTTCGTTTTCTCGAGCGACCCCGAGGTGCTCCGCCTGCTCCCCGCCGCCCTCGTCGTGGTCGGCCTGACGGCTCCGCTCGGCGGCTTCGTGTTCGTCCTGGACGGCGTGCTGATCGGCGCCGGCGACGGCCGCTACCTCGCGCTGAGCGGCCTCGTCAACCTCGCCGTCCTCGCCCCGCTGGCCCTCCTCGCGCCCCTCGCGCCCGAGGACTGGCGCCTCCTGGCCCTCTGGATCGCCTACGCCGCGGGCTTCCTCGGCGCCCGCGCGCTCACCCTCGGCCTCCGCTTCCGCGGCGACGTCTGGCTCCGCTGACCCTCGAACGAAGTTTCGAACACCCTGTGGACAACCCTGTGCACAACTCCGGGTGACCCCCGCGTCCACCCCCTCCCGCGAGATGCCACTTATGAGCCCGACACGCCGCAGAATCCGCTCATAAGTGGCATCTCGCGGAGGGAGTCAGCGCGGCGGCGCGCTCGTGGTGCCGAGGTGGAAGACGGAGGTGAAGCGCACCGGCTCGGCCTCGTCGCCGGCGATCAGCGCGAGGACGGCGCGGGCCGCGGCCCGGCCCTTCTCGACCGCGGGCTGCACCATCGTCGTCAGGTCGTACTCGGCCGCGAGCCCCGGCACCTGCACTCCGTCGAAGCCGACCACCGACACCTCGGCCGGCACCCGCAGCCCGAGCTGCTCGGCCGCGAGGACGACCCCGGCCGCCAGCAGATCGCTCTGCGCGATCACGGCCGTCGGCGGCTGGGCGGCATCGAGCAGCACCCGCCCGGCGGCGACCCCCTCGTCGACCGTGCTCGCCCCCGCCGCCACGACCTCCAGGTCGCCGAACACGTCCTGCGCCCCCAGCAGTCGCTCGACCGCCGTGATGCTCGGACTCGAGCGCCAGTCCGCCGGGATCGGGCCGCGGCGGCGGTCCTTCGCGAAGGGCAGCGAGACGACGGCGACGCGCTCGTGCCCGAGGTCCCGCAGATGCTCGGCCAGCGTCCGGGTCGCCTCCCGGTTGTCGAGGGAGACGACCGCAGCGCCGAGGTCGGAGACCCCCTCGACCACCACGACCGGCACGCCGCGGCGCCGCAGCACCGCCACGGAGTCGTCGACGGAGGGACTGCAGCCGACCAGGATCATCGCGTCCACCGGCGCCGTCGCCAGCAGCCCCGAGCCGCCCTCGGTCTCGGTGAGCAGCAGGATGCCCGCGCCGGCCCCGCCGAGCACGTCGGCGATGCCGTCGAGCATCGCGATCTTGATCGGGTCGCGGAAGGCGTGCAGCACGCGCTCGTCGACGACGACCCCGACGATCCCCGAGCGCCCACGCCGGAGCGACTGCGCCCGCGGATCCGGTCCGGCGTAGTCGAGCTCGGCGGCGGCCTGCAGCACCCGCTCGCGGGTCGACGCCGCGACCGGTCCGGAGCCGCTGAACACGAGCGACGCCGTCGACGGCGACACGCCCGCCCGGCTCGCGACCCGCGCGAGGGTCGGGCGCGACGTCGGCGATCCGCCGCTCTTCGACTCCACGGCCTTGCTCGACTCCACGGTGCTCCTCGTCCCCGACCCGGAGGGCCGGCGCCCGGCGACCCGTCCTTGACCGGTCCCGGCGTTCCGGATAGCTTAGACCGGCCCGCATCGAATCGATTCGATCATCGTCGATCAGGCCCCCACGACCGCCCCGCGATCAGCCAGGACCCCGCATGCCCTCGACCTCCGCCCTCAGCCGCCCGCAGCTCGTCGCGTGGCGCAACGCCGTCTTCACGATCTTCGTGCTGAGCGGCCTCTCGATCGCGACCTGGGTCTCGCGCACCCCCGCCATCCGCGACGAGCTGCAGCTCCCCACCTCCGGCGTGGGCCTCCTGATCCTCTCGATGTCGATCGGCGCGATCGTCGGCCTCAGCCTCTCCACCGCGATCATGTCGGCCCTCGGCCCCCGCCGCGGCATGGTCGCCGGACTCGTCGTCTGCTCCTCCGGTCTCGCGCTCCTGGGCCTCGCGGCGGACGCGTTCGGCGCACTCCCCCTCGCCTTCGCGGGCATGGTCCTGCTGGGCTTCGGCAACGGCGCGGTCGACGTGATGATGAACGTCGAGGGCTCCGCGAACGAGAAGGCCTTCGGCAAGACCCTGCTCCCGCTCTTCCACGCCTTCTTCAGCCTCGGCACCGTCCTCGGCGCGATCCTCGGCGCCGCCGCCTCCGCGCTCGCCGTGCCGGTCGCCGCGCACCTCTCGGGCGTCGCCGTCGTCGTGGTGATCACCGTCTCCGTCGCGATCCGCTTCGTCCCCGTGCGCGACGAGCTCGACACCTCCGGGGTCGCCGTCGTCGCGAAGGCACCGGTCCGCGAGCGCGTCGCCGCCTCGCTCGGCGTCTGGCGCGACCGCCGCCTGGTGCTGATCGGCCTGATCATGCTGGGCATGGCCTTCGCGGAGGGATCGGCCAACGACTGGCTGACCCTCGCCATGGTGGACGGCCACGGCACCGACAAGACCACCGCCGCCGTCGTCTTCGGCGTCTTCGTCGCCGCGATGACCGTCGGCCGGGTGCTCGGCGGCCCCGTGCTCGACCGCTTCGGCCGCGTGCCCGTGCTCCGCGCGTCCGCCGGGCTGGCGATCGTCGGCATCCTGCTCTTCATCCTCGCGCCGGTCGACGGCCTCGTGATCGCCGGAGCGGTCGCCTGGGGGCTGGGCTGCTCGCTCGGCTTCCCGGTCGGCATGTCCGCCGCGGCCGAGGGCCCGCACTCTGCGGCCCGGGTCAGTGCCGTCGCGATGCTCGGCTACGTCGCCTTCCTGGTCGGCCCGCCCGCGATCGGCTTCCTCGGCGAGCACTTCGGCCTCCTCAACGCGCTGTTCCTGGTGCTCGCGCTCGTCGTCCTCGCCGGGCTCGCCTCGCCCGCCGCCCGCCCGCAGAAGGAGCCCGCGGAGCGCGTGCAGGACGGCGCGCGCGCGTGAGCGCCCCCGGCCTCGAGCCCTGCCGCGTCGCCGTCGTCACCGGGGCGAACCACGGCATCGGCGCCGCGATCGCCGAGCGCCTCGCCGCCGACGGTCTGTCCGTGCTGGTCGCCTTCCTCGCCGAGGAGCTGCCGGAGTACGAGCCGGAGCGCCAGCGTCTCGCCCACCGCACCGACGGCGAGCAGGTCGCCGAGCGGATCCGCGCCGCCGGCGGCCGCGCCCGCGCCGTCTCCGCCGACCTGCGCGACGCCGCCTCCGCCGCCCTGCTCCTCGACGCCGCGGAGGAGTCGCTCGGCCCGGTCGACGTCCTCGTGCACAACGCCACCGGCTCCGTCATCGACACCTTCCGCACCCGCCCGAACGACTGGATGGGCCGCCCCCAGCGCCGGGTCGACGCCGCGAGCATCGACCGGGTGCTCGACATCGACGCCCGCGCCGGCGCACTGCTGATCGCCGAGCTCGCCGAGCGGCTGGAGCGCCGCGGCGGCCACGGCGGCCGGATCGTCACGCTCACCTCGGGCGGCGAGCGCGGCTTCCCCGGTGAGGTCTCCTACGGCGCCGCCAAGGCAGCCCTCGTGAACTACACGATCTCCGCCTCGCTCGAGCTCAGCCCGCTCGGCGTCACCGCCAACGCGGTCCACCCGCCCGTCACCGACACCGGCTGGGTCACCGACGACGTCCACGCCGCCGTCGCCGCGAACGACGCCTTCTTCGACGTCGCCCGCCCCGACGAGGTCGCCGACCTCGTCTCCTACCTCGTCTCCCCCGCCGGCCGCCGCGTCACCGGCAACGTCCTCCGCATGGCCTGACGCGCGCCGACCCCGCAGGGGCCCACTGCATGCTGGTCGAGCAGCCCCGCAGGGGCGTATCGAGACCCACCGCCCCAGCACGACGAGCCTGCACTCCGCCCTGCCGACATCGCCGGATCTCGATACGCCCTCTGCGAGGGCTACTCGATCAGCAAAGGCCGCGGCCTCACCCGTCATGGGGAGTCCGCCGGACCCCTTCATGCTGGTCGAGCAGCCCCGCAGGGGCGTATCGAGACCCACCCGTCCGACCGCCCCCGACCGCCCCCGTCTATCCTCGACGGGTGCGTCTCGTCATCGCGCGCTGCTCCGTCGACTACACCGGCCGTCTCAGCGCCCACCTCCCCCTCGCCACCCGACTGCTGCTGGTCAAAGCCGACGGCAGCGTCCTCGTGCACTCGGACGGCGGCTCCTACAAGCCGCTGAACTGGATGAGCCCCCCGTGCATCCTCAGCACCGGCGAGCCCGACGAGGACGCCCGGGCGGCCGGCGTCCACGAGCAGTGGACGGTCACGCACCGCAAGACCGGCGACGCCCTGGTCGTCTCGATCCACGAGGTCCTGCACGATTCGGCGCACGAGCTCGGCGTCGATCCCGGCCTGATCAAGGACGGCGTCGAGGCGCACCTGCAGCGCCTGCTGGCCGAGCAGATCGATCTGCTCGGCGAGGGCCACACCCTCGTCCGGCGCGAGTACATGACGGCGATCGGACCGGTCGACATCCTCGCCCGCGATTCGAGCGGCGCCTCCGTGGCGGTCGAGATCAAGCGCCGAGGAGAGATCGACGGCGTCGAGCAGCTGACCCGCTATCTCGAGCTGATGAATCGCGATCCGCACCTCTCTCCGGTCACCGGAGTCTTCGCGGCGCAGGAGATCAAGCCGCAGGCGAGGACCCTCGCGCAGGACCGCGGAATCCGCTGCGTCGTGCTCGATTACGAGTCGATGCGCGGCGTCGACGATTCGCACACGCGCCTCTTCTAGCGCTCGCGTCCCCCTTTCCAGGGGCTCTGCGAGAATCCACGAGCGGTCGCGGAGAACAGCACGCGAAAGGCCCCGTCGACGGATCGACGGGGCCTTTCGACGATGCGGGCGCGACCTCTCGGTGCGCCCGGCGCGGCTCTACTTGTGAGCGGCGGCGTAGGCCGCCTGGACCTCGGCGGGGATGCGACCGCGGTCGGACACCTGGTGTCCGTTGGCGTTCGCCCACTCGCGGACGGCCTTCAGCTGCTTGGGGTCGCTCTTCGACGCCGAGGCGACCGACGTGGCGGCAGCGGGGCGCGAGCCGACGCGGCGGCCGTTCGAGACGAACTTCTCGAGCGCGGAGTGCAGCTCGGCGATGTTGTCCGGACCGAGGTCGATCTCGTAGTTGGCTCCGTCGATGCTGAAGCGGACGGTGCCGCCGTCACCGGAGTCGATAGGGGTTCCGTCGATATCGTCGACAAGCGTGATCTTCTGGGCCACTTTTCCTCCTGGATGTCACTGACAGGAGGAGACATTACCCCTTCCTGTCGGCGGTCGAGCACTTATCGGCGCCATTCGCCCGATTCTCCGTCGTCATCTGCGCCGATACTCAGGATAAGCGTCGAAATCGGCCTGAGAATCGGCTCATCTCTCCGGCAACCGTCGTATAGCGCAGTCGGACATCGAATGCGCGCGATTGTCGCGACTGATTCGAGAGATGGCGCGAACCCGGATACCGTGAAGACATGCCCCGGAGGAACGGACCCCCTGCCCGCCCGTCGCGACCCGGCCCGTACCGCAACACGGCGGCCCGCGAAGCGCTCGAGGCACTGGTCGCCGACGCGACCGCGGAGGGGGTCGAGCGCCTCCTGGCCGCCTGCCTCGAGGGCTCGCTCGTCGTCGATGTGACCGGCTCGCAGCCCGGTGGCGTGCCGCACGTGCGCGTGGTCGCGACGACCACCGGCGAGCAGGTGCTCCCGCTGTTCACCTCGACCGACGAGCTGCGCGCCGCCGTCCCCCGGCAGCAGCACCCGCGCGTGCAGATGCTGGTCCTGCCCGGCCGAGAGGCGTTCGCACTGATCCGCACCGCCGACTTCGTCGCCGTCCAGCTCGACGCCGGCTCGATCGCCCAGGTCGTCGCCCGGTCGTTCATCGAGCAGTCCCTCGACGCCCCGGCACCGTAGAGTGTTCCCCCCGACGGGGCACACCGCCGGGATCACGACGTCCCTCCGAGGGCAGGAGCCCGCCATGTCCGACACCACTCTCGCGCCCGACGCGCAGCCCGGCATCGAGGCGACCTGGAGCTGCATCCTCTTCGATCTCGACGGCACGATCACCGACTCGGCGCCCGGCATCACCGGCACCCTCGTCGACACCTTCGTCGAGCTCGGCCGCCCGGTGCCCACGCCCGTCGAGCTGCTCGCCTACGTCGGACCGCCGCTGCTCGACGCGTTCCGCGAGCTCGGCGGGATGAGCGTCGACGAGGCGCAGGCCGCCCTCGTCGTCTACCGCCGTCGCTACAACGCGGGCGGCCTCTTCGACTCCAGCGTCTACCCCGGCCTGCCGGAGCTGCTGGCGGGCATCGCCGCCGCCGGCGTCCCGCTCTCGCTCGCCACCTCGAAGCCGGAGTCCGCCGCGCGCCGGGTCCTCGAGCACTACGGCCTCGCGCAGCACTTCACGATCATCTGCGGCGCCTCCGAGGACGAGGTCCGCAGCGCGAAGGCGGACGTCGTCGAGGAGGCGCTGCGCCGCCTCCGCGAGATCGGCGTCGACCTCTCGACGCCCGTCATGGTCGGCGACCGCGAGCACGACGTGCACGGTGCCGCCGCGCACGGGGTGCCGACGATCATGGTCGAGTGGGGCTACGGCTCCCCGCTCGAGGCGGTCGGCACGATCGCGGTGGCCTCCGGCGCGGACGAGCTGCGAGCGCTCCTGCTGCCCTGAGGCCGGGCGCCCTTCGCGCCCCGCGCCCCGTACGATGAGGGCATGACTGGTCTGGGCGTCGTCCTCTCTTTCGTGCTCTTCCTCGGCGGCATCCTGGTGCTCGGCAACTCGTTCCTGCTGCCCGATCTCGCCGGCTTCCTCTTCTTCGGCGGGATCCTGATGATCTCGGCGTCGCTCGCGCTCGCCTTCCACCTGCTGCCGAAGTCGGAGTAGCGCCCGGGGCCCGCCGGCGATCGGACCGGCGCCGGCGGTCAGCCCAGGTAGTTCGCGTCGAGGTTGATGACGTTGCCGATGTAGACCGCCTCGCCCGCCCCCGCGACCCCGGGGTTCATCCGCAGGAGCTGCTGCACGGGGATCCCGAAGCGCTGGGCGATGTCGAAGAACGAGTCGCCCTCGACCACGGTGTAGGTCACGATGTCCCCCGCGCCGTTCGTCGTCGGCTCCCCGCTCGCTCCCGGGATCGCGCCGTTGTCGACGGCGAAGGCCGTCTCGGGGATCACGGGCACGTCGTTCGGGGTGAAGGTGACGGTCGCCTCCGGCACCGGAACGAACACCGTGGCGGTCGACTGCGGAAGGGCGGCCGTGACGGTCGGATCGGGAGTCGGCGTCGCCGTGGCGAAGACCGTCACCGTGGGCGCCGGAGCCGGCGCGGAGCAGCCGGTGAGCACCCCCGCGGCCACCAGCGCGAGCAGTGCGCCTCCCAGAACTCGTGCGCGCATGTGCTCCCCCTCGTCGCGCCCACCCCCGGGCGCACGGATCCACCCTAGGAGACGTGCAGGGCGCGGCGATGCCTGACGACGCTCGGAAGCAGGCGTGCGGCGCGGATCAGGCGTGCGGCTCGGGCAGCAGCCGCAGCCCGCCGCCGCCGTTCGCCGCGTCCATCAGCACCTCGACCCAGGACGGGTTGATCGTGGGCTGGCGGCTGCCGGCGAAGTGGAACTGCAGCGCGATGTTCGGGTTCATCCAGAACGAGTGGCGGCCGCGGGCCCCCTCGGGCATCGAGTCGAGGGTGAGGCTGAAGCGCTCGTCGCGCCGGAACTTCGCGTAGACGACGATCTGCAGGTGGGCGAGGGTCCGGTCCTCGATCTCGATCACGGCCGGCGGTGTGCCGTAGAGGAATTGACCCATGACGCCAGCCTATCCCTAGTCCGGCTCTTTACTAGAAGGTCTAGCTACTTCTCGGGTTCGTCGTCTGCGGCGGCGTCGATCTCGTCGACCGCGGCGCCCATCCGGCGGAGGAAATTGACGACGACCTCGGCCTCGCCCGCGTCGAGGTCCTCCGCGATCTCGAGCATCCGGCGGTGCATCTCCTGCAGCGTCTCGCGGACCTCCTGATCGCTGTCGACCGTCGCCTCGACGACGATGCCGCGGCGGTCGCTCGGGTGCGGCTTCCGCACCAGGTGCCCGCTGCGGACGAGCCGGTCGATCAGCACGGTGGTCGACGCGGAGGAGATCGAGAGGTGCGCGGCGAGATCCTTGGCGCTGACGAGGTCGCCCTCGCGCTGGCGCCGCAGCAGGAACTGGATCGCGATCAGGTCGGTCTCGCCCATCGCCATCTTCTCGCGGGTGCGGCGGCGCATCGCCACCTCGGAGACGCGGTACCCGCGCATCGCGCTGAGCACCTCGACGGCACGTCGCGTCGAGGAATCGTCCGGGTACCAGTAGCCGGCGCCGCCCCGGACCGTCGTCTCGCTCATCCGGCCATCCTAGACTCGCGTGCAATCAGAGCGTCTAGCGACCGGGGGCCGGTGCCGGCGGCCCGCCCGCCTACGCTGGACCGGTGACCGCCACCCTCGTCGCCAAGGGCCTCTCCGGAGGCTACGCGCACCGCACCCTGTTCGACCGCCTCGACCTCACGGTCGCCCCGGGCGACGTCGTCGGCGTCGTCGGCGCGAACGGAGCGGGCAAGTCCACCCTCCTGCGCATCCTCGCCGGCGAGACCGCCCCGCTCGAGGGCAGCGTCGTGCTCGCGCCCGGCGACGCGTTCGTCGGCTGGCTGCCCCAGGAGCACGAGCGCCGCGAGGGCGAGACCGTCGCCGGCTACATCGCCCGCCGCACCGGCGCCGCGGAGACCTCGGCCGAGCTCGATGCGGCCGCCTCCGCGCTGGCCGAGCCCGACCCCGACGGCCGCATCGCGGACCGCTACGCGCTCGCCCTCGACCGCTGGCTGGCGAGCGGCGCCGCCGACCTCGACGAGCGGACCCCGGTCGTCCTCGCCGACCTCGGCCTCGCCCTCGACCCGACGGGCCCCACCGGCGGCGTCTCCGCCGACTCCCTGATGACCTCGCTCTCCGGCGGCCAGGCGGCCCGCGTCGGCCTCGCCGCTCTCCTGCTCTCCCGCTTCGACGTCGTGCTGCTCGACGAGCCCACCAACGACCTCGACCTCGACGGCCTCGAGCGGCTCGAGGCGTTCGTCCGCGGCCTGCGCGGCGGAGTGGTGCTCGTCAGCCACGACCGGGAGTTCCTCGCCCGCAGCGTCACCCGCGTGCTCGAGCTCGACCTCGCGCAGAGCACCACCACCGTCTACGGCGGCGGCTACGACGCCTTCCTGGAGGAGCGCGAGACCGCCCGCCGCCAGCGCCGCGAGAAGTACGAGGACTTCGCGGACAAGAAGGAGGACCTCGTCTCGCGCGCCCGCACCCAGCGGGAGTGGTCGAGCCAGGGCGTCCGCAACGCGATGAAGAAGGCGCCCGACAACGACAAGATCCGCCGCAAGGCCTCGGCCGAGTCGAGCGAGAAGCAGGCCCAGAAGGTCCGCCAGATGGAGAGCCGCATCGCCCGGCTCGAGGAGGTGGAGGAGCCGCGCAAGGAGTGGCAGCTCGCCTTCACGATCGGCAGCGCCCCGCGCTCGAGCTCGGTCGTCTCGACCCTGAACGCAGCGGTGGCCCGCCGCGGCACCTTCACCCTCGGCCCCGTCTCGCTGCAGGTCGACGCCGGCGACCGGATCGGCATCACCGGCCCCAACGGCGCCGGCAAGTCGACGCTCCTGTCACTGCTGCTGGGCCGCTCCGCTCCGGAGGAGGGCGGCGCCTCGCTGGGCGCGAGCGTCGCCATCGGCGAGATCGACCAGGCGCGTGCGATGCTCGCCTCGGACGTCCCGCTCGCCGACGCCTTCGAGGCGCTGGTGCCGGAGTGGCCGACCGCCGAGGTGCGCACCCTGCTGGCCAAGTTCGGCCTCAAGGCCGACCACGTCTCGCGCCCCGTCGGCGAGCTCTCGCCCGGCGAGCGCACCCGCGCCGCCCTGGCGCTGCTGCAGGCGCGCGGCACGAACCTCCTCGTGCTGGACGAGCCGACCAACCACCTCGACCTCGCCGCGATCGAGCAGCTGGAGCAGGCGCTCGAGGCCTACGAGGGCACGCTGCTGCTGGTCACCCACGACCGCCGCATGCTCGAGACCGTGCAGCTGACCCGCCACTGGCACGTCGAGGCGGGCGTCGTCACCGAGCGCTGACCCGCGCGCCGCGGGACGCCCCTCCGCTCCCTCACTCCCTGCACTCTCCAGAAGTTGTCGTACTCGACCACCCGCGACGACAACTTTCGGACCGCGGGTGCACCCTCGACTCCCGTCACTTCTTCCGCTCTCCGAGAGTTGTCGTACTCGACCACCCGCTACGACAACTTCTGAGGAGTCGGGGCGCCGGAGTCAGAGCGACGCGGCGCGCGCCAGCAGCAGGGCGCGGGTGCGCTCGTTGCCGGCCAGCGCGGCGGCGACGGCGAGCTCGGCGCGCGCCTCCTCCCGCCGGCCGAGGCGCGCGAGCAGCTCGCCCCGCACGCTCGGCAGCAGGTGCGAGGCCCGCAGAGCACCCTCGGACGCGAGCCGGTCGACGATCAGCAGCGCGGAGGCGGGACCGGTCGCCATCGACACCGCGGCGGCGCGGTTCAGCTCGACGACCGGGCTCGGCGACACCCGCCCGAGGATCTCGTACAGCAGCACGATGCGCTCCCAGTCGGTCGCGGCGACGCTCGGCGCGATCGCGTGGCACTCGGCGATCGCCGCCTGCAGCCCGTAGGACCCGCGGCCCTTGCCTACGCGGTCGGCGCGGCGCAGCGCCTCCCGGCCGCGCTCGATCTGCCCGCGGTCCCAGCGGGTGCGGTCCTGGTCCTCGAGCAGCACCGGCGAGCCGTCGGGCGCCGTCCGCGCCGCGAACCGCGAGGCCTGCAGCTCCATCAGGGCGAGCAGCCCCTGCACCTCGGGCTCGCGCGGGAGCAGCGCGGCGAGCACGCGCCCGAGCCGCAGCGCCTCCCCCGCCACCTCCGTGCGGAGCCAGCGATCGCCCGACGTCGCGGCGTAGCCCTCCGTGAAGATCAGGTAGACGACCCCGAGCACCGCGTCGAGCCGTGCCCGCCACTCCGCCGGGTCCGGCACCTCGAACGGCACGCCCGACGCCGCGAGCGACTTCTTCGCCCGGACGATCCGCTGCTGCACGGTCGCGACCGGCACCAGGAACAGCCGGGCGATCGCCTCCGTGCCGAGCCCGCCGACGAGCCGCAGCGTGAGCGCGATGCTCGCCTCCCGCGAGAGGACGGGGTGGCAGGCGGTGAAGACCAGCCGGAGCACGTCGTCCTCGATCGGCCGCCACTCGTCGTCGACGCTCTCCTCGAGGGTGCGGGCGAGGAGGCGGTAGCGGTCGTCGAGCGCCGTCCGCCGCCGCCAGCCGTCGATCGCCCGCCGCTTCGCCACGGCCGTCAGCCAGGCCCCGGCGTTGCGCGGGACGCCGGTCGTGGGCCACTGCTCGAGCGCCTCGACCAGGGCCTCCTGCGCCAGGTCCTCGGCCAGGCCGACGTCGCCCGTCACCCGCGCGAGCGTCCCGACGATGCGCGCGCTCTCGATCCGCCAGACGGCGTCGACCCGCGCCCGGATCTCCTCCCTGGGAGGCGCCGGCGTCATGTCAGCCGTTCTCGGCGCGGGCCTTCTCGTCCTCGCGCCAGCCGGCCTCCTTCTGGAGGTACTCGTTGTCGGCGAAGTCCGCGAAGTCGCTCTCGTCGGTGACGCGGCGCACCTCCAGCGTGTTGCCGGGGACGAGCGGGCAGCGCAGCGCCCACTCCTTCGCCTCCTCCTTCGAGGAGACCTGGATGATCCAGAAGCCGTTGAACAGCTCGTGCGTCTCGCCGTAGGGGCCGTCGGTGATCGCGGCGGGCTCGGAGGAGAAGTCGACGACGAACCCGGAGGTCGCGACGTCGTCGGAGAGGCCCTCGCCGGCGAGCAGGACGCCGGCGGTGATCATCGCCTCGTTGTACTGCCCCATCCGGGTGATGATCTCGTCGAACGGGATCGCCTCGTAGGCGGCCTTCGCGGCATCGGTCGCGCGCATGATCAGCATGTACTTCACGGTGGTCTCCTCGGGATTCGCGGGCGCCCTCTGCGCCCTCCTACTATCCCGTCGAACGGCGCCCGCCGATATCGACATCCCCGTGAAAGAGATCCGAACGAGTCGCTGCCCCCGTGCTGATCGAGCAGCCCCGCAGTGCTGTCATCACACTGGTCGGCGTCTCGTCCGTGAGGGAGAGGACGCGCGGCATTCCGTTCATGCTGGTCGAGTAGCCCCGAAGGGGCGTATCGAGACCCACCACCCCCGGCACACCGGCTCCGCGGACCGCCCCGCGCCGCGGATCACCCCACCGCGTCCAGCAGCGCCCGCACCACGGCCGCCGAGCGGTCCGCCGCGTCGTCCACGTGCGCCTCGAACGACCCGGGCTCGCAGAGGTCCGAGATGCCGCGCACCGACACGAACGGCAGCCCATGCACGTACGCGGTCTGCGCGAGCGAGACCGACTCCATGTCCGTCGCCAGCGCCCCGTCGTACAGTCCGCGCACCCGCGCGACGTGATCGCCCGAGACGAAGACGTCGCCCGAGACGATCAGCCCGCGCCGCACCGTGATCGCCGCGCCGTCCGGCATCGCCGCGTCGAGATCGACGGCGAGCGCCGGCGCGTGCCCGGAGTAGCGCGCCGGCATCCCCGGCACCTGCCCCATCGCGTAGCCGAACGCCTGCGCGTCCGCATCGGTCTGCACGTACTCGTCGCCGACGACCACGTCGCCGACGCGCACCTCGGCTCCGAGCCCGCCCGCCGACCCGGCGCTGATCACCAGCGGCGCGCCACCGATCCGGAGGACCGCCGCCGTCAGCCCGCCGGCCGCGTTCACGAGCCCCACGCCGGTGCGCACGAGCAGCACCGGGTGGCCGCCGACCTCGATCGACCACTGCAGGGCGTTGCCCACGGCGACGGGCTCCGGGGCGCCGCCCGCCGCCGCGAGGAACGGCTCGGCCTCCTCGTCCATCGCGACGAGGACGATCGCCTCGACCGCGCTCACGCGGTGACCTGCTCCCACTGGTCGCGCTCCGCGAGGAACGTGCGCGCCGCGTCCTGGGCGCCCTCGAGCGAGTGGTTCGCGCCCCAGCCGCACTGCGTCTCGTTGGCGGCGGGGACCTCGGTGGCCTCGGTGATGTCGCGGAGGGTCGACTCGACCAGGTCCAGCACCTCGGCGAGCTCGGGCTCGCCCTGCAGGATCAGGTAGAAGCCGGTCTGGCAGCCCATCGGCGAGAAGTCGACGACGCGGTCGGAGTGGTTGCGCGACTTCTCCGCGAACAGGTGCTCGAGCGAGTGCACGGTCGGCATCTCGAGGTGGCCGTGGTTGGGCTGGGTGAAGCGCACGTCGTACTTGACGAGGTGGTCCCCGGCCGGAAGCGTCTTCGCGTCGGCCAGGCGCACGTAGGGCGCGGCGACGGTGCGGTGATCGAGGTTGAACGACTCGACGTTCATGCGCGGCTGATCCACGGTGGTCTCCTTCTCCTGGGGTCCCTCCATTGTCCCCCGCGCCTCCGACAGCAGCCCGAGCGCCCTGCACGCTGATCGAGCAGCCCGCCCAGCGGGCGTCCCGTGATCCACCGTCACGCCTACCGACGGTGGACGGGTCTCGATGGGCCCCGCGATCCATGCTGATCGAGTAGCCCGCGCAGCGGGCGTATCGAGATCCGCCGTCACCGAGAGCTCGTTCCGCAGCCCCGGCCGGGCCGACGGCGCCGGGCTGTGCATCCCGGCCGACCGGTGTCCGTCTGCGCGCCTACCGCGCCGCCGCGTCCTCGCCCGGCACGAAGCGGTAGCCCATCCCCGCCTCCGTCAGCAGGAACCGCGGGTGCGCGGCATCGGGCTCGAGCTTCTTGCGGAGCTGCGCGAGGTAGAGCCGGAGGTAGCCGGTGTCGGTCACGTGGGTCGGCCCCCAGATCTCGTCGAGCAGCGAGCGCCGGGTGACCAGCTTGCCCGCGTTCCGCACGAGGATCTCCAGCACCTGCCACTCCGTCGGCGTGAGCCGCACCGCTGCGCCGTCGCGCATCGCGCTCTTCGCCGCGAGGTCGACGGTCACGTCGCCGATCCTGACCGTCGGCTCGCCCTCGGCCGGCTGCACGCGCCGCGACAGGGCCCGGATGCGCGCGAGCACCTCGTCCATCGAGAACGGCTTGGTCACGTAGTCGTCGGCCCCCGCGTCGAGGGCACCGACCTTGTCCGCCGACCCGGTGCGCCCCGAGACGACCAGCACCGGCGCGCTCGTCCAGCCGCGCAGCGCCTGGATCACCTCGACCCCGTCGAGCCGCGGCATGCCGAGGTCGATCATGTAGAGGTCCGGCCGCTCGTCGATGGCACGGTTGATCGCCTCGGTCCCGTCGCCCGCGGTGACCACGTCGTAGCCGCGGGCGGTCAGGGTGATCCGCAGCGCGCGCAGGATCTGCGGGTCGTCGTCGGCGATCAGGATCTTCATGCGGCTCCTCCCGAAGCATCGGTGCGCGGGGCCCGCAGCTCGGCGGCATAGGTTTCAGCGACATCGGTCTGGGCGGCATCGGTCCGGGCGGCCGCGTCGTCCGCCACCACCGGCAGCGTCACCACCATCGTCAGCCCGCCGCCCGGGGTGTCCTCGGCCTCGAGCGTCCCGCCCATCCCCTCGGTGAACCCCTTCGACAGCGCGAGCCCCAGCCCCAGCCCGGTCGTGTTGTCGTCGTCACCCAGACGCTGGAACGGCACGAAGACCTCCTCCCGGCGCTCGGGCGCGATCCCGGGGCCGTGGTCGACGATCCGGAGCTGCGCCGTGCCGCCGAAGACGCTGGTCGACACCCGCACCCGGGTCCCCTGCGGCGCATAGCGCACCGCGTTCGCCAGGAGGTTCACCACGACCCGCTGCAGCAGCACGCCGTCGGCGAGCAGCTCCGGCCCGGCCGGATCCAGGTCGAGGTCGACCTCCCCCGGGCCGAGCCCCAGCTCGTCGAGAGCGGGCAGCACGACATCGGCCGCGTCCAGCGGCGCGAGCGACACGGCGAGCACTCCCGCCTCGAGCCGGGTCACGTCGAGCAGGTCGGTGACCAGCGCGCCCAGGGTGGTGAGGCTCTCGTCCGCGGTCGCGAGCAGCTCCGCCCGGTCGCCGTCGCTCCACTCCACGTCGCGCGAGCGCAGCCCCGAGACGGCGGCGGTGGCGGCCGCCAGCGGCCGGCGCAGGTCGTGGCTGACCGCCGAGAGCAGGGCGCTGCGCATCCGATCGGTCTCGGCCAGCGGAGCCAGCGAGCTCGCCGTCTCGCTCAGCGCCTCCCGCTCGAGCGCGGAGTCGAGCTGCGCGGCGACCACCTGCAGCAGCCGCCGCTCGCTGCCCTCCAGCTCGCGGCCGTGCAGCTCGAGCTCCGCCTGCGCGCCCACCGGGATCCGCACGGGCTCACTCGCGGCCGTCGGCTCGCCGTCCGCGGCGACCACCGTGCCGTCCCGCACCAGCCGGACGCCGGTGAGGCCGAACGCCTCGCGCGCGCGCTCGAGGATCGCCTGCAGCGCACCCTGGCCGCGGATCACCCCGCCCGCGATCGTCGCGAGCAGCTCCGCCTCGGCTCCGGACCGCTTCGCCGCGCGGGAGCGCCGGGCCGCCCTGTCCACCACGGCGCTGACCAGCACGGCGTTCAGGACGTAGAGCGCGAGCGCGAGCTCGTGCAGCGGCTCGTCGACGGAGACCGTGTAGAGCGGATCGACGAAGAAGTAGTCGAGGGTCAGCCCCGAGAGGACGGCCGCGAACAGCGCGGGCCAGAGCCCGCCGACCAGCGCGACGAGCACGACGAGCAGCTGGTACGAGAGCACGTCGCTGGTGATCGACTCGTCGCTCCGCAGGCTCGCCATCAGCCAGGTGACCAGCGGCCCGCCGACCAGCGCGAGGGCCGTGCCGAGCAGCCGGCGCCGCAGCGTCAGCGCTCCGCCGAGGCGCGGCAGCACCGCCGCGCGACCGGCGGCCGAATGGCTGACGATGTGGACGTCGATGTCGCCCGACTCGCGGATCACGGTCGCGCCGATCCCCGGAGTGAGCGCCGCGGCGAGGCGGCTGCGCCGGCTCACGCCGAGCACCAGCTGCGTGGCGTCCACGGAGCGGGCGAACGCGACGAGCGTGCGCGGCACGTCCTCGCCGACCACCTGGTGGTAGCTGCCGCCGAGCGACTCGACGAGCGCGCGCTGCGCCGCGAGCACCTCGGGCCGCGGCGTCCGCAGTCCGTCCGGCGTCAGCACGTGCACGGCGAGCAGGTCGCCGCCGGAGGCGCGCGCGGCGATCCGCGCACCGCGGCGCAGCAGAGTCTCGCCCTCCGAGCCGCCGGTCAGCGTCACGACCACGCGCTCGCGGGCGGCCCAGGTGCTGTCGATGCCGTGCTCGCCGCGGTAGTCGCGGAGCGCACTGTCCACCTCGTCCGCGAGCCAGAGCAGTGCCAGCTCGCGCAGCGCGGTGAGCGTGCCGAGGCGGAAGCGGTGCGAGAGCTCGGCGTCGATCCGCTCGGGCGGGAAGACGCGGCCCGCGGCGAGCCGGTCGCGCAGCGCCTGCGGAGCGAGGTCGACGAGCTCGATCCGGTCGGCGGCGCGGAGCACGGCGTCGGGGATCGTCTCGTGCGGCCGCGCCCCGGTGATCGCCTCGACGACGTCGTTCAGCGAGGCGATGTGCTGGATGTCGACGGTCGTGAGCACGGTGATGCCGGCGTCGAGGAGCTCCGCCACGTCCTCCCAGCGCTTCCGGTGCGACGAGCCGGGAGCGTTGGTGTGCGCGAGCTCGTCGACCAGCGCGATGTCCGGTCGGCGGGCGAGCACCGCCACCGGGTCCATCTCCTCGAGTCGCGCACCGCGGTGCAGGACCGCGCGCCGCGGGACGACCTCGAGGCCCGCGATCCTCGCGGCGGTCTCGGCGCGGCCGTGCGTCTCGACGACCGCGATCACGACGTCGCGGCCCTCGGCGGCGAGGCGGCCGCCCTCCTCGAGCATCGTGGACGTCGTGCCGACGCCGGGCGCGGCTCCCAGCAGCACGCGCAGGCGGCCCTTCGTCATGCTCCGGCCCCCACCCTCGGCTCGCGAGATCGGCTCCGGCACGCACGATCGCGGCGTTCCGGCGAGCCGAGGCTGATTCTACGAGCCCGAGGTGCGCCGCGAGCCTCAGCGCAGGCGGTACGCCTTCCAGAACTGGCGCATGGTCAGGCCGTACTCCTTGCGGAAGAGCCGGGCGGCGGTCACGTACTCGTGCAGTCCGCACCGGGCGGCGAGCACCTCGAAGCCGTCGGGGTTGTCGGCCGCGCTGATCTCCGCGGCGAGCGCCGTCAGGCGACTGGTCCGGATGTACTCGGAGAGGGTCGGTCCGTCGCTCGCGAAGAGCCGGTGGATCGTGCGGGGACTGGTGTGGAAGACCTCGGCCAGGGTGCCGACGGTGAGATCGCGCTGGGCGAGGTGGTCGCGCACGTAGCCCTCGACGTGCTCCCGGGAGAGCTTGATCCGATCGAGGTCGCCGACGGCGAGGTGCGACCGGTTCGCGAGCGACGCCTCGATCAGTCCGGTCAGCTGCGCGAGCTGCGCGCGGAACGCGTCCGGCGAGATCGAGTCCTGCGAGGCGAGCTCGTGCGAGAGGGTCTGGAACAGGCGCATCAGTCGCGGCGGCGAGATCACCTCCAGCCCGTAGAGCGGGACGGAGGCCCGCAAGCGCTCGCTCAGCTGATCGACCGGAATGCTGATGAAGATGCACTCGGTCACGTCGTAGGTCTCCGAGGACACCGGCTCACCGCCGCCCGCGATGGCGATGGAGCCCCGCGTGAGGCGATAGCGCTGAGTGCCGACGGAGATGAAGCACTCGCCCTCGATCAGCGCCACGATCTCGATGCGATTGCTTCTCGGGAATCCGAGGGAACTCGAATCCGGTGAGGTGAAGTAATTGGCGCGCGCGGTCATCCGCTGAGCACTCACCTGATCGATGACCACTCGCTCCGACTCCGCCTCGAACGCCTCTCGACTGCGCGGATGGAATTCACCGACTCCCATCCACTCGCTGATCGCCTTCTCGGCGCCCGGACCGCTGAAGCGCTGCCGATCGATGCGGCAGGGCGAGCTCGGCCTGAGGGGGGAGTCCGTGGACGGGAGGGTCTCTTTCATCACTGCTGTTTCATCTCGAGGATCGGCTACGAGCGCCCGGAACGGGATCCACTCGCCACACGTCCGCGACGGCAGGACATGTGAATTCTCAAAGCCACAACCTGCTCATCCGCACGCTGAACGGGGACTGCTGCGGGGTGACCGAGCGGTGAGTGTAACAGGAGAGAGGGCGCCGAATTCAAGTCCGGCGCCAATTGAGTGATTCCCCGCCGGATCAGCTGATCTCCGCCATCTTCGATTCCCCGTCTTTCCGCGGATGGATGTCTTTCTATACGCAAGCATCGACCTTTATATACGTCCTCATGAACGAAGAGCACTTTCAGGTTCCGGACATGGATCACCGAGCCTCATCAGCCGTTCCCGTCATCTCCGATGATCCGTGCCAGAGATTTCGGGACGCCGCGCGGTCGGCTCACCATCGATGTCGACCCCGCGAAAACCGCTCTGCCGCCCACGAGGCCGGTTCAGATCGTCGTCCGCCGCGACCGTCGCTCGCCCTCCCCACCCACGAAAGGGACACCCGAGAATGAGACCACGACTCCGCCGCCTCCTGGCCGCCGCCGCCCTCGCCGCCGCTGTCGCCGTTCCGAGCGCCGTCGCCGTGGGCGGTGCCGCACCGGCCGCCGTCGCCGACACCGCGAGCGCCGTCCCCGACCTCCGCGTCTCCTACCTCCAGCTCGGAGCGACCGGCTCGCTGGCGCAGATCGATCCGGCCGGCATCGCCGCCTCGAACGTGATCGTGTTCGCCTTCGCCGACCCGGCGAGCAGCACGGCGGATCCCGCGACCCTCGCGGCGATGCAGAAGGTCATCGACCAGGAGGCGAAGGGCACGGTGAACCTGCTCAGCCTCGGCGGGCAGACCGTCACCCGGGACACCGTGAACGCCGGCACGGCGAGCGCCGTCGGCTCCCGGCTGCTCGCGCAGATCGAGGACTACAACGCGAAGCTCAGCGGCGGGAGCATCACGGGCGTCGACCTCGACCTCGAGAACGGCATCGACGCTCCGACGATCAGCGCCCTCGGCGCGACCGTGAAGGGCGCGGGCCTCTCCCTCGCCGTCGCACCGCAGGTCTACCTGAGCAGCGGGACCGAGGTGGACCCGGCCGCGCCCACGAACCTGACCCTCACCTCCGGTGTCCACGACGGCGCGAACGACCAGTTCGGTCCGCTCCTGAAGAGCGGCACGGTCGACTACCTGCTCGCCCAGACCTACAACACCGGCGGCTGGACGGTCGGCGGCGCCGCCGAGAAGGACCCCGGCTTCTTCAGCACGATCGCCCGCGCGCTGAACAGCGCGGTGCGGTCCGACTGCTCCGCCGCCACCTCGCTGTGCATCGGCGAGGGCACGAGGATCGTGATCGGCCAGGTCAGCAACGCCGGCGCCAGCGGCACCGCGAACAACGTCTTCGGCGGATCCGGCGCCGCCGCCTACGACCAGGCCGCGGTGCTCGCCGACCTCGCCGCGCAGTGGAAGGCGATGAAGGCGAAGCCCGAGCTCTACGGTCACGTGACCGGCGTGATGCAGTGGTCGCTCAACAACGACTACGCGCCCGCGGCCTGGGGAGACACCTCGGCCGTCCCCGGCGCCTTCAGCGTCGCGCTCTTCGGGGCGGCCGCGCCGGCACCGGCTCCGTACTTCCTCCTCCAGGTGAGCAACACCGGCCCGGACAGCCCCGACTCGGGCGCCTACGCCTCGGCCACGCTCGTGGTCGACGGTCAGTACTGGATCTTCGGCAACAAGTGGGGCTCGGCACTGAGCCCGGGCGCCAACGAGTCGTTCGGCACCTCGGCGTCCGCCAAGAACCCCGCGACCCCGTACGTGATCAACAGCAGCAGCCTCGACTCGATCTTCAGCGGCGGGAAGAAGTCCTTCACCACCTCGCAGGTGCTGATCAACGGCTACTCCGCGCAGAGCGACGTCGCCTCACCGGGTGAGCAGTACGCCTGCCCGGTCGGATCGGGCTACACGTTCGAGGCCGGGCACTCCTACAACGTGCAGGTCAACGCGAACTCGGGCTTCAAGTCCTGCGCCATCTCGAAGGTCAACTGACCCTTCCCGCACTCCTCGGGCGGGCCGCGCCGTTCCCACACTCCGCTGCGGCCCGCCCGAGGTCGCGACCGGCTCCCCTCCGGTCGCCCTTCCGCTCTCCCGGTCACCCCGACCCGGAGAGCCAGAACGAGAGGAACACCCCATGTCCCGTCACCTGCTCCCCAAGGCGATCGCCGGAGTCGTCCTCGTGGCCGGCGTCCTGACCGGCTGCGCGCCGGCCACCGGAACCGCCTCGCAGTCGTCCACGAGCTCCAGCTCCGCCGCCGCGAAGACCACGGCGCCGTCGACGGTCGCGCCGGCCGGCGAGAGCCGCGAAGGCGCGTTCGAGGGCCTCAACGGCAAGAAGGTCGCCGGCACCGCGACCGTGTCGGGAAAGACGGTCGACCTCAGCGGCTTCTCCTCCGACGAGGGCCCGGACCTGCACCTCTACCTGACGAACGGGACCGACGAGAAGGCCGTGAGCGCCGGAGTCGAGCTGGGCCCGGTCTCCTACGACACGAAGACCCAGAGCTTCGACGTGGGCGACGCCGCCGACTACACCTACGTGGTCGTGCACTGCGACAAGGCGAAGGCCGTCTTCGGCGCGGCGAAGCTCTCGTGACGCGGCCCGGGTGGCGCTGGGCGGCCGCGGCCCTGGGCACCGCCGTCCGCGTCGCCCTGGGCCTGCTCTGGATCAACGAGGGCGCGATCAAGCTGCGATCCGGATTCGGAGCCTCCGACATCCTCCTCGTCGCCGACGGCGCCGCGGAGAACGGGCGAGTGCCCGACTACTTCCAGCTCTTCGCGTCGACGATCCTGCACGATCAGGCCGGTCTCTTCGGCTTCGTCACCCCGCTCGTCGAGATCGGGCTGGGCGTCGCGCTGATCGCGGGGATCCTCACCGCGCCGGCCGCGCTCGCCTCGCTCGCGACGCTGCTGATGTACTGGTCGGCCGATCAGCTCATCGACGAGTACCCGGTGATGGCGCTGCTGTCGGGCATCGTCCTCGGCTTCTCCACCACCTGCTCGCGGATCTCCGCGACGAGCGCCGTGATCCGCGTCCTGCGGTCCCGGCACGGCACGCCGGCCGCCGTCCTGGAGCGACCGGAGCTGCGCCGCTGGCTCTGACGACGCAGAAGGCGCAGACGGAGGCGGGGACCCCGGAACGAGCTCAGCTCCTGTTCCGGGGTCCCCGCCTTCCGCGTCACACCGTGATCGGGGCGCTGCTGCTGGTTCTGCCCAGCGCTGCGAAGACCGCTTCCTCCGCCCCCGGGTAGACGGGGCCCTGCGTCACGGTGGCCGTCACGGCGAAGGTTCCGGAGGGGAGCGGGGTGAAGACGCTCGGGACCGCGGGCTGCCTGATCAGGTCGCCGACGACGAAGGTCGAGCCGTCGCGGAGATTCGTCGCCACGTTGGTCCGGTAGACGCCGGCGGCGATCGGAACGTGGGCGTTGCGCGGACCGTCGGAGACGATGCCGTCTCCCCAGGACGCGACGTCGTGCTCCGAGACGATGTCGACGCGGGAGTCGACGGGCAACGTCAGCGGCGTCCCGAACTCCGCCGCGGGCCCGCCGACCCGCACCACGAGGGCGAACGCACCGGGAACCGCGCGATCCGGTGCGAGGAAGACGCCGAGCCAGGGCGCACCGCTCGGGGTCACGGTCGAAGCGGAGGCGCCCGGGGCGCTCAGAGCAGCGACGACCACGGGGGCTGACCAGGCGGCGGCGAGACCGGCCCGACGGGTCAGACCCGCTGTGGTTGCGCTGTCATTTTGGGAGTCGAAGGGCATGGCGGTTCCTCTTTCGTCGTGGTCAGTGCTCGGTCGCACTCCCGAGCCTAGGAGGAGGGTGCTCGCCGGGGCAGGGCGGAGGAGCCCCCCTTCCGTGCCACGCGGGAGGCGGACGAGGAGTCCCGCCTCAGCGGCAACGGCGCGCACCGGCGCTGCGCGTCGCGGCTCCGCACCCTCCGGCTGAGAGCGTTCTCACCCAGTGCTGGCGGGGATCGACCAGCGGAAGATCACGGTTCGGCAACGCCGCCGATCCGTCGCCCCTCGCGCTTTACAGACCGGTGCACGCGCAATATGTTGTCTCCGTGGACAAAGCCCCTCGGGGCTCCTCGCCCCTCCCGGGCGACGACACGACGACGTGCTCCCACCTGCACGCTCTCGCGCCGTCCTCATCCTCGGACACTGCTTTCAGAGAGGAATGCACTCCATGAAGTTCTCCCGCAGCATCACCACGCTGGCCGCCGCCGGCATCATCTCCCTCGGCCTCGCCGCCTGCTCCGCCAGCCCCGCCAACTCGGGCGGCGCCGCTGCCGGCGCGGGCGCCGAAGGCGACTGCACCGTCGGCATCTCGATGCCCACCCGCAGCCTCGAGCGCTGGATCAACGACGGCGAGGGCCTCCAGTCCCAGCTCGAGGGCGACGGCTGCACCGTCGACCTGCAGTACGCCGACAACAAGACCGACCAGCAGATCTCGCAGATCCAGAACCAGATCGCCGGCGGCTCGAAGATCCTCGTCGTCGCGGCCATCGACGGCGAGGCGCTCGCCCCCGTCCTCGCCGAGGCGAAGAAGCAGAACGCGACCGTCATCGCCTACGACCGCCTGATCAACGGCACCGCCGACGTCGACTACTACGCGACGTTCGATAATTACAAGGTCGGCCAGCTCCAGGGCCAGTACATCGAGTCGACCCTCGACCTCGCCAACGCCGCGGGTCCCTTCACCCTCGAGCCCTTCGCCGGCAGCCCCGACGACAACAACGCCAAGTTCTTCTTCTCCGGCGCCTGGGACGTCCTGCAGCCCTACATCGAGAGCGGCAAGCTCGTCGTGCCGTCCGGCAAGTTGCCCGCCTCGGACGACGACTGGGCCTCCATCGGCATCCAGGGCTGGGCCTCGGACAAGGCGCAGTCCGAGATGGACAACCGCCTCTCCTCCTTCTACACCGGTGACCAGAAGGTCGACGTGGTGCTCTCCCCCAACGACAGCCTGGCGATCGGCATCGAGGCCTCGCTGAAGTCCGCCGGCTATGCGCCCGGCGCCGACTACCCGATCATCACCGGGCAGGACGCCGACAAGGCCAACGTCAAGGCGATCCTCGCCGACGAGCAGTCGATGACGGTCTGGAAGGACACCCGCACCCTCGGCGACCGCGTCTTCCAGATGGTGCAGTCGATCGTCGCGGGCGAGGAGCCCGAGGTCAACGACACCGAGACGTACGACAACGGCGAGAAGGTCGTCCCGTCCTACCTCCTCGAGCCGCAGGTCGTCGTCAAGGACGACGTGCAGTCGGTCCTCGTCGACTCCGGCTTCCTCACGGCCGGCGACGTCGGACTCTGATCGGTCGGGCGGGGCAGGGGAGGAGTGATCCTCCCCCACCCCGCCCCTCTCCCCCTTCTTCCCCTCGAAGCCCATCCTCTGCACAACGAAGTGAGGCCCTGTTGGCCAGTCCCATCCTCATCATGCGCGACATCGTCAAGGAGTTCGGCGGCGGCGTCCGCGCCCTCGACGGCGTCTCGCTCTCGGTCCAGCCGGGCGAGGTCCACGCCATCTGCGGCGAGAACGGCGCCGGCAAGTCGACGCTCATGAAGGTCCTCTCGGGCGTCTACCCCGTCGGCAGCTTCGAGGGCTCGATCGAGTTCGAGGGCCGCCAGGCGCAGTACCGCTCGATCAACGACAGCGAGGCCGACGGCGTCGTCATCATCCACCAGGAGCTCGCTCTGAGCCCCTACCTGTCGATCGCCGAGAACATCTTCCTCGGCAACGAGAAGTCCACCCGCGGCGTCATCAACTGGAACGCCACCAACGCGGAGGCGGCCAAGCTGCTCGCCCGCGTGGGCCTCGCCGAGAGCCCGGCGACGAAGATCCTCGAGCTGGGCGTCGGCAAGCAGCAGCTCGTCGAGATCGCCAAGGCGCTCGCGAAGGAGGTGAAGCTCCTCATCCTCGACGAGCCCACCGCCGCGCTCAACGACGAGGACAGCGACCACCTGCTCGGCCTGATCGACCAGCTGCGCCGCCAGGGCATCACCTGCATCATCATCAGCCACAAGCTGAAGGAGATCCGCGCCATCGCGGACACGGTGACGATCATCCGCGACGGCCGCACCATCGAGAGCTTCGCGATGGCCGGCGAGGACGCGTCGGAGAGCCGGATCATCCGCGCGATGGTCGGCCGCGACCTCAACAGCATGTTCCCGCCGCGCGATCCGCAGATCGGCGAGGAGAAGCTCCGCGTCGAGAACTGGACGGTCCACCACCCGGTCGACATCAATCGCGTGGTCGTCGAGGACGCCTCCTTCACCGTGCGGGCCGGCGAGATCGTCGGCTTCGCGGGGCTGATGGGCGCCGGGCGCACCGAGCTCGCGATGAGCATCTTCGGCCGCAGCTACGGCACCGGCATCTCGGGCCGCGTCTTCAAGGACGGCAAGGAGATCCAGACGCGCACCGTCGAGGAGGCGATCCGCAACGGCCTCGCCTACGCGACCGAGGACCGCAAGCGCTACGGCCTCAACCTCATCGGCGACATCACCGTCAACGTGTCGGCCGCGGCGCTCTCGCGGCTCGCCCGCCTCGGCGTGATCGACAAGCACCGCGAGTACAAGGTCGCCGACTCGTACCGCTCGAAGATGAACATCAAGGCCCCGAGCGTCTCCGCCGTCACCGGCAAGCTCTCGGGCGGCAACCAGCAGAAGGTCGTCCTCTCGAAGTGGATCTTCTCGGGCCCGGACGTGCTGATCCTCGACGAGCCCACCCGCGGCATCGACGTGGGAGCCAAGTACGAGATCTACGGCATCATCAACGAGCTCGCGGCCCAGGGCAAGGCGGTCGTCGTCATCTCGTCCGAGCTGCCCGAGCTGATCGGGCTGGCCGATCGGATCTACACCATCTCCGAGGGGCGCATCACGGGCGAGATCGACCGTGCCGACGCCACCCAGGAACACCTCATGCACTACATGACCGCCGGAAAGGAACAGGCCCGATGAGCGCCACGACCACGACAGCCCCGAGCGGCACGCCGGCGAGCACGCCGTCGACGCCGCCCAAGCGGGCGCGCCGACTGAACATCAACCTCCGCCAGTACGGCATCCTCGCCGCGCTCGCGATCATCATCCTGCTCTTCCAGGTCCTGACGAACGGCCGCCTGCTGCTGCCGGGCAACGTCAACAACCTGATCCAGCAGAACGCCTACGTGCTGATCCTCGCGATCGGCATGGTGATGGTGATCATCGCCGGCCACATCGACCTCTCGGTCGGCTCGGTCGTCGCCATGGTCGGCGCCATCTCCGCGATCGCGATGAACAACTGGGGCCTGCCCTGGTGGGCCGCCGTGATCGTCGCCCTGGTCACCGGTGCCGCCGTCGGCGCCTGGCAGGGCTTCTGGGTCGCCTTCGTCGGCATACCGGCGTTCATCGTGACCCTCGCGGGCATGCTGATCTTCCGCGGCTTCACCCTGGTCCTGCTCACCGGCGGCACGATCAACGGCCTGCCGACCGAGTTCACCGCGATCGGCGCGGGCTGGCTGCCGGGCGTGCTCGGCGGCATCGCCGGCCGCGACGCGCTCACCCTCGTGCTGGGGCTGCTCGTCTGCGTCGCCCTCGTCGTGCAGCAGGTGCGCACCCGCGCCACGCTGCGCCGTCTCGAGCTCCCGCGCGAGCCGATCGCCTCCTTCTACGTGAAGGCGGTCGTCGCGGTCGTCGCGATCATGGCCCTCGCCTGGCTGCTCGCGGGCTACAGCGGCACGCCGATCATCCTGATCGTGCTCGCCGTGCTGATCCTCGCCTACAGCTTCGTGCTCGGGCGGACGGTCTTCGGCCGCCACATCTACGCGATGGGCGGCAACCTGTTCGCCGCGATGATGTCGGGCGTGAAGACGAAGTGGGTCAACTTCTTCATCTTCGTCAACATGGGCGCGCTGGCCGGTGTCGCCGGCATCGTCAGCACGGCCCGCGCGGGCGGCGCCGTCGCCTCCGCCGGTCAGAACTACGAGCTCGACGCGATCGCCGCGGTCTTCATCGGCGGCGCGGCCGTCCAGGGCGGCGTCGGCACGGTGGTCGGCGCGGTCATCGGCGGTCTCGTGATGGGCGTGCTCAACATGGGCCTGTCGATCCTCTCCGTCGACGCCGCGTGGCAGATGGCGATCAAGGGCTTCGTGCTCCTGCTGGCCGTCGCGTTCGACATCTTCAACAAGAGGAGGGCGGGCGGGCGCTAGCCTTCTCTCCTCCCTGCACCGTGCTCGGGCGCGTGCTCTCTCCACGGAGGGCCCGCGCCCGAGCGCATCCCCGGACCGGTGCCCCATCGCGCCGACGAGAGGCTGAGCAGCATGGCAGGAGCAGTCGGAGCATCGAGCAACGCTCTGCTCCGTCGGCACAACCTCGCCGCCATCGCGACCCTGGTGCACCGCTCCGGACCGATCAGCCGCGCCGAGCTGGGCCGCCTGACCGGCCTGAACCGCTCGGCGGTCGCCAACCTCGTCGGCGAGCTGAGCGAGGTCGGCTGGGTGGAGGAGGAGACCACCGCCTCCGACGGCCGCATCGGCCGCCCGAGCGCGACGGTCGTCCCCGGCCGCACCTTCGCGATGGTCGGCGTCCACCTCGACACCGACGCGATCATCGTCGGCCTGGTCGGCCTGCACGGCGACCTCCTCCGCCGCGTCCGCTTCGACACCCCGAAGCCGGCGAGCCCGGCGACCGTCGTCCGCGTGGTCAGCGGCATCGTGGCCGGCTTCCGCGCCGAGCGGGAGACCCATCGCGTCCTCCTCGGCGCCGGCGTCGCCGTGCCGGGCCTCGTGCAGGCCGACTCGGGCTTCGTGCACCGCGCGCCGCACCTGGGCTGGCGCGACGTCGACCTCGCGTCGCAGCTCAGCCGCGCGCTCGACCTCCCCGTCTCGGTCGGCAACGACGCCACGCTCGGCGCGATCGGCGAGTCGCTGTTCGGAGCCGCGCGGGGCGTCGCCGACGTCGTCTACGTGACCGGCGGCGCCAGCGGCATCGGCGGCGGCGTGATCATCGGCGGCGTCCCCCTGCAGGGCTCCTCCGGGTTCGCGGCGGAGCTCGGCCACACCCTCGTCGCCGCGAACGGCCGCCTCTGCGGCTGCGGGCGGCACGGCTGCCTCGAGGCGGAGGTCCGGATGCGCTCGCTCCTCGACGTGCTCGGCGCCCGCGTCCTCGATCAGGACGAGCTCGACATCGCGCTCGGCACCTCCCGCGACCCCGCCGTCCTCGGGGAGGTGGCCCGCCAGGTCGACCTGCTCGCCGAGGGCCTCTCGACCTACATCAACCTCTTCAACCCGACCGCGGTCGTCCTCGGCGGCTTCCTCGGCTCGCTGCTCACCGTCGACCGCGAGCGCCTGGCGGCCCGCGTCTCGGCGCGCGCCCTCAGCGACCTCGCCCGCGGTGTCCGGATCGAGCGCGCGGCCCTGCGCTCGAGGCTGGAGCTGGTGGGGGCCGCGGAGCTACCCTGGCGTCGCGCGCTCGCGGATCCCGCGGCGGCGGTCGGCGGCTCGGAGCCGCCTCCCGCGTCCGGCCCCGGCTCGCGGACGGACGCCCTCGGCGCCCGCGCCTGACACCGACGTCGAGGAGCACGAGCATGGCCGACTTCAACGAGCAGATCATCGCGGAGTTCCGCGCGAACGGCGGGACGGTGACGACCGCGGGCTTCGGCCGCAGCCTCGTCCTCGTGCACCACACCGGCGCGCGCTCCGGCGAGGAGCGCATCGCCCCGCTGATGGGCGTGCACCCCTCCGACGACGTCTGGCTGATCGCCGCCTCCGCCGCCGGCGCCCCGAAGCACCCCGCCTGGTTCCACAACCTCGAGGCGAACCCCGACACCGTGATCGAGACCCCCGACGACGGCACCGTCCCCGTCCGCGCCCGCGTCCTCGAGGGCGCCGAGCGCGACGCCGGCTGGAAGCACTTCACCGACGCCTCCGAAGGCTTCAAGGGCTACGAGGCCAAGACGACCCGCACCATCCCGGTCGTGGAGCTGACCCGCCACTGACCCCGTTCTTCCCCCTCCGCGAGATGCCACTTGTGCACGCGACACGCCGTGAAAGGCGTGCACAAGTGGCATCTCGCGGGGAGGGCTAGCCCTCGGGGTGCGGGGCGAGGTCGGGGGTCGCGCGGTCGAGGTCGGCGGCCTCCTCCTCGGGGCGGGGGGCGATCGTCTCGTCCTCCTCGAGCTCGGGAACGCTCGGCTCGTCGGGGGCGGGGATGCGCGGCGGGACGGAGTGCTCGTCGGAGGCGGTCATGATCGTCCTTCGTTCGGGGTTCGGTGTCGTCGGGGGTCGGTGCCGTCGGGATCGATGTCGTCGGGCGGCGTCCGGAACGGTGGCGCCGCCCGACCGAGAGGGTTCCGGCGGTCAGCTCGCGACGGCGGCGGGCTCGGGGAAGAGCGCGTCGAGCAGGTTCGCGACCCAGTCGATCAGCGCGCGGTCGCCGAGCGGGACGCCGTCGTGCACCGGCATCGGCACGACCACGGCGTTCGCCTGCTGCAGGTACTTCGCGGTCGGGTACATCCGGCGCAGTCGCACCTGGATCGAGTCGGCGAGGTGCGCCGGCGCGACGCGGACGTTCGAGCCCATCGCGACCACGTCGCTGAGGCCGGCGCGCTGCGCCCGCATCCGCAGCCGCGAGACCAGGACGAGGTTCTCCACAGCCTCGGGCAGCTCGCCGTAGCGGTCGGTCAGCTCCTCGACCACGAGGTCGACGCTGCCCTCCTTCGCGGTCGGCGAGGTCGCCGCGGACAGCTTCTGGTACGCCTCCAGGCGCAGCCGCTCGCTGTCGACGTACTCCTCCGGGATGCGCGCGTCGACCGGCAGCTCGAGCCGCAGCTCGGTCTGGCCCTCCGCCACCTCGCCGCGGAAGCCGTCGACGGCCTCGCCGATCATCCGCAGGTAGAGGTCGAAGCCGACGCCCTGGATGTGGCCGGACTGCTCGCCGCCGAGCAGGTTGCCGGCGCCGCGGATCTCGAGGTCCTTCAGCGCGATCTGCATGCCGCCACCGAGGTCGGAGTTGGCGGCGAGCGTCTGCAGGCGGTCGTGCGCGGTCTCCGACAGCGGCTTCATCTCGTCGTAGAGGAGGTAGGCGTAGGCGCGCTCGCGGCCACGGCCGACGCGACCGCGCAGCTGGTGCAGCTGCGAGAGGCCGTACTTGTCGGCGCGGTCGACGATCAGCGTGTTCGCGTTCGGGATGTCGAGGCCGGTCTCGACGATGGTCGTCGAGACGAGCACGTCGAACTTGCGCTCCCAGAAGTCGACGATGATCCGCTCGAGCTGCGACTCGCTGAGCTTGCCGTGCGCGACGGCGATCCGTGCCTCCGGCACCAGCTCGGCGAGCTGCGCGGCGACCCGGTTGATCGTCGAGACGCGGTTGTGCACGAAGAACACCTGGCCCTCGCGCAGCAGCTCGCGGCGGATCGCGGCCGAGACCTGCTTCTCCGAGTACGGGCCGACGAAGGTGAGGATCGGGTGGCGCTCCTCCGGCGGCGTGGCCAGCGTCGACATCTCGCGGATGCCGGTGACCGCCATCTCGAGCGTGCGCGGGATCGGCGTCGCACTCATCGAGAGGATGTCGACGTTCTTCTTCAGCGCCTTCAGCTTCTCCTTGTGCTCGACGCCGAAGCGCTGCTCCTCGTCGATCACGAGGAGGCCGAGGTCCTTGAAGACGATGTTGTCGCTGAGGAGGCGGTGCGTCGCGATGACCATGTCGACGGTGCCGTCGGCGAGGCCCTCGATCGTCTCCTTCGACTCCTTCGCGCTCTGGAAGCGGCTGAGGGCGCGCAGGTGCACCGGGAAGCCGGCGAAGCGCTCCTGGAAGGTCTCGAGGTGCTGGCGGACGAGCAGGGTGGTCGGCACGAGCATCGCGACCTGCTTGCCGTCCTGGATCGCCTTGAACGCGGCGCGCACGGCGACCTCGGTCTTGCCGAAGCCCACGTCACCGGAGAGCAGGCGGTCCATCGGGATCGGCCGCTCCATGTCGGCCTTGACCTCGTCGATCACGGTCAGCTGGTCGGGCGTCTCCGCGAACGGGAACGCCTCCTCCAGCTCGCGCTGCCACGGGGTGTCCGGCGGGAACGAGTGCCCACGCGAGGCCATCCGGGCGGAGTAGAGCTTCACCAGCTCGACCGCGATGTCGCGGACCGCGCGGCGCGCCTTGCTCTTCGCCTGCGCCCAGTCGCTGCCGCCCATCTTGCTCAGCGCGGGGGCCTCGCCGCCGACGTACCGGGAGAGGAGGTCGAGCTGGTCGGTCGGGACCAGCAGCTTGTCGCCCGGGAAGCCGCGCTTGCTGGGCGCGTACTCGAGGACGAGGTACTCGCGCCGGGTCTTCACGGCGTTGCGCCCGCCACTGGAGACCTCGCGCTGCGAGAGCTCGACGAAGCGGCCGATGCCGTGCGTGGCGTGCACGACGAAGTCGCCGGGGCTGAGCTGCAGCGGGTCGACGACGTTCTTCCGGCGCGAGGCGAGCTTCTTCACGGCGCGGGAGTCGTAGCCGACGGTGCGGCCGTAGAACTCGGTGTCGGTGAGCAGCGCGACCTTGGCGCCGTCGACCTCGAAGCCGTGGTCGACGTTGGCCTGGAGCACGTAGGCGAGGCCGGGCTCGAGCTCGGCCGGCAGGTCGGGGACGATGCGCGCGGCGACCTCGTGCTCGGCGAGCACCTGGTCGGTGCGCTCGACGGTGCCTGTGCCGGGGGCGGTCAGCACCACGCTCCAGCCGTCCGCCAGGCGGGCGCGCACATGCGCGAGGGCGCCCTCGACCGCGCCGCCGAAGCCGGGCACGGGCTCGCCGTCGACGCGGACAGCGAGGATCTCATCGATCCCGAGGTCCTCCGGCAGCACCTCGGCCTCGCCGGCGGCGGGACCCTGGCGGAAGGTGCTCATCGTCCACCACGGGTGGTCGGGGGTCTCGGCGCCGGGGGCGCTGAACTTCACGGCGTCGCGGAGGGCGCCGAGCGAGATGAACTCGCCGGACGCCAGGTCGATCGGGGCCTCGGCGCCGGCGGTCGCGGCGCTCCACGCGGCCTGGAGGAACTCGCGGTTCGTCTCGGCGAGGCTGATCGCGCGCGTGGCGACCCGCTCGGGGGCGAGCACGGCCACCGCGGCGCCGGCCGGGAGGTAGTGCGAGATCGGGACGAGGCGCTCCAGCAGCGCGGGGGCGAGCGACTCCATCCCCTCCACCGGGATGCCCTCGGCGATCTTCGCGAGCATCGCGGAGAGACTCGGGAACTCGTGCAGCATCTCCCGGGCGCGCTGCCGGACGGCCGGCACGAGCAGCAGCTCGCGGCTCGGCGGCAGCACGACGGAGTCGGCCTCCCCCGGCAGCGAGCGCTGGTCGGCGACGGAGAAGCCGCGGATCGAGTCGACCTCGTCGCCGAAGAAGTCGATGCGGCTCGGGTGCTCGGCCACAGCCGGGAAGACGTCGAGGATGCCGCCGCGGACCGCGAACTCGCCGCGCCGGGTGACCATGTCGACCCGCGAGTAGGCGAGGTCGACCAGCTCGGACGAGATCCGGCCGAGGTCGTAGCCGCGGCCGCCCTTGACCAGGCGGATCGGCGCGATGTCGGCGAGGTTGTCGGCGACCGGCTGCAGCGCGGCGCGCACCGAGGCGACGACGACGAGCGGCTTCTCACCGGACCAGGTCTTCATCCGGCGCAGGGCGTCGAGGCGGCGGCCGACGATCTCGGCGCTCGGGCTGAGGCGCTCGTGCGGCAGCGTCTCCCACGCCGGGAACTCGACGACCTCGGCGTCCGGCAGGACGCAGCTGAGAGAGGCGCGGACGTTCTCGGAGTCGCGGCCGGTCGCGGTGACGACGAGCGCGGCCTGCGGACGGTCGGCCTCGGCGCGGCGCTCCAGCAGGCCCGCCAGCAGGGGGACGCGGAGGCCGTCGGCCACGGAGAAATCGGCGTCGCGGATCGCGAACGCGAGAGCGTCGTCGAACGTGGAGGCGCGCGCGAGCGCCGAGATGATCCGGTTGAGAGGCACCGGAGGAGTTTACTGCCGACCTCCGACGTGCTCGCTTTCTGCGCCGGTCTTCGCCCGGCGCAGCGCAGTCGGCTGTGCGACCGGGTGCGTTCCGCAGAGCGTCCTGCGTTCGGCTCTTCGAAATCGCTTGGCACGCGATTTCGAAGTCGCCTTCGGGGCGGTCGGCTGGTCTGCCGGGTGCTGGATCTTGATCCGTCAGGAGTGGTCGGCTGGGAGTAGCTGAGGCGACCGTTCTTGACGGATGGGGTCCGCGTTCAGGACAGGGGCGACGCTCGGAGGGCGCGTCGCCGCCTGCCGGGCGCCCACTGCATGCTGATCGAGTAGGGCGCGCAGCGGCCGTATCGAGATCCTCCGGGCTGAGGACGCCGGGTCTCGATACGCCCCTGCGGGGCTACTCGACCAGCATGATCCGCGCAGCGGCCCGTAGCGGGATCCGGCGCTACGGGGTCGTGTGGACCTTCAGCTGGGCGGCCTGGAGGCCGGCGTCGGCGATGAGCTCGACGGCGTCGGCGGCGTCGGCGATCAGGATCGGCAGGTTCTCGCGCTCGGGGCCCGCGAAGTCCTTGAGGACGAAGTCGGCGGCGGGCTGGCGGCCGGGCGGGCGGCCGATGCCGACGCGCACGCGGAGGAAGTCGGCGCCGTCGGTCGCGGCGAGGATGTCGCGGATGCCGTTGTGGCCGCCGTGGCCTCCGCCGTTCTTGAGGCGCAGGGTGTCGAACGGGATGTCGAGCTCGTCGTGCACGACGATCAGGCGCTCGGGCGCGAGGGAGTAGAAGTCGAGCAGCTGCGCGGTCGGGCCGCCCGAGAGGTTCATGAAGCTGTTCGGCTTGCCGAGGATCAGCTTCGGTCCGCCGGGGCGGAGGAAGCCCTCGGCGACCACGGCGTTCGCGCGGTTGTGTCGGCGGAACGAGCCGCCGATCCGGGTCGCGAGCTCGTCGAGCACCATCTGCCCGACGTTGTGCCGGTTGCGCGCGTACTGCGCGCCCGGGTTGCCCAGTCCGACGACCAGCCAGGTCTCGCCCATCTCGTTCCCTCTTCTCGATGCGCTCAGCAGCGACGTCTTCCGCGGGGCGCAGCCCCCGGACGCGGAACGGGCCCGCTCGCGATCGCGGCGGGCCCGTCCGTGCGGGTGGTGCTCCGACTACTCGGCGGCCTCGGTGGGCTCGGCCGGCGTGGTGGGCTCGCCCTCCTCGCCCAGGTCCTGCTCGACCTCCTCGGTGACGTTCACGATGAGCGCCTCGGGGTCGGTGAGCAGCGTCGCGCCCTCGGGGAGGGTGACGTCGGCGGCGGTGATCTGCGTGCCGGCCTCGAGTCCCTCGACCGAGACGACGACGTTCTGCGGGATCTTCGTGGCGTCGACCTCCAGCGAGAGCGTGTTCGCCTCGGTGGAGACGAGCGTGCCGGGAGCGGCCTCGCCCTCGACGTGCACGGGGATGTCGACCGAGACCTTCTCGCCGAGACGGATGACCGCGAGGTCGATGTGCTCGATGATCTGGCGGACCGGGTCGCGCTGGATGTCCTTGACCAGCGACGTCTGGGCGACGCCCTCGATGTCGAGCTCGAGGATCGCGTTCGCCTTGCGGGTCAGCAGGAGGATCTGGTGGCCGGGCAGCGTGACGTGCACGGGCTCGGTGCCGTGGCCGTAGAGGACCGCGGGGATCTTGTTCTGGGCGCGGATCTTGCGGGCCGCTCCCTTGCCGAACGAGGTGCGGACCTCGGCGACGACCTTGTTGGTGAGTTCTGCCATGGTGTTCTCCTGGACGGCGCCGTGCGCCGCCTGCTCGGGTCCCGGCCTGGGGCCGCGGACGGGGTTTCGACTCGAACGCGTGTCTGCGTGAGGAAAGGTCCGCGGCGCTCCTTCCGGAGCTCCACCTGGTTCCACCGCGTCGATCACGGATGCACGGGGCATCCCTCGCCGAAGTTCAGCTGCCCACCCTACCGGCCGCGCGGCCGAGCCGCCACCCGCGGGCGCCCCTACCGCGCCCCCAGCCGGGCTGGCTAGCGTGCGGGCATGACTTCTGACGACTTCGGCTCCTACGTCGAGAAGAACGGCTTCCACCGCGACACCAACTACATCCCGACCCGCATCACCGCGGACGGCCGCGACGGCTACCCGGTCGAGGCGGGCCGCTACCGGCTGGTCGTCTCGCGCGCCTGCCCGTGGGCGAACCGCGCCGTGATCGTCCGCCGCCTGCTCGGCCTCGAGGACGCGCTGTCGATGGGCATCTGCGGACCGACGCACGACAAGCGCAGCTGGACCTTCGACCTCGACCCGGGCGGCGTCGACCCGGTGCTCGGCATCCCGCGCCTGCAGGACGCGTTCCTCGCGCGCTTCCCCGACTACCCGCGCGGCATCACGGTGCCGGCGATCGTCGACATCCCCACCGGCCAGGTCGTCACCAACGACTACCCGGTGATGACGCTCGACTTCTCGCGGGAGTGGACGGAGTTCCACCGCGAGGGCGCGCCCGACCTGTACCCGGAGGAGCGCCGCGACGAGATCGACGAGGTCGCGGAGCTGGTCTTCCAGGACGTCAACAACGGCGTCTACAAGTGCGGCTTCGCCGGCTCGCAGAAGTCCTACGAGCGGGCGTACGACGCACTCTGGGCGCGACTCGACTGGCTGGAGGAGCGCCTCAGCACGCAGCGCTACCTCGTCGGCGCCACGATCACCGAGGCCGATGTCCGCCTCTTCACGACGCTCGCCCGCTTCGACGCCGTCTACTACAGCCACTTCAAGGCCAACCGGAACCTGCTCTCGGCGATGCCGGCCCTCTGGGGCTACGCCCGCGACCTGTTCGCGACCCCGGGCTTCGGCGACACGATCGACTTCCAGCACATCAAGTCGCACTACTACGAGGTGCAGCGCGACATCAATCCGACCGGCGTCGTGCCGAAGGGCCCGGACCTGTCCGGCTGGCTCGTCCCCTCGCACCGCGAGGAGCTCGGCGGCCGCCCGTTCGGCGACGGCACCCCGCCCGGCCCGCCGATCCCCGCCGAGGTCGTCCCCGAGGGCCACGGCGCCTGACCTCCTGAACGGCCGTGCGCGCTGAGTTCCCCCTCCGTGCACGGCCGCTCCCGGCTGCGCGTGCGACCCCGGCGCTAGCCTGGATCCGTCAACCCTGAACGTGTACGTCGAGGAGAACCGTGTCTGACCAGCCCACCGCCACAGCCAACATCGGAGTCGTCGGTCTGGCGGTGATGGGCTCGAACCTGGCCCGCAACCTCGCCAGCCGCGAGGGCAACACCGTCGCCGTCTACAACCGCTCCTCCGGGCGCACCGAGACGCTGATCACCGAGCACCCCGAGGCCGGCTTCGTCGCCTCGGAGACCATCGAGGCCTTCGCTGCCTCGCTGAAGACCCCGCGCACCGCGATCATCATGGTCCAGGCCGGCCGCGGCACCGACGCCGTGATCGAGCAGCTGACCGCCGCCTTCGAGCCCGGCGACATCATCGTCGACGGCGGCAACGCGCTGTTCACCGACACCATCCGCCGCGAGAAGACCGTCCGCGAGACCGGCATCCACTTCGTCGGCACCGGCATCTCCGGCGGCGAGGAGGGCGCGCTCAAGGGCCCGTCGATCATGCCCGGCGGCTCGGTCGAGTCGTACAAGACTCTCGGCCCGATCCTCGCCTCGATCGCGGCGGTCGCCGAGGGCGAGCCCTGCGTCACCCACATCGGCACCGACGGCGCCGGCCACTTCGTCAAGATGATCCACAACGGCATCGAGTACGCCGACATGCAGCTCATCGCCGAGGCCTACGACCTGCTCCGCACGGTCGGCGGCCACGAGCCCGCCGCGATCGCCGACGTCTTCGACGCCTGGAACAAGGGCGACCTCGAGTCGTACCTCATCGAGATCACCGCCGAGGTGCTCCGCCAGGTCGACGCCGACACCGGCAAGCCCTTCCTCGACATCGTGCTCGACCAGGCCGGCTCGAAGGGCACCGGAGTCTGGACCGTGCAGAACGCGCTCGACCTGGGCGTGCCCGTCGGCGGCATCGCCGAGGCCGTCTTCGCCCGCGCCGTCTCCTCCAAGCCCGCGCAGCGCGCCGCCGTGCAGAAGCGCGTCACCTCGCGCCCCACGCCCGTCGCCCTCTACGACGGCTTCGAGGACGACGTCCGCGCCGCCCTCTACGCCTCCAAGGTCGTCGCCTACTCGCAGGGCTTCGACGCGATCATCGCCGGCGCCGAGAAGTACGGCTGGGAGATCGACAAGGGCGCCGTCGCGAAGATCTGGCGCGCGGGCTGCATCATCCGCGCCCAGTTCCTCAACCGCATCGTCGACGCCTACGCCGAGAACGCGGAGATCACGACGCTGCTCGAGGACCCGTACTTCGCCGAGGCCGTCGCCAACGGCGAGGCCGCCTGGCGCCGCATCGTCTCCACCGCCGCGCTCTCGGGCGTGCCGATCCCCGGCTTCGGCGCCGCGCTGTCGTACTACGACTCGCTCGCCTCCGAGCGCCTGCCCGCCGCCCTCGTGCAGGGCCAGCGCGACTTCTTCGGCGCGCACACCTACCAGCGCGTCGACAAGGAGGGCACCTTCCACACGCTGTGGTCGGGCGACCGCTCCGAGGTCGAGCAGGACCCGTCCACGCACTGACCCGCGGACGCACCCACGGGTGCAGACGCAGAAGGCGCCCCCGCCCGTCGGATCCTCGGATCCCGCGGGCGGGGGCGCCTTCGTCGTGCGGAGCGATGGAGCGACGGATCAGCGCAGCCAGACCGTCGTGGAAGGCCGCAGCAGGCGCCCCTCGAGCGGCGCGCTGGCGAGCAGCACCTCGCCCTCGGGGAGCTCCACCGGCTCCTCGCCGACGTTGGTCACCGAGTGCCAGCCGTTCGGGCGCGCGAAGTGCAGCACGCCGGGCTGCGCGTCCCGCCACTCCAGGCTCTCGTCGGTCTGCAGCTCGTGCCGGAGCGCGAGGGCGCTGCGGTAGAGCGCGAGCGTCGAGTCCTCGGCGAGCTCCTCCGCCTCGACGGAGGAGTCGGCGAACCAGGCGGGCTGGGGCAGGTGCGCGCCACCGGGGCCGAAGCCGAAGGAGTCGCCGGTCGCCTCCCAGGGCAGCGGGACGCGGCAGCCGTCGCGGCCGACGTCGGTGCCGCCGCTGCGGAAGAACGTCGGGTCCTGACGGTCGGCGTCCGGGATGCCGGCCACCTCGTGCAGGCCGAGCTCCTCGCCCTGGTACAGGTAGGCCGAGCCCGGCAGGGCCAGCAGCAGGAGAGTGGCGGCGCGGGCGCGGCGGAGCCCCAGAGCGCGGTCGAGCACCGGCTCCGCTCCCCCGCTGAGCAGCCACTGCTTCGCGGGGGCGGTCTCGGCCGCGCCCTTCTGCGGGAGCCCGTAGCGGGTCGCGTGACGGACGACGTCGTGGTTGGAGAGCACCCAGGTCGTCGACGAACCCGACTCCGCGGCCAGTTCGAGGTTGAAGGTGATCAGCCGGCGGAACTCCTCCGCGTCGAGGTCGGCCTCGAGCAGGTCGAAGTTGAAGGCCTGGCCGAGCCCCTCGGGGCTCGCGTAGCGGGCGCGGCGGGAGGCGTCGACCCAGGCCTCCGCGACGGCGGTGCGCGGCGGGTCGTAGGAGTCGAAGAGGGCGCGCCACTCGGCGTAGACCTCGTGCACCTCGTCGCGGTCCCAGAACGGGTGGCTGCCGTCGATCCGCTGGCCGTCGATCTCGGCGGCCGCGGGGAGCGGCTCGGTGAGGTCCTTGACCAGCGAGTGCGCCACGTCGATCCGGAAGCCGTCGACGCCGCGGTCGGACCAGAAGCGGAGGGTCTCGAGGAAGTCGTCGCGGATCTCGCGGTTCGCCCAGTTCCAGTCGGGCTGCTCCTTCGCGAAGAGGTGCAGGTACCACTGGCCGTCGCCGACCGGCTCCCAGGCGGGGCCGCCGAAGACGGACTCCCAGTCGCTCGGCGGCAGGGCGCCGTCCTCACCGCGGCCGTCGCGGAAGACGTAGCGCTCCCGGGCGGGCGAGCCCTTCGGGGCGGCGAGCGCCTCCTGGAACCACGGGTGCAGGTCGGAGGAGTGGTTGGGCACGATGTCGACGATCACGCGGATGCCGCTCTCGTGCAGGCGGGCGGTCAGCTCGTCGAACTCGGCCAGGGTGCCGATCCGCGGGTCGACGTCGCGGTAGTCGGCCACGTCGTAGCCGCCGTCGGCCAGCGCCGACGGGTAGAACGGGCTGAGCCAGACGGCGTCGATCCCGAGCTCCCGCAGGTACGGGATCCGCTCGAGGATGCCGGCGAGGTCGCCGATCCCGTCGCCGTTCGCGTCCGCGAAGCTCCGCGGGTAGATCTGGTAGACGGCCGCCTGCCGCCACCACTGGGCGTCCTCGGTCGTTCCGCTCCTGGTGAGTACCGTGTCCGTCACGGGTGTCCTTCCGTTCGTCGTGGTGTCTGGTCTGGTCTGTGGTCGGCCGCGGCCGGCGTCTCCGCTCATCGAGCCGCGCGCACCCTTTGCTGATCGAGCAGCCCGCGCAGCGGGCGTATCGAGATCCACCTCGCCAGGGCTGCTGCTTCGAGGCCGGCCTCTCGATGACGTGGGTCTCGATACGCCCCTCCGGGGCTACTCGACCAGCAAGGAGAGGGAGCGGCAGCGCGTCAGCGCGTCATTTGATGGCGCCTTGAGTCACTCCCGACATCACCCAGCGCTGGGTGAACAGGTAGACGACGATCGCCGGGGCCATCGCCATCAGGTAGGAGGCGAAGGCGACGTTGTAGTCGTTGCTGAACTGGGTCTGGAAGATCTTCTGCAGCACCGGGAGCGTCTGCAGCGACGGGTCCGAGGTGATCAGCGACGGCATCATGAAGTCGTTCCAGGAGGCGAGGAAGGCGAAGATGCCGACCGTCGCGCTCATCGGGGCGAGCAGCGGGAAGACGAGCCGCCAGAAGACCTGGTTGGTGGTCGCGCCGTCGAGCCGGGCGCTCTCCTCGAGCTCCTCGGGCAGCGAGCGGAGGAACGCGGTGAAGAGCATCACGCTGAAGCTCAGCTGGAACATCACGTGCAGGATCGCGACGCCGAGCGGGTTGTCGAGTCCGACGAGTCCGGTGAGCGAGACCTGCGACAGCGCGAGCACCGGGAACGGCAGGAACATCGCCGCGAGCAGGTAGAAGAACGACCAGCGGTAGAAGCGCTTGCTCCAGTTCCGCGAGATCGCGAACGCGGCGAGGGCCGAGAGGACGATGGTGCCGCCGACCGTGATCGCCGAGACGAAGACCGACACGGCGAACCCGCGGGGGAAGTCGGTCAGATTCCAGGCCTGGACGAAGCCGTCGACCGAGAACGGCAGCGGGATCGAGAAGGCGTTGCCGTCCACCGCCTGGGCGCCGGTCTTGAAGGCCATCGTCAGCGTCACCCACAGCGGGCCGATCACCGAGAGGGCGCAGACCACGAGGACGAGGGTGAGCAGGAGGCTCGAGCGCCGCCGCTTCCCCCCGCGACGGGCGTCGGCGTCGACGGCGGCGCGGGTGCCGGGGAGGGACGGGGCGAGGGGGACCTGGCTGGTCATCAGAAGGCCGCCTTTCCGCGCGAGACGCGCAGCTGTACGAGCGCGATCACGAGCGCGATGAGGAAGAAGATCGTGGCGTTGGCCATCTGGTAGGCGTAGTCGCCGCTGGTGAAGCCGGAGAAGATCGTCATCGCGACGCTGCGGGTCGAGGTCCCGGGGCCGCCGTCGGTCAGGCCGACGATGATGTCGTAGGAGTTGAGGAAGTTCTTGAAGCCGATCACGAGGTTGATCACGACGTAGCCCGCGACCAGCGGCAGCGTGATCGAGCGCAGCTGCCCCCAGCTGGACGCGCCGTCGAGCGAGGCGGCCTCGTAGACGTCGCCGGGGATCGAGAGCACGCCGGCGATGTAGATCAGCAGTGCGGAGGGCACGGCCTGCCAGGCGGTCACGATCACGATCGCGAGCCAGGCGAGATTCGGGTCCGCGAGGATGCTGCTGGCCAGCGGCGTCGCTCCGACCGACTGCGCGAAGGCGGGCAGCGAGTTGGAGAAGAGGAAGTTGAAGACGAACGCGATGATGATGCCCGAGACGACCATCGGCAGCACGAACACGGCCCGCAGCGCGACCTTGCCGCGGATCTGCGAGGTGAGCGCGATCGCCAGGAGGAACGCGATCACGTTGACCGCGAGCACCGTGACCAGCGCGAGCCCCACGGTGAAGCCGTAGGAGGCGAGGATCGCCGGGTCGGAGAACAGCGCGACGTAGTTCGTGAGACCGATGAAGCTCCACTCGCCGAAGCCGATCGAGTCGGTGAAGCTGAAGAAGATCCCCATCAGCGCGGGCAGGGTGATCGCGAGCGTGAAGAGCACGAGCGCGGGGAGCAGGTAGAGCAGGAAGGTGCGGTCGGTGCGCGGCTTCCGTCGCGGGGCGACGGCGGCGCGGGGAGTCGCGACGGTGCGCTCCTCCGGGCGGGCGGGGGCGGAGAGGGCCATGGTGTCTCGTCTCTGAGAGGTGGTCGGGGAGGTCTAGGAGCGGAACGCGATGCGCGCCCAGTCGGCGTCGATCGTGCGGAGCGTCGCGGCGGGGTCGGAGCCGAGGGCGACGCCCTGGACGTAGTTCTGCAGCGGGATGTTCTGCGGCACGAGCTGCGAGGCGCCGAGGCTGAACGCCGCCCGGTCGTAGAACTCCTGGAGCTCGACGAGGGTGGGCTGGGTGACGGCGGGGGCGTCGGTGGTGACGCCGAAGGCGTTGTTGTCGGCGTTGTAGGCGTCGATGATCTCGGGCTGCATCAGGAAGGAGAGGAACTCGCGCGCCGCCGCCTTCTTGGTCGAGGCCTCCGGGATCCACAGCGCGAGGTCGACGTTCACCCGCACGCGGCGCTCGTCCGGGTCGTCCGTCATCGGCAGCGGGAAGGCGCCGATCGAGAGGTCCGGGGCGGTCTTCGCGATCTCGCTCAGCGCCCACGGGCCCTGGAAGTACATCGCCGCCTCGCCGTTCGAGAAGGCGAGGTTGCCGTCGCCGTACGCGCGGCTGGCGGCGTTCGGCTGCGCGTAGCCGGCGAGCTGCACCATCTGCTCGACGGGAGCGGCGAAGTCCTTCTCGAATGAGACCGGCGAGGAGGGGCCGACGTCGGCGCCCTGCTCCTTCAGCTGCGAGAAGAAGGACTCGAGGTCGACGGTGCCGCCGACGGAGTAGTCGAACAGCCCCTGCGCGACGGTCCACGGGTCCTTGTAGGTGCCGTAGATCGGGGTGATTTCCGCCGCGGTCAGTGCGTCGCAGACCGCGAGGAACTCGGTCCAGGTGGTCGGCACCTCGAGGTTCTGCGCGGCGAAGATCTCGCGGTTGTAGAGCACCGCCGACATCATCAGCGAGTAGGGCAGCACGCTGGTGCGGCCCGGGTAGGACGCGGTCTGCTCGATCAGCGGCTGCAGGTCGGGATTGATCCGCTTCGCCTCGGCCATGTCGGACAGGTCGCTCAGGGCGCCTCGCTCGACGAACCGCGCGACCTCGAAGTTGTAGTTCAGGCAGCCGAGGTCCGGCGGGTTGGTGCGGACGAAGCCGGCCGAGAGGTTCGAGGAGAAGTCGTGCACGACCCGCACCCGCGACTGCGCGGCGTGGAAGCGGTCGATGACCTCGTCGAAGTAGCCGATCACCTCGGGCTTGGACTGGAAGAAGGTGATCTCGGTGACCCCGCCCGAACCGGAAGGGGAGGCGCAGGCGGCGAGGCCGAGCGCGGCGGCGCCGGCACCCGCCGCGGTGAGCAGAGTGCGCCGGCTGAGGGCGGTGGTGGTGAGGGGCACTTCGTCGTCTCCCGGGTTGCGGATAAGTTGCTTCGGTGACTAAATCTAGGTAGTAGATCTAGTACGCGATGTACTGTTGCAGCCGATCCGGCCGAGGTCAAGGGGAAGGGGGACTCGATGTCCGAGAGCAGGCTCTCCGTGAGCACCGGCTCGTTCCAGCGCCGGCGCAGCGCGCTCGACGTGCTCGAGTGCGCCTGGACCGGCGAGGCGGTGACCGCCTCCGCTCTGATCGAGCGCACCGGCCTCACCCGCTCCACCGTCATCGCCGTCTGCGACGACCTGATCGAGCTCGGCTGGCTGGAGGAGCTGGAGAACCAGCGCGCCGCCGGCGACTACGTCAAGGGCCGGCCTGCGCGCCGGTACGCACTCCGCCGCCGCGCGGGCGTCGTCGTGGGCGTCGACGCCGGGCAGCACAGCGTCGGCGTCTTCGTCGCCGACCTGCTCGGCGAGACCCTCGTGCGGCACGTCGAGCCCGTCGATCACGAGCGAGTCGAGGACCTTCCGCACGAGCGCCGCGTCGCCGACATCGACCGGGTCCTCGACCGCGCCCTCCTCCTCGCCGGCGTGACCGACGACGAGGTCCTCGCGCTGACCCTCGGCGTCCCGGCTCCCGTCGACGCGATCGGCCACTCCCCCGCGGGCGACAACGGCTTCTGGGGTGCGATGAACCCCGGGCTCGTGGACCACTACTCCGGCCGCGGCTGGTCGCCGGTGGTCGACAACGACGCGAACCTCGCCGCGCTGGCCGAGGGCTGGCGCGGCGCGGCGATCGGCTGCGACGACTACCTGGCGCTGCTCTCCGGCGAGCGGCTCGGCGGCGGGATCGTGCTCGGCGGCTCGCTGCTGCGCGGCGCCCGCGGGCTCACCGGCGAGATGCGCTACCTCGACCTGGTCGAGGGCGTCGGCTCGGCGGAGGGCATCGCCGCCCTCGCACGGACCTGGGCCCGCGAGGCGCTGGCCGCGGCGGGCCGGCCGGCGTCGCTCCTCGACGCCGTGGCGCAGCCCGGGGCCGCCGAGGTGCTGGCCGCGGCCGACGCGGGCGATCCGCTGGCCTCCGCCGTCGTCGCGCGGCTGATCGACCGCCTCACCGCCATCACCGCGACCGTCGCCAACCTGCTCGACGTCTCCCTGATCGTCGTCGGCGGGGCGCTGGCCGCCTCGGCCGGCCCGTTGCTCGCGGCGGTCTCCGAGCGCCTGGTGGGCGAGGTGCACGCCCCGGCACCGCGGATCCTGCCGTCGACGCTCGGCGATCAGGCGGTCGCTCTCGGCGCGGTCCGCTCGGGACTCGGGCGGGTGCGGGCGGATCCGCTCGCGCTGCAGCTGCCGAGCCGGCCGGCCGAGACCGCCGCGCTCGCCTAGGGGCCGCTAGCGCCGGAAGGCGCGGACGATGAGCAGCAGCGCGAGCAGGACGGCGACCGCGGCGGCCGTCGCCGAGGGCAGCGCGAGCAGGAGGACGAGCGCGCCCGCCGCGGAGACGATCGCGGGCCAGCGCGCGCCGGCGACTCCGCGGTCCAGCCGGCGCAGGATCAGCGCGATCAGCGAGGCCGCCACCGCGAACGCGAGCAGGGCGTCGGCGTCGAGGACGACCACCGCGAGCACCGACACCAGGCAGACGGCGAGCTGACCGGCCGCGGGCACGCCCGTGCGGCGGTTGCGGTGGGCGAACGGCCCGGGGATCTCGCCCGTGTCCGCGAGCCGGACGAGCGCCGAGGCGTCGCGCCGGGTCAGGGCGACGAGCGCGAGAAGGGCGGCGAGCACGGCGGCGATGCCGACGAGGGCGGCGGCGGGGGTCCCGGCTGCGACCGCGGAGAGCGAGGCCGGGACATCGGCGAGCTCCTGCGGACCGACGAGCAGCAGCAGCCCGACGCCGATCACGGCCGCCACGACGGTCGTGATGCCGATCCCGAGCAGCGAGCGGCCGAGCGTCGGCGTCTCGCCGGGCGAGGCGGGAGCGAAGAGGACGAGCAGCAGGGCGGCCGCCGTTCCGGCACCCTCCGCACCGCCGATCACCGTCTCCGACGGCGCCGCGACCGGGTCCGCGAGGGCGACGATCACGGCGGACGCCAGCAGGAGGAGCAGCACGAGCCCCAGGAGCAGGCGCGCGAGCCCGGGCGGGACGGCACCGCCGCGGAGCACGAAGAGGGTGGTGCCGACGATCAGGAGCACGGCGACCGGGCGCGCGCTCGCGCCGACGATCGAGTCGGCGGCGGTCAGTGCGAGGGCGGACGCCGCGAGGGCGCGGCCGGCGAGCCCGAGCCACTCCCCCGTCGGTCCGTCGTGCACCTCGCGGCCGGAGTCGGCGACTGCGCCGACGACGGCCATCGCCGCCGCGAGCCCGAGACCGAGCAGCAGCCACCAGCCGGCCTCGTGCGCGGCGGGCGACCAGACCAGGAAGAGCGCGGCCACGGCGATCGACGCCCGCGACAGCTCGGAGGCGCGCAGCAGACCCCCCGTCCGGGTCTGATCACCATGCATGCGCATTCACTCATGCTAGGGCGTCGGACGCTCCCCCGAGCGAGCCGAAGGCCGCCGACCGCGGACGCTCGTGCTGATCGAGCAGCCCGCACAGCGGGCGTCTCGAGATCCACCACCGTCAGACGCGGGTCCGCAGACCACCCCGCGGACGACGCCGGGTCTCGATACGCCGCTCCGCGGCTACTCGACCAGCATGTGGCGCGCGGAGCGCGGACGTCTCCGGTCTCGGCCTACGCGTCGCCGTCGAACATGGAGGTGACGGAGCCGTCGTCGAAGACCTCGTGGATCGCGCGGGCGAGCAGCGGGGCGATCGGCAGGATCGTCAGGCGGTCCCACTTCTTCTCCTCCGGCAGCGGCAGGGTGTCGGTGACGACGACCGAGTCGATGAACTCGGAGCTGAGCAGCTCGCGGGCCGGGTCGGAGAAGACGGCGTGGGTCGCGGCGACGACGACGCCGATGGCGCCGGCGGCCTTGAGGGCCTCGGCGGCCTTGGCGATGGTGCGGCCGGTGTCGATCAGGTCGTCGACGAGGAGGCAGACGCGGCCGCTGACCTCTCCGACGATCTCGTGCACCGAGACCTGGTTCGCGACCTTGGGGTCGCGGCGCTTGTGGATGATCGCGAGCGGCACGCCGAGCTTGTCGCTCCAGATGTCGGCGACGCGGACGCGGCCCATGTCCGGCGAGACGACGGTGAGGGTCGAGGGGTCGAGCTTCTCGCGGAAGTGCTCGAGCAGCACCGGCATCGCGAAGAGGTGGTCGACGGGGCCGTCGAAGAAGCCCTGGATCTGCGCGGCGTGCAGGTCGACCGACATGATGCGGTCGGCGCCGGCGGCCTTGAACAGGTCGGCGACCAGGCGGGCCGAGATCGGCTCGCGGCCGCGGCCCTTCTTGTCCTGGCGCGCGTAGGGGTAGAACGGGGCGACCACGGTGATCCGCTTGGCCGAGGCGCGCTTGAGCGCATCGACCATGATCAGCTGCTCCATGAGCCACTCGTTGATCGGCGAGGTGTGCGACTGCAGGACGAAGACGTCCCCGCCGCGGACCGACTCGCCGTAGCGGACGTAGAGCTCGCCGTTCGCGAAGGTGCGCCCCTCGGTGGTGACCAGCTCGGTGCCCAGCTCGTCGGCGACCGCTTCCGCCAGTGCCGGATGCGCCCTCCCCGAGACCAGGACCAGGCTCTTCTTGTTGCTGGCGGTGATGCCCGTCACTGTGCTCCGCTTCCTCCGGTCGCGCGGTCGGTGCCCTCGGGCTCCGACGCCTGGGCGGCCTCGGCGGCGGTGGCCGACGCGGTTCCCGGACGATGGGTCTGCACCCATCCGGCCATGTTGCGCTGCGGAGCGACGGTGATGCCGAGGGCTCCGGCGGGGATGTCCTTGCGGATGACCGTGCCGGCGCCCGTGTACGCTCCGTCACCGATTCTAACGGGGGCGACGAAGACGTTGTGCGACCCGGCGCGCACGTGCGACCCCACGACGGAGGACGCCTTGTTCACCCCGTCGTAGTTGGCGAAGATCGAGCCGGCGCCGATGTTCGACTCCTCGCCGATCGTCGCGTCGCCGACGTAGGAGAGGTGCGGCACCTTCGAGCCGGCGCCGATCGTCGCGTTCTTGGTCTCGACGTAGGTGCCGATCTTCCCGCGCTCGCCGAGCACGGTGCCCGGGCGCAGGAACGAGAACGGGCCGACCTGCGCCTGCGCGCCGATCACCGCGAGTGTCGCGTCCGAGCGCTTGATCACCGCGTCCTCGCCGACCTCGCAGGAGTCGAGCGTCGTGTCCGGCCCGATGATCGCTCCGGAGGCGATGACCGTCGGCCCCTTGATCTGCGTGCCGGGGAGGATCTCGACGTCGGGCGAGAGCACCGCGTCGACGTCGATCCAGGTGGTGGCCGGGTCCTGGATCGTGACGCCCTCGAGCTGCCAGCGGCGGACGATGCGGGCGTTGAGCTCGAGGGCCGCGTCGGCGAGCTGGGCGCGGTCGTTGATGCCGGCGACGAGCCAGCGGTCCTGCACGGGGACGGCCTCGATGGCGCGGCCGGCGGCCTTCAGCGCGGCGGCGGCGTCGGTGAGGTACTTCTCCTGCTGCGCGTTGTCGGTGCCGATGGCGCCGATCACCGCGCGCAGGGCGGCGGCCTCGAAGGCGTAGACGCCGGCGTTGGTCTCGGTGAGCGCGAGCTCGGCGTCGCTGGCGTCCTTCTGCTCCACGATCGAGGCGAAGCCGCCGTCGACGCCGCGGACGATCCGGCCGAAGCCGGTCGGGTCCTCGAGCACGCAGGAGAGCATCGTCAGGGCGTTCGCCGCGCCGAGGTGCTCGTCGACCAGGCGGCGCAGGGTCGGGGCGTCGAGGAGGGGGACGTCGGCGCTGAGCACCACGACGGTCCCGTCGAAGTCGTCCGGCAGCGCGGCGAGGCCGAGCTCCACGGCGCGGCCGGTGCCGGGCACCTCGTCCTGATCGACGACGAGGGCCGCGGGCGTGTGGTCCAGGACCGCGGCGGCGACCCGCTCGCGCTCGTGCCGGACGACGGTGACGACGTGGCCGGCGTCGAGCGAGGCGGCCGTGTCGAGGACGTGCCCCAGCAGCGGGCGCCCGGCGAGACGGTGCAGGACCTTGGGGGTGCGGGACTTCATCCGGGTGCCCTGACCGGCGGCCAGGATCACCACCGCGAGCGTGCTGTCGACCATGGTGCGCGTGCTCCTCCGTCCGGCACCGGTGCTCGGTGCTCGAGCTCCGCCACCAGGATTCGAACCTGGACCGGACAGCTCCAAAGGCTGCCGTGCTGCCGTTACACCATGGCGGACCGCGCTCTCGCGCGCCGTCCATCCTGCCATCCGCCCGCACCCGCCGTCGCCGTGGCGTCCCCGTCGAGGGGTTCCCGGCGACTCCCGGGGCGCGCACCCGCCAGAATGGACGGGTGAGCGCGAATGACGAGGTGGACGGCATCGTCGACGCCTGGGTGCGCGAGCGGCCCGACCTCGACTTCACTCCCCTGCAGGTCTTCTCCCGGATGCGCCGGCTCGCCAAGCAGCTGGAGCGGGCGCGCGGCAGTGCCTTCGGCCGCTCGGAGCTCGAGACCTGGGAGTTCGACGTCCTCTCCGCCCTCCGCCGCGCAGGGGCGCCCTACCGGATGAGCCCGAAGCAGCTGCTCCAGGCGACGATGGTCACCAGCGGCACGATGACCAATCGGATCGACCGCCTCGTCGAGCGCGACCTCGTCGAGCGCCTCGACGATCCGAACGACGGCCGCGGCGTGCTGGTGCAGATGACGCCGTCGGGCCTCTCCCGGGTGGATGCGGCGATCACCCGGCTCGTTGACGCCGAGCAGGAGCTGCTCGGAGCCCTCACGCACGCGCAGCAGGAGCGGCTGGCGCAGCTGCTCCGCAAGCTCTCGCTCGACTTCGGCTGACGCCGCTGCAGAACATCAGCTGAGACAGGGGTCCCTCCCCCCACAGCGGAGGCACACCCTTCTCAGCTGATGTTCTGCGCCGCTCTCAGCCCTCGAGCAGCTCCGACAGCTCCAGCCAGCGCAGCTCGAGCCCGGCCGCCTCGTCCTGGTGCTCGCGCAGCTTCGCGTTCAGGCCCAGGATGCCGTCGTAGTCGTCCGGGTCGTGGGTCGCCATCTTCTCGTGCACCGCGGCGGAGAGCTGCGTGAGCTTGTGCAGGCGCCGGTCGATCGCCGACACCTCCTTCTCGGCGGTGCGCCGCTCGGCGCCGCCGAGACCGGACGGCGCCGGAGCGGAGGCCCCCGTCGAGCCGCCCGCGGGCGCGCCCTTCTCCAGCGCGCGGCGCAGGTCGAGGTACTGCTCCACCCCGCCTGGCAGGTGGCGGAACGCGCCGTCCATCACGGCGTACTGCTGGTCGGTGACCCGCTCGAGCAGGTAGCGGTCGTGCGAGACGACGAGGAGCGTGCCGGGCCAGGAGTCGAGCAGGTCCTCGATCGCGGCGAGCATGTCGGTGTCGAGGTCGTTGGTGGGCTCGTCGAGGATCAGCACGTTGGGCTCGCTGAGCAGGATCAGCAGCAGCTGCAGCCGGCGGCGCTGGCCACCGGAGAGGTCCTTCACCGGCGTCGAGAGCTGCGCGCTGGAGAAGCCGAGGCGCTCGAGCAGCTGCCCGGGCGTCATCTCCTTGCCGCCGATCGAGTAGCTGGTGCGCTGCTCGGCGATGATCTCGCGGACCGGCTGGTGCTGCACCTCGGTCAGCTCGCGCAGCTGCTGGTCCAGGATCGCGACGCGGACCGTGGTGCCGCGCTTGACCTTGCCGCTGGTCGGCTGCACGCTGCCGGCCACGAGACCCAGGAGCGTCGACTTGCCGGCGCCGTTCACGCCGAGGACGCCGGTGCGCTCGCCGGGAGCGATCCGCCACTCGATCCGGTTGAGCACGGTCCGCTCGCCGTAGCGGACGGTGACGTCGAGCAGGTCGACGACGTCCTTGCCGAGCCGCGAGACGGCGAGCTGCGACAGCGAGACGGAGTCGCGCACGGGCGGCTCGTTCTCGATCAGCTGGTTCGCCGCGTCGATGCGGAACTTGGGCTTGGCCGTGCGGGCCGGAGCGCCGCGGCGGAGCCAGGCCAGCTCCTTCTTCATCAGGTTCTGCCGCTTCGACTCCATGGTGGAGGCCATCCGGTCGCGCTCGACGCGCTGCAGGATGTACGCCGCGTAGCCGCCCTCGAAGGGCTCGACCAGGCGGTCGTGCACCTCCCAGGTCGCGGTGCAGATCTCGTCGAGGAACCACCGGTCGTGGGTGACGACCGCGAGGCCGCCCGAGGTCGCGGCCCAGCGGCGCTTGAGGTGCTCGGCGAGCCAGGCGATTCCCTCGACATCGAGGTGGTTGGTGGGCTCGTCGAGGAAGACGACGTCCCAGTCGCCGACGAGCAGCTTGGCCAGCGCGACGCGGCGGCGCTGGCCGCCCGAGAGCGCGCCGACGACGCCGTCCCAGGGGACGTCGCGCAGAAGCCCGGCGATGACGTCGCGGGTCCGCGCGTCCCCGGCCCACTCGTGCTCCTCGAGGCCGCCGACGACGGCCTGGGCGACGGTGAGCTCCTCGTCGACGGTGTCGGCCTGGTCGAGCATGCCGAGCGTGACGCCGCGGCGGTGGGTGACCCGGCCGCCGTCCGGCTCGATGCGCTGGGCGAGCAGGCGGAGGAGGGTGGACTTGCCGTCGCCGTTCCGGCCGACGATGCCGATGCGGTCGCCCTCCTCGATACCGAGGGAGACGTCGTCGAAGATGACCCGCGTGGGGTACTCGAGGCGGAGCGACTCAGCGCCCAGGAGATGTGCCATAGGGGCCGAGTTTACCGGGGGCCGCCTCCGCGGATCCCCACGGGCGGACGCGGTGCGCTCAGGCGACCGTCACGGTGCGCATGTGCCAGCCGGTCGCGCCGTCGGGGGCGGGCGGCGCCTCGTCCTGCGTCTGCACCAGGCCCTCGGAGTCGGTGGCGCGGACCAGGACGACGTGGTCGCCGGCGATCGCGTCCCACTCGTAGACCCACTGGATCCAGGTGTCGGCGGTGACGGCCTCGGCCAGGCGCGCGGTCTGCCAGGCGCCGCCGTCGATCTGGACCTCGACCTTCGAGATGCCGGTGTGCGGCGCCCAGGCGACGCCCGCGACCGCGACCGTGCCGGCCGGAACGGCCTGGCCCTGGCGGGGGACGTCGATCCGGGACTCGACCTTGATCGGGCCCCGCTCGGTCCAGCCGCGGGTCGACCAGTAGGCGACGTCGTCCTCGAAGGTGGTGACCTTGAGCTCGGTGACCCACTTCGTCGCCGAGACGTAGCCGTAGAGGCCCGGGACGACCATCCGCACCGGGAAGCCGTGCTCGACCGGGAGCGGCTGGCCGTTCATGCCGACCGCCAGGAGGCTGGCGCGACCCTCGTCGGTCAGCACCTCGAGCGGGCTGGAGGCGGTGAAGCCGTCGATGCTGCGGGAGAGCACCATGTCGGCGCCGGCGGTCGGGCGAGCACGGGCGAGCAGCTCGCGGATCGGGTAGCCGAGCCAGAGCGCGGTGCCGATCAGGTCGCCGCCGACCTCGTTCGAGACGCAGGAGAGGGTGACGAGGTGCTCCTCGAGCGGGAGGGCGAGGAGCTCGTCCCAGGTGAGGGTGATCTCCTCCTCGACCATGCCGGTGATCTTCAGCGACCAGTCCGCCGGGTCGACGCTGGGCACGGAGAGCGCGGTGTCGATCCGGTAGAAGTCGTCGTTGGAGGTGACGTAGGAGCTGATGCCCTCGATGCTGTCGAGGACGCCGGTCGCGGGGATCGGCGCGGCGGTGGCGGCGGGGGTCGGCAGCACGACGGCCTCGCGGACCGCGGTGACGGCGGAGGCGGCGGCGGTGACGACGCGCGCGCCCACGCCCGCGACGACGGCGGCGGCACCGGCGATGCCGACCAGGCGGAGGAAGGAGCGGCGGTCGGTCGAGCCCTGAGCGGGCTCCTCGTCCCAGGCGCGCAAGCGGGCGGAGGCGGCGCGCAGCACCATCGCGCCGGCGACCATGCCGACCACGCTCGGCGCGGCGTCGATGCCGGAGGCGCCCTCCCGGCTGACGGCCGCGAGGGCTCCGAGGCCGGCGACGGCGGCGAGGACCAGGACGCCGAGCGGCGTCTTGCGGTACTCGAGCAGTCCGGCGGCGATGGCGAGCAGGGCGACCGCGATCCCGAGGGAGACGAGGAGGACGAGCTTGTCCCCGGTGCCGAACAGGGCGATGACCGTGTCCTTGACGCCGGGCGGGACGATGTCGATCACGAAGCCGCCGACCGCGACGAGAGGGCTGCCGCCGGCGCCCGTGAAGACGGCGACGAGCTCGGCGGTGGCGAGGGTGACGGCGGCCGAGACGAGCCCGGTGAGGATCGCGAACAGTGCTACTCGTCTGGGGGCCATGAGCGGCACTCTAGGCCACGAGATCGAGCGTTCTCTGCGGACGGCGGGTGGGTCTCGATACGCCGCTGCGCGGCTACTCGACCAGCATGGGTGGGCCGCTGCGCCGCTACTCGACCAGCATGCCCCGACGGCATGCCTCAGGTGGAGAGGAGGCGGGCGCCGTGGACCGGGCCGGAGACGCGGACGGCGCGCAGGCGGGCGGACGTCAGCTCGAGCTGCAGGTCGAGCGCGGCGTCGGCGTCGGGCAGGAGGAAGGCGACCGTCGGGCCGGAGCCGGAGACGAGGCCGCCGAGGGCGCCGCTCTCCTCGCCGCGCTCGAGGATCCGCGCGAGGCCGGGCTGCAGGTGCAGGGCGGGCGCCTGGAGGTCGTTGTGCATCGCATCGGCGAGCATCGCGGCATCGCCCGCCCGGAGAGCCTGCAGCACGTTCGGCTCGATGCTCGGCGTCGCGGAGATCGGCCGGAAGTCGTGCAGGTGCCGCTCGCGGTGGCGATCCAGCTCGCGGTAGACCTCGGGGGTCGACAGGCCCTGCTCCGAGAGCACGAGCACCCACTCGAAGCGGCCCTTCGCGAGCGCGGGGCTCAGCTCGTCGCCGCGGCCGACGCCGATCGCGGTGCCGCCGGTGAAGGAGAACGGCACGTCCGCGCCGAGCCCGGCGGCGATCCCGAGCAGCTGCTCGCGGGTGCAGGCGGTGCCCCAGAGCGCGTCGCAGGCCAGCAGCGTCGCGGCGGCGTCGGCCGAGCCGCCGCCCATCCCGCCCGCGATCGGCACGTTCTTCTCGATCTCGAGGTGCACGCCGCCGCGGTAGCCGGTCGCCCGGGCGAGGGCCCGCGCCGCCTTGATCGCGAGGTTCGACCCGTCGACGGCGAGGCCGCGGGTGTCGATCGAGCCGGAGAACTCGACCGAGAAGTCGGGGGCGTCGCTCGCGCGGACGTCCTCGTAGAGCGACAGCGACTGGAAGGCCGTCGCGAGCTCGTGGTAGCCGTCCTCGCGGACGGCGCCGACTTTCAGGTAGACGTTGATCTTGCCTGGCGCTCGCGCGTGGACCCGGTTCGACGTCGTCGCGCGATGGGCCATGCGACCACGCTACAGGGTGGCGGAGCCGCGCTCGTCCGCGGCGGGAGCGCTCTCGTCGACGGCCTCGCCGGCATCCTCGTCGACGCTCTCGCCGTCGTCCTCGGGCCCTGTCGCAGTTGGCACCGCGCCACCGCGGACCGGCACCCGCGCCGGGTCGAGCGCCCGGCCGAGGGCGGTGAACGCCGCGACGTCGAGCTCCTCGCCGCGGGCCGTCTGCGGCACGCCGGCCGATTCGAGGGCGGCGATCGCGGCCGTGCTGTCGCCGAAGAGCGCGGCGAGCGACTGGCGGAGCATCTTCCGCCGCTGCGCGAACGCCGCGTCGACCACCGCGAAGACAGCGCGGCGCAGGGTCTCGTCGCCCGGCTCCTCGCCGCGCTCGAACGAGACGAGGACGCTGTCGACGTTGGGCACTGGCCAGAAGATCTGCCGGGACACGGTGCCGCCGGTCGTGAACGAGCCGAACCAGGACGCCTTGACGCTCGGGCCGCCGTAGATCTTGGAGCCCGGGCCGGCCGCGAGGCGGAGGCCGACCTCGGACTGCACCATCACCACGCCGGAGCGGATGCTCGGGAAGTGCTCGAGGAAGTGCAGCAGCACCGGCACCGAGATGTTGTACGGGAGGTTCGCGACGAGCCGCACGGGCTCGCCCGGCAGCTCGAGCACCTTCATCGCGTCCGCGCGGATCACGGTGAGGTCGGCGGCGGGCGCCATCAGCTGGACCGTGCGGGGCAGCTGCTCCGCGAGCCGGCCGTCGATCTCGACGGCGACGACCCCGGCGCCGGCCTCGAGGAGGCCGAGGGTGAGCGAGCCGAGGCCGGGGCCGATCTCGACGACGCTCTCGCCCCGCTCCACGCGGGCGAGCTTGACGATGCGGCGGACGGTGTTGGCGTCGTGCACGAAGTTCTGGCCGAGCTTCTTCGTCGGCGTGACGTCGAGCAGCTGGGCGAGATCGCGGATCTCGGCGGGTCCGAGCAGCTTCGGGACGGCGACCTCCTCGGCCGCCGCCTCCGCCGCGTGCCGGCCGGTCACGCCAGCTGTCCGACCGGCTCCAACGGCTCCGAGCCGACCTCGCCGCCCCACTCGCCGTAGACCTGCTCCGTGTTCGACGCGATCGTGGCGGCCAGGTGACCGACGTCGGTCTCCAGCGTCGCGGCCATCGAGCGGAGGGTGTGCGGGATCAGGTAGGGCGCGTTCGGGCGGCCGCGGAACGGCTCCGGAGTGAGGTACGGCGCGTCGGTCTCGACGAGGATCAGGTGCCGCGGAGTGGCGACCAGCGCCTCGCGCAGCGACTCGGCGTTCTTGAACGAGACGGTGCCGGCGAAGGAGAGGTACCAGCCCTCCTCCGCGCACATCCGCGCCATCTCGGCGTCGCCGGAGAAGCAGTGGAAGACGGTGCGCTCGGGGGCGCCGACGCGGCGGAGGGTCTCCATCACCTCGCGGTGCGCGTCGCGGTCGTGGATCTGCAGCGCGATCCCGGTCTCCTTCGCGATGCGGATGTGCTCCTCGAACGAGCGGAACTGGGCTGCACGGCCGCTCTCGCCGGTGCGGAAGAAGTCGAGGCCGGTCTCGCCCACGGCGCGGACGCGCGGCTGGGTGGCCAGCTCGGCGATGACGGCGAGGGCGTCGTCGAGCTCGCCGCGCTCCTGGAGCGCCGGCGCCTCGTTGGGGTGGATGGCGACGGCGGCGAGCATGCGCGGCTCGGACGCGGCGCGCTCGGCCGACCAGCGGCTGGTCTCGACGTCGGTGCCGACCTGCACGACGCCGCGGACGCCGACCGTGGAGGCGCGGTCGAGCTGCTCCCGGTAGTCCAGGGGCTCGAGGCCGTCGCTGATCTCGAGGTGGGTGTGGTTGTCGTAGACGGGGACGACGAGCGCCTCGGGCAGCGGCGGGTACGTCAGGTCACGGCCGGACGTGTTCTCACGGGCGCGGACGTGCTGGCTGTCGGTCATGCGTCCAGGCTACCGGGGCGGGGCGGCGGAGCCTCGGCGGGCGGATGGAGAACCCGCGCCTGCACACGGTGGATCTCGATACGCCCGCGGCGCGGGCTACTCGATCAACATATCGGCGCCCGCGCAGCGGGCTCCTCCTGCATGAAGGCGCCCGCGGAGTGGGCTCCGCGATCAGCGGCGCGGACGGGTCAGGACTCCGGGACCTCTATGCGGGGGAAGAGCGGGGCGAGGGTGCCGACGGTGGTGCCGACGGGCAGCTGCCCCCACTCCCCCGCCGCGCGCAGCGGCTGGGCGGTGAGTGCGCCGAGCGCGTCCTGCACGCCGAGCGCCTCCCAGAGCGCCGTGGTCGCGCGGGGCACGACCGGCGAGAGCAGCACGGCCAGGGCGCGCAGCCCCTCCGACGCCGTGTAGAGCACGGTGCCGAGGCGCTCGCGCTCGTCCTTCTTGGCCAGGGCCCACGGCTCCTGCTCGGTGATGTAGCCGTTGAGCTCGTCGACGATCGTCCAGACGGCGGTGATCGCGTCGTGGATCGCGAGGGTCTCGATCGAGCGGTCGGCCGCGGCCGCCGCCTCCGCGACCGTCGCCTGCACGCGCTCCTCCGCCTCGGTCAGTGCCGAGGGCTCGGGCACGACGCCGTCGTAGTAGCGGTGCAGCATCGCGATGACCCGCGAGGCGAGGTTGCCGAAGCCGTTGGCGAGCTCGGCCTGGTACCGCGCCGCGAGGTCCTCCCAGGAGAAGGAGCCGTCCTGGCCGAAGGTGATCGCCCTCATGAAGTAGTAGCGGAACGCGTCCGAGCCGAAGGTGTCGGTGATCTGCTCCGGTGCGATTCCGGTGAGCTTCGACTTCGACATCTTCTCGCCGCCGACCAGCAGCCAGCCGTGGCCGAAGACCTGCTTGGGGACGTCGAGCCCGGCGGCCATCAGCATCGCGGGCCAGATCACCGCGTGGAAGCGGAGGATGTCCTTGCCGACGATGTGGGTCGCCGGCCAGCGGCGCTCGAACTCCGCCTCGTCCTGGCCGTAGCCGACGGCGGTGATGTAGTTCAGCAGCGCGTCGAACCAGACGTAGACGACGTGCGAGTCGTCCCAGGGCACCTTGACGCCCCAGTCGAAGCTCGAGCGCGAGATCGAGAGGTCGGCGAGGCCCTGGCGCACGAAGCTGACGACCTCGTTGCGCGCCGACTCGGGCTGCACGAAGTCGGGGCGCTCCTCGTAGAGCGCGAGCAGGCGCTCGGTGTACTCGCTCATCTTGAAGAAGTAGTTCTTCTCCTTGAGCAGCTCGACCGGCTTCGAGTGGATCTTGCAGACGTACTGGCCCTCGTACTCGCCGGTGCCCTCGTCGAGGTCGGAGAGCTGCTTGTACTCCTCGCAGCCCACGCAGTAGTAGCCCTCGTACTCGCCGGTGTAGATCGCGTCCTCGTCGTAGAGCTTCTGCAGGAACTTCTGCACGTTGACCTCGTGGCGCTGCTCCGTGGTCCGGATGAAGTCGTCGTTGGCGATGTCGATCGTCGACAGCAGCGGCTTCCACGAGTTCTGCACGAGCCGGTCGGCCCACTCCTGCGGGGTCGTCCCGTTCGCGGTGGCGGTGCGCAGGATCTTCTGGCCGTGCTCGTCGGTCCCGGTCAGCAGCCAGGTGTCGTCGCCCGCCTGGCGGTGCCAGCGGGTGAGGACGTCGGCGGCGACCTCGGTGTACGCGTGCCCGATGTGGGGGACGTCGTTCACGTAGAAGATCGGGGTCGTGAGATAGAAGGAGGCGCCGTCGGACATGGCGACCATCCTAGGGTTCGCCGCCGGGGCCTCCCGCTGTGTGACGGAGCGGTGCCGGACGCCACCAGGGCTCGGGCTCAGCCGCGACGGGACGCGAGGGCCGCCTCGTAGAGCGCGCGCTTGGACAGGCCGGTGATCTCCGCGACCTCGGCCGACGCCTCCTTGAGCCGCGCGCCCGCCGCGACCCGCTCGAGCACGTCGGCGAGCCCGTCCTCGAGGGAGGACTCGCGCTCGGGAGCGCCCTCGACCACCAGGCAGATCTCGCCGCGGACGCCGTCGGCCGCCCACTCGGCGAGCTCGGCCGCCGTACCGCGGCGGACCTCCTCGAACATCTTGGTCAGCTCGCGGCAGACCACGACCCGGCGCTCGGGGCCCATCGCCTCGACCAGATCGGCGAGGGAGTCGCCGATGCGGTGCGGCGACTCGAAGAAGACCATCGTCCGGCGCTCGTCGACGAGGGAGCGGAACAGCGTGACCCGCTCGCCGTGCTTGCGCGGCAGGAAGCCCTCGAAGCTGAAGCGGTCGGTCGGCAGGCCCGAGACGGCGAGCGCCATCAGCACGGCCGACGGGCCGGGCAGGGCGGTCACGCGGACACCGGCGGCGACGGCGGTCTCGACGAGGTGGTAGCCCGGGTCCGAGACGGTCGGCATGCCGGCGTCGCTGAGGACGAGGAGGTCCTCCTCGCGGGCGAGCTCGACCAGCTCGGCGGAGCGCTCGCGCTCGTTGTGGTCGTGCAGGGCGTAGAGCTGCGGGCGGTTCTCGATCCCGAGGGCGCGGAGCAGCTGGATGGTGACGCGGGTGTCCTCGGCGGCGATGTGCCGGGTGCTCTCGAGCGCCTCGACGAGCCTCCGCGTCGCGTCGCCGAGATTGCCGATGGGCGTGCCGGCCAGGATGATCATCCGTCCATCCTCCCAGTCGGCGCGCGTCGGCGGCCGAACACGGCCCGGCGGCGGATCCGCGCGCCGTTAGCATGGCCGGGTGACGGACCGACCGCAGCGCGACTTCGACGACCTGCTCCTCGACTCCGCGGGGGCCTCGCGCGCCGTGCCGGTCGGGCCCGCGGACGGGAGCACCGCCGGCGTCACTGCCGCGAGCACCGCCGAGAGCGCCCCGACGACGCGCGTGCGCGAGAGCGCGCCGGATCTGCCCCGCGGCTCCTGGTTCGACGACGTGCACGACCGCCTCGTCGCGACCACCGCGCGCCGCCGGCTCTGGGAGCTGGGGCTGCCGATCCTCGTCGTCGTGGTCGCCGCCGTGCTCCGCCTCTGGAACCTCGGGCACCCGCGCTCGCTGGTCTTCGACGAGACCTTCTACGTCAAGGACGCCTGGACCCTCTGGAACCTCGGCTTCGAGGGCGCCTGGCCGGAGAACCCCGACCCGGGCTTCGCCACCGGCGCCGTCGACGTCTTCACCGGAGCGCCGTCCTTCGTGGTGCACCCGCCGCTGGGCAAGTGGATCATCGGGCTCGGGATGGGCCTGCTCGGCGCGGACGACAGCGTCGGCTGGCGCCTCGCCACCGCGATCGTCGGCATCCTCGCGGTCGCCCTCGTGATCGTGATCGGGAAGCTGCTCTTCCGCTCCACCTTCCTCGCCTCGCTCGCCGGCCTGCTGCTCGCGATCGACGGCCACGCGATCGTGATGTCGCGGGTCTCGCTGCTCGACGGCATCCTGATGTTCGTCGCCCTCTGCGGTGTCGCCGCGATCCTGCTCGACCGGCGCTGGGCCGAGGAGCGGATGGCCGTGAAGGTCGCCGCGGGCGACCTGCCGAGCTGGGGACCGGTGCTCTGGTGGCGGCCCTGGCTGCTGACCGCCGGTCTGATCTTCGGCCTCGCCGCGGGCGTGAAGTGGACGGGCATCTACTTCCTCGCCGCCTACGGCGTCTACGCGGTCGTCGTCGACGCACTGCTGCGCCGGCGCGCGGGCGTGCCGTTCTGGGTCAGCGGCGCGATCCTCAAGCAGGGGCCGGTCACCTTCCTCCTGGTCGTGCCGATCGCGCTGATCGCCTACCTCGGCACCTGGCTCGGCTGGCTGCGCACCTCGGGCGGCTGGGCGCGGCAGTGGGCGACGGAGGCGCCGGGCAACGCCTGGACCGGCGCGCTCGCCTGGGTGCCGGACTGGGCGCAGAGCCTCTGGCACTACCACGTGCAGATGTACGACTACTCGATCAATCTGCGCGCCACGCACCCGTACGAGGCGAACCCGCTGACCTGGCTGCTGATGCTGCGGCCGACGAGCATGTACTTCGTCGACCAGGCGACCGGGGTCGACGGCTGCGCGGCGGTGCGCTGCGACGAGGCGATCACCTCGGTCGCGAACCCGCTGATCTGGTACGCCGGCGTGCTCGCGCTGGTCTACCTGCTCTACCGGCTCGCGCGCTACCGGGAGTGGCGCGCCGGCTTCGTGCTGATGGGCATCGTCGCCGGGTACCTGCCCTGGATGCTGTACCTGGACCGCACCGTCTTCCAGTTCTACTGCGTCGTCTTCGAGCCCTACATGATGCTGGCGCTCGCCCTGACGGCCGGGGTGGTGATCGGGAAGCGCGGTGACGAGCGCGGCAGACGCACGCGCGGCATCGTGATCGTGCTGATCTTCGTGGTGCTCGCGGCGGCCCTGACCGCCTACTTCTATCCGCTGTGGACCGGGCAGCAGACGTCCTTCTCGTTCTGGCAGGCGCACATGTGGCTGCCCTCATGGGTCTGATCGCCCGGATCGGGCCCGGACTCGCGGCCTGCGCGGCCGCCGCGGTCCTGGCCTTCGCGGTGCACCTGGCGGTCCCCGCCGTGCCGATGCTGACGGCCGCCGTGGCGCTCGGGATCCTGGTCGCACAGCTGCCGGCAGCCCGTCCCTTGCTGAGCGGCCGGCTGGCACCGGGGCTCAAGTTCTCCTCGCGCACGCTGATGCGCACAGGCATCGTCCTGCTGGGGCTGAAGCTCTCGCTCGTCGACATCGCCGCGCTCGGCTGGGGAGCGATCCTGATCGTCGTCGCGATCGTGCTCGCGACCTTCGGGCTGACTTACGGCCTCGGGCGGGCGCTGCGCCTGCCCGGCCGCGAGCCGCTGCTGCTCGCCGCGGGCTTCTCGATCTGCGGGGCCTCGGCGATCGGCGCGATGGCCGGTGCGACCCGGGCGAAGGAGGAGGAGCAGGCGGTGCCGGTCGCGCTGGTCACCCTCTGCGGCACCCTCGCGATCGCGGTGCTGCCCGCGCTGCGGTATCCGCTCGGCCTCACGGACGTGCAGTTCGGGCACTGGGTCGGAGCGTCGGTGCACGACGTCGGCCAGGTGGTCGCGACGGCGCAGGTCGCGGGGGCGTCGGCCCTCGCGATCGCGGTGGTCGTGAAGCTGACCCGCGTGGTGATGCTCGCGCCGATGGTGGCGGTGGCCGCTGCCGTGACGCGACGCGGCGGAGACGCGGGAGGACCGCGACCCGCGATCGTGCCGCTGTTCGTGGTCGGCTTCCTCGCGGCGGTGCTGCTGCGGACGCTGCTGCCGCTGCCGGAGGGCGTGCTGGTCGCGGCGGACACGGCGCAGACCTGGCTGCTGGCGGCGGCGCTCTTCGCGCTCGGGAGCGGTGTGCGGCTGCGGGCGCTGCTGACGACCGGCTGGCGGGCGCTGGTCGTCGCGCTCGCGTCCTGGTTCGCGATCGCCGTGATGTCGCTGGCGGCGGTGCACGCGACGCTGTGACAGTCGTCGCGGCGCGACGCTTCGAGTGCTCGGAGCCTGGGACTGTTACGGGATGCGTCGCTCCGGCGGCCCGGTGTCGGCGGCGCCCGCTAGCGTCGATCGCATGGCAGATCGCGAGTACGGCTTCAAGACGCGGGCAATCCACGCCGGCAACATCCCCGACCCGGTGACGGGCGCGCGAGCGCTGCCGATCTACCAGACGAGCGCGTTCGTCTTCGACGACACCTCCGACGCGGCGGCGCGGTTCGCGCTGCAGAAGTACGGGAACATCTACTCCCGGCTCTCCAACCCCACCGTCGCCTCGTTCGAGGAGCGGGTCGCGAGCCTCGAGGGCGGCCTCGGCGCCGTCGCGACCGCCTCCGGCCTGTCGGCGCAGTTCATCACCTTCGCGGCGCTGGTCGGCGCGGGCGACCACGTCGTCTCCTCCGCCAACCTCTACGGCGGCTCGATCACTCAGCTCGACGTGACACTGCGGCGCTTCGGCGTCGAGACCACCTTCGTGCAGTCGAGCGACCCGGCCGACTACGCCGCGGCGATCACCGACAAGACCAAGGTCCTCTACGCCGAGACGATCGCGAACCCCTCCGGCGAGATCGCCGACATCGAGGGCCTGGCCGCCGTCGCGCACGCCGCCGGCATCCCGCTGATCATCGACTCGACCGTCGCGACGCCGTACCTCGTCCGCCCGATCGAGTGGGGCGCCGACATCGTCATCCACTCGGCCACCAAGTTCCTCGGCGGGCACGGCACCACGCTCGGCGGCGTCGTCGTCGAGTCGGGGCGCTTCCACTACTCGCAGGAGAAGTTCCCGCTGCTGCACGACGCCGTCGCGTCCTACGGCGGTCTCTCCTGGGACGGCAACTTCGGCGAGTACGGCTTCCTCACGCGCCTCCGCGCCGAGCAGCTGCGCGACATCGGCCCGGTCCTCGCCCCGCACTCGGCCTTCCTGCTCGCGCAGGGCGTCGAGACGCTGCCCTACCGGATCCAGGCGCACGTCGACAACGCCCGCCGCGTCGCGGAGTGGCTCGACGCCGACCCGCGGATCGAGGAGGTCTACTGGGCCGGCCTGCCCGCGCACCCGCACCACGAGCGCGCGCAGAAGTACCTGCCCCAGGGCCCCGGCTCGGTCTTCAGCTTCGTGGTCAAGGGCGGTCGCGCCGTCGGCCAGACCTTCATCGAGTCGGTCGACCTCGCCAGCCACCTCGCCAACATCGGCGACGCGAAGACGCTGGTGATCCACCCCGCCTCGACGACGCACGCGCAGCTCACGGAGCAGCAGCTGCTGCACGCCGGGGTGCTGCCGGGCCTCGTCCGGCTCTCGGTCGGCATCGAGGACGCGGACGACATCATCTACGACCTCGATCAGGCGCTCACCCGCGCGGTCGAGGAGCACGGCACGCCGGACGCACCGACCGAGCTGCCCGACGACGTCTCGGTGACCATCGACTCCCCGACCGTGGAGGTCTGACCATGAGCGACACCGCCATCGCTGCCGACACCGCCGCGACCACCGAGGCCGACGACACCGTCGTCGCGCACCTGTCGAACGGGCTCAGCTGCTCCGTGCCGACGAATTCGCCCCTGGCGAAGCTGCTCAAGTCGCAGCGCACCTGGGTCGGGCCGGACGCGAAGAAGCGGCTGGACATCCTCCGGCGCGCGAAGACCGTCGCGATCGTCGGCGCCTCGCCGAACCCGGCGCGCTCCTCCTACTTCGTGTCGACCTATCTGCAGCAGTCGAGCGACTACGAGCTGTACTTCGTGAACCCGAACGCGAAGGAGATCCTGGGGCAGCCGGTCTACAAGAGCCTCGCGGACCTCCCGGTGGTTCCGGACATCGTCGACGTCTTCCGCAAGGCCAGCGACATCCCGTCCGTCATCGACGACGTCGTCGCCATCGGCGCGCCGACGGTGTGGGTGCAGCTCGGCATCTGGAACCAGGAGGCCGCCGAGTACGGCGAGTCGAAGGGCCTCACCGTGGTGATGGACCGCTGCCTCAAGGTCGAGCACGCCCGCTTCCACGGCGGCCTGCACCTCCTCGGCTTCGACACCGGCCAGATCACCTCCCGCAAGACCCTGCGCTGACGCGCCCCTCCTGCCCCGAGATGCCACTTGTGCACGCTTTCCACGGCGTGTCGCGCGCACAAGTGGCATCTCGCGGAGGGGGTCAGTCGCCCTTCACGTTGACGAGCTGGCGGAGGGTGTGCCGGATCTCGACGAGGTCGGCCGCATCGGCCATCACCCGGTCGATCGGCTTGTAGGCCGGCGGGATCTCGTCGAGGAAGGCGTCGGTGTCGCGGTACTCGATGCCGGCCATCGCCTCGCGCAGCTGCTCGCGGCTGAAGGTCTTCCGCGCCGCCGACCGGGAGTACTCGCGGCCGGCGCCGTGCGGCGACGAGTTCAGCGACATCGCGTCACCGCGCCCCACCACCACGTACGAGGCGGTCCCCATCGAGCCGGGGATGAGCCCCGGCCGTCCGGCGTCGGCCTGGATCGCGCCCTTCCGGCTCACCCAGACGTCGCGGCCGAAGTGGCGCTCCTTCTCGGTGAAGTTGTGGTGGCAGTTGATCCGCTCCCGCTCCTGGACCGCGACGCCGCTCCACTCGGCGAGCTGGCGGATCACCCGGTCCATCATCTCCTCGCGGTTGAGCAGCGCGAACCGCTGCGCCCAGCGCAGCTCGGCGACGTAGCGGTCGAACTGCTCCGTCCCCTCGACCAGGTAGGCGAGGTCGGGGTGCGGCAGCGCGATCCAGTGCCGCTCGCAGTACTCGCGGGCGACCCGGATGTGCGCCGTCGCGATCCGGTTGCCCACGCCTCGCGAGCCGGAGTGCAGGAACAGCCAGACCGCGTCGGTCTCGTCGACGCTCACCTCGATGAAGTGGTTGCCGCTGCCGAGCGAGCCGACCTGCAGCCGCCAGTGCTTCGCCGAGCGCGCCGGGTCGAAGCCCGCCTCGACGGCGAGCGCCTCCAGCTCGGCCACTCGCGGCTCGGCGGTCGCGGCGACCTTGCGATTCGCCGCGCCGGCCGACAGCGGCACCGCCCGCTCGATCTGCCGCCGCAGCTCGCCCAGGTCGCGGCCGGCGAGGTCGCTCCGGGAGAACTGCGTGCGGACGGCGATCATGCCGCAGCCGATGTCGACGCCCACGGCCGCCGGGATGAGCGCGCCGAGGGTCGGGATGACCGAGCCGACCGTCGCTCCGAGTCCGAGGTGGGCGTCGGGCATCAGCGCCAGGTGGGGGTGGATGAACGGCATCTCGGACGCGGTGAGCGCCTGCTGCCGCGCGTTGTCGTCCAGGATGCTCGCCCAGGAGACGAGCCGCTCCGTGATTCTCTGCATGGTCCTTCCTCTCGTGAAGGCCCGGCGGTCGCCGGGATCGGGGTGGGACGCGCTCGGGGCGGCGGGATGCCGCGAGCCGACCGCGAGGCCCCTCCCCTGCAGAGGAGTGCCGACGCACGAGGGCCCCGAGACGACGTCGTCCGGGAGCCCGCGGCGGATGCCTAGGGGTGCCGGACGACGCCGGGCTGGAGGTTCGCGAGATCGCGCTTCGAGCGTTCGAGCTCGACCGTGCCGACGAGGGCGCGGGGGCGATCGGCGACGAGCAGCTCGTCTCGGGTCGATCGATTCGCGGTCACGGGCTGCTCCTTCCGGGCGTCGGGGGTGCGCACTCCGGTGGCGCGCCCGCCGAAGCCAGCAGTGCCGCTGGTGCCGTGCAACCCGGGCGTGTCGCGCGGCGCGGGACGTCGTAGCCCATCGGCGAAGGATCCTCCTGCCGTCCAGTGAGCACCTCCCCCTCGAGTCGGAGTCTCCTCCGCATCGCGTGGGCGCTCTCTGGGCGACCCCTCCGCGTCCCCGGATCCGTGACAGCGACAGGAGTAGGCAGGACGGGCAAGGGAGAAGCGAACTCCGCCGATCGTGACAACGAATCCGGCCGCCCGGCGGCCACGAAGAGGTGTACGAAACGATGAGAACCACCCGTCCCACTCCAGTCGCCCAGCGCCCGAGGCGCCTCCTGATCGCAGGGCTCGCCTGCGGCGCCCTCGCCTTCGGGTCGGTCGCCACGGCACCTGCGGTCTTCGCCGCCGAGGCACCGGTCAGCGCCGCTGCTGCCTCGGCCGCCGCCTGGCCCGTCGTCGCCGAGGGCGAGAACAGCGCCAACGCCCGAACCGTGCAGCACCTGCTGAACGCCGCCGGCGCCTCCGTGGACGCCGACGGCGTCTTCGGCCCCGCCACCGCCGCCGCGGTGATCTCCTTCCAGAGCGCGCGCGGCCTCTCCGCCGACGGCATCGTCGGCGCGCAGACCTGGGCCGCCCTGATCACGACGGTGTCCTCGGGCGACTCCGGCGAGGCGGTCAGCGCGCTCCAGGTGCAGCTGAACAAGGTCGGCGCGAGCCTCACGGTCGACGGCGCGTTCGGCGCCGCGACCCTCGCCGCCGTGAAGAGCGTCCAGTCGGCGGCCGGGCTGACCGTCGACGGCGTCGTCGGACCGCAGACCTGGCAGTCGCTGGTCGGCACCGGCTCGGGCACCACGCCCGACCCGGGCCAGCCGGGCGAGACGTTCGCGACCCTCAGCGAGGAGCAGCTCGCGAACATCCGCACGATCATCGCCGAGGGCAAGACGGCCGGCGTCCCCGAGTACGGCTGGGTCGTCGCCATCGCCACGGCGATGCAGGAGTCGCGACTGCGGAACCTCTCCGGTGGCGACCGCGACTCGGTCGGCCTGTTCCAGCAGCGCCCGTCGGCGGGCTGGGGCGACGCGGCCGATCTCGTCGACCCGGTCTACGCCTCGAGGGCGTTCTACGGGGCGGCGAACAGCCCCACCACGAACACCGGCCTGACGGACATCGCCGGCTGGGAGTCGATGTCGGTGACCGAGGCGGCGCAGGCCGTGCAGGTCTCCGCCTACCCGGACGCCTACGCGCAGTGGGAGACCCTGGCGCGCGAGGCCGTCGAGAGCGAGGGATGAGGATCATGAGCACGACAGAGATCAGCACGACGGAGATCAGCACGACCACCAGCACGGCGGCCCCCGAGGCCCGGCACCGGCGGAGCATCGGCGCCCGCGTCCTCGCCGTCGTCACCGCCCTGCTGCTCGCCTTCGGCGTCAGCGTCGGGACCGCGACCAGCGCTCAGGCGGCCGACTGGCCCGTCCTCTCCTCCGGCTCGACCGGGGAGGACGTGACCACCGCGCAGTACCTGCTCCGCTCCTCCGGCCAGTCGCTCGCGGTCGACGGCGCGTTCGGCGCCGGCACGCAGTCGGCGGTCACCTCCTTCCAGTCCGGCGCGGGCCTCGCGGCCGACGGCGTGATCGGCGCGGCCACCTGGGGCGCGCTGACGGTGACCGTGCAGAGCGGTGCCTCCGGAGACGCGGTCAGCGCGGTCCAGACGCAGCTGAACGCGAACGGCGCGTCCGTCGCGGTCGACGGCGCGTTCGGCGCGGCGACCACCGCCGCGGTCCAGAGCTTCCAGGGCACTGCGGGACTGACCGCCGACGGCATCGTCGGGCCGGCCACCTGGAAGGCCCTGATCGCCGGGACCGGCGGCGGCACCACGCCTCCCCCGTCGGGCGACGCCGCCGCGACCGCGCAGGCGATCCTCGACAACCCGGGGATCGAGCTCTACGAGCTCGGCTCGGACGCCGCCTCCACCTCGCTCGCGAACATCCGCGACACGGCCGCCGGCCAGCCGGCGAAGACGAGCCCCGAGGGCGACGCCGGAGTGACCTCGGTCGCGCTGAACCCGGCCATGCTCGACGCGCTGCTGAAGCTGAACACGCAGTACGGCCACACCCTGCGGGTCACCTCCATCGCGGGTGAGGACCACTCCACCGGCTCCGGCCACTACACCGGCGACGCGGTCGACATCGACCTGATCGACGGCGTGCGGGTCTACGAGGGCGCCGACCACCAGGCGATCCAGAACGCCTGCGCCGAGATGGGCGCGACGCTCACGCTCGGCCCCGGCGACGCGGGCCACTCGGACCACGTGCACTGCGAGTTCTGACCCTCGGGACCTCGGTTCCGGTACTCGGAACCACAGGGGGCGGGCGCTCGATCGGGCGCCCGCCCCGTTCCGCGCGTGAGGCGTAGTCTCGGGAGATGAGTGCATACGTCTCCGCCTTCGACCTGTTCAGCGTGGGGATCGGCCCCTCCAGCTCGCACACGGTCGGCCCGATGCGGGCGGCCCTGGCCCTCGCCGAGCGGCTGCGGGACGCCGGGCTGCTCGACCGGGTGAGCCGCGTGGTCTGCACGCTCTACGGCTCGCTCGGCTCCACGGGCATCGGCCACGGGACGCCGGACGCGATCGTCGCCGGTCTGTCCGGGCTGCACCCGGAGACCTGCGACCCGGAGGAGGTCCGCGGAGCGTGGCGGCGGCTCGACGAGGACGGCGCGATCGCGCTCGCGGGCGAGGCGCGCCTGCCGATGACGCGCGACGACATCGCCTTCGAGCCGCGCACCCGGCTGCCCGAGCACCCCAACGCCCTGACGTTCAGCGTCTGGCTCGGCGACGCGGCGCTGCCCGAGTGGGAGGAGACCTACTACTCGATCGGCGGCGGCTTCATCCGCCGGGCCGGCGAGCGCGCCGAGCTGGCCTCACTCGCTCCGCACCCCTACCCCTTCGTCTCCGCGCTCGACCTGCTCGCGACCTGCGACCGGACCCGCTCGAGCATCGACGAGATCGCCGCCGCGAACGAGCGGGCGCTGCACCCCGGCCTCGACGTCGACGCGCGGCTGGACGCGATCTGGGACGCGATGGCGGCCTGCGTCGAGCACGGCCTGGCGACCGAGGGCGTCCTGCCCGGCGGTCTGGGCGTGCAGCGCCGCGCCTCCGTCCTGCGCGGCCGGCTCGAGGCCTTCGAGGACGACCCGCTGGACCGCGCGCGGGCGACCTCGGTGGAGTGGCTGCACGCGTTCGCCCTCGCGGTCAACGAGGAGAACGCGGCCGGCGGGCGCGTCGTCACGGCGCCGACGAACGGGGCGGCGGGCATCATCCCGGCCGTCGCGCACCACTACCTCCGCTTCGTGCCCGGGGCGGACCGCGCGGGCATCCGGCGGTTCCTGCTCACCGCGACGGCGATCGGCTCGCTCTGCAAGACCAACGCGTCGATCTCCGGCGCGGAAGCCGGCTGCCAGGGCGAGGTCGGCTCGGCCTGCGCGATGGCGGCGGGCGCGCTGTGCGCGGTGCTCGGCGGGACCCCGCGGCAGGTGGAGAACGCGGCCGAGATCGCGATGGAGCACCACCTCGGGCTGACCTGCGACCCCGTCGGCGGGCTGGTGCAGATCCCGTGCATCGAGCGCAACGCGATCGCGGCCTCGACGGCGGTCAGCGCGGCGCGGCTGGCGCTGCACGGCGACGGGACGCACCGGGTCTCGCTCGACACCGTGATCGAGACGATGCGGCAGACCGGCATCGACATGTCCTCGAAGTACAAGGAGACCAGCGAGGGCGGTCTCGCGGTCAACGTCATCGAGTGCTGAGCGCGGCGGTCGGTACCGCAGGAGGGACGGCCGCGCCGAGCCGACTGTGACGCCGGATGAACCACGATGACGCACTGGCCTGCGGAGCGTCGGGGGTCGCGCCTAGCGTGGTGCAGGTGAGCAGCACTGCAGCCCCCTACCTCGCCCGGCCGATCGTCTCGACCCAGTGGCTGGCCGACCAGCTCGGCCGCGAGCACCTCGTCGTGGTCGACGCGAGCGTCCTGCTGGTGACCGGCTTCGACGGCCGGCCCGGCTACCTCGGCGGCGACGAGCAGTACCTCCTCGAGGGCCACGTGCCCGGTGCGGTCTTCGGCGACCTGCTCGCGCAGCTCTCGGATCCGGAGGCGTCCCTCCCCTTCACCCGGCTCGATCCCGAGCGCTTCGCCGCGGCGACGGCCGCCCTCGGCATCGACGACGACTCGGTGGTCGTCGTCTACGACTCCGCGGTCGGCCAGTGGGCGTCGCGCCTGTGGTGGCTCCTGCGCGCCGCCGGGCACGACGCGGTCGCGGTGCTCGACGGCGGACTCAGCGCCTGGCGGCGGGAGGAGCGCCCGATCGAGACCGGTCACGTCGAGCCGCGGACCGCCGCGGGCATCACCGTGCGCCCCGAGCGCCCGCTCTGGATCGACAAGGCCGGCGTCGAGCGCGTCGTCCGCGGCGAGGAGCCGGGCGCCCTGGTCTGCGCCGTGCCGCCGAGGGAGTTCACCGGCGAGCAGGGGCGCCGGCCGCGGCTCGGCCACCTCCCCGGCTCGGTCAGCGTCCCGGCCGTGCGACTGGTCGACCGCGAGGACAACACGCTCCTGCCGCCGGAGCGGCTGCGGGCGCTCTTCGGCGAGTCGCTCCAGGCCGAGCGGATCGTCCTGTACTGCGCGGGCGGGATCGCCGCGACGGCCGACGCGCTCGCCCTCGCCGTCCTCGGCGTCGACACCGCGGTCGTCTACGACGGCTCGCTCAACGAGTGGGCCGCCGACCCCGACGCCCCGCTCGTCGTCACGGCCGCGTGAGCAGCTCCTCCGGGAGCTCGGTCGTCGGCAGCGCGCAGACGAAGGCCTCGCAGGAGTAGGCCGTCGGCAGGCCGTCGCGCGACGTCCGGCCCTCGAAGAGCTCGAAGCCCGCGCGGGCCCACTCGGCCGCCGCGTCGTCGCTCACCACCGCGAGCACGCCCAGCCCGGTCTCCCGGGCGCCGCGCTGCAGCTGCGCCCGGGAGCCGTCGTCCGGCACGACGACGACCAGCTGCGTGACCGGCCGCGCGAGGCGCCCGGCGAGCGCGAGGACCCCGCCGAACCCCATCGGCTGCCCGAGTGCCCCCGGCCCGATGCCCGCGACCACGACCTCCGCCGCCTCCCGGTAGCGCCGCTCCCCCGTCAGGAGGTACAGCACGTGGGCCGCGTCGGCCGCCGCCGAGAGCCCCGAGGGGTAGGCGCCCTCGGACGGATCCGCCGCCAGCAGCAGCCCGCGCGCGGTGAGCGCCGGGTCCCCACCTCCGGGCAGCGCGAACGGCGGCCAGGACGCGGCCGCGTCCAGCGCCTCGTCGATCAGCGTCCGGGCGACGAGCGCGGAGCGGGGCGTCCCCTCGGCGAGCGCCAGCTGCAACAGCCCGCCGGCGAGCATGCCGAGGTCCTCCAGCGCCGGGCGCGCGGCGGAGACGGAGTCGCCGAGCGAGGCGCGGACGCCGACGCGCCCGTCGACGAGGTGCCGCTCCAGGAGGAGATCGGCGGCGTCGCGCGCGGCAGCGATCCAGTCCTCCCGGCCCAGGGCCCGCCCGGCTCGCGCGAGCGCTCCGATCGCCAGCCCGTTCCAGCCGGTGACGACCTTCTCGTCGAGCGCGGGCGGGGTCAGATCCGTGCGGTCCTCGGCGAGGTAGTAGCCGCCCTCCGAGCGCTGCCCGTCGATGACGCTCTCCGAGTCCTGTGCGCTGGCGAAGCCGCCGCTCGGCCGCCGCAGCGTCGCCAGCAGGAACGACGCGACGCCCTCCGCCACCCCGGCGAGCGCCTCCCGGTCGGTGCCCTCGCGCCCGAGCAGCACCGCCGCCACGTCGAGCAGCTGGGCGTTGTCGTAGAGCATCCGTTCGTAGTGCGGATCGCTCCAGTCCTCGCGGGTGGCGTAGCGGAAGAAGCCGCCGTCGCGATCCCGCAGCGGCGAGCCCGCCAGCGTCAGCAGTGTCCGCTCGGCCAGCTCCGCGCCGTCGTCCCGTGACGCCAGGAACCCGAGCACCGGCGCCACCGGGAACTTCGGCGCCCCGCCGAACCCGCCGTGCACCCGGTCCTCCTCCGTGGCCAGCGCCCCTACGGCCGCCGCGAGCGCCGCGTCGTCCGGGAGCGCGTCTCCCGTGGGCACCACCGCCGTCGCCTCCCGCAGCGCCGCGCTCAGCGACCCCGCCGTCGCCTGCACCTCGTCGCGCCGCAGCCGCCACGCCTCCGACACCGCGTCGAGCACGTCCGAGAACGCCGGCACCCCGCCGACGGCCCGCGGCGGGAAGTACGTCCCCGCGTAGAACGTCTCCCCGGCCGGAGTCGTGAACACCGTCAGCGGCCAGCCCAGATTCCGCGTGAACGCACTCGCCGCCGTCAGATAGGCGGTGTCGACGTCCGGATGCTCCTCGCGGTCCACCTTGACCGCCACGAACCCGTCGTTCAGCCGCGCCGCGAGCACCGGATCCGAGAACGACTCCCGCGCCATCACGTGGCACCAGTGGCAGGTCGCGTACCCGATCGACACCAGCACCGGCACGTCCCGGCGCACCGCCTCGGCGAACGCCTCCTCCCCCCACGGCCACCAGTCCACCGGGTTGTCGGCGTGCGAGCGGAGGTACGGACTGACACTGGAGCGGAGTCGTTCGGCCATGCCCTCCACGCTAGACGCGCCGCCCGCCGCCGTCCGGGGCGTTGACAGCCGCCCCCACGCTCGCCCCTCCCCCGGTGGACACCCGCTCCGCGGGTGCCCCCATGCTGATCGAGTAGCCCGCGCAGCGGGCGTATCGAGATCCACCATCGTCAGAAGCCGAGTCTGCAGACCCGTCCTGCTGACGACGCCGGGTCTCGATACGCCCCTCCGGGGCTACTCGACCAGCATGACTGCAGCCGCCCCGCTGACGACATCGAGTCTCATCCCGAAGGGATGGACGCCGCCCCTCGCCGCTGTCTCACGCCGAAGGGGTGGACGCGGTGCCTCGTCGCGGCTCCTGGCTCGGGTCTGGCGGGCGCGCCGCAGGCGCGCGGGAAGGAGCCGCGACGAGGCACCGCGTCCACCCCACCCCGCGACGAGGCACCGCCTCCGCCCCAACCCGCACCGAGTGACGCCGACCCGCCCGGAATCGTAGGGTGGCCCGAGCAGGAGAGGCGGGCGGATGCGCACGGAGCAGTCATCGAAGGAGGTCCCCCTCACGCAGTGGAACTGGTTCACGCGGGCGAAGACACCGAGTGAGAGCATCGTGATCGGCATGCTGGTGCTCGCGATCCCCGCCTGGAACCTCGTCGGGGTGTTCGTCGACGGCGTCCAGCTCGGCGTTCGGATCGCCGTCCTCGCCGCACTGACCGTCGTCCTGTTCGGCGTGATGGGCACGCTGATGGCCGTCCGGCACCCGACCCCGTACGCCGACCTGACCGCGCGGACCGTCCGCGTCCGCTCCCGGACGACCCCGTTCGCCGCCTTCACCTCGGCACAGCGACGGCCGACCGTTGGCCGCTCGAAACGCGTCGCGATCGAGCTCCACGCCCCCGGCCAGACGATCCTCCTGGAGCTGCGCGACAACCTAGGACGCCTGACGACCGGCCGGACGCAGGAGGCCGTGCTCGAGCTCCTGCGCGGCAGCAGCATCGAGACGCCCACCTCCCGCGACGACCCGACGGGCCGCTTCGCCGCGGTGAACTTCCCGGCGCACCTCACCCGCGACCAGGCGATCGCCCTGGCGGAGCGCCCCCTGACCGCCCCCGATGTCGGCGCCGGCACGCACTGACCGCGCCGATCCTCCCCCTCGACCCCGTCTCACCCCGAAGGAACGGACGCCTCCCCTCGGCCCCACCCTCGCCCCCGGCGGGGTGGACGTCAGCGCTCGAAGAACCAGCCGGTCGGCCGCTGCGGCCCCGACGACGACCCGCCGCCGCTCGCCCGCCGGCCGAAGACCAGGTACGCGATGCTCCCCGCGAACGGGAGGATCACGATCAGCGCCACCCAGCCGACCTTCGCGACCTTCGAGAGACGCCCGTTCGCCAGCACGCCCCGGATCGCGAGGATCAGCAGGACGATGTTGAGGATCACGAGGAGGGACTGCGTGTTCACACTCGGCTCTCTGCTCGGCCCGCACGGCGCGGGTGGCCGCCCGCGGGATTCCGCCGGGAGACCTGGGCATCATGTCACGGCGCCGTAGGATGGAGGGCTCATGTCAGACGTCCTCAGCATCCGGTATCCTCCCGAACTCCCCGTCTCGGCGCGCAGGGACGACATCGCCGCCGCCATCCGCGACCACCAGGTCGTCATCGTCGCCGGCGCCACCGGCTCCGGCAAGACGACGCAGCTGCCCAAGATCTGCCTCGAGCTCGGCCGCGAGAGCATCGCGCACACCCAGCCCCGCCGCATCGCCGCCCGCACCATCGCCGAGCGCATCGCGGAGGAGCTCGACGACGAGGTCGGCGGGATCGTCGGCTACCAGGTCCGCTTCACCGACAAGGCGAGCGCGTCGACCCGGATCAAGCTGATGACCGACGGCATCCTGCTCAACGAGATGAACCACGACCGGATGCTCAGCCGGTACGACACGATCATCATCGACGAGGCGCACGAGCGCAGCCTCAACATCGACTTCCTGCTCGGCTACCTGCACCGGCTGCTGCCCCGCCGCCCGGACCTCAAGCTGATCATCACCTCCGCCACGATCGACCCGCAGAGCTTCGCCGAGCACTTCCGCGACGCCGCCGGCGAGCCCGCGCCGATCATCGAGGTCTCCGGCCGCACCTACCCCGTCGAGATCCGCTACCGCCCGCTCGTCGCCGAGGAGCCCGAGGAGGAGGACGACACCGACGTCCCCGACGCCACGAGCGGCAGCCGCGATCTGATGACCGGCATCGCCGACGCGCTGGCCGAGCTGGCCCGCGAGGACCAGGGCGACGTCCTCGTCTTCCTCTCCGGCGAGAACGAGATCCGCGACGCCGAGGACGCCATCCGCGGCCGGAACCTCCCCGGCACCGAGGTCCTCCCCCTCTACGGCCGGCTGTCGGCCGCCGATCAGCACCGCGTCTTCGAGCGCGGGCGCACCCCGGGCGTCCGGCGCCGGGTGGTGCTCGCGACCAACGTCGCCGAGACCAGCCTCACCGTGCCCGGCATCCGCTACGTCATCGACGGCGGCACCGCCCGCATCTCGCGCTACAGCGCCCGCTCGAAGGTGCAGCGCCTGCCGATCGAGGCGATCTCGCAGGCGTCGGCGAACCAGCGCTCCGGTCGCTCCGGCCGCACCAGCGCGGGCATCGCGATCCGGCTCTACTCGGAGGAGGACTTCGAGCGCCGCCCCGAGTTCACCGATCCGGAGATCCTGCGCACCGGCCTCGCCGCCGTCATCCTGCAGATGATCTCGCTCGGCCTCGGCGACATCGCCGGCTTCCCGTTCCTCACCCCGCCCGATTCCCGCGGCATCAAGGACGGCCTCGACCTCCTCACCGAGCTCGGCGCCCTCCGCTCCTCCGCCACCCCCGCCGACTCCCCCTCGCGAGATGCCACTTATGAGGGCGACACGCCGAAGAAACCCGTCACAAGTGGCATCTCGCGGGGGGCCGACACGGCGCCTCAGCTGACGAGGATCGGGCGGGATCTCGCGCGGCTGCCGATCGACCCGCGGTTCGGGCGGATGGTGATCGAGTCGCGCAAGCACGACGTCAGCCGCGAGGTGATGGCGATCGTCGCCGGGCTGACGATTCAGGACGTCCGGGAGCGCCCGCTGGAGCGCCGCGCGCAGGCCGACCAGCAGCACGCCCGCTTCGTCGACCCCACCAGCGACTTCCTCACCCTGCTCAACCTCTGGAACTACGTGGAGGAGAAGCAGGCCGAGCTCTCCTCCAGTGCCTTCCGCCGGCTCTGCAAGGCCGAGTACCTCAACTACCTCCGCGTGCGCGAGTGGCAGGACGTCTTCCGCCAGCTCCGCCAGCTGGCCCGGCCGCTGAAGCTCGAGCTCGGCGAGCCGAAGGTCGACCCCGACGGGATCCACCGGAGCCTGCTCGCCGGTCTGCTCTCGCACCTGGGCATCAAGGACACCACCTCGCAGCAGGCCCAGCGCGCGGCGAAGAACCGCGAGCGCCAGAGCGTCCAGTACGTCGGCGCCCGCAACGCGAAGTTCTCGATCTTCCCCGGCAGCGCGCTGGCGAAGAAGCAGCCCGACGCCCTGATGAGCGCCGAGCTGGTCGAGACCAGCAAGCTCTTCGCCCGCTCGAACGCCGCGATCGATCCGGCCTGGGCCGAGGCGATCGCCGGCGACCTGGTGAAACGCCAGTTCAGCGAGCCGCACTGGGAGAAGGCGCAGGGCGCGGCCGTCGCCTACGAGAAGGTCACGCTCTACGGCGTGCCGATCATCGCCCGGCGCCGGGTGCAGTTCTCCCGGATCGACGCCGGGTACGCCCGCGAGCTGTTCATCCGCCATGCCCTCGTGGAGGGCGAGTGGGACGCGCGGCACGCCTTCGACAGGAAGAACCGGGCCCTGCGCGCCGAGCTCGAGCGCCTCGAGGAGCGCACCCGCCGCCGCGACCTGCTCGTCGACGACGAGGCCGTCTTCGACTTCTACGACCGCCGCGTCCCGCGCGACATCACCTCGGTGCGCTCCTTCGACTCCTGGTGGCGCACCGCGCAGCACGACGAGCCCGACCTGCTGACCATGACGCAGGAGACCCTCCTGCCCGAGGACGCGGAGCAGATCGACGAGACCGCGTTCCCGACCCAGTGGCGCCAGGCCGACCAGCGCTTCCGGCTCTCCTACCGGTTCGAGCCGGGCACCGAGGAGGACGGCGTCACCGTGCACGTGCCGCTCGCGCTGCTGCCGCGCGTCACGCCGCTCGGCTTCGACTGGCTGGTGCCGGGGCTCCGCGCCGAGCTCGTCACCGCGATGATCAAGGCGCTGCCCAAGCACCTGCGCCGGAACGTCGTCCCGGCGAACGACTGGGCGCGCAAGCTCACCGCCGCGCTCCCCCAGGACGTGCCGAACCCGCCGACGGAGTCGTTCGCCGCGACCCTCGCCGGGGCGATCCGCCGCGAGGCCGGCGTCGTGATCGACGCCTCCGACTTCGACCTCGAGCGCATCCCCGCGCACCTCCGGGTCACCTTCGCGATCGCCGACGAGCGCGGCCGCACCGTCGCCGCCGGCAAGGAGCTCGCGCCGCTGGCCGAGCGCCTGCGCGGCCGGGTCCGCGACGAGGTCGCCCGGGTGGTCGAGGCGCGCGTGCCCGACGCCCTCGAGCGCCGCGGCATCAGGACGTGGGACATGGCGGAGCTCCCCCGTGTCACCGACACCCGCCAGGGCGGCAACACGATCCGCGCCTACCCGGCACTGATCGACGACGGCGACTCCGTCTCGATCCGCCTGCTCGCGACCGCGGAGGACCAGGCGCGCGAGCACCCGCGCGGCGTCCGCCGCCTGCTGCTGCTCGCGACGCCCAGCCCGGTCGCCTACGTGCAGCAGTACCTGACCGCCAACGAGAAGCTCGTGCTCGCGCAGAGCCCGTACCAGAACTCGACGGCGCTGTTCGGCGACTGCCTGCTCGCCTGCGTCGACGCGGTGCTCTGGCGGATGAAGCCGGACGGCATGCTCTTCCTCCGCGCCGAGTTCGACGCGGTGCGCGACCGGGTCTCGGGCAGCGTGATGGACTCGATGTTCGAGACCGTGAAGACCGTCACCACGATCCTCACGACGGCGCGCGGCGTCGAGAAGGCGCTCAAGGCGTCCACGAGCATGGCGCTGCTCCCGGCGCTGACCGACGCCCGCGAGCAGCTGACCGGGCTCGTGCACCCCGGCTTCGTCTCCGCGACGGGACTCGAGCGGCTCCGGCACCTGCCGCGCTACCTCGCCGGCATCACCGAGCGCTTCGGCAAGATCGGCGAGAACGTCGGCCGCGACCGGGTCTGGCTGAACGAGGTGCAGGCGGCGCAGGAGCTCTACCGCTCCGCGGGCGGCACGATCCCGCTGCCGCCGCACGCGCCGGAGCGTCTCGTGCGCGCCCGCTGGCTGATCGAGGAGCTGCGGATCAGCTTCTTCGCGCAGAGCCTGGGCACCGTCGAGAGCGTGTCGCTGCAGCGGATCCGGAAGGTCCTCGCGGGCTGACCGGAGCCGCTGGCGGCCGGTTCGGCGGACGACGCCGGTGGGCCGCCGCGGGCCGCTAGTGTCGTCCGGTGGGCAGCTACACCGAACTCCTGAGAACTCCCGGCGTGGGTCGCATCATCGCGGCCCAGCTCACCGCGCGCTTCCCGTTCGGGATGCTCTCGCTCGCGTTCCTGCTGCATGTGGAGCGCGTGCACGACTCCTACGCCGCGGCCGGCCTGGTGCTCGGCTCGATGTCGATCGGCCAGGCGATCGCCGGCCCGCTGACCAGCCGCCTGATGGGGCGGCTCGGGATGCGGCGGGTGCTCACCGCCACCCTGATCGTCTGCGCGGCCGCGATCATCGCGATGGCGCTGCTGCCGCTGGAGATCTGGCAGTTCGTCGTCATCGGCTTCGTCGCGGGCCTCAGCATGCCGCCCGTGCAGCCGGCGGTCCGGACGATCTACCCGAAGATGGTGCCCAGCTCGCAGCTGACCCCGCTCTTCTCGCTCGACGCCTCGGCGCAGGAGATCATCTGGGTGCTCGGCCCGGTGCTGACGACGTTCGTCTCGATCCAGATCTCGACCGTCGCGGGCATCCTCACCGCCGCGTTCTTCCTCGTCGGCGGCGGCATCTGGTTCATCGCCTCACCCGAGGTGGGTCGGGTGCGCATCCCGCCCTCGCGTCGGAAGCTCGGCGTCGTCCTGACCAAGCCGCCGGTGCTGCTCGCGACCGTCGTCGGCTTCCTGCTGGTCGGCGCCTGCGCCGCGGTCGAGGCCGGTGTCGTCGCCGTCTTCGGCGAGGGCGGCGTGGAGTCGGGCGTCGTCCTGGCGGTCTTCGCGGCCGGCTCGCTCGTCGGCGGCCTCACCCTCGGCCACATCCCGATCAGCCGCTGGGCGACCGCGCGGCGGATGCTGATCGTCACCGTCGGCATGGGCCTCGCGGCGTTCTCGACCGATTTCTGGTGGCTCTCGATCACCCTGTTCCTGGCCGGCGTCGGCATCGCACCGGCCCTGGCCGCGCTCTTCACGATCACGGCCGCGAGCGTGAAGTTTTCGGACACGGCCGAGGCCTACGGCTGGGTCGGCACCGGGCAGCTGATCGGCGCGGCGCTCGGCTCGGCGATCGCGGGCGTGCAGATCGACCGGTCCGGCCCGACGGCCGCGATCGTGGTCGCCGCGGTGTTCGCCTTCGTCGGCTTCGTCGTCCCGGCGCTCGGCCGCCGCTTCCACCCGGACCTCCGCGGCCGCGACGCGAGCCCGCTGCCGGACACCGAGCCGGTGGAGCTGCCGACCTGAGTCGGCGTCCTCTGACGCTCTCGCGCGGAGGCGTCTCCCACTCGGCTCGGACCCCGCTCCCTTGAGGCTCCCAGGCGCGCCCCCCTAGGGTGGGGCTCGCACGAGACGGAGGGGCTGCCGATGGCACTGCGCGACGACGCGGAGGAACTCGTCCGCCAGCATCAGCGCGAGGCGGAGGAGGCGCACGTCCTCGACCCCTGGGCCGACCCCGAGACGCCCGAATGGGCCGGCGAGCTGGCCGCGGCGCTCTGGCAGGGCTCGTTCCGTCCCAGCCCCGTCTACTACCGCGCGGAGGACCCCTCGCACGCCTGGCGCGGACCGCATCCGATCCGGGTGCACCATCTCGGCTTCGGCTGGCAGATCACGGCCCGGCGGCTGCGGGCCGGCGCGATCGTGCCGAGCACCGTCGTCCTGCTCGAGACGGGCACGCTCTGGCTCGGTCTCGGGCCCGCCCGCCGACCGGGCCGCGGACTGCGCGCCCTCGGCGAGCAGGGCCTCGTCGACGGCCTCCAGCCCGGACACGACGACTACTTCGCCGTCCGCCGCTTCGTGCACACCAGCCAGGCCGCGCGCGACGACCGACGCCTCCTCTTCGGCGTCGCCGGCCTCGCCGCCCTGATCGAGGACACCGTCCGCGTCGGCCCGCACGGCGAGCTGCACTGGCACCTTTGACCCCTCCCGCGAGATGCCACTTGTGACCGGCTTTCGCGGCGTGTCGTGCGCACAAGTGGCATCTCGCGGAGGGGGAAGAATGGGGGGATGAGCGTTCCCCTTCTCCCCCTCAACGACGGGCGGGCGATCCCGCAGGTCGGGCTCGGCGTCTACAAGATCGGCGACGACGAGGCGGCCCGCACGGTCGCCACGGCGCTGGAGGCCGGCTACCGGCACGTCGACAAGGCGACCCTCTACGGCAACGAGCGCGGCGTCGGCGAGGGGATCCGCGCCAGCGGCCTCCCCCGGGAGCAGGTCTTCGTCACCACCAAGGTCTGGAACGACGACCACGGCTTCGACGAGACGCTCGAGGCCTTCGACCGCAGCCTCGAGTTGCTCGGCACCGACTACGTCGACCTCTACCTCGTGCACTGGCCGATCCCCTCGCGCGACCGCTACGTCGACACCTACCGCGCGCTGGAGCGGATCCGCCAGGAGGGCAGGGCGCGCTCGATCGGCGTGTCCAACTTCGCGATCGAGCACCTCGAGCGGCTGCTCGGCGAGACCGAGGTCGTGCCCGCGATCAACCAGGTCGAGCTGCACCCGCGGCTCCCTCAGGACGAGCTGCGCGCCTTCGACGCCGCGCACGGCATCGTGACCCAGGCCTGGTCGCCGCTGGCCCGCGGCCGCCTGCTCGACGAGCCCGTGCTCGCCTCGATCGCCGCGAAGCACGGCGTCTCGCCCGCGCAGGTCGTGCTGCGCTGGCACGTGCAGCTCGGAGTCGTCGTGATCCCCAAGTCGGTGACGCCCGCGCGGATCCGGGAGAACCTCGACGTGTTCGGCTTCGCCCTCGACGAAGAGGATCTGGCAGGAATCAGTGTCCTCGCGACCGGCGAGCGCACCGGCCGCGACCCGAGCCTCGACTGACGCGCCCTAGCCTGGCGGCATGACGACGCGAGCCCCGGAGACGAGAACCGCCCTCTTCCTGCACGGACTCGGCGGCGCCTCCGGCACCTGGTGGCGGGTCGCCGAGGCGCTGACCGGTGCCGGCTGGAGCGTGACGGCACCGGATCTGCGCGGGCACGGTGCGGGCGCCCGCGGCGGGTCGTCCCGGCACGACGACTACACCGACGACGTGCTCGCCCTGCGAGCTCCGTCCGGCACCTGGGACCTGGTGGTCGGCCACTCCCTCGGCGGAGCGGTGGCGGTGCGGGCGGCGGCGCGCGACACCGGCTGGGCCGCCCGGCTGGTGCTGCTCGACCCGGTGCTGCAGCTGCCGGCCGAGTCGCGGGCGGAGGTGCGCGCGGAGGAGCTCGCCGCCCTCACCGTCACCGCAGACGAGCTCGCCGCCGCCGAGCCGCACTGGGACGAGCGCGACCGCGCGGAGAAGCTCCGCGCCGCGCACGCCGCCGATCCGGCCGCCGTCGCAGCGACCGTCGACGACAACGACCCCTGGGACCTGCTCGCGGACGTCCCGACCCTGCGGGCGCCGGCGTTCGTGCTCGCGGGCGACCCGCAGGTGTTCACGTTCTTCCCGCCGTCCCTCGCCGCACAGGTCCTCCGCGCGAACCCGCGCATCCGCTACGCGGTGGTCGCCGGAGCCGGGCACAGCCCGCACCGCGACCGGCCCGCGGAGACGATCGCGATGCTCCGCGAGTGGGCCGAGAGCGACGCGACGGCCTGAGACGCGCTCCGGCCGCGGCCGGCCGCCCGTGTTTCCACCGGGTGACAAGTGCCGCGAAGGGGTGTCATTCGCGCGCGACCTGTGAATACGCTCGCAGAGGGCACCGCCGCTTCTCAGCACAGCGAGGGCGACGGAGGCCGTCGGTCCGACGGCCGCCGCCCTCGACGAAAGGGACCACCTGTGGCTACCACCACTGAAGACACCTCCGGCGCACGACGTCGGCGTCCGCTGCTCGGCTCGGCCGCGATGATCGGCGCCGGCGCGCTGGTCGCCGGCTTCGCCTTCGCTCCGGCGGCGAACGCCGTCGAGCCCGTCGACTTCGCCGATGCGGTGACCGTCGACGGCATCATGAACCACCTCGAGGCCTTCCAGGCGATCGCGGACGCCAACGACGGCAACCGCGCGATCGGCACCGAGGGCTACGAGCAGAGCGGCCAGTACGTCGAGGCCGTGCTGAAGGCCGCCGGCTACACCACCGAGCGCCAGGACTTCACCACCACCACCCAGACGATCGACGAGTTCTCGCTGACCACGACCCCCGCGGTCGAGGGCATCCCGATGTCGTTCACACCCTCCACCCCCGAGGGCGGCGTCACGGGCGAGCTGATCCAGCCGGTCGACCCGCTGGGCTGCGACGCGGACGCCTGGGCCGGGCTCGACGCGACCGGCAAGGTCGCCCTGGTCAGCCGCGGCACCTGCAGCTTCTCGGAGAAGTCGGCCGCCGCCGGCGCCGCCGGGGCGTCGGCCGTGATCATCTACAACAACGCTCCCGGTGAGGCGCTCAACGGCACGCTCGGCGCGCCCGACGACAGCTACATCCCGTCGGTCGGTGTGACGCTCGAGGAGGGCCAGTCGCTGATCGCGGCGCTGCCCAGCACGGCGACGCTGGTGATCGAGCAGACGACCACCGACACCGACACCTTCAACATCATCACCGAGACGCCCGGCGGCGACCACGACAACGTGGTCATGCTCGGCGCGCACCTCGACGGCGTGCCCGAGGGCCCCGGCATCAACGACAACGGCTCGGGATCGGCCACGCTCCTCGAGACCGCCGTCCAGCTCGCGGACGCGGGCGAGACCACCAACGCCGTGCGCTTCGCCTGGTGGGGCGCCGAGGAGGTCGGGCTCGTCGGCTCGTACACCTACGTCGACTCGCTCTCGGAGGAGGAGGCCGGCGACATCGCGACCTACCTGAACTTCGACATGGTCGCCTCGCCGAACTACGTCGTCTCGGTCTACGACGCGAACGAGTCCACCTACGAGGCCCCGGTCGAGGTGCCCGCGGGCTCCATCGCCACCGAGAAGGCGTTCACGGACTACTTCGACTCGATCGACCAGCCGTGGATCGACACCGCGTTCGACGGCCGCAGCGACTACGACGGCTTCATCTCCGCCGGCATCCCGGCCTCGGGCCTGTTCACCGGAGCGGACGACATCAAGACCGAGGAGGAGGCCGCGCTCTTCGGCGGCACCGTCGGCATCGCGCACGACCCGAACTACCACTCGGCCGGCGACGACCTGGCGAACATCAACCAGGAGGCGCTGGGCATCACCTCGAAGGCGATCGCCTTCGTGACCGCCTCGTTCGCCGAGGACACCTCCGCGATCGACGCCGAGAAGGACCCGACCACGCCGGAGCCGGAGCCCACCACCCCGCCGTTCGTGCTCCCCACCAAGGAGCAGGTCCTCGGGCTGATCGCCGCCGGCCTCTCGCCGCGCGAGATCGCGGCCGAGCTCGGCATCACCGAGGCGATCGCGCGTCCCTACGTGCAGCAGATCATCGACCGCTACGGCATCACCGACCGGGCGAGCGCTGAGCGCCTGATCCGCGAGTACCTCGCCGACCGCGGCGTGCTCATCGGCGCGTAGCCACCGCACCACCCGAGGCGTCCCGTTCCGGTCGACGCGTCCCGCTCCGGCAGGACGCCTCGACGGGGGCGGGACGCCTCACCCGTTCTCGGCGGGCCGCCGCCGACCCGGACCGCTCGCACTGAACGACGGATGTCGTTGATAGCCTCGCGAGCGATGGAGCCTTCCTGGATCGTCGTCGTGGCCGCGGGCGAGCGGACCGGCGAGCCCGCCGTCCGGCCGCGGCGCGTGTTCGCCGGCGTGATCGCCGTCGCCCTGCTCCTGATCCTCGGCATCAGCGCCCTCGACGTCCAGGCTGCGCGGACGCTCGCGGAGTCCGAGGCCGTCGCCGACGCCTCCGACACCGCCGATCTCCTCGCGGAGGTGATCGTCGAGCCGGCTCTCGCGGACGCCGTGCTCACCGGCGACGCGGCGGCGCTGGAGCTCGTCGACCGCGAGGTCCGGGCGCACGTGCTCGACGACTCCCTCGTGCGCGTGAAGCTCTGGGACCGCTCGGGCCGCATCCTCTACTCCGACGACCGGCGCCTGGAGGGGCGGACCTTCACCCTGGACGAGGACGATCTCGAGGCCTTCGCCGACGTCGCGGTGCACGCCGAGGTCTCCGACCTGCAGGCCCCGGAGAACGTGTACGAGCGCGACAGCGGACGCCTCCTCGAGGCCTACCGGACCGTGCGGACACCGTCGGGGACTCCGCTCCTGTTCGAGAGCTACTTCCGCTACGACGAGGTCGTCGAGCGCAGCGGCGAGCTCTGGCGCAGCTTCGCCGTCATCTCGATCGCGAGCACCGTGCTGCTGGTGCTCGTGCTGCTGCCGGTGCTCGCGCGCCTGCTCGCGCTGATCGGGCGGTCGCGGCGGAGTCGCGAGGCACTGCTGCAGCGCGCCCTCGACGCCTCGGCGGACGAGCGCCGGCGGATCGCGGCGACCGTCCACGACGGTGCCGTGCAGGACCTCGTCGCCGCCTCCTTCGCCGTGCACGGGCGGGCGGAGCGGGCCGAGGCGGACGGCGATCCCGCCCTCGCCGCGGATCTCCGCGAGGTCGCCGCGACCGTCCGCACCGGCCTCGGCGGTCTGCGGTCGCTGCTCGTCGACATCTACCCGCCGAGCCTCGCCGACGCGGGGCTCGCGGCAGCTCTGGAGGATCTCGCCGTCACGACCCGCGCGCGCGGACTGGACGTGGTGGTCGAGGCGCCGCCGCGCACCGGCCTGACCGCGGACGACGAGCGGCTCCTCTACCGGGTCGCGCACGAGGCGCTGACGAACGCGGTCAAGCACTCCGGCGCGCGGAGCGTCCTCGTCCGGCTGCGGCGCGCAGGCGATCGCACGGGCCGCTCGGTCGCGCTCGACGTCGTCGACGACGGGTGCGGCTTCGACGCGGCGACGGCGCTCGCGCATCCGGAAGCGGGACACCTCGGGCTGAGCATTCTGCGCGATCTCGCCCGCGAGCGCGGCGCCGAGCTGCGCCTCCTGACCGCTCCAGGCCGGGGGACGCACTGGCGACTGGAGCCGGCGCCGTGATCCGCGTCCTGATCGTCGACGATCATCCGCTCGTCCGCGCGGGCCTCGCCGCGCTGATCTCGACCGCGCCGGACCTGCTGCTCGTCGGGCAGGCGGGCAGCGGCGAGGAGGCGCTCGGATCGGCGGCGGAGTCCGCGCCCGACGTCGTCCTGATGGACCTGTCGATGCCGGGCATGGACGGCATCGAGGCGACCGCGCGGATGCTCGCCCTGCACCCGGCGATCCGCGTCGTGGTCCTGACCTCGTTCGACGACCGGGGCCGCGTCCTCGCCGCGCTGCGGGCGGGCGCCCAGGGGTACCAGCTCAAGGACGCCGACCCCGCCGTGGTGCTCGACGCGGTCCGCTCGGCGGCGGCGGGGCACGCCCCGCTGGATCCTCGGGCGGCCCGGGCTCTGCTGCCGGGCGGCGCCGGTGCCGCCCTGCCCGCGCTCAGCACTCGCGAGGAGCAGGTGCTGCGGCTGATCGCCTCCGGCCGAGCGAACAAGGAGATCGCGCGAGAGCTCGGGATCGCGGAGCGGACGGTCAAGGTGCACGTCGGGCACGCCTTCACGCGCATCGGCGTGCGCGATCGCACGAGCGCCGCGCTGTGGGTGCGCGACCACCTGCCCGGGTACTAGTACCAAGGTCCGATTGCCGCGCGGCGCGGCGCGGGCGAGGGTTGCCTCCTACCCGCACCGGCCCAGCGCCGGTCGACAGGAAGGCCACGATGTCCCCGCTCAGCAGAACCGCCCGCACTGCGGCGATCGCCGCGATCGCACTGCTCCTCACCGGCCTCGCGGCCTCGCCCGCGCAGGCCAAGACCTCGTCCGTCGGAGGCGACTACTCCGTCACCGTGAACGGCACCACCTACGACCCGGCCGCCGGCAAGGACGTGAAGCTCAAGGACGTCGCCGTCTCCGGGACCATCGCCGTGCGCGGCGTCAACAACCGCTTCGACCTCCGCGTGTCGACGCTGGGCGTCTACGACTACACGCTCACCGGCGCCCCCGACACGCAGCGGATGGTCACCTCGCCGACGGTGGTCTTCGCGTCCAAGGTGCCGACGCTCACCGCGGCGCAGCTCGCGGGCGCGCGGCTCGACTCGCTGGAGGTGAAGGACGACACCCTGGTGGTGATCCTCCGGACCGCGGCCGGCAAGCTCAAGGTGCAGGCGAAGGACGGCGCGCAGGGCGGCATCTTCCAGATGGAGCCCGAGTTCGCCGGGAACGTCGAGCTCGTGCACACACTCGGCCCCGGGCTGTTCTACTTCGTCAACAGCTTCACCGGCAAGATCAACTTCGGCATCGGAGTCGACGCAGTGACCCCGGCCCAGAGCGCGACGGGCTACCACTCGATGCTGCTCGGCAAGGACAGCCCGCAGGTCGCCACGAAGACCTTCCAGAGCGGCACGGTCACGAAGTGGACCGTCGCCTCGGGTGGCCGCCTCGGCGGGGTGCTCGGCGAGGACGCCGTCGAGCTCTCGCAGGGAGCGACCAACTGCACGAGCCAGTGCCAGGCGCAGAACCGCATCAACGGCTCGCTGCCCGTTCCGCCGGACCCCGTGAACCCGACCCCGATCGGCTGAGCCGACGCGGACGCCTCACGCGTTCCCTGCGTCCGCCTCCGGGCGGTCAGGCCCGCGTCAGGGGCGGCGGGCGCGGGCGAAGGCCTCCTCGACGTCCTCGTCCGGGTCGGCGAGGAGGCGGAGGGTCGCGAGGGCGTGGAAGCGACGGGGGTCCTCCTCCGAGCGCGCGGCGGCCTCGAGGACGGGGGCCGCGACGTCGCCGAGCATCAGCAGCGCGCGGGTGAGGGCGCGCTGGTCCGGGCGGTCGCGCTCGCCGAGGTGCTCCGCGAGCTGCCGGGCCAGCGCGGGCCGCTCGGAGTCCGGGGCGAGCCGGGCGGCGGTGCGCCAGGCCGCGTGCGCGACCGCGGGATGCTCGTCGTGCAGCAGCGCGGGTGTGATCGCCGGGAACGCGCGCGGATCGCCGACCTTGGACAGCGTGTGCAGCGCCTGGCTGCGGGCCTGCGGCGTCCCGGACTCGAGCTCGGGCAGCAGCAGGTCGACGGTGACCGCCGGATCGTGGCGGGTGAGCGCCCAGGTGAGCATCTCGCGCACGCCGAAGTCGGGCTCGACGGCGCAGCGGGCCACGAGCACCGGCGCGTACTCGCCGGCGGGCCGGGTGCCGGCGGTCATCGCCGCCTGCAGCCGGGACGACGCATCGGGGGCGGTCAGGGCGGCGCGGAGCCTGTCGGCGGGCCGGTTCTCGTCAGTCATCGCCGTCCATTCGACACCCGCCGCCCGAAAGGACGTCGAGTGCCCCTCCCCCTCCGCGCCGCGAGATGCCACTTGTGACCCGGTTCCTCGGCGTGTCGCGTGCACAAGTGGCATCTCGCGGGAGGGGCGGGGCTTCCCGCCGCGGTGGCGCACGGTGTTCACTGGGGCCATGCGAGCCATCTGGAAGGGCGCGATCACCTTCGGCCTGGTCAACGTGCCGGTGAAGATCTACAGCGCGACCGAGGACCACGACGTCCCCCTGCACCAGGTGCACGACAAGGACGGCGGCCGGATCCGCTACGCCCGCAAGTGCGAGATCTGCGGCGAGGTCGTCACCTTCGACCACATCGACAAGGCCTACGACGACGGCGAGCGCACGGTCGTGCTCACCAAGGACGAGCTGAAGGCGCTGCCGGAGGAGCGCGACCGCGAGATCGACGTCGTGCAGTTCGTGCCGAGCGAGCAGGTCGACCCGATCATGTTCGACCGCGCCTACATCCTCGAGCCGGACTCCTCCTCCCCCAAGGCCTACGTGCTGCTGCGCCGCACCCTCGAGGAGACCGACCGCACCGCGATCGTCGAGTTCGCCCTGCGGCAGAAGACCCGGCTGGCGGCGCTGCGCGTGCGCGGCAAGCTGCTGATGCTGCAGACGCTGCTCTGGGCCGACGAGGTGCGCGAGGTCGAGTTCCCGTCGCTCGAGGGCACCACCCGGATCGCCGCCCGCGAGCTGGAGATGTCCTCGCACCTGGTCGACTCCTACTCGGAGGACTTCGACGCGTCGAAGTTCCAGGACTCCTACCAGGCCGAGCTGCGCACCCTCATCGACGCGAAGATCGAGCAGGGCGACGCCCTCGACACCTCCGCCACCTTCGGCGAGAAGCCCGAGGAGGAGGGCGGCGGCGAGGTGCTCGACCTGATGGAGGCGCTGAAGCGCTCGGTGGAGCGCAGCCGCGGCGCGAAGGCGGGGGCGTCCGCGGACTCCGAGGAGAAGGCGCCGGCGAAGAAGCGGGCGACGAGGAAGAAGGCGGACGAGGACGCCTCCGCCGACGAGGGCTCGGCGCCGAAGAAGACCGCCGCCAAGAAGGCGCCGGCGAAGAAGAGCGCCGCGAAGACCGACGACGAGAAGGCCGCTCCGAAGAAGATCACCCCGAAGAAGAAGCCCGCCGCGAAGAAGGCGGCTTCGACGGCCGAAGCTGAGGAGGAGAAGGCGGCGTCCTGAGCCCGAGCGGCCCGGAGGATCGGCTCAGGCGAGCTCGTCCACGTCGTCGAGGTCGACCGCGACCGAGCTGACCAGCGCGAGCAGCGCCTCCGCATAGGCGTTCTCGGCGATCTCGTCCTCGAAGTCGCGCTGCTCGCCGGCGAGCTCGACGGTCACGGCGAAGCGCACCGGCCCGCCGTCCGCGACGCGGCGCAGCGAGCGGAACGTGCCGCGCAGCAGCTCGCGCAGCTGGTCCTCGCGCGGCAGCCAGAGCGAGTCGTCGAGCGCGACGGAGTCGAGCGCCCACTCGGTCGTGCCGTTGAAGCCGAGGACCGTGCCGGTCTCGTACTCGTGCGCCTCGATGGTCATGTCGCTCACGGTGAAGACGTCGCCGTCGAACCCCTCGCGCTCGATGCGGAAGCGGTCGCCGGTGACCGGTGCCCAGCGCAGCCCCGCGGTGCGCAGCGCCCTGGCCAGTTCGAAGGAGATCATCCCCCGATCATGGCGCGCGTTCCCGGACGGAGGCCGCGAAGACGGGACGGCGGCCCCGATGTCGGTGGGTGAGTTTACGTTCATGAAACGTCCGGTTCACAGGCCGGGCACCCGCACTGCATAGCGTGGCTCACTGTGCCCCTTTCAGGGGCGAGGGTCGCCGTCGACGTGCGGTGACGCACCACCGCTCCCCGGAGCGGCGATCGAGAGGACCACCATGCCCGACTCCCCCGCACTCCCCGCGCAGAGGCCCCGCGCCCGCGCTCCCCGGAGAGGCCTCGCGCTCGCGGCCCTCGCCGGCCTGGCCCTCGTCGCCTCGCCGCTGGTCGCCGCTCCCGCCACCGCCGCTCCGAGCGGGGACGAGCTGGTCATCAGCGAGGTCTTCGCCCGCGGCGGCTCGGCCGGCGCGACCTACAGCAACCGCTTCGTCGAGCTCTACAACCCGACCGGCGCCGACGTCGCGCTCTCCGGCCTCTCGCTGCAGTACCGCTCGGCCACCGGCACGGCGAACCCGACGACGACCGTCGCGCTCACCGGCACCGTCCCCGCCGAGGGCCACTTCCTCATCGCCGGCGCGAGCAACGGCACCAACGGCGCGCCGCTCCCCGCCGCCGACCAGACCGCGAACGGCCTCAACATCGCGGCCGCGGGCGGCACGCTCTTCCTGGTCGAGGGCACCGCGACCCTCGTCGCCCCGCCGATCGGCACCGCCGAGCAGCCCGAGGCGGTCCTCGACCTCCTCGGCTACGGCACCTCGAACACTTTCGAGTCGGCGGCCGCCACCGCGCCGACGCTGACCGAGTCGATCGCCCGCGCCGACACCGCGACCGGTGACACCGACTCCAACGCCGCCGACTTCACCGTCGGCGCGATGACCCCCGAGGCCGCCGGCGGCAGCACCCCGGAGCCGACGCCCGCGCCGACCGGGACGCCGACCCCGACCGCCCCGCCGACCACTCCGCCGACGACGCCGCCCACCACCGCGCCGACCGTCTCGATCGCGGAGATCCAGGGCACCGGAACCGCGTCCCCGCTCGTCGGGCAGACCGTCACCACCACCGGCGTCGTCACCGCGCGCTACGCGACCGGCGGCTACAGCGGCTACGTGATCCAGACCGCCGGCACCGGCGCGCAGACCACCGGCCGCACCGCCTCCGACGCCGTCTTCGTCTACTCCTCCGCCTCGGTCGGCGCGGTCGCGATCGGCGACAGCCTGCGCATCACCGGCGCCGTCAGCGAGTTCAACGGCCTCACCGAGCTCACCCCGACCTCGGCCGCGACCGTCGAGAAGCTCGGCACCCCGGCCGTCGCGCCGATCCCGGCCGCCGTCGGTCTCCCCCGCACCGTCGAGGAGCGCGAGACGCTCGAGAGCATGCTGATCGCCCCGCAGGGCGCGTTCACCGTGACCGACACCTTCGACCTCAACAGCTTCGGCTCCGTCGGCCTCGCCGCCGGCGACTCGCCGCTGCTGACCCCGACCGAGGTCGCCCGCCCCGGAACGCCCGAGCTGGCCGCGGTCGTCGCCGACAACGCCGCCCGCGCGATCGTCCTCGACGACGGCGCCTCGATCAACTTCCTCGGCGCCGCCGCGAACAAGGCGATCCCGCTGCCCTACCTCACCCCGACCGAGCCGATCCGCGTGGGCGCCCCGGCGACCTTCACGACCCCGGTCGTCCTCGACTACCGCAACGGCGGCTGGTCCTTCCAGCCGACGACGCAGCTGACCGTCGAGAACGCCGCGACCGTCCAGCCGGCGACCTTCGCGAACACCCGCGAGGCGGCCCCCGAGGCCGTCGGCGGCGACCTCTCGATCGCGTCCTTCAACGTGCTGAACTACTTCTCCACCACGGGTGACTCGATCACCGGCTGCACCTTCTACACCGACCGCGACGGCGACCCCGTCACGGTCAACAGCGGCTGCGACGCCCGCGGCGCCGCGAACGCGGACGACCTCGAGCGCCAGCAGGCCAAGATCGTCACCGCGATCAACAGCCTCGGCGCCGGCGTCGTCTCCCTCGAGGAGATCGAGAACTCGGCCAAGTTCGGCAAGCCGCGCGACGAGGCCCTCGCCACGCTGACCGCCGCGCTGAACACCGCCGCCGGCTCGGAGCTGTGGGCGTACGTGCCCTCGCCCGCCGCCCTCCCCGCGCTCGCGGACGAGGACGTCATCCGCACGGCCTTCATCTACAAGAAGGCCGTCATCGAGCCGGTCGGCGAGTCCGTCATCCTGAACGACGGCGTCGCCTTCTCCAACGCCCGCAAGCCCCTCGCCCAGGAGTTCCGCCTGATCGGCGACAGCGCCAGCGAGTTCGTCGCGATCGTGAACCACTTCAAGTCGAAGGGCTCCGGCTCCGGAGTCGACGCGGACCAGGGCGACGGCCAGGGCGCCTCGAACGCCTCCCGCGTCAACCAGGCCACCGCGCTCGTCGCGTTCGCCGACCGCCTGAAGACCGAGAAGGCGACGGACCTCGTCTACCTGCTCGGCGACTTCAACGCCTACTCGCAGGAGGACCCGATCCAGGTCCTGCGCGACGCGGGCTACATCGACCAGGGCGCGAAGGACGGGAAGTACTCCTACTCCTTCGACGGCGCGGTCGGCTCGCTCGACCACGTCTTCGCCTCCCCGGCGGCCGACGCGACCGTGACCGGTGTCGACACCTGGAACATCAACAGCGGGGAGTCGGTGGCGCTGGAGTACAGCCGCTACGACTACAACGCGACGATCTTCTACGACACCTCGGCCTACCGCTCGAGCGACCACGACCCGGTCGTCGTCGGGCTCGACCTGCCCGAGACCGCGCCGGCGACCGTGATCGACGTCGCGACCAGCGCGAAGACCACGCGCCTCGCCGTGCTCCGCACGCTGACGGTCACGGCCGTCAACAACGGCCCGGAGGCGGTCGCGATCGAGATCTCGACGCCCTACGGCACGCGGACGAAGAGCTCGGTGAAGCCCGGCCAGTCGTTCACGACCTCGTATCTCACCGTGCTCCGCCCGATCAAGGCCGGCACCGCGACGATCGAGGTCACCGCGAAGGACGGCACGGAGCGCACCTACCAGCAGGCGTACAGCGCCCGCTAGAGCACCGCGCACGACCGACCGCCGGGGCGGGCCCGCTGAGAAGCGGGCCCGCCCTCGTCGCGCCACCCCTGACGTCGCGCGGGTCCGGCTCCTAGAGTGCGGAGCATGCCCGAGGGAGACAGCGTCCACCGTCTCGCCGCCCGTCTGAGGCGGGCGGCGGACGGCCGCACCGTGGCGGACGGGGAGCTGCGCTCGGGCGACGCGGCCGGCAGCTCGCTCGAGGGCCTGCGGATCCTCGAGCACGACACCCACGGCAAGCACCTGCTCACCCGCTTCTCCGGTGATCTGACCCTGCACACCCACCTGCGGATGCAGGGCTCGTGGACGGTCACCTCACCCGGCCGCGCCGTCCCGCGGGCCGTGCAGAAGGACGTCCGCGTCCGGCTCCGGCTCGACGACGGGGTCACCCTCTGGGGCGTCGACCTCCCCGTCGTCGAGCTGCTGCCGACCCGCGACGAGGCACGCGCGGTCGGCCATCTCGGGCCGGATCCGCTCCGCGCCGACTGGAGCGCGGAGGAGGCCGTCGCCCGCCTCTCCGGCACACCGGAGCGGCCGGTCGTCGCCGCCCTGCTCGATCAGCGCCTGATGGCGGGCCTCGGCAACCTCTGGGCCAACGAGGTCTGCTTCCTCCGCGGGCTCTTCCCCTGGCGGCCCGTCGGCACCGTCGACGTCCGCGCCCTGGTCGCCACCGCCGCCCGAGGCCTGCGCGCGTCCGTCACTGTGCCCGGGATGTTCCAGACCACGACCGGCGACACCCGCCGCGGCGAGCGGCACTGGGTCGCGGGCCGCGCCGGCCGGCCGTGCCTGCGCTGCGGCACCACGGTCCTCGTCCGCGCCGAGGTCCGCGACGACCCGGAGCAGCGGCGCACCTGGTGGTGCCCGCACTGCCAGCCCGAGCTCCCCTGAGGCGGGCCGTGCCCTCGACCGCCCGCCTGCGTAGGCTGGGCGCAACGAGCGGAGGGGTGTCATGAGCGACAACGTCTGGGGGTCCCCGGACCCGTCGGCCCGGCGCGATCAGCCGTCGGCGACCGGGGTCGAGCGGAGCTCCGCAGCGCAGCCGCCCGCCGAGAACGCCGCCGAGAAGCCGGCGGAGGTCGAGCTCGCCCGCCCCGAGGACATCGAGCGGGCGCAGGCCGTCAAGGACCTCAAGCGCCGCCGCGACTTCGCCGGCTCGGTCGGCGGCTGGATGACCGTCTCCGCGATCAGCACCGGCGTCTGGTTCGCGACCGGCGCCGACGGCTACTTCTGGCCGATCTGGCCGATGCTCGGCATCGGCATCGGCGTGGCCAGCCAGGCGGCCGCCCTCTGGGGCCCGGCGAAGAAGGAGATCACCGAGGCGGACATCGCCGCCCAGATGCGCAAGCGCGAGCTCCGCGGCCGCTGACCCCCGACACGACGGAGGGGTGGATCTCGATACGCCCCTCCGGGGCTACTCGATCAGCATGATCTTCCTCCCGCGCCCCAGGTGACATCCCCTCGCAGACTCGCACCTCATACCGGCCGCGCCGCCGCTCCATGCTGGTCGAGCAGCCGCGCAGCGGCGTATCGAGACCCACCCACACGCAGCCCCGGCCCCACCCGGCACCCCCCTCCCAGGAGTCCCGTCGACCCCGGCTGCTAGGGTGCGTGTCGAGCGCGCCGACGTCCCGACGGCTGCGCTCACGGCACAGCGTGGCGCGCCGGACCCGAGGCGTGCCGCCTCCGGCACCGCCCACTGACGGTTTGGACACCCTTGGCCGACTCCTCCTCGCCCTCCTCCGCGCAGCCTCCCTTCGACGCGTCGCAGTTCCACGAGCTCCCGCCGAAGCGGCCCTCCCGCCGAGCCGTCGTGCTCGGCGCGGTCGGCGCCGGCCTCGGCCTCGTCGCCCTCGGCGGCGGCGGCTACGCCGCCTATCGCGCCCTGCAGCCCGACCAGCCCGGGGTCTCCGGCGAGCCGGGCACCCCGGCCGCCGAGCTCGACCTGCTGGCCGGCGTCCCGACTCCGACGCCCTCCTTCGGCCCGAACGGCACTCACTGGCCCTCGCGGACCCCGTGGTTCACCGGCGACGTCGACCTCGAGGTCGAGGTGGAGTGCTCCTGGTCGGCGATCAGCGAGGCCATCACCACGGCACTCGACACCGCGGGCCCTGCCGACACCGTCCGCATCCTCGTCGCACCGGGCGAGCTGCCCGGCGGCGGCGCCGGCTCGAGCTCGTCCCCGATGATGCAGGACATCGGCACGCTCGATCGCGACACCCGCGTCCTCGTCTACCCGCGCGACGGCTGGGGCACGGTCACCACCGCCAACTCCTGGCGCCTGCTCCGCGTCTACAACGTCGCGCTCGTCGGCATCGTCACCAACGGCGCCTTCCTCGCCTCCGGCTGCAGCAGCTCGGCCTTCGCGCGGATCACCACCAACGCCTACAACGTCTACGGCGTCGACGGCACCGACTTCACCGAGAACGTCGAGCTCGTCGAGGTGGTCGTCCCGGACGCCCAGCTCCGCGACGAGGACGTCTCGAGCATGCGCACCCCCACCGACGGCGCGGGCGGCCTCCGCCACATCTTCCGCATCGGCTGCTACACCGCCCCGGCGTACAAGGAGAAGGGCTCCGGCGCCCACACGGACACGGTGCAGTTCTCAGGCCAGGGCGGCAACTACTACGGCGACATCACGAGCATCGACTGCATCGACTTCGCCTCGACGAACACCGCGTTCCAGATCGGCTCGGCCGAGAACGTGCGCTACCAGCACTGCCTGGTCGTGGGAGCGGACGTCGTGAAGCGGGTCTTCCCGGTGCCGGACGAGGCCGACCAGGACGGCAGCTTCGGCGCCTCCAACGGCCCCGGCGTCGAGTTCGGCTGCTCGGCGCTCGACAGCACCTTCATCGGGCCGATGGGCGCCGCGACCTGGGCGTCGGTGACGAACTCGACCGCCGGCTACGAGACCAGCGGCGCGGCACCGAAGGAGGGCGAGTGGATCATCGACGAGTCGATCCTCGAGTGGAGCGCCGACGACGTGCACGAGCGCAGCCCGCAGGTGACGAGCGAGTACCTGGCCCAGATCTGGGCCTGACCGGCTGAGCACCGACCGTCCGACCACCTGGTCGCCTCACCGGCCGGGCGCCTGAGCGCGCGGCTGCCGGCGCTCAGCCCGCGTGCCGCCCGGCCCGCGCCGGACGCGTCAGCGCGACGAGCGGCGCCGGCACCGTGAAGAGCGGATCCCCCGGGATCAGCGCCAGCACCCGGCGGATCCCGAGCGAGAGCGCGACGATCGCCGCCGTGAGCACCAGCGGGTAGAGCAGCGCCGCCACCGGCTTCTCGAGCAGCCCCGTCAGCCAGGCGGCGTCCGGGTTCGCGACGAGCGACCACAGCCCGAGCAGCGGCACCTGCAGCAGGTAGATCGGCAGCGTCCGCCGTCCGATCGCCGAGCCGACCCGCGCCGCCGGCGCCCAGCGGCAGAGCAGAGCCGCGCAGGCCACGGCGAGCGGGATCGCGCTCGCGCTCACCACGAAGCCCGCGATCTGCCCGGCCGCCCCGTCGACGACGCGCCCGCCCACGACCGCCACCAGGAACACCCCGAGCGGCACGAGGAGCACCAGCACGCCCGGCCGCGAGAAGCGGCGCAGCTGCTCCGCCCCGAGGACGCCGAGCGCGAAGAAGACGAAGTTGGCCAGCAGCGCGTCGCCGAAGAGGATCACCCGCAGGTTCGTCGCGAGGAACCAGGCGGCGGTGCCGAGGAGCAGGATCCCCCACCACGGCACCCGCAGCGCCCGCAGCAGCACCAGCACGAGCGGGTAGAGCGCGAGCGCGAAGAGGAACCAGAGCGTGGTCGTCGGGAAGACGGACTGCAGGAGGACGCGGTCGAGCGAGTCGATCGAGTGCGGGAAGTCGGGGCGCGCGAGCAGGGCGAAGAACACGGCGTAGAGCACCACCCACACCGCGTAGAGGTAGTAGTTCGAAACGAGCCGCACCCGCGCGGAGCCGCGACGCCAGCCGCGCAGCAGACCGGACTGCGCGAGGAGCCCCGCCAGCGCGAAGAGGATCGGCATCCGGATGCGCCCGAGCGAGCCGCCGACCTGGTCCCAGAGCGCGGCGACCGAGGATCCCGGATCGGCGACGGTGGCGAAGCTCCAGATCAGGACGTGGAAGAGGACGACCGCCAGGACGCCGAGGCCGCGGGTCGTGTCGATCCAGGCGAGCCGCTCGCGCGCGACGAGCGCGTCCCCTGATCCCGTTGCCACGCGACCCAGTATGAGGGCTCGATGTGTCGCGGAAAACGCGACGTGCGGCGCGCGGCGTCGGTTCGCGGTGGCGGCTCGCGGCGTTCGGCCGCGCGCCGGCCGTCGGTTCGCGCCGTCAGCTCGCGCCGTCGAGCCGCCCGACCGCGGTGACCCGCACGACCGCGGCGCCCGCCTCGTCCGACTCCGCGAGATCGACCGTGGCGGAGATCCCCCAGTCGTGATCGCCGGCCGGATCGTCGAGGATCTGCCGCACCCGCCACTCGGTCGGCGTCTCGGTGACGAGCAGCATCTTCGGTCCGCGGGCGTCCGGCCCGATCCCGATCGAGTCGTGCTCGTCGTAGTAGTCGTCGAGCGCCTCACCCCAGGCGTCGGCGTCGAAGCCGGCCGCCGCGTCCAGCTCGCCGAGCGCCTCGTGGTCGTCCAGCGCCGCGAGCGTGACCCGCCGGAACAGCTCGTTGCGCACCAGCACCCGGAAGGCGCGCTGGTTCGCGGTCAGCCGGCGCGGAGCGGGCGGCACGATCGCCTGGTCGGCGGCGTGGAGGGCCGGGTTGACCAGCTCCTCCCACTCGTCGACCAGCGAGGAGTCGACCTGGCGCACCAGCTCGCCGAGCCACTCGATCAGATCGTGCAGCTCCTCGTTCTTGATCTCGTCCGGGATGGTCTGCCGGGCGGCCCGGAACGCGTCGGAGAGGTAGCGCAGCACGAGGCCCTCCGAGCGGGAGAGCTTGTAGAACGCGCAGTACTCGCCGAACGACATCGCCCGCTCGTACATGTCGCGCACGACCGACTTGGGCGAGAGCTCGAAGTCGCGCACCCACGGCTGCACGGCGGTGTAGGTCTCGAAGGTCGCCTCGAGCAGCTCCTGGAGCGGCTTCGGGTGCGTGACGCTCTCGAGCAGCTCCATCCGCTCCTCGTACTCGATGCCGTCCGCCTTCATCGCGGCGACCGCATCGCCCCTGGCCTGGAACTGCTGGGCGCCGAGGATCTGCCGCGGGTCGTCGAGCGTCGCCTCGAGCACCGAGATCACGTCCAGCGCGAAGGTCGGCGACTCCGGGTCGAGCACGTCGAACACGGCGAGCGCGAACGGCGAGAGCGGCTGGTTGAGCGCGAAGTTCGGCTGCAGGTCGACGGTCAGCCGGATGCGGACCACGCCGTCGGCGTCGACGATCTGCTCGACCACCTCCGCGGTGCGGAGCGTGCGGTAGATGCCCAGCGCACGTCGGGCCAGCTGCAGCTGCCGCTTCCACGGCTCGTGGTTGTCGAAGATCAGCGCGTGCACGTTCGCGAAGACGTCGCCGCCGCGCGCGATCACGTTGAGCAGCATCGCGGAGGTGATCGTCATGTGCGAGGTGAGCGTCTCGGGCTCCGCATCGACGAGCTTGCGGAAGCTCGGCTCGCCCCAGCTGACGAAGCCCTGCGGCGCGCGCTTGCCGACCCACTTGCGCCGCTTCTTCGGGTCGTCGCCCATCTTGTCGAGCGCCTTGCGGTTCTCCGACTCGTGCTCGGGCGCCTGCACCACCACGGTGCCCGCGGTGTCGTAGCCCGCGCGGCCGGCCCGCCCGGCGATCTGGTGGAACTCGCGGGCCGAGAGCTGGCGGCTCTTCACGCCGTCGTACTTGGTCAGTGCGCTGAGCAGCACCGTCCGGATCGGCACGTTGATCCCGACCCCGAGGGTGTCCGTGCCGCAGATCACCCGCAGCATGCCCTGCTGGGCCAGCTGCTCGACCAGGCGGCGGTACTTCGGCAGCATGCCCGCGTGGTGCACGCCGATCCCGAGCCGGAGCAGGCGCGAGAGGGTCTTGCCGAACGCGGTCGTGAAGCGGAAGCCGCCGATCACCTCCGCTATGCGGTCGCGGTGCTCGCGGGTGGCGATGTTCGCGCTGGTCAGCGCCTGCGCGCGCTCGAGCGCGGCGGCCTGGGAGAAGTGCACGATGTAGACCGGCGCCTGGTTCGTCGAGAGCAGCTCCTCGATCGAGTCGTGGATCGGCGCGATCTCGTAGAAGAAGTGCAGCGGCACCGGCCGCTCGACCCCGGTGACCGTCGCGGTCTCGCGCCCCGTCCGCCGGGTGAGATCCGCGGCGAGCGCCGTCACGTCGCCCAGCGTCGCCGACATCAGCACGAACTGCACGTGCGGCAGCGTCAGCAGCGGCACCTGCCAGGCCCAGCCGCGGGCCGGGTCGGCGTAGAAGTGGAACTCGTCCATCACGACCTGGTCGACGTCGGTCTCGGCGCCGTGCCGCAGTGCCAGGTTCGCGAGGATCTCGGCGGTGCAGCAGATGATCGGCGCGTCCGGATTCACCGAGGAGTCGCCGGTCACCATGCCGACGTTCGCGGCGCCGAAGACGTCGACCAGTGCGAAGAACTTCTCCGAGACGAGGGCCTTGATCGGCGCGGTGTAGTAGCTGCGCCGCCCGTTCGCCAGCGCGGCGGCGTGCGCCCCGATCGCGACCAGCGACTTCCCGGTGCCCGTCGGCGTCGACAGGATCAGGTTCGCCCCCGACGAGATCTCGATCATCGACTCGTCCTGCGCCGGGTACAGCGGGAGCCCGCGCGCCTCGGCCCACTCCGTGAACGCCAGGTACACCGCGTCGTCGTCGACGCGCCCGTCGGCGTCGGGCGTCGGCATCCGTTCGAGCAGCGTCAGACTCATCCCCCCATCCTCCCCGAGTTTCCTGCGCAGGCCAGCCGCGGCTCGAGTAGTCGCGCAGCGCCCCCTCCACGCCGGCCGAGTAGCCGCGCAGCGACCCTTCCATGCCGGCCGAGCAGCCGCGCAGCGGCGTATCGAGACCCACCCACCGGACGACGGTGGATCTCGATACGCCCTCTCCGAGGGCTACTCGATCAGCATGCTGATGCCGCTGAGCGGACGCGGAGCGGCCGTCCCTGCCGGATGAGCAGCCGCGCAGCGGCCCCTCCATGCTGGTCGAGTAGCCGCGCAGCGGCGTATCGAGACCCACCCACCGGACGACGGCGGATCTCGATACGCCCTCTCCGAGGGCTACTCGATCAGCATGCTGTTTCCAGCCGCTCAGCCGCGGAGCGGCGTAACGAGACGGCCCGCGGGTCAGGCGAGCGCGCGCTCGACGTACGGGCGCAGGTCGGCGGCGAGGCGCAGCTCGCCGGCGGCCTCGGCGTCGAGGAGGGTCCGCGCGTCGTCCGCGCGGCGCTCGACGAACCAGCGGCGCAGCGGCACGGCGCGCTCAGGGCGCGAGAGCAGCTCGATCGCGTCGCCGGCCTCGATGCTCCCCCGGTGCAGGACCCGCAGGTAGGCGCCGGTGCGCCCCTCGTCGGCGAAGCGCTTGACCCAGTGCGGCTCGCCGAGCACGCGCTGGAAGGTCGCGCACGGCGTCCGCGGCATCGTCACCTCGACCTCGACCTTCTCGCCGATCCGCCAGCGCTCCCCGATCACGGCGCCGATGAGATCCAGCCCCTCGACGCGCAGGTTCTCGCCGAACCGTCCGGGGGGCATCTCGTAGCCGAGCCGCTCCGCCCACCACTCGGCGTCTTCACGGGCGTAGGCGTAGAGGGCCTTCGCCTCGCCGCCGTGGTGCGCGCGGTCGGCCTGCACGTCGGCGTAGACGCCGAGATCGCGGATGACGACCGGCCCCTCGACGGGGCGCTTGTCGATGGCGGTCACGCCGACCAGGCCCGGGTCCGGGAGCAGGCGGTCGACGCGGCAGACGGCGAGGAGTCGGGGCATGCGGTCATGCTCTCACCGCACGGGCCTGCTCGCGCGCAGAGGCTCGCCGGTGGGCGATGCGCAGGTGCTCGCCGCGTAGGCTCGCCGGGTGCGCGCCGCCCTCCCCGCTCCCCGTTTCGATCCGCTCGTCCTCGACGGCCTCGCGGAGGGCTACGCCGGCGACACCGGCGCCCGGGAGCACGCGGAAGGCCTCCGCTTCGACGGCGTCGACCTCACCGGAGCGGACCTGACGGCCGCGTCCTTCAGCGAGTGCGTGCTCGACGGCGTGGTCCTCGAGCGGGCGCAGCTGCGGGCCGCCTCCCTCGTGGAATCGCGGCTCGAGCGGCTGGACGTGCCGGGGCTGTCCGCGCCCCGCAGCCGCTGGCGCTCGATCGAGCTCGCGTCCTCCCGGCTGGGCTCGGCCGAGCTCTACGAGAGCACCTTCGAGCAGGTCCGCATCACGGACTGCAAGCTCGGCTACGTCAACCTGCGCGGAGCGACCCTGCGCGACGTCCTCTTCGAGCGCTGCACGATCGACGAGCTCGACCTCGGCGGGGCCACCGGTTCGCGAGTGGCCTTCACCGACTGCGACGTCCGCTCCCTCGAACTGCCCGGCGCGAAGATCCAGGACCTCGACCTGCGCGGCGCCGAGCTGCACGTGCTCGGCGGTCTCGACGGACTCCGCGGCGTCGCGCTCACGGAGCTGCAGCTCAGCCTGATGCTGCCGCTGTTCTCCGAGCACTTCGGCGTGCGGATCCTCGGCTGAGGCGCACCGCCGGTCCTATGCGCGCCGTCGCCCGATCCGCCGGCTGAGCGCGCGGCGCCCGAGCAGGAACACTCCGAGCACGATCGACGTGACGACCACGAAGCTCAGCTGCACGCCCTGCCCGGAGAGCACCCGCAGCAGCATCCCGCCGGCCACGGTCACGACCCAGACCACGAGGCCGGAGACGAGGATGCGATCCGGCGTCCGCCAGGCGCGCGCGATCACCCAGCCCAGCAGCAGCGCCGCGAGGAAGGGCCAGAGCGTCACGAGGAAGCCCTCGAGCACCGAGTCGCCGTCGTGCGTCCGCCGCCCGATCAGCACGAAGACCGCGACGAGGAGGACGTCCACCGCCAGGCCGAGCCCGGCGCGGCGGGTCACGCCGGCTCCGTCACGAAGTCGATCAGCTGCTCGACCCGGCCGAGCAGCGCGGGCTCCAGGTCCTTGAAGGTCCGGACCTGCCCGAGGATGCGCTGCCAGGCGCGCGCGATGTCGGCCTGCTCGTCGTGCGGCCAGCCGAGCGCCTGGCAGATGCCCTTCTTCCACTCGATCGAGCGCGGGACGTCGGGCCAGCGCTCGAGGCCGACGCGGGCCGGCTTGACCGCCTGCCAGACGTCGACGAAGGGGTGCCCGACCACGAGGACGTGCGCGCCGTGCGGGCCGGCGGCGACCGCGTCGGCGATCCGCGACTCCTTCGATCCGCGCACGAGGTGGTCGACGAGCACGCCGATCCGCCGTCCCGGCCCGGGGGCGAAGGCTCGGACCAGCTCGTCGAGGTTGTCCACGCCCTCGATGTACTCGACGACCACGCCCTCGATCCGCAGGTCGTGCCCCCAGACCTTCTCCACCAGCTCGGCGTCGTGGCGGCCCTCGACGTAGATGCGGCTCGGCAGCGCGACGCGCGCCTTCGCGTCCGCGACGTGGAAGGAGCCGGAGGCGGAGCGCGCCCGGCCGAGGTTCGCGTCGCGCTTGAGGCCGGGCGCCTTGAGCGACACCGGCTTGCCGTCGATCAGGAAGCCGGGGCCGATCGGGAAGACGCGGACCTTGCCGAAGCGGTCCTCGAGCTTCACCATCCGCAGCTCCACGCCGACGACGGCGCCGACGAATCCGGAGGCGATCTCCTCGACCACGAGATCGCGCTCGGCCTCGACCACCGCGACCTCGACCGTGTTCTTCGCCCGCCAGTTCCCGGCGAGCACGTCCTGCCCGTACCTGTCCTCGTCCATCGCCTCGAGGGTAGCCCGCTGCTGCGGATGATCATCACTCTCGATTGCCCGAATGTATTGCGATGCGTTTATGGATCTGGTCCACTGGTCCTGGCCGCCGACCGGTGGCCGCGTTCCTCGAAAGGCAGCACCATGAGCAGCACCGACCTCCACGCCGAGCACGACCTCACCGAGCACCAGCACGGCGACGGCTGCGGCCACACCACCGTCCAGCACGACGACCACGTCGACTACGCGCACGGCACCCACCGCCACGCCCTGCACGGCGACCACTACGACGAGCACGGCGCCCACGCCGAGCACGTCGCCGCCGCCGACCAGTCCTGACCCGTTCGGCGGCATGCTGGTCGAGTAGCGCGAAGCGCGTATCGAGACCCACCCTCCAGACGACGGTGGATCTCGATACGCCCTCTCCGAGGGCTACTCGATCAGCATGAGCGAGCCGCCCATGCAGGACGGCAGGCGGCCCCGCCTGCCGGCGAGCACGATGCCGCCGCAGCCCTTGCATGCTGGTCGAGTAGCCGCGCAGCGGCGTATCGAGACCCCGCCGCCCGCGAGCATGACGCCGCGAGACCCCGCTCCCAGCCGCGGTGAGTAGGCTGACGGGGATACAACGTGCTCCGGGGTCGGTGAGAGTCCGAACCGGCGGTGACAGTCCGCGAGCCGCTGACCACTTCGGTGGGAGGCGGTTGACCTGGTGGAATTCCGGGACCGACGGTGAAAGTCCGGATGGGAGGCAGCACGAGCGTCGCGCGCGAGCGCGGCGCTGAACGACGGTGCCCGCGCACCGCCGCTCGCACCCCGGAGTTCGGCGACGAACGGAACCGGGAATGACGATCGACTTCGAGCACGCGATGCGCAGGGCGCTGGCCCTCGCCGAGCGCGGCCCCTCGCGCGGCGTGAATCCGCGCGTCGGCTGCGTCCTCCTCGCGCCCGACGGCACCGTGCTCGCCGAGGGCTGGCACCACGGCGCCGGCACCGCGCACGCCGAGGTCGACGCCCTCTCCGCCCTCGCCCCCGGCGCCGCGACCGGCGCCACCGCCGTCGTCTCCCTCGAGCCCTGCAACCACACCGGCCGCACCGGCCCCTGCAGCCGGGCCCTTATCGACGCCGGCGTCGCCCGCGTGGTCTACGCCGTCGGCGACCCCGGCGACCGCTCGGCCGGCGGCGGCGACACCCTGCGCGCGGCCGGCGTCGAGGTGATCGAGGGCGTCCTCGCCGAGGAGGCGGAGGAGTTCCTGCACGTCTGGCTCGCCGCGACCCGCCGCCGCCGCCCCTGGGTGACCCTCAAGTGGGCGTCCACGCTCGACGGCCGCACCGCCGCCGCCGACGGCAGCAGCCGCTGGATCACCGGCGCCGCGGCCCGCCAGCGCGTGCACGAGCAGCGCGCCGCCGCCGACGCGATCCTCGTCGGCACCGGCACGGTCCTCGCCGACGACCCGAGCCTCACCGCCCGCGGCGACGCCGGCGAGCTCCTCGCCGAGCAGCCGCTCCCCATCGTCGTCGGCATCCGCGCCGTCCCCGTCGGCGCCCGCGTCCTCGAGCACCCGCGCCCCCCGGTCCTCGAGCGCACTCACGACCTCGCCGCGGTCCTCGACCGCCTCTACGACGCCGAGATCCGCCACGTCTACGTCGAGGGCGGCCCGACGCTGGCCTCCGCCCTCGTCGCCGGCGGACTCGTCGACGAGTTCCTCGTCTACCTCGCCCCGGCGCTGCTCGGCGGCCCGCGCCTCGCCCTCGACGACCTCGGCGTCGCGAGCATCGCCGGCGCGCACCGCCTCGATCTCCGCTCCGTGGAGGTCCTCGGCGGCGACCTCCTCGTCACCGCCCGGCCGGGCTCCCCCGCCCGCCGGCAGCCCGCCCCGCAGAAGGAGTCCTGATGTTCACCGGAATCATCGAGGAGGTCGGCGTCGTCACGGCCGTCTCGGCAGGGACCGACGCGATCCGCCTGACCGTGCGCGGCCCGCTGGCCGTCGAGGGCGCCCGGCACGGCGACTCCATCGCGGTCTCGGGCGTCTGCCTCACCGTCGTCGACCAGTCGGCGGACGGCTTCACCGCCGATGTGATGGCGCAGACCCTGCGGATGTCCACGCTCGACGGCGTCGCGGTCGGCGACCCCGTCAACCTCGAGCGCGCGGCGCTGGTCGGCGACCGCCTCGGCGGCCACATCGTCCAGGGCCACATCGACGGCACCGCGACGCTGCTCGCGGTCACCCCCGGCGACGCCTGGCGCGTGCTGCGCTTCTCCCTCCCCGCCGAGGCCGCCCCGCTCGTCACCGACAAGGGCTCGATCGCGGTCGACGGCGTCTCGCTGACGGTCTCGGCGATCAGCCCCGCCACCGAGCCGGAGCAGTGGTTCGAGGTCTCGCTCATCCCCGAGACGCTCGCCGCCACCACCCTCGGCGCCCGCGCCGTCGGCGACCGCGTCAACATCGAGACCGACATCCTCGCCCGCCACGTCGAGCGGATGCTCGCGCTGCGGTCCGCCGCCGACGAAGGAGGCCGGGCATGAGCCTCGCCACGATCCCCGAGGCCGTCGCGGCCCTGCGCGCCGGCCGGCCGATCATCGTCGCCGACGACGAGGGCCGCGAGAACGAGGGCGACGTCATCGTCTCGGCCCAGCTCGCCAGCCAGGAGACGATCGCCTGGATGGTGCGCCACTCCTCCGGCTTCATCTGCGCGCCGATGACGAACGAGATCGCCGACCGCCTGGAGCTTCCGCTGATGGTCGTCGACAACGAGGACCCGCGCGGCACCGCCTACACGATCTCGGTCGACGCCGCCGACCGCCTCTCCACCGGCATCAGCGCGTCCGACCGCGCGCACACGCTCCGCGTGCTGGCCGACCCGGAGGCGACCCCGGCGCGACTGCACCGGCCCGGCCACATCCTGCCGCTGCGCGCCGTCGAGGGCGGCGTGCGCGAGCGCGACGGCCACACGGAGGCCGCCGTCGACCTGATGAAGCTCGCCGGGCTCGAGCCCGTCGGCGCCATCTCGGAGATCGTGGCCGAGGACGGCGAGATGATGCGCCTCCCCGGCCTGATCGCCCTCGGCGAGCGCGAGGGCGTGCCGGTGACCACGGTGGCCGCCCTGATCGCCTACCTCGAGGAGCACCACGCCGAGCTGGACGCCTCGAGCGTGGAACCCGCCCGGGACACCCCGCGGGTGATCTTCGAGGTCGAGACGACCGTGCCGACCACGCACGGGCCGTTCCGGCTGCGCGCCTACCGCGACCGCCAGACCGGCGCCGACCACGTCGCCGTCGTGGCGGGCGGCATCGGCGACGGCCACGGCACGCTCGTGCGGGTGCACTCCGAGTGCCTCACCGGCGAGGCCTTCGGCTCGCTGAAGTGCGAGTGCGGACCGCAGCTCGACGCCGCGCTCGACACGATCCAGCGCGACGGCGGCGTCGTGATCTACCTCCGCGGGCACGAGGGCCGCGGCATCGGCCTGATCAACAAGCTCCGCGCCTACCGCCTCCAGGAGGACGGGCTCGACACCCTCGACGCCAACCTCGCCCTCGGCCTGCCCGCCGACGCCCGCGACTACGGCGCCGCCGTCGGCATCCTCGAGGACCTCGGCGTCACCGACGTCCGCCTGCTCACCAACAACCCGGAGAAGGTGCGCCAGCTCACCGACCGCGGCATCACCGTGTCCGAGCGCGTGCCGCTGGTGGCCGGCGTCGGCGCCTTCAACCAGGGCTACCTCGCGACCAAGCGCGACCGGATGGGCCACTTCAGCGATCTCGACCCCCTCGTCGGACTCGACCCCCTCGACGCCGGACCCGCCGGCGCGACACCGAAGGAGTAAGCCATGGCCGGTAGCGGCGCCCCCACCACCTCCCCCGTCGACGGGAGCGGCCTCCGCGTCGTCGTCGTCGCGGGGACCTGGCACCAGCAGATCAGCGACGGGCTGATCGCCGGCGCGAAGGCCGCGCTCGACGAGTCCGGCGCCTCCTGGTCGCTCGTGCGCGTCCCGGGCTCGTTCGAGCTGCCGGTGGCCGCGAAGGCCGCCCTCGAGGCCGGCGCCGACGCGGTGGTCGCCCTCGGCGTCATCATCCGCGGCGGCACCCCGCACTTCGAGTACGTCTCGGACGCGGCGACCTCGGGGCTGACGAACGTCTCGATCCAGACCGGCAAGCCGGTCGGCTTCGGCGTGCTCACCCTCGACACCGAGCAGCAGGGCATCGACCGCGCCGGCCTGCCCGGTTCGAAGGAGGACAAGGGCCGCGAGGCGGCGGAGGCGGCGATCGCGACCGCGCTCGTCCTCCGCGAGCTGCGCGGCTAGCCGCGACCCCGCGCGCCGACGCCCCCCTTGTCGGGGGCGTCGGCGCACTTCGCGGAGAGGCGCTCTTGCTGAGAAGACCCGGAGTAAAGTGGACGGGTCGTCACGAGCGGCCCTACCCTCCCTCCCCCTCGGCCCCCGCGGCCCGCAGCGCCCGATCGACGCCGCCCCCGCCGGCACCGGGAGACCCCTCCACCGGAGCAGCCCTCTTCCATGTCTTCTTCCCGTACCGCAGCCGACGCTCCCGCCGCCGCCCCGCAGAACTCCCGGGGCCGGGTCATCCTGGCGAGCCTCATCGGCACCTCGATCGAGTTCTACGACTTCTACGCCTACGCGACGGCCGCCGTCCTGGTCTTCCCGTCGCTCTTCTTCGTCAATGAGGACCCGGCGGTCGCCCTCCTCGCCTCCTTCGCGGTCTTCGGCGTCGCCTTCATCGCCCGCCCGATCGGGTCGATCATCTTCGGCCACTTCGGCGACCGCGTCGGCCGCAAGGGGACCCTCGTCGCCTCGCTGCTCACGATGGGCATCGCGACCTTCCTGATCGGCTGCCTGCCGACCGCCCTCACGCCGGGCTGGGAGTTCCTCGCTCCGTTCCTGCTCGTCGTGATGCGCTTCTGCCAGGGCCTCGGCCTCGGCGGCGAGTGGTCCGGCGCCGCGCTCCTCGCGACCGAGAACGCTCCCGCGAACAAGCGCGCCATCTACGGCACGTTCCCTCAGCTCGGCGCCCCGATCGGCTTCATCGTCGCGAATGTGCTCTTCCTCGTGCTGGCGAGCACCATGAGCGACGAGACCTTCGCGGCCTGGGGCTGGCGCGTGCCGTTCCTCGCGAGCGCCGTGCTGGTGATCGTCGGCCTCTACGTGCGCCTCAAGCTCGTCGAGACCCCCGCCTTCCAGAAGGTCGTCGACAACGGCGAGGTGGCCAAGCTGCCGCTCGCCCGCGTCTTCAAGACCAGCTGGCGCCCGCTCATCCTCGGCACGTTCATCATGCTGGCGACCTATGTGCTCTTCTACCTGATGACCACGTTCACGCTGACCTACGGCACCACGCCCTCCGACGCGGCGACCCCGGGCCTCGGCTACAGCCGCAACGACTTCCTGATCATGCTGATCGTCGGCGTCGTCTTCTTCGGGATCTTCACGCTCGTCTCCGGCCCGCTGGCCGAGAAGTTCGGCCGCCGCCGCACGCTGCTCGTCGTCACCTCGGCGATCCTCGTCTTCGGCCTGCTCTTCGTCCCGCTGTTCAGTGGCGGCTTCGCCGGCGTGATGGCGGTGCTGATCCTCGGCTTCACGCTGATGGGACTCACCTTCGGCCCGATGGGCGCCGTCCTGCCCGAGCTGTTCCCGACCAACGTCCGCTACACCGGCTCGGCGATGTCGTACAACCTGGCGTCGATCCTCGGAGCGGCGCTCGCGCCGATCATCGCGGTGGCGCTCTGGCAGTCGGCCGGCGGCAGCACGCTGCTGGTGGGCCTCTACCTCAGCGGCGCGGCGGTGCTCACGCTCATCGCGCTGCTGCTCTCGAAGGAGACGCAGCACACGGCGTACCACGACAACGTGTCGTAGGACGCTCCTGCTCACCGCCTGTCCGGCCCGTCGGTTCCCCCGGCGGGCCGGACCCGTCTCCGGGCCCGTGCGAGAGGACGCGGCGCCGACCCTTCATGCTGGTCGACCCTTCATGCCGGTCGACCCTCCATGCGGGTCGACCCTTCATGCTGGTCGACCCTTCTCATGCTGGTCGAGTAGCCCCGCAGGGGCGTATCAAGACCCACCGTGGTCAGCAGGGCCGGTCCGCAGACTCGCGTTCTGACGCCGGCGGATCTCGAGACGCCCGCTCCGCCGGCTACTCGATCAGCATGGCGTCCCGTCCCGATCGAGGGCCGGTTCGCAGCCACGAAGGGGCAAGATGGACGGCGGTCCACAAGAAGTACGGCAAGGCGTGAGCGAGGACGAACGAGCGATGAGCAGCACCACGGAGAGCACGCGCGGCGGACGGCGGCCCCGCCGCGGCAAGGACGACGGACCCCGCGCCTCCTTCTCGCAGCTCGTCCCCTACCTGCTGGAGCACCGCGGCATCCTCTCGGTCGTGGTGGTGCTCAGCCTGTTCGGCGCCGCCGCCAGCCTCGCCCAGCCGCTCGTCGTCGGCCAGGTCATCACCCGCGTGCAGGACGGCCTCGACCTCGGCCCGCTGGTCTGGGCGCTCCTCGTGCTCGTCGTCGCCTCCGGCCTCATCTCCGGCTTCGCGCACTACCTGCTCCAGCGCACCGGTGAGGGGATCGTGCTCTCCAGCCGCCGCCGGCTCGTCGCGCGGCTGCTCCGCCTGCCGATCCGCGAGTTCGACGCCCGCCGCACCGGCGACCTCGTCTCGCGCGTCGGCTCCGACTCCACGCTCCTGCGTGCCGTGCTCACCCAGGGCCTCGTCGACTCGATCGCGGGCTCGCTGCTCTTCGTCGGCGCGATCGTCGCCATGGCGATCATCGACTGGGTGCTGCTGCTGATCATCGTCGTGGTCGTCGCCGTGGCCCTCGGCGCGGCCCTCACCCTCGGCCGCGGCATCCGCGTCGCCAGCCGGAAGGCGCAGGAGAAGGTCGGTGATCTCGCCGCCGCCGTCGAGCGCGCGATCAGCGCCGTCCGCACCATCCGCGCCGCCGGCGCCACCGACCGCGAGATCGCCGTCGTCGACACGCACGCGACCGAGGCCTACCGCCTCGGCATCCGCGTCGCGCACATCTCGGCGCTCGTCGTCCCGGTCGCCGGGATCGCGATGCAGGTCGCCTTCCTCGCCGTGCTGGGCGTCGGCGGGTACCGCGTCGCCTCGGGCGCGATCGACATCGCGCAGCTGGTGTCGTTCATCCTCTTCCTCTTCATGATGGTGATGCCGCTGGGCAACTTCATCGGCGCGATCACCTCGGTCAACTCGGCGCTCGGCGCGCTCGGCCGGATCCAGGAGATCATCGACCTGCCGATCGAGGGCGACGGCGAGCGCGACGGCGGCGGCCTCGGCCCGGGCGTCGCCGACTCCGCGATCGCCTTCGACGACGTCGTCTTCTCCTACGACGAGAAGGCACTCGACGCCGACGAGGACGCGCGCGACCGCACCGTCCTGCGCGGCGTCTCCTTCACCGTCCCGCGCGGCAAGCGCACCGCCCTGGTCGGCCCGTCCGGCGCCGGCAAGAGCACGATCCTCGCGCTGATCGAGCGCTTCTACGACCCCGAGGCCGGCGTGGTCCGGCTCGGCGGTGTCGACATCACCGCCATCGACCGCGACGCGCTCCGCGCGCAGATCGGCTACGTCGAGCAGGACGCGCCGGTGCTGGCCGGCACCCTCCGCGAGAACCTCGTGCTCGGCCGACCGGACGCCTCCGACGAGGACTGCCTGCGGGTGCTCGAGGCCGTGAACCTCACCGACGTGCTCGAGCGCAACCCGCTCGGCCTGAACGCCCCCGTCGGCGAGAGCGGCGTCATGCTCTCGGGCGGCGAGCGCCAGCGCCTCGCCATCGGGCGCGCGCTCCTCGCGGCCCCGCCGATCCTGCTGCTCGACGAGTCCACCTCGAGCCTGGACGGCCTCAACGAGCAGCGCCTGCGGCTCGCGATCGACTCCGTGGCCGAGAACCGGACGCTGCTCGTCATCGCGCACCGCCTGTCGACGGTCGTCGACTCCGACCAGATCGTGGTGCTGCAGAAGGGCGAGGTCGTCGGGATCGGCACGCACTCCGAGCTCGTCGAGTCGACGCCGCTCTACCGCGACCTGGCCAAGCACCAGCTGCTGGTCTGAGCGCGGCCCCCGCCCGGTCAGCGCGGCGGCATCCGCAGCGCGCCGTCGAGGCGGATCACCTCGCCGTTGAGCATCGGGTTCTCGATCACGTGGCGCACGAGCGCGGCGAACTCCGACGGCCTCCCGAGCCGGGCGGGGTGCGGCACCGCCTCGCCGAGGGCGGTGCGCGCCGCCTCCCGCAGCCCGGCGAGCAGCGGGGTGTCGAAGGTGCCGGGCGCGATCGAGACGACCCGGATCAGCGCGGCCGCCAGTTCGCGCGCCAGCGGCAGGGTCAGCGCGGCCACGGCGCCCTTCGAGGCGGCGTAGGCCGCCTGCCCGATCTGCCCCTCGAAGGCGGCGATCGACGAGGTGGTGACCAGGACCCCGCGCTCCCCCTCGACCGGCTCGCCCTCGGCGATCGCGGCCGCCGCGAGCCGCAGGACGTTCAGCGTGCCGACGGTGTTGATCCGCAGGACCCGCTCGAAGGCGTCGAGCGACAGCGGCCCGTCACGGCCGAGGAGCCGGCCCGGGGTGGCGACGCCGGCGCAGGTCACCGCGATCCGCAGCCCCTCGGCGGCCGTCACGGCCCGCTGGACGGCGTCGCCGTCGAGGACGTCGCCCGCGATCCGGAGGACCGACTCCGGCAGGTCGGCGCTGTCGAGCGCCGCCGGCAGGTCGAGCACCACGACCCGGGCTCCTGCGTCGGCGAAGGCTCGCGCGGTCGCGGCCCCGAGCCCCGAGGCTCCCCCGGAGACCAGCGCCGCGCAGCCCTCGACGCGCATCAGGGGGCGATCGTCGGGGCGGGCGCGTCGGTGGAGAGCGCCTCGGCGGAGCAGTCGGTGAGGGTGCGGTCGTAGTCGGCGATCGCCTCCTGCGCGGCCAGCCACTCCGTCTCGCTGAGCGAGCCGTCCGGCGCCGGAGGCCGCTCGTTGAGGCCGTAGCGTGCGAGGCACCGGGTGATCAGCTGGGAGACCTCATCACCCTCGGTCACCGCTCCGGTCGCGACGGGCGTCGGCTCGGTCGCCCGGATCGTCCGCGCGGGCGTGGCACCGGAGTCGGGCACCTCGGCCGGGTCCAGCGTGCAGCCCGCGAGCGGGGCCAGCAGCAGCACGGCCGCGACGGCCGACGGCAGGCGGGCGGCGCGGAGCCGGGAGCGCTCGGGCATGGACGACCTCGGGAGTGGATGACGGCGGAGGACGGCAGGGCGCCGGAGGAGCGGTGCCGGCCGGGTTCGTGGCGAGCGTAGCGCAGGCGCTCGGACCGGGGCGTCCGGGGTGCGCGGAACGACGGGCCGCGGCCCTGACGGGGGGTCAGGGCGCCGCGAGCGCCCACATCGCGACCGCACTCGCCGCCGCGACGTTCAGCGAGTCGATCCCGTGCCGCATCGGGATCTGCACCGCGACGTCCGCGGCGGCCAGCGCCTCCTCGGTGAGCCCCTCCCCCTCGGTGCCGAGCACGAGCGCGACCCGCTCCGGGGTGGCCGCCGCGAAGTCGCGCAGCGGCACCGCCTCCGGGGTCAGCGCCATCGCGGCGATCGTGAAGCCGGCCCCGTGCAGCAGCGCGCGCGTGCTCGGCCAGTCGCCGACCCGCGTCCAGGGCACCTGCAGCACCGTGCCCATGCTGACGCGGATCGCCCGGCGGTAGAAGGGGTCGGAGCAGCGCGGCGTCACCAGCACGGCGTCGGCGCCGATCGCGCCGACCGAGCGGAAGATCGCGCCGACGTTGGTCGGGTCGACCACGTTCTCGAGCACGACCACGCGGCGCGCGCCGGCGAGCAGCTCCGCGGGGTCGGCCAGCACCGGCCGGTCCAGCGCGGCGATCAGGCCGCGGTGCAGCGTGTAGCCGGTCAGCTCGGCCAGCAGCTCGCCGGGCCCGGTGAACACCGGCACGTCGCGGTCGCCGAGCAGCCGCTCGGCCTTCTCGACCGAGCCGCCGAGCGAGAGCACCGAGCGCGGCCGGTGCCCGGCGGCGAGCGCGCGCTCGAGCACCAGCGCCGACTCCGCGAGGTAGAGCCCGTGCGGGCCGCGGGCGTTCTTCAGCGCGACGTCTGTGGTGTGCGCGTAGTCGCGCAGCCGCGGGTCCTCGAGCGAGCGGACCTCGATCAGCTCCACGGATCAGGCGAAGGGGTCGGGGGTGAGCGTGTACTTGGTGCTGAGGTACTCGTGGATGCCCTCGAGCCCGCCCTCGCGGCCGAGCCCCGACTGCTTGACCCCGCCGAAGGGCGCCGCGGCGTTCGAGACGACGCCGACGTTCAGGCCCATCATCCCGGTGGCGAGCCGCTCGATCATCCGCTGGCCGCGGGCGAGGTCGCGGGTGAAGACGTACGAGACGAGTCCGAACTCGGTGTCGTTGGCGAGGGCGACCGCCTCGTCCTCGTCGCGGAACGGCACGATCGCGAGGACCGGGCCGAAGATCTCGGTGCGCAGGATCTCGCTGCCGGGCGCGACCCCCGCGAGCACCGTCGGCTCGTAGAAGTGCCCCGCTCCGTCGATGCCGTGCCCGCCGACCCGGACCTCGGCGCCGCGCTCGACGGCGTCCCGGACCAGCGAGGAGGCCTTCTCGACGGCGCGGTCGTCGATCAGCGGACCGATCGTGACGCCCGACTCGGTCCCGCGGCCGACGGTCAGCGCGCGGACGCGCTCCGTGACGCGGGCCGCGAACTCCTCGGCGATCGACTCGTGCACGAAGAAGCGGTTGGCGGCGGTGCAGGCCTGGCCGATGTTGCGGAACTTCGCGAGCATCGCGCCCTCGACCGCGCGGTCGAGATCGGCGTCCTCGAAGACGACGAACGGCGCGTTGCCGCCGAGCTCCATCGAGGTGCGCAGCACGCCCTCGGCCGCCTGCTGCAGCAGCGTCCGCCCGACCGGCGTCGAGCCGGTGAAGGAGAGCTTGCGCAGCCGCGGGTCCGAAAGGATCGGCTCCGACACCGCGCCGGCCGAGGAGGTGGTGACCACGTTGACGACGCCGTCCGGCACCCCCGCCTCCGCGAGCAGGGCGGCGAAGGCGAGCGTCGTCAGCGGCGTCAGCTCGGCCGGCTTCACCACGACGGTGCAGCCGGCGGCGAGGGCCGGGGCGATCTTGCGGGTCGCCATCGCGAGCGGGAAGTTCCACGGGGTGATCAGGTAGCACGGGCCGATCGGGTGCTGCGAGACGATCATCCGCCCCGTGCCCTCCGGGTTGACGCCGTAGCGACCCGAGATGCGCACCGCCTCCTCGCTGAACCAGCGGAGGAACTCGCCCCCGTAGGCGACCTCGCCGAGCGCCTCGGCGAACGGCTTGCCCATCTCCAGCGTCATCAGCAGGGCGAAGTCGTCCTTGCGCTCCTGCAGCAGGTCGAAGGCGCGGCGGAGGATCTCCGCGCGCTTCCGGGGCGCGGTCGCGGCCCAGGCCGGCCCCGCCTCGACGGCGGCGTCGAGCGCCCGCAGGCCGTCCTCCGGGGTCGCGTCGGCGATGGTGCGGATCACCCCGCCGGTGGCCGGATCCTCGACGTCGATCGTGCCGCCGCCCGAGCCGTCGACCCAGGCGCCGCCGATGAGCAGCTGCGACGGGACGCGGGCGAGCAGGGCCGCCTCGGCGGCGCTTCGAACGACGGAATCACTCACGAGAACACTCTTCCTGTGCGGATCGAGTCGCGCGGACCCCGCACGACGATGCTTCTCAGTCTACGACCGCCCCCGGACGCACCTCAGGAGCCGGTCGCCCCTGTGGACGACGGAGCCCCTGTGGAGGAGGGAAGCACGGTGGAGGAGACCTCGACGCGCACACCCGCCTCGGCCAGCTCGCGCAGCGCCGCGGCGCTCGCCTCGGGCGAGACCCCGGCGACGAGGTCGGAGAGCACGCGCACCTCCAGGCCGGCCGCGCGCGCATCGAGGGCCGAGGCCCGCACGCAGTAGTCGGTGGCGAGCCCGACGACGTCGAGCTCGGTCACGCCCAGGTGCTCGAGCAGCGCCGGCACCGGCGCGCCGTCGTCCGCGGTCCCCTCGAAGGCCGAGTAGGACGGGCGGCCCTGGCCCTTGCGGATGTGCACGTCGACCGCGTCGACAGCGAGCGCCGGGTGGTACTCCGCACCGGCCGTCCCCGCGACGCAGTGCACCGGCCAGGTGTCGACGAAGTCGGGCTGGGCGGCGAAGTGCCCACCGTTGTCGGAGTCGCCGTCGTGCCAGTCGCGCGAGGCGAGCACCGTCGTGTAGCGGCCGGCGATCGCGGCGAGGTATGCGGTGATCCCCTCGGCGACGCGGGTGCCGCCGGCGACGGCGAGGGCGCCCTCCTCGGTGAAGTCGTTCTGCACGTCGACGATCAGGAGTGCCGTGGTCATGGTGGTCCTCTCGGAGCGGGAGCAGTGGGGGCGGGTCGGTCAGGAGTCGGAGAGCGCGCCGCCGCAGCGGTAGACGCCGGTGACGAGCGTGTCGATGGCGGTCTTCGCCGAGTCGGAGACGTCGCCGAGCGCGTAGACGGCGAAGGTGAGCGCGGTGCCGTCCTGGGCGTCGACGACGCCGGCGAGCGTGTAGCCGGTGTCGATCCAGCCGGTCTTCGCGCGGACGGCGCCGTCGGCCACCGCGCTGTCGCCGGCGAAGCGGTCGGCGTAGGAGAGCGAGCCGGTGCGCCCCGAGACCGGGAGGCCGTCGAGGAGGACGCCGAGCTGCCCCTCCCTGGCGTGGATCTTCCGCAGCAGGCTCGTGAAGTACGCCGGAGCCACCGCGTTGTCGTCGCTGAGCCCCGAGCCGTCGACGATCGTGATCCCGGCCGTGTCCACTCCGTAGCCGGCGAGGCCCTGAAGGACGCCCGCCTGCTCGGCGCCGAAGTCGTTGCCCGAGCCCGTGCGGATCGCGACCAGCCGCGCGAGCATCTCGGCGATCGCGTTGTCCGAGACGAGCAGCATCTGCTGCACGAGGGTGCTCACCGGGGCCGACTCGACGGTGCCGAGCACCCGCGCTCCAGCCGGGGCGGTGCCGGTGCTCACCGTCGGCGAGCCGGACAGCTCGTCCGCGAAGGCGTCGCCCGCCCGGCCGATCGGGTCCTCGCCACGGCGGGAGGTGGCGGCGCTCGAGTCCGCCCGGTCGCCGTCGACCTGCAGGGCGGTGATCTCGGGCATGTAGCCGTCGGTCTGCTCCTTGCGGTTCCAGCTCGGCTGCCAGGTGTCGCCGGAGTAGAGCGAGGCGTCGAGCACGACCGAGGAGATCGTGGCGCCCGCGGTCGCCGGGTCGGCGTCCCAGGCGGCCTCGACCTGCGCGGCGAGGTCGTCGAGGTGCGCGGCGCCGGCGTAGACCGACTCCTGACCGCTCGGCAGGCGGCTCAGCGTGAGGTCTCCCCCGCCGACCAGCACGACGCTGCCGGGAGCGTCGCCCGCGACCACGGTCGTGGCGATCCGGGTGTCCGGGCCGAGGACGGCGAGCGCGCTGGCGGCGGTGAGGATCTTCAGGGCGGAGGCGGTGCGCGAGGCGGTCGTGCCGCCGCGGTCGAAGAGCACCTCGCCGGTCGCCGCATCGACGACCCGCGCCTGCATCGAGCCGAGGCGCGGATCCGCCGCGAGCTCGGCGACGGAGCAGGTGCGCAGCGCCTCGGCGGTCTCGGTGCCGGCGGGCCGGGCGGTCGGCGTCGGCGTCGCTGTGGCCGTCGTCGCGGCGGCGGGTGCCGAGGCGGTGGGCGCCGCGGAGGGAGTCGCCGTGCGGCCGATCGCCGTCCCGGCGCCGAAGGCTCCGACGCCCAGCAGCACGGCGACGACGGCTGCGGCGGCCACGAGGGCGCGCGGTCGGCGGCGGGGCGGGGTGTCGGTCATCCGGACCAGGGTAACGAACCGGGATCGACGGGGCCTGGGGGCCGGAGATACGGGGCGATGGCTGCACTCGCGGCTGCACCACGGGGAAAAAGGCGGAGCCGCCTGTCGGAATCGAACCGACGACCTTCTCATTACGAGTGAGACGCTCTACCGACTGAGCTAAGGCGGCGTGCTCGCGAGGCGCTGGCCCCGGACACGATTACACAGCATAGCCTGCTCGCGGGCCGGGGCGTGAATCCGGGCGCGGGGCCCGCCGGCTACTCGGCGAGCGCGCCGCGCAACTCCTCGAAGGAGTGCACGATGAGTCCCGGGAGCGCGTCGCGACCGTCGTGGTCGACCCAGCCGGCCCAGGCGTGCCGCATGGCGGCGAGGCCGAGCAGGGTGAGCATCCGGGCCCGGCTGCGCACCGCCTCGGCGTCCGTCCCGCCGCGGGTGAGGCGCTCGGCGACCAGGTCCTCGATCGCGAGCTCGAACTCCCGCATGCCGGCGATCTTGAGGCCGACGAGCTGCGGGTGCTCGCGGAAGAGGCTGCGCCGCAGCAGGTGCAGCTCGCGGTCCTCCTCCCCCGGGACCTCCGCCGCCGCGACGAAGACCGCCTGCAGGTCGACGAGGAGCGGCGCCTCGCCCGCCAGGAACGCGGCCGCGGTCTCGTCGGAGATCACCGGGAGGCCGCCGACCAGCGCGTCCTCCTTCGAGGCGAAGTAGTTGAAGAAGGTGCGCGTGGAGACGTCGGCCGTCCGCGAGACGTCCTCGATCGTGACGCGGTCCGGCCCGCGCTCGCTCGCGAGCCGCAGCACGGCGGTCTCGATCGCGCGCCGGGTCGCGAGGCGCTTGCGCTCCCGGAGTCCCGGCTGCTCCGGCGCGCCCCGGCGCTCCTGCTCGGTCAGCACTGCGGGTCCTCCTCGGGGACGACGCCCTCGAGCAGGTACGCGTCGACCGCGTCGTTCACGCACGAGTTCGACTTGTTGTAGGCCGTGTGGCCCTCGCCGTCGAAGGTCACGAGGTGCCCGTCGGACAGCTCCTCCGCCAGTGCCTGCGCCCAGACGTAGGGGGTCGCCGGGTCATTGGTGGTGCCGACGACGAGGATCGGGCCCGAGCCCTCCGCCGTGATCGGCGCCCGCGAGCCCTCGAAGGCGGCCGGCCACTCGCCGCAGAGGATGTCGCCGTAGGCGAGGTAGCGGCCGAGCGTCGGCGCCGCCGCCTCGAGCTCCGCGGCGTCCGCCCGCATCGACTCCGTCTCGGCGTCGTAGGCGTAGTCGACGCAGTTGATCGCGAGGAAGGCCTCGGTCGCGTTGTCGCTGTAGTCGCCGTCGGCCGTCCGGCCGTTGTAGGCGTCCGCGTACTGGAAGGCGATCTCCGCGCCGCCCTGACGCACGTCCGTGAGCATCTCGCTCAGCCCGCCCCAGGAGGAGGCGGAGTAGAGCGGGTAGACGATCGCGGTGAGCAGCGTGCTCGAGCCGAGCTGCCGGCCGTCCTGGGCGCGGATCGGCGAGGCGTCGACCCGCTCCAGCATCGCGGCGACCTGCGCCGTCGCCTCGTCGACCGTGCCGGTGAAGGGGCAGCCCTCGCCACCGAGGCAGGCGGTGAGATACGCGCGCAGGGCGCTCTCGAAGCCGATCGCCTGCTCGCGGACGACGTCGAGCGAGGTCGCGGCCGGATCGATCGCGCCGTCGAGCACGAGGCGGCCGACGCGATCGGGGAACAGGCCGGCATAGGTGGCGCCGAGGAAGGTGCCGTAGGAGTAGCCGAGGTAGTGCAGCGCCTGGTCGCCGAGCGCCGCCCGCAGCACGTCGAGATCGCGGGCCGCGCTGGTGGTGCCGACCTCGGGCAGCAGCGCTCCGCTGCGCTCCTCGCAGGCGGCGGCGAAGGCGGCCGAGGCGGTGCGCTGGGCGGCGATCCACTCGTCGCTGCCGCGCTCGCCCGGGACGATGTCGTAGAGGTAGGAGTCGAGGCCGGCGGCGTCGAGGCAGGACACCGCGGTCGAGGCGCCGACGCCGCGCGGGTCGAAGCCGACCACGTCGAAGCGGGCGGCGAGCTCGTCGTCCACGGCGAAGTCCAGGCTGTCCCGGATGAGGTCGACCCCGGACCCGCCGGGCCCTCCCGGGTTGACCAGGAGGGAGCCGATCGCGTCCCCGCCCGTCGCCGGGTGGCGGACCAGGGCGATCGAGGCGGTCTCGCCGGCCGGGGCGTCCCAGTCGAGCGGCACCGTCGCGTCGGTGCACTGCATGCCCTCGCCGCAGTCGTCCCAGACCAGGACCTGGCCGTAGTACTGCTCGAGATCGGCGTCGACCGCCTGCGGGGCGGGCGTCGAGGTGCGCTCGGGCGAGGGTCCGGGAGCGAAGCAGCCGGAGAGCAGCGCGACCGCGGCGCCGACCGCGGCGAGCGCCGACCAGCGGCCCGGGCGCCTCACGCGGCCACCGGGCGCCGCGCGGCGACCACGAGCATCGCCTCGAGGGCGAGGACGGGCGAGACGTTCGCGTCGATGCGCTGCCGGGCCTCCGCCACGGCGTCGAGCACCGCGAGCGTGCGCTCGGGGGCGGTGGCCGAGGCGAGTGCCGTCATCTCGCTCCGCACCTCCTCGTTGATCACGCCGCCGGGGGCGCCGAGCTGGAGGCGCACGACGTCGCGGTAGAGCGAGAGCAGGTCGACGAGGATGCGGTCGAGGCCGTCGCGGAGGCTGCGCGTCGCCCGGCGCTTCTGGTCCTCCTCGAGGGTGCGCAGCTGCGAGCGGAGCTGGGCGGGGATCGTGCCGCCGGGCTCGACGCCGAGCGAGCGCAGCGCCTGCTGGCGCTCGACCTCGTCGCGCTCGAGCGTGTAGGCCTTCGCGTCCTCGGTGGCGACCTCGATCATCCGCGCGGCACCGAGCACCGCGTCGGACACCCCGCGCAGACTCAGCGCGATCCGGAGGGTCTCCTCCCGCCGCTCGCGGGCGTTCGCATCGGTCGCGAGCCGGTGCGCCATGCCGATGTGGCTCTGGGCCTGGCGGGCGGCGCGCTCCGCCGTCTCCACGTCGACGCCGTCGCGGCGCTCGAGCAGGCCGGCGACGTCCTCGACGCTGGGGACGCGCAGGCGCACGGAACGGACCCGCGAGCGGATCGTCGGCAGCAGGTCGGCCTCGCTGGGCGCGCAGAGGATCCAGACGGTGCGCTCGGGCGGCTCCTCGAGCGCCTTCAGCAGGACGTTCGAGGTGCGCTCGCTCATCCGGTCGGCGTCCTCGATGACCATCACCCGGTAGCGCGAGACCGACGGCGAGTACTGAGAGGACGAGACGAGACGGCGCACCTCCTCGATCGAGATGATGACGCGCTCGGTGGCGAGGACCGCGAGGTCGGGGTGCGAGCGGGCGGCGACCTGCGCGCAGTCCGGGCACTCGCCGCAGCCACCGCGGCGGCAGAGCAGTGCGGAGGCGAACGCGTAGGCGAGGTTCGACCGGCCGGAGCCGGGCGGCCCGGTGATCAGCCAGGAGTGGGTCATCGAGGTCGACTCGTGCCCCCTCTCGTCACGGGGGGTCGAGGCGTCGCGCAGGGCGCCGATGGCGCGCTCCTGGCCGACGAGCTGGCTCCAGACGGTCACGGATCCAGGCTAACCGCGAGGTCCGACAGCGGGCCGCGCGCCCTGGGGACCGGCGCTGAGCATCGGCTCGACGCGGGCGCGGACGGCTGCGGCGAGCTCCTCGACGGGACGACTCGCGTCCAGGACGAGGAAGCGCTCCGGGTCGTCCGAGGCGAGGTCGAGGAACGCCTGCCGGACGCGGCCGTGGAACTCGGCCTTCTCCGCCTCGAGCCGGTCGTAGCGGGTGCGCGCGGCGTCCAGCCGGGTGCGGGCGACGACGGGATCGAGGTCGAGCAGGACGGTGAGGTCGGGGCGGAGGTCGCGGGTCGCCCACTCCGAGAGGGAGCGGACCTCCGCGGCGTCCAGCACCCGGCCGGCGCCCTGGTAGGCGACGGAGGAGTCGATGTAGCGGTCCTGGACGACGACCTCGCCCCGCTCGAGCGCGGGCCGGACGAAGGTGCCGATGTGCTGCGCGCGGTCGGCGGCGTAGAGGAGCGCCTCGGCCCGCGGATCGATCTCGCCGCGGTGGTGCAGCACGATCTCGCGGATCTGCACGCCCACCTCGGTGCCGCCCGGCTCCCGGGTGCGCCGCACGGTCTCACCGCGCGAGCCCAGCCACTCCTCGAGCAGCCGGGCCTGCGTGGTCTTGCCCGCGCCGTCCCCGCCCTCGAGGGTGACGAACAGCCCGGTCACGACTCCGTCGAGCCCGTCGCCTTCGCCGCAGTGCTGCGGGCGCGGGTGGTGGCCGGCTTCTTCGCGGCGGTGGTCTTCGCCGCCGTGGTCTTCGCCGCCGTGGTCTTCGCCGCCGTGGTCTTCGCGGCGGTGGTCTTCGTCGCCGTCGCCTTGGCCGCCGTCGTCTTCGCCGCGGGCTTCTTGGCCGGGGCGCGCTTGGCCGGGGCCTTCTTGGGCGCCGGACCCTTCGCCCGCTTGTCGGCGAGCATCTGCACCGCCTGCTCGAAGTCGATCTCCTCGATCGGCTGGCCCTTGGGGATCGTGACGTTGGTCTCGCCGTCGGTCACGTAGGCGCCGAAGCGCCCGTCGCGGATCCGGATCGGCTTGCCGCTGACCGGGTCGGCCTCGAACTCCGCGAGGGCGCTCGTGGCGCGCTTCGCGCCGTACTTGGGCTGGGCGAACACCTCGAGCGCGGTCGGCAGGTCGACCTCGAAGATCTGGTCCTCGCTGGTGAGCGAGCGGCTGTCCGTCCCCTTCTTCAGGTACGGGCCGTAACGGCCGTTCTGCGCGGTGATCGGCTCACCCGACTCCGGGTCCTCGCCGACGGTGCGCGGCAGGTCGAGCAGGCGCAGAGCGGTCGCGAGGTCGACGGTCGCGACGTCCATCGACTTGAAGAGGGAGGAGGTGCGCGGCTTGACCGCGGCCGCCTTCTTCGCGCCGCGCTTCGCAGCAGGAGCGGAGACGGGCTCGACGACCTCACCGGTGGCGGGGTCGGCGGTGGTCTCGGGCTCCGGGTCGACCTCGGTCACGTACGGGCCGAAGCGGCCGTCCTTGACCACGACGGTCTTGCCCGAGTCCGGGTTGCTGCCGAGCACGCGGTCGGTCTGCACGGGAGCGTCGACGAGCTCCTGCGCCTTCGCGGGCGTGAGCTCGTCCGGGGCCAGCTCGAGCGGCAGGTTGACCCGGCGCGGCGTCTCCTGCCCCTCCTCCTGGGCGACCTCGAGGTAGGGCCCGTACTTGCCGATGCGCAGGGTGATGTCGTCGGTGATCCGGACCGAGTTGATGCTCTTCGCATCGATCTCGCCGAGGTTGTCGACGACGTGGCGCAGGCCCGGCTGGTCGCCGCCGCCGAAGTAGAAGCGGTTCAGCCAGTCGACCCGGTCCTCCTCGCCGCCGGCGATGCGGTCGAGGTCGCCCTCCATCGCGGCGGTGAAGTCGTACTCGACGAGGTCGGAGAAGAACTCCTCGAGCAGGCGCACCACCGAGAAGGCGATCCAGTTGGGCACGAGCGCCGTGCCGCGCGGAGTGACGTAGCCGCGATCGACGATCGTCGTGATGATCGAGGCGTAGGTCGAGGGGCGCCCGATCCCCAGCTCTTCGAGCGACTTGACGAGGCTCGCCTCCGTGTAGCGCGGGGGCGGCGAGGTCTCGTGGCCCTTGGCCTCGACCTCGGCGACGACGAGGCTCTGGCCGACCTCGAGCACGGGCAGCTTGGCGTCCTTCTCGTCGCGGGCGCCGTGGCGCTCCTCGTCGCGGCCCTCCTCGTAGGCGAGCAGGAAGCCGCGGAAGGTGATGACCGTTCCCGAGGCGGTGAACTCGGCGGTGCGCTCGGTGTCGCCGGCCGGGTTGGCGAGCAGGGTGACCGTCGCGGTCGAGCCCTTGGCGTCGGCCATCTGCGAGGCGACGGTGCGCTTCCAGATCAGGTCGTAGAGGCGGTGGTCGTTCCCGCGGAGGGTGCCGGCGAGCTGGTCCGGGGTGCGGAAGGTCTCGCCCGCGGGGCGGATCGCCTCGTGCGCCTCCTGCGCGCTCTTGTTCTTGCCGGAGTAGAGGCGCGGCTTGTCGGGGACCGTCTCGGCTCCGTAGAGCGAGGCCGCCTGCGAGCGGGCGGCGTTCAGCGCCTGCTGCGAGAGGTTCGGCGAGTCGGTCCTCATGTAGGTGATGAAGCCGTTCTCGTAGAGCGACTGCGCCACGCTCATCGTCTGGCGCGCCGAGAAGCGGAGCTTGCGCGCCGCCTCCTGCTGGAGCGTCGAAGTGGTGAACGGGGCGGCGGGACGCCTCGAGTAGGGCTTGGACTCGAGGTTCGAGACGCGGACGAGCGTCTTCGGGTCGCGCAGCGCGTCGGCGAGGGCACCGGCGGAGGCCTCGTCGAGGACGGTGACGTCCCCCTTCAGCTGACCGCGGTCGTCGAAGTCGCGGCCGCTGCCGATCCGCTTGCCGTCCAGGCGCGCCAGGCGCGCGTCGAACGCCGCCGAGGCGTCGGCCTCGGGGGCGAGGACCGTGGCGAGGTCCCAGTAGGAGGCGGAGACGAAGGCGAGACGCTCGCGCTCGCGGTCCACGACGAGGCGCGTGGCGGCGGACTGCACGCGCCCGGCGGAGAGCCCCGGCCCGACCTTGCGCCAGAGCACCGGCGAGATCTCGTAGCCGTAGAGGCGGTCGAGGATGCGGCGGGTCTCCTGCGCGTCGACGAGGGAGGTGTCGATGTCGCGGGTGTTGTCGCGGGCCGTCTGGATCGCGTCCTTGGTGATCTCGTGGAAGACCATCCGCTTCACGGGGACCTTGGGCTTGAGCTCCTCGAGGAGGTGCCACGCGATGGCCTCGCCCTCGCGGTCCTCATCCGTTGCGAGGAAGAGCTCGTCGGCGTTCTTCAGCGCGCGCTTGAGGTCGGCGACCGTCTTCTTCTTCTGATCGGAGACGACGTAGTAGGGCTCGAAGCCGTTGTCGACGTCGACGGAGAACTTGCCCAGCCCGCCCTTCTTGAGCTCGGGCGGCAGGTTCTTCGGCTCGATGAGGTCGCGGATGTGCCCGACGGAGGCGAGCACCTCGTAGCCCTCGCCCAGGTACTGGGCGATGGTCTTGGCCTTCGCCGGCGACTCGACGATCACCAGCTTCTTCGTGCCGGACACAGTTCTCCTCGATTGATGCTGTCGGATCGGACGCTCAGCGAGTCCGACGGGTCCCCTTCGGCGGGGAGGCGGTGCGCGGCGTCCGCAGGAGGAACGACGATCCGTTCGCGTCGGCTTCGGGGCGCCCGACAGGCACACCATACACACTGACTCGGGGCGTCCCTCGCCGTCGTCCGCTCGCCGCGCGCTGGGAGCACTCCGGCCGCCGCCCGGGAATCCGCCGAATCGGGAGGACCGCACCCGGTGACGGATCGCGGCGATCGGCGCATGATGAGGGGCATGGCAACGACGCACACCACCTCCGCTCCGACCACCTCCGCCTACACCGCGAAGTTCCTCGACGGGCCGCTCGAGGGCAAGACGCTCCGCCGCTCCTACGGCGAGGCGACGGCCCCGGCGGGCCGCCTCGAGATCCCGGCCGCCCGCGAGGGCACCCGCTACCTCTATCTCCTCGCCGGCGCTCTCGAGCACGACGAGGGAGCGGGCGCGCTGCCCACCGCGGCGGCCTACCGCTACCTGCGGGTCAGCGCCGACTGAGCCCCGGTCCCACCGGGCGGGTCGGACACCGGCGACCCGACCGAGCGCGGGAGCGCGCTGCCGTTGCGCCCCGGGCGCGGCGAATGCCGTCGCCGCCGTCCCCGGCGCGGGAGGAGCATCACGGCGGCGGCCCGGCGCGCGACCGGGCGGGGAGCGCGAGCGGCCCGACGGACACGACGACCTCGACGGTCGCCACTCCTCCCTCCACCGCGCAGCCCGCGACGGTCGCCGTCATCGCCCCCGCGACGCGCTCGGCCGCCCCGCACGGCTCGCCCGGCAGCAGACCGGAGGCGACGTCCGCCGCGGCGAGCGCCGCCGCGTCCGCCGTGGCCACGGCCCGCTGGTGCCCCGCGACTCCCCCGCAACCGGCGAGCACGGCCGCGGTCACGAGGATCGTCCCCGCGACGACGCCGACCGCGACGACCGCCGCCGAGCCGTCCTCCCCTGCGCGGTCCGGCTCCGGCCAAGGGATCACCGCCCTCCGCCCAGCGCGCAGGACCGGACCGAGACCGGCAGCTCCAGCGCCGGCAGCGGCCGGAGCCGCGCGGCGACGTCCACGCAGACGAGCCCGCCGTCCGCGGAGGTCGCGACACTCGCTCCCGCATCGACCCGCGCGACGGGCCGACCCGGATCGTCCCCCCGCGCCAGCGACCGGGCGCCGTCCGCCGCGGCGTCGACCAGCCGGACGTACTGCGCCGAGGCCGCCACCGAGCCGAGGCAGAGCGCCAGCACGACCACCACCGCCGGCAGCACGACCGCCAGCTCGGCCGTCGCGGAGCCGTCCTCGCCTCGTCGCCCATCGGCGACCAGGTCCACTCTCGTCGCTGCACGGGCACCACCCGGGCACCGCACCGCTCATCCCCCCGAGGTGAGCGCCCGGGTGACCAGGTCCGTGAGGATCCCGCGCACCTCGTCGCCCTTGAGGATCACCACCAGCAGACCCGCGAAGCCGACCGCGGCCATCGTCGCGATCGCGTACTCGGCCGTGGCCGAGCCCTCCTCGTCGCGCCATCCGCTCAGCGGCCCCGCCTCCCAGGCAGGGCCCGGGAAGCGCTCCCGCCCGGCACCGCCCCGCACTCGTCCGATCGTCCCCGCACCGCTGCTCCGACTGCCGTTCATCCGCTCGCTCCGTTCGTCGTCACTGCCCCCACTCGAGGATCGCCGAGCCCGGAGCGGGTCGGGGTGGGGGAGCTCGCGAACGGTGGACAAGAGGAGAGAGGAGCGGCCTGTGGAGAGCTCCCGCGGGACCGCTCACCGCTGCCCCGCGAACGTCGAGAGCAGCACCGAGATCATCATCGGAGCCACGCCCAGCAGGAGGAACGCCGGCAGCACGCAGACTCCGAGCGGCAGCAGCAGCGTCACACCGAGCCTCGCCGCCCGCTCCCGCGCCTCGGACGCGGCCCGCACCCGCGCCAGTGCCGCCTCGCTGCGCAGCAGCCGGCCCGCGGGAACCCCCGCCGCGCTCGAGAGCGCGAGCACGGGCTCCGCCGCAGCCAGCGCGGGCGGCCCCGACGCGAGCCCGCACTTGGCGAGCGCCGCCAGCACCCGCTCCCGCCCGCCACCGATCGACCCCCCGCCCGCGAGCGCGACCGCGAGCAGGTCGAGCGCCAGCCCCGGTGCCGGGTCCCCCGGGCCGGCGCCGCGGACGAGCCGGCGCGTCCACGCCACGGCACCGAGCATCAGCCCGAGCCCGCCCACCAGGCAGGCGAATCCCGGCACCGTCCCGATCAGCACGCCCAGCACATCGAAGCCCAGCAGCGTGCCGAAGCCGAGCGCCACCAGCGGCAGCCCGCCGACCACCCGGCTCGTCGCGAGCGGCCCCGCCAGGGCGACCTCGATGTCCCGCCGCGCCCGGCCGAGCTCCCGCAGGGAATCGGCCAGCTCGGCGAGGGCCGCGGCGATCGGCGCTCCGGAGTCCGCGGCCACCCGCCAGCAGGCGGCCAGGGCCGCCCAGGCCGTCTCCTCGCCGCCATCACGCGAACCCCGTGCCGCGCTCTCCCTGCGACGAGGTGCGCGCTCCGCGGTCCGCCGCTCCTCACCTCGGCGGGAGGCGGGCACACCCCGCAGGAGCGCCGCCGTCACGTCCCCGCCGCGCGCCGCCTCGACCGCCACCGCGCGCAGCAGCCGACGACGTCGCGCGGCACCCGCCGCCTCCGAGTCGTCCGACGCCGCGAGGTGCGCCAGCGCCGACGCCGGCGCGACGCCCGCCGCGAGCAGCACCGAGAGGCGGTGCACCACGGCCGCCACCTCGTCGACCCCCGCCCCGCGCTTCACGTCGAGGCCCGCTGCGGTACGGCGCCCTCCTCGATCCGGAGCCGCCCGGCGTGATCGAGCCGGAAGCAGCCCGAGGCCGCGAGCCGGCGCCGGCCGCCCCGCCGCTCGAGGTGCAGCACCAGATCGATCGCGCTGACCGTCTGCCGCGCGACCGCCTCCGGGCCCATGCCCGCGAGCGAGCCGAGCGCCTCCAGCCGGGCGGGCACGTCGGCGAGCGAGTTCGCGTGCAGGGTCCCCGCTCCGCCGTCGTGCCCGGTGTTCAGCGCCGAGAGCAGATCGCGCAGCTCGACGCCGCGGCACTCGCCGAGGACGAGCCGGTCCGGCCGCATCCGCAGGGCCTCGCGGACGAGGCGGTCGAGGCCGACTCCGCCCGCTCCCTCGAGGTTCGGCTGGCGCGCCTCCAGCGAGACGACGTGCGGATGCGCGGGCCGCAGCTCCCCGACGTCCTCGATCACGACCAGGCGCTCGTGCGGAGGTGCGCAGCCCAGGAGGGCGCCGAGGAGCGTGGTCTTGCCCGATCCGCCGGCACCGGTGACGAGGAGGTTCCAGCGCGCGGTGACGGCCCGCCGCAGCAGGCCGCGGCCCGCGTCGTCGAGCATCCCCGCCGCGTGCAGCTCGTCGAGACTCCAGGCGTCGGCCCGCGGCACGCGCACCGAGATCAGCGTCCCCGCGGTCGCGACCGGCGGCAGCACCACGTGCACGCGGACCCCGTGCTTCAGCCGCACGTCCACGCACGGGCTCGCCTCGTCGACGTGGCGTCCGCCGGCCGCGACCAGCGACACCGCGAGCCGTCGCGCTCCTGCCGCGTCGAGCGTCCACGTCGGCTCTCGCACTGCGCCCCCGCCGCGGTCGACCCAGAGGCCCGAATCCCCGTTGACGAAGAGGTCGGTCACCGCCGGGTCGGCGGCGAACGGCGCGAGCAGGCCGAGCGCCGCCGCCGCCGGACGGACCGGCGCGGCCCGCAGTGCCTCGCCGTCGTCCTCACCCGGCGGGCGAGGTGCGTCCGGGCGGTAGGCGGCGGGAACGAGCGGGACGAAACCGGTGGTCATCCGGGAACGCTAGGAGCGCGCGCCCTCCGGTGGCGCGCCGAGGACCGCATCGGTGGACGGCAGGGCCGAGGACGCCCCTGGGGAGGAGCGACGAGCTCGGGATCGGCGTCGTTTCCGCGAGCCGGAGGTCCAGCAGCCGGAGCTCGGGCACGCGATCCGAGACCCGGCACGCTGAAACCGGCCGATCGGGCGTGCCGGATGTGTTTCCGCGAGCCGGATCTCCAGCAGTCGACACTCGGGCACGCGATCCGTGCTCCGGCACGCCGAAATCGGCCGATCCAGCATGCCCAGCGTGTTCCGGCGAGCCGAAGGTGCAACCGGCCGATGCGGCCCGGCCGTGCGGATCCTCCGGGGAGCGGGACGCTCGACCAGCGGAGGGAAGAGAAGGGGGCGGCACCCATTGGGGGGAACAGGTGCCGCCTCGGCGGCGCTGGATTGGGGGGAATCACTCGCGCCGCTGAGCCGAAGTTCATTCGGCCGTATGCAACGTTAGGGCACGGAGGCGATTTCGCCAAGTCGGATCCGCGTTCTGAGCCGACTCTTCACGAAACCCCGCCGGACGGTCAGCTTCGCGTCGCCCCCTCCCCACCCGAGAGCCGGACGCTACGGTGGTCCGGAACCGACCACGCCGGCCGGCGCACGTCGCACTCGCGAAGGAGCGAATCGCAGATGTCCACACCCCTCGACGCGTCCGGGGCCGCAGGCTCGAGCGCCATCGACAGCCTCCAGCAGGAGACGCGCCGCTTCCCGCCGCCCGCCGAGTTCGCCGCCGACGCCGCCGCGACCGCCGGGAAGGCCGAGCAGGCCGCCGCCGACCGCCTCGCCTTCTGGGCCGACCGCAGCCGCGAGCTGCTGCACTGGCACCGGCCGTTCACGCGCACCCTCGACTGGAGCGAGCCGCCCTTCGCGCGCTGGTTCGACGACGGCGAGCTCAACGTCGCCTACAACTGCCTCGACCGGCACGTGCTGGCCGGTCACGGCGACCGCGTCGCGATCCACTGGGAGGGCGAGCCCGGCGACAGCCGCGACCTGACCTACGCCGAGCTCACCGCCGAGGTGAAGCGCGCGGCCAACCTCTTCACGAGCCTGGGCGTGCAGGCCGGCGACCGCGTCGCGATCTACCTGCCGATGATCCCCGAGGCCGTCATCGCGATGCTCGCGGTCGCCCGGCTCGGCGCCGTGCACTCGGTCGTCTTCGGCGGCTTCAGCGCCGAGAGCCTGCGCGCGCGGATCGACGACGCCGAGGCGAAGCTCGTCGTCACCGCCGACGGCGGCTGGCGCAAGGGCTCGGTCTTCCCGCTCAAGCCCGCGGTCGACGCGGCGCTGGCGCTGGACGGCGGCGCGTCGAGCGTCGAGCACGTCCTCGTCGTCCGCCGCGGCGGCAACACCGTCGAGTGGAGCGCCGGCCGCGACCTGTGGTGGCACGAGGAGATCGTCGCGGTGGACGCCGACCACGTCGCGCGGCCGTTCCCCGCCGAGCAGCCGCTGTTCATCCTCTACACGAGCGGCACGACCGGGAAGCCGAAGGGCATACTGCACACCAGCGGCGGCTACCTCACCCAGGTCGCGTACACCCACCGCACGGTCTTCGATCTCAAGCCCGAGACCGACGTCTACTGGTGCACCGCCGACGTCGGCTGGATCACCGGGCACAGCTACGTGGTCTACGGACCGCTCGCGAACGGCGCCACCCAGGTGATGTACGAGGGCACGCCCGACACCCCGCACGCCGGACGCTGGTGGGAGATCATCGAGAAGCACGGCGTCACGATCCTCTACGCCGCCCCCACGGCGATCCGCACCTTCATGAAGCTCGGCCGGCAGATCCCGCAGCGCTTCGACCTCTCGAGCCTCCGCCTGCTCGGCTCGGTCGGCGAGCCGATCAACCCCGAGGCCTGGATCTGGTACCGCGACGTCATCGGCGGCGGCCGCGCCCCGATCGTCGACACCTGGTGGCAGACCGAGACCGGCGCGATCATGGTCTCGCCCCTGCCCGGCGTCACGACCCTGAAGCCGGGCTCGGCGCAGGTCCCCGTCCCCGGGATCTCGATCGACGTCGTCGACGACTCCGGCGCCCCGGTCGGCGCGGGCTCCGGCGGGCTGCTGGTCATCACCGAGCCCTGGCCGTCGATGCTGCGCGGCATCTGGGGAGACCCGGACCGCTACGTCGAGACCTACTGGTCGAAGTTCGGCGACCGCTACTTCGCCGGCGACGGCGCGACGCTCGACGAGGACGGCGACCTGTGGCTGCTCGGCCGCGTCGACGACGTGATGAACATCTCCGGCCACCGCCTGTCGACGGCCGAGATCGAGTCGGCCCTCGTCTCGCACCCGGTGGTCGCGGAGGCGGCCGTGGTGGGCGCGGCGGACGAGACCACCGGCCAGGCCGTCGTCGCCTTCGTCATCGCCAAGGCGAGCCAGGCGGAGGCGCTCGCCAGCGGCCACGACGAGCTCGAGGCGACGCTCAAGGCGCACGTCGCCGAGCACATCGGCGCGATCGCCCGGCCGAAGCGCATCTTCATCGTGCAGGAGCTGCCGAAGACCCGCTCCGGCAAGATCATGCGCCGGCTCCTGCGCGACGTGGCCGAGGGCCGGGCCGTCGGCGACACGACCACGCTGGCCGACACGCAGGTGATGGCCGTCATCTCCTCCGCGGTCGCCGCCGACGACTGAGCCGCCGAGGGCCGAGCCGCCCGGAACGCCGAAGGGCGCCGCCTCCCGAGAGGGGAGAGCGGCGCCCTTCGGCGTCGAGCCGGGACCCGGTTCAGGCGAAGGCGACGATCAGCTCGACCTCGACCGGTGCGTCGAGCGGGAGCTCCGCCACGCCGACCGCCGAGCGGGCGTGCCTGCCCGCCTCGCCGAAGATCTCGCCGAGCACCTCGGAGGCGCCGTTGATGACGCCGGGCTGGCCGTTGAAGCCGGGAGCGGAGGCGACGAAGCCGGTCACCTTGACGATCCGGGTCACGCGGTCGAGCGAGCCGATCACGTCGGCGATCGCGGCCAGCGCGTTCAGAGCGCAGACGCGCGCCAGGTCCTTGGCGACCTCGGGATCGACGCCCGCGCCGACCTTGCCGGTCGCGGGCAGCGCGCCGTCGACGAAGGGGATCTGCCCGGCCGTGAAGACCAGGTTCCCCTCGACGACGGCCGGGATGTAGGCGCCGGCCGGCACCGCGACCGCGGGGAGCTCGATGCCCAGCTCGGCCAGGCGATCGGCGATCACGCGCCGACCTCGGCGACCGGGCGCTTGAGGTAGGCCACGAGCCCGCCCTCGGGACCGGTGACGATCTGGACCAGTTCCCAGCCCTCGGAGCCCCAGGTGTTCAGGATCGCGGTGGTGTTGTGGATCATCAGCGGCGTCGTGATGTATTCCCAGCGGGGGACGGACATGGCTCTCCTCGTGAGGCAGGGGTGCGGATGCCGGGCGCACCGCACCCGGAGGAGTCGGTGCCGGCGGGTCGAGCGCCGCGTCCGGTGTCAGGAGCGGCGGTTACGCTGATTCTATGTCGGGGGCAGTCGGGAACAGGGTCGTCACGTCCATCGGCGCCGCGGTCGGAGGACTGGTCGGGATCGTCGCCATGAGCGTCGTCGCCGGAGTCCTCGTCGCGGCGTCGGTCACTCCGGCGATCGCGCTCGGCGGGATGGCCGCGAACAACACGGTCACCATGTTCGACAACCTCCCGGGCTACCTCGAGATCGGCACGCTCGCCGAGAAGAGCGACGTCTACGCGAAGGGCGCGGACGGCCAGGACGTGCTCCTCGCCTCGTTCTACGCGCAGAACCGCGTGGAGGTCGGCTGGGACGACATCTCCCCCTTCGTCAAGGACGCGGTCGTCGCCTCGGAGGACCCGCGCTTCTACGAGCACGGCGGCATCGACCTGCTCGGCACGATCCGCGCCGCGGCCACGGTCGCCTCCGGCGGCAACGTGCAGGGCGGCTCGTCGATCACGCAGCAGTACGTCAAGAACGTGCTCGTGCAGAAGGCGGAGGCGCTCTCGGATCCGATCGAGCGGGACGCCGCCTACCGCGAGGCCACCGAGACCACGGCCGAGCGCAAGGTCGCCGAGATGCGGCTCTCGATCGGGCTCGAGAAGGAGTACCCGAAGAACGACATCCTGCTCGGCTACCTCAACATCGCGCTCTTCGGCGGCACCGTCTACGGCATCGAGGCGGCTGCGCGGTACTACTTCGACACCAGTGCCCGCGACCTCACCCTCGCGCAGTCCGCCGCCCTGATCGCCATCGTGAACAACCCCGAGAAGTTCCGCTTCGATCGCCCGGACGACCCGGCCAACCTCGCGGTGGAGGGCTACCCCGAGACGCTCAACCGCCGCAACTACATCCTCACGCGGATGGGGATCGAGTCGAAGGTCACCCCCGAGCAGATCGGCGAGGCCGCCTCGACGCCGGTCGTCCCCGTGATCACGGAGCCGAGCACCGGCTGCCAGACCGCCGGAATCGCGGCCTACTTCTGCGACTACGTGACCTGGGTGATCAAGAACGACGACGCCTTCGGCGCCAGCCAGGACGAGCGCGACGCGACCTTCAAGCGCGGCGGCTACCAGATCTACACGACCCTCGACTCCGATCTGCAGGAGGCCGCGGTCGCCGCCACCGAGGACTGGGTGCCGAAGTCGATGGCCCGGGTGAACATCGGCAGCGCGAGCGTCTCGGTCGAGGTCGGCACCGGGCGCATCCTCGCGATGACGCAGAACAAGGACTACTCGAACGACCCCGATGTCAGCGGCGCCAACTACACCAGCGTCAACTACAGCACCGACTTCGGCTACGGCGGCTCGAGCGGCTTCCAGGTCGGCTCGACCTACAAGGTCTTCACCCTCGCCGAGTGGCTGCAGGAGGGCCGCGCGCTGAACGAGACCGTCGACGGCACCCGTCGCGCGTACACGACCTTCCGCGACAGCTGCGAGCCCGACGGCACCTACTACGGCGAGCCCTGGGACCCCAAGAACGACGAGGGCGGCAACGGCGGCGTCTACTCCGCGCTCGACGCCACCAAGGGCTCGATCAACACCGGCTTCGCCGCGATGGCGCAGCAGCTCGACCTCTGCGGCATCCGCAACACCGCGCTCGCGATGGGCGTGCACCGCGCCGACGGCACCGAGCTGCAGAAGTTCGCGCCGACCATCCTCGGCACCAACGAGATCGCGCCGCTGACGATGGCGACCGCGTTCGCCGGCTTCGCGAACAAGGGCAGCGTCTGCACGCCGATCGCGATCGACCGGATCGTCGACCGCGGCGGCGCCGATGTCGCCCCGCCGGCGAGCACCTGCACGCAGGGGATGTCCGAGGAGGTCGCCGCGACCGCCGACTTCGCCCTGCAGCAGGTGATGACGGGCGGCACCGGCCGGGCCTCCGCGACCGGCACCGGCGTCCCGCACATCGGCAAGACCGGCACCACCGACAACGCGGTGCACACCTGGATGGTCGGCGCCAGCACCGAGGTGGCCACGGCGACCTGGGTCGGGAACGTCAGCGGCTTCACCTCGATGCGCGGCTTCAGCCTCAACCGGGTCAACGCCGGTCAGGTGCGCCACCAGATCTGGCCGCGGATCATGCGCGTCGCCGATCAGAAGTACGGCGGCTCGGCCTTCCCCTCGCCCCAGCAGTCGCTCGTCGACGCGCCCCAGCAGGCGGTGCCCGAGGTGACCGGCCAGAACCCCGCCGCCGCCGCCGCGCGCCTGCGCGAGCTCGGCTTCGTCGTGACGGTCGACCCGAACCGCGTGCCGTCCGATCGACCCGCGGGCTCGGTCGCGCAGACGAACCCGCCGGCCGGCTCCCGCCTCTCCCGCGGGGCCCCGATCGCACTGCAGATCAGCGCCGGTCCGTCCACCCCGCCGCCGCGCGGCTGACGCCGGGTCGTCCCCCGGGCCGGGTCGGGCAGACTGTACGCGGCCGCTCCCGCAGCCCCGCCCCGACGAGAGAAGGATCCATGACCGGACGCAGCAGCGCTCGCCCCCTCACCACGGCCCTCGCGGCCGTCGCCGCCGTCGGGAGCGCCGCCGCCGTCTGGGGCATCGCCGTCGAGCGGACGATGTTCACGGTCCGCCACGAGTCGGTGCCCGTCCTGCCCGCGGGCTCCGCACCGCTCCGGATCCTGCACTTCTCCGACCTGCACATGGCGCCGTGGCAGACGAAGAAGCAGGACTGGCTGCGCTCGCTCACCGCCCTCGCCCCCGACCTCGTCGTGGGCACCGGCGACAACCTCGGGCACCGCGACGGCGTCCTCGGCATCCGCCGCGCACTCGAGCCCTTCGCCGGCGTGCCCGGCGTCTTCGTCCACGGCTCGAACGACTACTTCGGACCCCGGGTGAAGAACCCGCTGCGCTACTTCCGCGGCCCGTCGAAGAACCCCGCGCGCAACGCCAGCGACCTCGACACCGCAGCGCTGACCGGATTCTTCACGGAGGAGCTCGGCTGGCAGGACCTCAACAACACGGCGCACGCCCTCACCGTCCGCGGCACCCGCGTCGAGCTCTTCGGCGTCGACGACCCGCACATCGGCCTGGACCGCATCGACCTCGTGGCGGGCGCCGTGGACGAGCTGCGGGCCTCTGCCGAGGAGCCGGCCGGCGTGAGCATCGGCGTCGCGCACGCGCCCTACCAGCGCGTCCTGGATGACTTCGTCGCGCGGGGGGCGGAGGTGATCCTCGCGGGCCACACCCACGGCGGTCAGGTCTGCGTGCCCGGCTTCGGCGCGCTGGTGACCAACTGCGACATCCCCCGCGACAAGGTCTCCGGCTTCTCCACCTGGGACAACGGCCTGCACAGCTCCTTCCTCAACGTCTCCGCCGGAGTGGGCACCTCGATCTACGCGCCGGTGCGCTTCGCCTGCCGCCCCGAGGTCAGCCTGCTGACGCTCGAGCCGGTGGCCTGAGCGGTCCCGCTCGAGGAGTCCCGCGCGAGGCGCCGCGACCGGTGTCCGACACCGCCGCGGAAATCGGCTACTATTGACGAGGCTCGTGAGCGGTTCACCGCGAACAGTCCACCGGGGTGTGGCGCAGCTTGGTAGCGCGCCTCGTTCGGGACGAGGAGGTCGTGGGTTCGAATCCCGCTACCCCGACCGGTGAGAAGCCCGGCCAGGATCGATGATCCGGCCGGGCTTCGTCGTTCCGCGGTGCGGACGGACAGAGCGATGTCGCGGTGCGGACGGACAGGGCGACGCCGCGGTCCGGACGGACGGACGGCGCCAGAGTGCCGATGTTCCGACGCCAGGGCCCTCGGAGCCCGACGCAGCCGGGAAGACTGAAGCGCTCTCGCCGTCGCTGACGACGCGCTCCCTCCCGTCGCCGCAGCGACCCTCGCCGAGACGAGAACCGTGCCTCGACCCCCGACCCGGCTCACCGTCGTCGTCGCCCTCGCCTACGCGCTGGTCCTGGCCGCCGTGGTCTTCTGGCCGACACCGGTCGACGGCGGGCACGCCGGCGAGCTGAAGCAGGTCCTCGCGCAGCCCCGCGCCCAGAGCCTCGGGCTCCTCGGCTACGGCGGGATCGAGGCGACGGCGAACGTGCTGCTCTTCGTCCCGCTCGGACTGCTCGCGGCGCTGCACCTCCGCGGGCACCGGGCGTGGCTCGCCGTCCTGCTCGGCGCTGCGACCAGCGCCGCCGTGGAGACCGTGCAGCTCCTGATGCTGCCCCAGCGCCACGCGGACGTGCACGACGTGCTGGCGAACACCGCGGGCGCCGCGATCGGCGCGGTCCTCGGCGTCGTCCTGCGCCGACGACTCCCGGCACGACGACGCCGGAGGGCGGCGGAGCGGAACCGCGCTCGCGCACGTGTCCCGCTCCGCCGCCCTCCGGCGTGACAGGGGTCGATCCCCCGGGTGGAACGGAGCGGCCGCCGGTCAGCGGGCGGCCGTCGATCGCCGTGGATCAGCGGCCGAGGCCGCGGTACTCCCAGCCTGCGGCGCGCCAGGCGTCCTGGTCGAGGCAGTTGCGGCCGTCGACCACGAGCTTCCCGGCGACCTTCTCGCCCGCGGCGACGGGGTCGATCGCGCGGAACTGCTTCCACTCGGTGACGACCACGACGGCGTCGGCACCGCGCAGGGCCTCGTCGATGTCGGTCGTGTAGGTGATGTCGGGGTAGCGGCGGCGGGCGTTCTCGATCGCCTCGGGGTCGGTCGCGACCACGTCGGCGCCGAGGTCGTGGAAGCGGGTCGCGACGTCGAGCGACGGCGAGTCGCGGACGTCGTCCGACTCCGGCTTGAACGCGAGGCCGAGAACGGCGATCTTCCTGCCCTCGACCGAGCCGCCGAGGCCCTCGGTGACGAGGTCGACCACGCGCTGGCGGCGGCGCAGGTTGATCGCGTCGACCTCCTTGAGGAAGGCGACCGAGTCGCCCACGCCGAGCTCGTCCGCGCGGGCCGAGAATGCGCGGATGTCCTTGGGCAGGCAGCCGCCGCCGAAGCCGATGCCCGCGTTCAGGAAGCGGCGGCCGATGCGGACGTCGTAGCCGATGGCGTCGGCGAGCTGGGTGACGTCGGCGCCGGTGACCTCCGCGATCTCGGCGATGGCGTTGATGAACGAGATCTTGGTGGCGAGGAAGGCGTTCGCCGAGACCTTGACCAGCTCCGCGGTCGCGTAGTCGGTGACCACGAGCGGCGTCTCGGCGGCCAGCGCCGTCGCGTAGACCTCGTCGAGGGTCGCCTTGGCGGCCTCGCCGGCCGCGCCCGCGGGCACGCCGTAGACCAGGCGGTCGGGGCTGATCGTGTCCTCGACGGCGAAGCCCTCGCGGAGGAACTCGGGGTTCCAGGCGAGCGTCGCGCCGCTGGCGGCGATCCGCTCGGCGAGTCGCGCGGCGGTGCCGACCGGGACGGTCGACTTGCCCACGACGAGCGAGTCCGCCGTCAGCAGCGGCAGGATGCCGTCGATCGCGGCGTCCACGTAGGTCATGTCGGCCGCGTTCTCGCCCTTCTTCTGCGGCGTTCCCACCGCGATGAAGTGCACGGCGGCGTCGGCGGCGTCGGCCGTGTCGGTCGAGAAGCGGAGGCGGCCGGAGGCCACGCCCGAGGAGAGCAGCTCGGGCAGACCGGGCTCGAAGAAGGGAGCGGTGCCGGCGGAGAGCGCCTCGATCTTCGCGGGGTCCACGTCGATGCCGATGACGTCGTGGCCGAGCTCGGCCATCGCGGCGGCGTGGACGGCTCCGAGGTAGCCGCAACCAATGACAGAAAGCTTCACGGGATTTCTCCGAATCGTAGGCGGGTCGATGTCGCGTCGGCGACTGCAGGAGGGAGGAACGGGTGGAGCGGAGGGAGCCCGCGCGGCACGCGCGAGGTCAGCTCCGCGCCAATGCTCTCAGATCCCGGGAGATGTCGTGGACGGCCGCGGCGATCTCCTGAGCGACGCGGACGTGCGTGCTCTCGCTGCGGCCGATCGGATCATCGATGTCGTCGCCCTCGCCGCGGGGCGCCCGGCCCCGGTTCGCCGCGGCGAGCCGCACCACCGAGCGCAGTCGAGCGGCGGGGTCCTCGACCGTGGGGATCGGCACCTCGGCGAGGACGAACGGGAGCACGCGGGCGAACTCGCGCAGGGTGAAGCCGCGCAGCAGGAGCGGCGGGTGGCTCCGCGACGCGTCGACGAGGTGGTCGCGGGTCATCGCGAGCATCAGGTCCGCCTCGCCCGCGAGGGCGTCGGAGAGCTTCGCGCTGAGGTGGCCGGACGGGTCGCCGCCGAGCTCGGCGGACAGGCGAGCGGAGGTCGGCTCCATCGGGTAGCCGTCCCGCGTCTGCACGCCCGCGCTGCGGAAGGCGAGGAGCGCCGCTCCGCTCGGTGCGGTGAGGTCGCCCAGCTGCGCCCGCAGGAGCTGCTCCGCCATCGGCGAGCGGCAGATGTTGCCGGTGCAGACCGAGAGGACGGTGAAGACCGGAGCGGCGGGCGTCGAGGCCGCCTCACCGGGGCGCCACCCGCGCCGGGCGCGCCGCAGGCCGTCGTCCCCCGGGAACGTCATCCGCGGCCGCTCAGACCGCGCTGGGGGCCGGGGCAGGAGCCGGAGCGGCTGCCGCGTCCGGACGCGCGCCCGACTTCTGCGAGCCGTAGTAGCTCGTGTAGTAGTAGCCGTAGCCGCGGCCGACCTGGCCCCGCGGGGGAACGCGGTTGAGGATGACGCCGAGGGTGTGGCCGCTGACGCGCTCGAGGTTCTGGATCGCCTTGCCGAGCTCGTCGGTCGTCGTCCGGCCGGCCGAGATGACCACGAGGGCGCCGTCGGTGCGGGCGGTGAGGATCGCGCCGTCGGTCACGGGCAGCAGCGGCGGGGCGTCCACGAGCACGATGGCCTCGCGGGCGATCTCGTGCAGGAGCATGTCCATGCCGTTCGAGCCGAGCAGCTCGCTCGGGTTCGGCGGGATCGAGCCCGCGCCGAGGATCCAGAGGTTGCCGGAGGGACCCCAGGGCTGGAGCACGTCCTGCAGCTCGGCCTTGCCGATCAGCAGGTCGGTGAGGCCGACCCCGGGGACGAGGCCGAAGGACTTCGCGACGGTGGGCTTGCGGAGGTCGCCGTCCACGACGACCGTGCGCTGACCGGAGGCGGCGAGCGTCACCGCGAGGTTCGCGGTCACGGTCGACTTGCCGTCGGAGGGCAGCGGGCTGGTCACGACGATGATCCGCGGCGGGCTGTCGACGTTCATGAACTGCAGGTTCGTGCGCAGCTCGCGCAGCGCCTCGGCGAGCGCGTGCTTGCCGTCGGACTTCACGTAGTCGGTCGTGTCCGCCTCGGGCACGATGCGGTTGGTCTCGTTCAGGCGCTTGTCGACGGGGAGCGTGCCGACGACCGGGAGGTCGAACAGCCGCTCCACCACCTCGGCGGTGCGGATGCGGCGGTCGAGGGTGTTGCGGACGAAGGCGTAGACGAGGCCCAGCACGAGGCCGGCCAGCGCGCCGACGCCGAGCACCAGGCGCACGTTCGGGAACTCCGGGGAGGACGGCAGAGCGGCGGACTGGACGCCGGAGAGGCTGACGGTGTCGCCCGCTCCCGACTCCTGGTTCACCTGCTGGATGCGGACGGCGATCGCGTCGATCCAGGCGTCGGCGAGGGTGCGGGCGCCCTCCGGGGTGGACGCCGTCGCGCGGACGTTGAGGATCGGCGACTCCGGATCGGGAGTGACCTGGACGGCGGTGATCAGCGACTCCGCGGTCACGTCGAGCCCGAGGTTCCCGATGACGATCTCGGCGACGTTCCGCGACTTCGCGATCGGAACGTAGGTGAGGGTGCTCGACTTCGCGACGGAGTCCGCGATCTGGCGCAGGTAGATCGCCTGGCTCGGGTCTCCCCCGGCATCGGCGACGGCCGCCGAGACGAGGCCCTGGGCCTCCGCGGCGTAGCGCGGCTTCTGGGTCAGCGACCAGCCGTAGGCGACGAGGGTGCCCAGGAGCACGGCTGCGACGAGGGCGATCCAGTGATCGCGGAGAAGTCGGAGGACGTCTCTAAGTTCCACAGTGTCAAGTTCCTTCACTGGTCCGGACCGATCGGCGACTGCCGGAGACGGGCTTCAGAATCATTGCACGCCGGTGTATCGGCCCCGTTTCGGGGACCGTCAGACGTGCACCCCTTCCGGGGTGGGCTGGAGCGGAGTCGCTCTCGCGATCACGCCGAGCCCGAGCAGCTCGTCGACGGCGGCGGACACCGCGGTCGAGGCGTCGATCCCCTCCGGCGGTCCGCCGAGCTCGGCCAGCACCGCGGCGACGAGGTCGGGCAGATCGGCGCCACCGGCCGCGGAGCGCCAGAGGACCGGCCCGATCCCGGCGAGCCGGATCACCGTGTTCTGGCGGAAGACGAGCAGCTCGCCGCTGGGCAGCGCCAGCGCGTCGTCGACCTCCGCGCGGCGCAGGGAGCCGCCGGCGGCCGCGTCCTCCGCCTCCAGCGGAAGCGCGACGACGTCGTGCCAGACCGCCGGAGCCGGCTCGGCCGGAGCGGCGAGCAGACCGTCGACGAGATCGAGCACGTCCGCCGCCTCGGAGTAGACCAGTCGATTCGCGCCACCGACCGAGGCGATCGTGCGGACCAGCGCCGAGAGTGCCCTGGGCCGGGCGGCGAGGTAGGAGGTCTGGGGCACCAGGGCGTCGATCGCCACGGTCGGCTCGACCTGCTCGAGGCGGGGCACGTCGACGCCGTCACGGCGCTCGAGCAGGACGATCCCGGCCAGCACGAGCGGCGCCTGCGGAACGGGGCGCAGACCGAGGTCGACCGGCGAGAGCTGGGCCTTCGGCGCGCTCCCGGTCGCGGGCTTCACCGACAGCGGCTTCGGATAGGGCAGCACTGTGCCGTCGGGAGTGACGGCGACCGTCTCGTCGGTCACGTAGCCGAAGCGCGCCCCCAGCACCCGCGAGGCGGTCGTCTTGCCGGTGCCGGAGGCGGCCACGAACGCGAGCACGCGGCCGTCGTCGGCGGCGACGCCGCAGGCGTGCAGCATCAGGAGGTCGCCGCGGCGCTCACCGATGGCCTCGAGCGTGAGCGTCGACGTGAGCGACTCCTCGAGCTGCGCGACCGAGTGCGAGACGACCCGGACGCCGCCCGGCGGGACCGAGCCGGGGAGCGGCACCTCGGCGGAGACCACGCGCGCGTCGGCGCTGTCGGCGGCGGCGCAGGAGCGCCAGCTGCTCCGGATCCGCGCGACGTCCTCGTCGGACAGTCCGGGCCCGAACTCGACGCGGAACGGGACCTCGAGGATCGCCAGCGACATGCTGCGCGATCCGGATCGCTGGTCACCGGGCTGGTCGGCGCCCGTCTGCACGGAGGAGCTCAATACGCCCCGTCCCTCGCCAGGACCGCGCGCGCGGTCTTGAAGAGGATGACGATGTCGCCGGTCATCGACCAGTTCTCCACGTAGTAGAGGTCGAGGCGGACGGTGTCCTCCCACGACAGGTTGGAGCGGCCGCTCACCTGCCAGAGGCCGGTGATGCCGGGCTTCATCAGGAAGCGGCGGTGCACGTGCTCCTCGTACTGCTCCACCTCGCGCGCCAGCGGCGGGCGGGGGCCGATCAGCGACATGTCGCCGCGGAAGACGTTGAGGAACTGCGGCAGCTCGTCGAGGCTGAAGCGGCGGAGGACGGTGCCGACCTTGGTGACCCGGGGGTCCTTGGCCATCTTGAAGAGGATGCTGTTGCCCTCGTCGCGCTGCTGGGCGGCGAGCTCGGCGAGGCGCGCCTCGGCGTCGACCACCATCGAGCGGAACTTGAGCATCTCGAAGGTCGAGCCGTTCAGCCCGATGCGCTCCTGGCGGAACAGGATCGGGCCCGGGCTGGTCGTCTTCACCAGCACCGCGACGACGATCAGCACGGGAGCGCTGAGGATGATCAGCATCGTCGACGCGGCGATGTCGAAGAGCCGCTTCGCGAAGCGCTGGCGGCCGTCGAAGCGCGGGGTCTCGACGTGGATCAGCGGCAGGCCGGCGACCGGCCGGGTGTGGATGCGCGGGCCGCCGATGTCGGTGAGGCTCGGCGCCACGACGAGGTGCTCGCGGCCGGGCTCGAGCGTCCAGCTGAGCTCGCGGATGCGCTGCGGGGCCAGCTCGTCGGAGCTCGTGACGACGACGGTGTCGGCACCGGTCGCGTCCATCACGGCGCGCACGCCGTCGATCCCGGAGAAGCCGTGCAGCGAGAGGCCCGCCAGCTCGGCCTCGCTCGTGAGCGCCTCGGCGCCGCCGACGGAGGTGGAGACCGCGCCGACCAGCTTGTAGCCGGCCTCGGTGCCGCGCCGGAGCTCGCGTGCGGTGTGCAGCACGCTCGCGCGGGAGCCGAGCAGGACGACCTGGCTGGAGAAGCGGCCGACCTTGCGCTGACGGGTCAGCCAGGAGCGCCAGACCAGACGGCCGACGCAGATCAGCAGGATCCCGGCGGGGAACGCCGTGATGATGTAGCCGCGCGCCAGCAGGATCTGCAGGAGGTAGGCGATGATCGCGACGATGCCGAACAGCCAGATGGAGGCGTCGACGATCCGCCGGTACTCGACGTAGCCGGTGCCGACGATGCGGCGGTCGCGGGTGTCGAAGACCTGCAGGGCGAGGAGCCAGCCGATCGAGAGCACGACGGACACCCAGGTGTAGCTGACGGCGATGTCGACGGGATTGTTGAAGCCCACGTCGGAGTTCAGGTCGAGATCGAACCAGAACAGCTGCGTGCCGAAGACCGAGACGAGGATCGCGACGACGTCGGTGGCGAGGAGGCGCCGGCGGTAGTCCTGCTCCCAGGACGGGCGGCGCTTCGGCGGAGTCTCCTGCGAAGCCATCGAACCCCCCGGTCTCGCGTGCTGCGTCGGAAGGCCTGCGTGCGTTTCCGGTGATGTCACGCCCGCAAGGCTACCCACTTCCCTGTTTCATTCGGGTCACGCCCGATGAGCACTGCTCGACACTGCTAGCCGCGCAGGCGTCCGCGGCTCTCCTGCAGATAGCACGAGCCGCAGAGCGACTCGTAGGTGACCTCGGCCCCGTCGATGGCGACCTGGTCGCCGTCGAAGACGAATCGGCCGTCGACCACCCGACCGTTGAAGATCGCCTTCCGCCCGCAGCGGCAGATCGTCTTCAGCTCCTCGAGGCTGTGCGCGATCTCGAGGAGCCGCCTGCTTCCGGGGAACGCGGCGGTCCGGAAGTCGGTCCGGATGCCGTAGGCGAGGACGGGGACGTTCTCCAGGATCGCGATCCGGAGCAGATCGTCGACGTGCGACTCCGGCAGGAACTGCGCCTCGTCGACGAGCAGTGCGCTGACGTCGCGGCTCGTCTCGGCGAGCACGCGGGCGCGCGCGGCGGAGAAGACGGCGACCGGATCGCCGTCGGGCTCGAACAGGATGTCCACCGGACGGGTCACGCCGAGGCGGGACACGATGAGCTCGTCGCCCTTGGTGTCGACGGCCGGTTTCGCGAGCAGCACCCGGTGCCCGCGCTCCTCGTAGTTGTGCGCGGCCTGCAGGAGCGAGGTGCTCTTGCCGCTGTTCATCGCGCCGTAGCGGAAGTAGAGCTTCGCCATCAGGTCCTGTCTCTGCTCGTGGGCGGGCGGTGCCCGCGGGCCGCGCCCGGCGCGGTCCTCGTGGTCGTGGTCGTGGTCGTCGTGGTGGTCGAGGTGGTCGTCGTCGTGCCGTCGGCGGTCGTGCCGGTCACTCGAGGAGGCCGTCCTCCGCCGCCCGCCGGATCAGGTCGGCGCGCCGGCTGGCCGGGCGGCCGATCTTGGCGTACTTCTGCCGGACGCGGCGCAGATAGGTCTTCGCCGTCTCGAACTGGACGTTCATCCTCGCGGCGACCTCGGGAGTGCTGGCGCCGGCGACGTAGTGGCGCAGCGCCTCCAGTTCCCCCGCGCTCAGGCGCGGACGCTGCTGCGCGGCCACCCCGATCGGCAGCGGGCGCCACTGCGCGGCGGACCCCGCGGTGGAGCGCATCGCCATCGCCGAGCGCGCCGCCTCCATGACGTCCTGCATCGACTGCGCCTTCGTGAGGTGCCGGGCGGCGCCGGCCCGCAGCGAGCGCTCGCGGATCTCGTCGTCCTCGCGCTCGGCGAGGACGATCACGGTCGCGCCCGCGGCACGGCAGGTGCGGATCCGCGCCTCGATCGAGATCGGCTCGCTCAGCTCGAAGTCCATCAGGACGACCTGCGTCGGGAACACCGTGCTGGTGACCAGCTCCATCCAGGTGCCGGCGCTCACGACGAGCTCGAAGTCCGGGGCGTTGGCGGCGATCCAGCTGCTCATGCTGTCCAGGAGCAGCTCGTGGTCGTCGAGGATGCCGAGCCGGACCGGTCGCGCGCCGCCGTCGGCGGAGGAGGTCTCGGCGGACCGGGACTCAGCGGACCGGGTCTCGACGGACCGGGACTCTGCGGCCCGGGCGGAGGAGCCGGACGTCGGCTCACCGGGGCGAGGGAGCATGCGACGATCCTAGCCGCGGGCCGGATCGCCTCCGCGGCCCTCTCAGAACAGCGTCGGCTGGCCCACCCCGGGCAGCAGAGAGGCGCCGTCCTCGCCCAGTTCGCGGAGGATCAGTCCGCCGCCGCGGAGGCCGGCGTGCCGGGCCGGCTCGTCGCCGTCCTGCGGGCGGCCGTGCTCGCCGCCGAGGGTCCGCAGCACACCGAGCGAGGGCAGCGCCGAGGCGCCGCGCGCGGTCGGTCCGAGCGCGGAGGAGCGCATCGATCCGGTCGCCGGGTCGGCCTCCCCCTCCTCCAGCCGGTGGTCGCGCATCAGCGGGCGGATCCGGGCGGACAGCCAGCGGCGGTACTCCGCAGGCGCGTAGGCGGTACGCCCGGGATACAGGGAGCGGTAGCGGTCGAGCAGCTCGGGGTGCTCCTGCGCGAGCCACTGCAGGAACCACTCCTTGACCCCGGGCTTGAGGTAGAGGGTCGAGTACATGATCGTGCTCGCCCCGGCCTCCCGGCACGCACGGAGCGAGGCGTCGAGGTGGGCGCGGGTGTCGGTGAGGAACGGCAGGATCGGCATCAGGAAGACCGAGCACTCGAAGCCCGCCTCGCGGGCGGCCGTGACGGTCGCCAGCCGGGCCGCGGCGGACGGAGCGCCGGGCTCGATCGAGCGCTGCAGATCCTCGTCGAAGACCGCGATCGAGACGCCGAGGTCGACGGGCACGTGCTCGGCGGCCTCGCGCAGCAGCGGCAGGTCGCGCCGGAGCAGCGAGCCCTTGGTCAGGATCGAGATGGGGGTGCCGGAGGCGGCCAGCGCGGCGATGATGCCGGGCATCAGCCGGTAGCGGCCCTCCGCCCGCTGGTACGGGTCGGTGTTGGTGCCGAGTGCGACGGGGTGGCGCTCCCAGCTCGGCCGGGCGAGCTCCCGGGTGAGCACCTCGGCGACGTTCACCTTGACGACGATCTGCGAGTCGAAGTCGCGCCCGCCGTCGAACTCGAGGTACTCGTGGGTGGGCCGGGCGAAGCAGTAGGTGCAGGCGTGGGTGCAGCCGCGCATCGGGTTGATCGTCCAGCCGAACGGCATCTTCGACGAGGAGTGCACCCGGTTCAGCGCCGACTTGGCGAGCACCTCGTAGAAGGTGATGCCGTCGAACTCGGGGGTGCGGACGGTGCGGACCAGCTCGGTCAGCTTGACCAGGCCCGGGAGCGCGGCCTCGTCCGCCGCGCCGATCGCCTGTCCGCTCCACCTCATGCGTCCATTAGAACATGTGTTCGAACGTCTCGGTGGGTTCATGCTGGTCGAGTAGCCGCGAAGCGGCGTATCGAGATCCTCCGTCCTCAGCAGGTCGGGTCTGCAGAACCTTCTTCTGACGAAGGTGGATCTCGATACGCCCGCTGCGCGGGCTACTCGATCAACATGCGGCTTCGCGCCCTCGGTGCTCAGACGGAGGCGCGGAGCGCGAGCGCCTCCGAGGTGGCGGCGACGGTGCGCTCGGCCGTCTCCGGGGCGTCGTTGAGCGTCGAGCCGTAGCTGGGGACGAGCGAGCGGATCCGCGGCTCCCAGGCCTTCATCCGGTCGGGGAAGCAGCGCTTGACGATGTCCAGCATGATCGGCACCGCCGTCGAGGCGCCGGGCGAGGCGCCCAGCAGACCGGCGATCGTGCCGTCCGCCCCGGTGATGACCTCGGTGCCGAACTGCAGCACGCCGCCCTTCTTCTCGTCCTTCTTCATCACCTGGACGCGCTGGCCGGCGGTGATCAGGTACCAGTCCTCGGAGCGGGCGGTGGGCAGGAACTCGCGCAGCGCCTTCATCTTCTTGTCGCGACCGGCCAGCACCTCGCCGAGCAGGTACTTCATCAGGTCGAGGTTGTCGCGGGCGACGGCGAGCATCGGGCCGATGTTGTGCGGGCGGATCGACAGCGGCAGGTCGAGCCAGGAACCGCGCTTGAGGAACTTGGGGGTGAAGCCGGCGTACGGGCCGAACAGCAGCGAGGCCTGGCCGTCGACGACGCGGGTGTCGAGGTGCGGGACCGACATCGGCGGGGCGCCGACGGCGGCCTTGCCGTAGACCTTCGCCTGGTGCCGGGCGACGATCGCCGGGTTGTCGGTCCGGAGGAACTGCCCCGAGATGGGGAAGCCGCCGAAGCCCTTGATCTCGGGGATGCCGGACTTCTGCAGCAGGTGCAGGGCCCCGCCGCCGGCGCCGACGAAGACGAAGCGGGCGACGACCTTCTTGGGCGTGCCGCCGACCTTCTGCTTGAGGTCCAGGCGCCAGGTGCCGTCCTTCTGCCGGGTGATGCCGGTGACCTCGTGGCCGGTGTCGAGCGTGCCGCCGTGCGCGACGACGTGGTCGAAGAGCTGGTGGGTGAGCGCGCCGAAGTCGACGTCGGTACCGGCCGGGATGCGCGTCGCGGCGTAGGGTCCACCGCCGGCGGGGCGCTGCTCCATCAGCAGCGGCGCCCACTCGTGGATGGTCTTCGTGCTCTCGGTGAACTCCATGCCGGCGAAGAGCGGCTGGTCCTTCAGCGCCTCGTAGCGCTTGCGGAGGTACTCGACGTTGGCCTCGCCGTGCACGAAGGTCATGTGCGGAGCGGAGTTGATGAAGCTCGAGGGCTCGCGGATGTCACCGGCCTCGACCAGGCTCGACCAGAACTGGCGCGAGATCTGGAACTGCTCGTTGATCTGGATCGCCTTGGCGGGGTCGACGGAGCCGTCGGCCGCCTCGGGCATGTAGTTCAGCTCGCAGAGGGCGGCGTGGCCCGTGCCCGCGTTGTTCCAGGGGTTCGACGACTCCTGCGCCACGTCGCCGAGGCGCTCGTAGGCGGCGATGGTCCAGTCGGGCTGGAGCTTGGTGAGGAGTGCACCGAGGGTGGCACTCATGATGCCCCCACCGATGAGGGCGACGTCGACCGGTTCCGAGGAGTTCACGAGAGTCGAGTTTACCGTCGGGCGCCGGGCGGGAGGCGGGCCGGGGGGCCGCTCCCCCATCAAATTGACGGCTTTTCCCGTCGGCGGGCGGCGGCGGCGGCCGCTGCTCGGGCGGGGGGGGTCTCGATACGCCGCTCCGCGGCTACTCGACCAGCAGGCAGGCGCCGCGGCGCGCAGGCGGCGCTCCATGCTGATCGAGCAGCCCTCGCAGAGGGCGTATCGAGATCCGCGCCGGGTCAGGCGACGGGCTGCTTCGCCGCGATCAGCTCGGCGATCTGGACGGCGTTGAGCGCCGCGCCCTTGCGGAGGTTGTCGTTGCTGATGAAGAGGGCGAGGCCGCGGCCCTCCGGGGCGCCCTCGTCGGCGCGGATGCGGCCGACGTAGCTCGGGTCGCTGCCGGCGGCCTCGAGCGGGGTCGGCACCTCGCGCAGCGCGACACCGGGGGCGTCGGCGAGCAGCTCGCGGGCGCGCTCGGGGCTGAGCGGCGCGGAGAACTCGACGTTCACCGAGAGCGAGTGGCCGGTGAAGACCGGCACGCGCACGCAGGTGCCCGAGACCAGCAGGCCGGGGAGCTCGAGGATCTTGCGGCTCTCGTTGCGGAGCTTCTTCTCCTCGTCGGTCTCGTTCAGGCCGTCCTCGACGAGGCTGCCTGCGAACGGGATGACGTCGAAGGCGATCGGCGCGACGTACTTGTCCGGCGCCGGGAACGCGACCGCGGAGCCGTCGTGCACGAGGTCGAGCAGGTGCTCGTCGGCGACGGCGGCGCGGACCTGGCCGGCCAGCTCGTTCGCTCCGGCGAGCCCGCTGCCGGAGACGGCCTGGTAGGTGCTGACGATGAGGCGGGTGAGCCCGGCCTCCTGGTCGAGGACCTTGAGGATCGGCATCGCGGCCATCGTGGTGCAGTTCGGGTTCGCGATGATGCCCTTCACGGCCTGCTCGATCGCGTGCGGGTTGACCTCGCTGACGACCAGCGGGACCTCGGGGTCCATCCGCCAGGCGCTGGAGTTGTCGATGACGACGGCGCCCGCGGCGGCGAAGCGCGGTGCCTGCGCACGCGACCCCGTCGCTCCGGCCGAGAACAGCGCGATGTCGAGCCCCGAGGGGTCGGCGGTCTCGGTGTCCTCGACGACGATGTCCTCGCCGCGGAACGGCAGGGTCGTGCCGGCCGAGCGGGCGGTCGCGAAGAAGCGGATCGACGCGATCGGGAAGTCGCGCTCCTCGAGGAGGCGGCGCATGACGGTGCCGACCTGGCCGGTGGCGCCGACGACTCCGACGTGGAGGGGGGTGCTGCTCATGCTGGGCTCTTTCGTCCGTGGGCCGCTCGCGGGAGGAGCGGCACGAAGGGGTGCTGGCGGGAGGGCCGGGGCGGGCTCCCCGGAGACGGTACCGAACGACGGCGGAGTCGATGGGGCCGGAGGGTGCGATCGGCGGGATCGCGAGGGCGTTCGGCGGTCAGCGCCCGGTGCCGGCGTAGACGACGGCCTCGTCCTCGGCGTCGAGGCCGAAGGCGGTGTGCACGACGCGGAGGGCGTCGTTCACCGTGTCGGCGCGGGTCACGACCGAGATGCGGATCTCGCTCGTGGAGATCATCTCGATGTTGATCCCCGCCTCGTAGAGCGAGCGGAAGAGCTTGGCCGAGACGCCCGCGTTGGTGCGCATGCCGGCGCCGACGAGCGCGAGCTTGGCGATCTGGTCGTCGTACTGCAGCGACTCGAAGCCGACCTCGTCCTTCTCGGCGTTCAGCGCCGTGAGGACGGTCTGGCCGTCGGCCTTGGGCAGCGTGAAGGAGATGTCGGTGCGGCCGGTCGCGGCGGCGGAGACGTTCTGCACGATCATGTCGATGTTCGACCCGGTCTTCGCGACGATCGTGAAGATCTGCGCGGCCTTGCCCGGGATGTCGGGCACGCCGACGACGGTGATCTTGGCCTCGTTGAGGTCGGCGGCGACGCCGGCGATGATCGGCTCTTCCACGGGCTGTCCATTCTTCTCGGTGCTTCCGGGGGCGTCCTCGCCGGGCACGGCGTTGTAGACGATGGTGCCCTCGTTGGGGCTGAACGAGGAGCGCACGTGCAGGGTGACGCCGTGGCGGCGGGCGAACTCGACGGCGCGGATGTGCAGGACCTTCGCGCCGGCGGCGGCGAGCTCGAGCATCTCCTCGCTGGAGATGCGGTCGAGCTTGCGGGCCTTCTTGACCACCCGCGGGTCGGCGGTGAAGACGCCGTCGACGTCGGTGTAGATCTCGCAGGTGTCGGCGCCGAGGCCGGCGGCGAGCGCGACCGCGGTGGTGTCCGAGCCGCCGCGGCCGAGGGTGGTGATGTCCTTGGTGTCGCGGTTGAAGCCCTGGAAGCCGGCGACGATGACGACCGCGTTCTCGTCCAGCGCGGCGCGCAGGCGGACCGGGGTGATGTCGACGATGCGGGCGGCGCCGTGCTGGGCGTCGGTGATCATGCCGGCCTGGCTGCCGGTGAAGGAGCGGGCGTCGTAGCCCATGCTCTTGATCGCCATGGCGAGCAGCGCCATCGAGATCCGCTCGCCGGAGGAGAGCAGCATGTCGAGCTCGCGGGGCGCGGGGATCGGCGTGACCTGGTGGGCCAGCTCGAGCAGGTCGTCGGTCGTGTCGCCCATCGCGGAGACGGCGACGACCACGTCGTTGCCCGCCTGCTTCGTCGCGACGATGCGCTTCGCGACCCGCTTGATGCTCTCCGCGTCGGCGACGGAGGACCCGCCGAACTTCTGGACGATCAGGCTCACGCGCTACTCCCGGGTCAGTGGTTCGGGCCGTGGCGACCCGACGCAGGAGTCTACCGGCGGGCGCATGCGCGAGGGGTCATGTTGCGGCGGCGGGCCCGACCGGCGGGTCCGCGTCAGTTCTCGACGAGGCGGCGGCCCTCGAAGGCGCGGCCGAGGGTGATCTCGTCGGCGTACTCGAGGTCGCCGCCGACGGGGAGGCCGGAGGCGAGGCGGGTGATCCGGATGCCGAGGGTGCTGAGCATGCGGGAGAGGTAGGTCGCGGTCGCCTCGCCCTCGAGGTTGGGGTCGGTCGCGATGATGACCTCTTGGACCTCGCCGTCGGCCAGGCGCTGCAGCAGCTGGCGGATCCGGAGCTGGTCGGGGCCGATGCCGTCGATCGGGCTGATCGCGCCTCCGAGCACGTGGTAGAGGCCGCGGAACTCGCGGGTGCGCTCGATGGCGGGGACGTCCTTCGCCTCCTCGACCACGCAGATGACGGCGCGGCTGCGGCGCGGGTCGCGGCAGATGCCGCAGGTCGCCTCCTCCGCGACGTTGCCGCAGATGTCGCAGAAGTGCACGCGGTTGCGCAGCTCCAGCAGGATCTCGGCGAGACGAGTGACGTCGAACGTCTCGGTCTGCAGGATGTGGAACGCGATGCGCTGGGCCGACTTCGGGCCGATGCCGGGGAGCCGGCCGAGCTCGTCGATCAGCTCCTGGACGATTCCTTCGTACATGCGGTCGCCTCCTCTCGGGATGCGGATTCAGTGGTGAGGAGTGCGGGATTGAGGAGCGGGGCGACGGTCATGCGCCGGTCACCCGCGGACCGCGGGGGACGTGCGGCTGCTCCTCGATGAACTGGGCGCCGAGGATCTCGCGCACCACGGCCTCGCCGTAGCGCTGGCGGCCGTCGGCCGTGGCCGAGCGGGTGGTGCGGGTCACCGGGCGGGGCGCCGGCTCCGGCCGCTCGCGGGCACGGACGGGCGCGGGAGCGACGGGCGCCGGTGGTGCGGACGGCTCGCCGGGGGGCGCGACGGTCGCCCAGGAGTCGGGCATCGGCGGCTCGACCGGCGGCATGTCCTCCTCGGGCGGCTCCTCGTCGAACGGCGGCTCGTCGTCCGAGGGGCCGGCCGACGCGGCTGCCGGGCGGACCGGGGGCTCCTCCGCCGGGACGACCGGGGCTGAGCGCGGCGATGGGGCGAGGACCGGCACGTCGGACGGCTCGGGAGCGACGACCGTCTCGATCGCGGGCTCGGCGGCGACCTCGGCGGGGGCCGGGTCGGCCGGGATGGCGACCGTCGCCCACTCGTCGGGGTCGCTGGGGGCGGTCGCCGCCGCGGGCTGCTGCGCGGCGGACTGCTCGGCGGCGGGCGGCGGGGTCGCCTCGACGGCGGCGCGCTCGGCCTCGGGCGCGGTCGCGCGGGGCTCGACGCGGGCGATGTACTTCACCCGGAGGCCGAGGACCTGCTGGATCGCCTGGCGCAGGTGCTCGCTGACGCCGGGCTGACCGGCGCTGCCGGCCATCTTGAACGAGTCGACGTCGTTCTGGCTCGGGAAGGAGAGCGTGAGGACGTCGTCCTTCAGCGCCCGCACCTGCGCGGTGTAGGCGACGAGCCAGGCCGTCATCCGGGCCTTCTGCACGACCTCGAGGATCTCGGGCCAGCTGTCCTTCATCCGCTGCAGGGTGACACCGCCGGGCTCGTCGGCCGCGGAGGGGTGGGGCGCTGCGGCGGGCGCGGCCGGGCGCGGAGCCGCGGTGCCGGCCGGAGTCGAGTCGGCGGGAGTCGAATCAGCGGGAGTCGAGTCGGCGGCGGCGCTCGGGACGGCGCCGGGCGCCGCGGCCGTGCCGGAGCCGGCCTCGACCGACGCCGCGGAGACGACCGGGGCCTCGACGCGCGGGGCCGCCGCGATCGAGTCCGGCACCGACTCCGGCGTCGCGGCGTGCGACGGGAGGTGCGGCTCCGGCATGCGCGACTCGGGCGCGCGGGTCCCGGGTGCGCGGGAGGCGGCGGCACGGGACTCGGGCGCGCGCGGCTCCGGAGCACGCGAGTCGGCGGAAGGCCGCGTCGACGCCGGGGCGGCCTGCGACGGCGCCGGTACCACGACGGACGCCGGGGCGGCCGCCGCGCCGGCGCCGTGCACCAGCGTGCGCGCGATCATCAGCTCGAGGTGCAGCCGCGGCGAGGTCGCGCCCGTCATCTCGGTGAGCGCATCGTTGACGATGTCGGCGATGCGGGAGAGCTCGCCGAGCCCGAGGGCGCGCGACTGGCCGGCCATCCTGTCGAGCTCGTCCTGGGAGACGCCGCGCAGGACTGCGGAGGCCGCGCCGCCTGTGGCGGCGACGACGATGAGGTCGCGGAGCTTCTCGAGCAGGTCCTCGACGAAGCGGCGCGGGTCCTGGCCGGTCTGGATGACCCGGTCGACGGCGCCGAACGCCTCGGCGGAGTCGTGCTCGGCGAGCGCGTCGACGACCTCGTCGAGCAGCGCGCCGTGGGTGTAGCCGAGCAGCGCGACCGCGCGCTCGTACTCGACCGTCTCGTCCTCGGAGCCGGCCATCAGCTGGTCGAGGAGCGAGAGGGTGTCGCGGACCGAGCCGCCGCCGGCCCGGACGACCAGCGGGAGCACGCCCGCGGCGACGCTCACCTTCTCGCGCTCGCAGAGCTCCTGCGTGTAGTCGAGCATCTGCGCCGGCGGGACGAGCCGGAACGGGTAGTGGTGCGTGCGCGAGCGGATCGTGCCGATGACCTTGTCGGGCTCGGTCGTCGCGAAGATGAACTTCACGTGCTCCGGCGGCTCCTCGACGATCTTGAGCAGTGCGTTGAAGCCCTGCGGCGTCACCATGTGCGCCTCGTCGAGGATGAAGATCTTGAAGCGGTCGCGGGCCGGGGCGAAGATCGCCCGCTCGCGCAGGTCGCGCGCGTCGTCGACGCCGTTGTGGCTCGCGGCGTCGATCTCGACCACGTCGAGCGAGCCCTGACCGTCGCGGCTGAGCTCGACACAGCTGTCGCAGACGCCGCACGGGGTGTCCGTCGGGCCCTGGGCGCAGTTGAGGCAGCGGGCGAGGATGCGCGCCGACGTCGTCTTGCCGCAGCCGCGCGGGCCGCTGAAGAGGTAGGCGTGATTGACGCGGTTGGTGCGCAGCGCCGTCATGAGCGGATCGGTCACCTGGGACTGGCCGATCATCTCGGCGAACGTCTCCGGCCGGTACCGGCGATACAGGGCTGCTACCACCCGACAAGAGTAGCCGCGACCTCCGACACCGGACGCGGGTCGCCGGAGCCGCCGCCTCCCGTAGCCTCGAGGCCGTGACCGGCCGCCCCCGCACTCCCCCGTTCGACGCCGTCGTCCTCGCCGGCGGACGCGGCGAGCGCCTCGGCGGCGCGGCCAAGCCGCTGCTCGAGCACGGCGGCTCGACGCTGCTCGAGCACGCCCTGGCCGCTGTCGCCGGCGCCCGGCGCGTCGTGGTCGCGGGACCGCCGGAGCTCCGCGGCGGAGTCGGAGCGGCGCTCCTCGTCCAGGAGCGGCCCGCGTTCGGCGGACCGGTCGCCGGTCTCGCGGCGGCGCTGCCCCTGCTCGCGCGGGACGACGCTGCCGGCTGGATCGCCGTGCTCGCGGCCGACCTGGTCGATCCGGCCCCCGCGCTCGACCGGCTGCTGGCGGACGCCGCCTCCGCCGATCCCGCGACCGACGCCCTGCTCGCCGTCGACGGGGACGGCCGCGCACAGCTCCTGCTGGGCCTGCACCGCCGAGCCGCACTGACCGCCGCCGTGACCCGGCTCCCCGCGGTCGACGGCGCCTCCGTCCGCGCACTCCTGGCGGGGCTGGCCGTGCGGCTCGTCGAGGTGCCGGCCGGATCGACCGCGGACGTCGACGACCGCGCCGACGCCCGCCGCCACGGCATCGCCGTGCCGGGCGCGGAGAGCGCGCGGGGCGCAGAATCCGAACCGGGCGCAGACTGAACGCGTGACCCACGACACGAACGCGACCCCTTCCTCAGCCCCGGACGCCCGCGAGGACACCGCCGCACTGCTCGCCGCCTGGTGGGACGAGCTGAGCGCCGCCCTCGGGCTCGCCGACGTTCCGGTCGAGCGCGACGCCCTGCTCTCCCTGGCCGGCGACGCGGCGCACGGCGTGGTGCGGCCGGCCGCTCCGCTGACGACGTTCCTCGCCGGCTACGCCGCGGGCCTGCAGGGCGGCGACCGGGCGGCGCTCGACGCGGCGGTGCGGACGTCTCTGGAGGCCGTTCGCATGCGAACGCACGAATCCTGAGACGCTACTCCCTCCCCCTCGATCCGGCACCAGGCTTCGGGCGTACGTTTCGCTCGAGCCTCGACGCCGCGGCCCTCCTCCGGACGATCGCGGCGCGGCTCCCGCGGGCGCTCACGCACCGCGGTCGCATCCCGTGAAGGAGAACCGCATGTCAGGCAACAGAGCAGTCGCCTACAAGAGCCCCGGCGTCGTCGAGGTCATCGACATCGACTACCCGACCTTCGAGCTGAAGGACGGGCCGGGCGTGAACCCGGCGAACATCGGCAGGAAGCTGCCGCACGGCGCGATCCTCCGCACCGTCTCGACCAACATCTGCGGCTCGGACCAGCACATGGTCCGCGGGCGCACCACCGCTCCCGCCGATCTCGTCCTCGGGCACGAGATCACCGGCGAGGTCGTCGAGGTCGGGCCGGACGTCGAGTTCGTCAAGGTCGGCGACATCGTCTCGGTGCCGTTCAACATCGCCTGCGGCCGCTGTCGCAACTGCAAGGAGCGCAAGACCGGCATCTGCCTGAACGTGAACCCGGACCGCCCGGGCAGCGCCTACGGCTACGTCGACATGGGCGGCTGGGTCGGCGGGCAGGCCGAGTACGTGATGGTCCCCTACGCCGACTGGAACCTGCTCGTCTTCCCCGACCGCGACCAGGCGCTGGAGAAGATCCTCGACCTCACGATGCTCTCGGACATCTTCCCGACCGGCTTCCACGGCGCGGTCACCGCGGGCGTCGGCGTCGGCTCGACGGTCTACGTCGCCGGAGCGGGCCCGGTCGGACTGGCCGCTGCCGTCGGCGCGCAGCTGCTCGGCGCGGCCGTCGTGATCGTCGCGGACCTCAACGAGGAGCGGCTCGCGCAGGCGCGCTCGTTCGGCTGCGAGACCGTGGACGTCTCGAAGGGCGACCCGGCCGGGCAGATCGAGCAGATCCTCGGCGTGCCGGAGGTCGACTGCGGCGTGGACGCCGTGGGCTTCGAAGCGCACGGCAACGGGGCCGACTCGGGCACCGAGGCGCCGGCCACCGTGCTGAACTCGCTGATGTCGATCACCGCGGCGGGCGGCGCGCTCGGCATCCCGGGGCTCTACGTCACCGGTGACCCGGGCGGAGTGGACGAGGCCGCGCAGGAGGGCTCGCTCTCGATCCGCCTCGGGCTGGGCTGGGCGAAGTCGCTGTCCTTCACGACCGGCCAGTGCCCGGTGATGAAGTACAACCGCTCGCTGATGATGGCGATCCTGCACGACAAGGTGCAGATCGCGAAGGCGGTGCAGGCCACGGCCATCACGCTGGACGAGGCGCCGCAGGGCTACGCCGACTTCGACAAGGGCGCCGCGAAGAAGTTCGTGCTCAACCCGAACGGGTACCTCGGCTGAGCCCGTCGACGGCGCCGGGTCCTCGGATCCGGCGCCGTCGCCGTCCCGCCCTGGGCGCGACCAGAATGGACGGATGAGCGACATCGACTGGGACGGCGCTCGCGCGCGGATCGCCGCGGCGACCGCTCCCGGGCCGCTCGCGACGGTCGCGCTGCTCGAGGCGGAGGGCTCTGTCACGGCGAGCGCCGTGCTCGCTCCGCGACCGCTCCCCCACTACGACTCCTCGGCGATGGACGGCTGGGCCGTCCGCGGGGCGTCGCCCTGGCGCCTCGGACCGGGCAGCGCCGAGCCGATCGTCACCGGCGGGGTCGTGCCGGAGTGGTGCGAGGGCGTCCTCCCGAGCGAGCGCGGCCGGGTGACCGGGGACGTGCTCTCCTCGGAGCACCCGGTGCCGCTCGGACGGCACATCCGCAGCGCGGGCGACGAGGCCCCGGCCGGAACCGCGCTCGTCGACTCCGGCGTGCGGCTGCGGCCGGCGCACCTGGCGCTGCTCGCGATCGCGGGCTTCGACGAGCTCGTCGTGCGGCGGCCGGCGACGGTCGATCTGCTCTTCACCGGTGACGAGGTCGACACCGCGGGGATGCCCGGGGCCGGCCGCGTCCGCGACGCGTTCACGCCGCTGCTGCCGCCGCTCGTCGCGCGCGGCGGGGGTGCGGTGGGATCGGTGCGGCGGCTCGGCGACGACGACGAGGCGATCGCCCGCGCGCTGCTCGCGAGCACGGCTCCGCTGCAGATCACGACGGGCGGGACCGGGCGGTCGCGGGTGGACGCGGTGCGCCGGGCGCTGAGGATCGCGGGGGCGACCGTCCTGGTCGACGGGGTCGCGATGCGGCCGGGGCATCCGACGGTGATCGCGTCGCTGCCCGGCGGGGCGGTCGTGCTCGCGCTGCCCGGGAATCCGCTCGCCGCGTTCCTCGCGGCGCTGTCGTTCCTGCCGCCGGCGCTGGACGCGGCGAGCAGGGCCGCCGCGCCGGTACTGCGTCAGGGCGTGCTGGGCGAGCCGCTCGGCCGCGCCGGGTCGACCGTGCTCGTGCCGGTCGTCGAGGCGGACGGCGTCTGGCGGGCGGTGCACGGGATCCGCTCGCACATGCTCTCGGGGCTCACGGTGGCGGAGGCTGTCGCCGTCGTTCCGGCGGGCGGTGCCGCGGCCGGCGAGAGGGTGCGGCTGCTGCGGCTGCCGTGGTGAGCGCGACCGGACTGCTGACGGGGCGGGTCTCGATACGCCGCTCCGCGGCTACTCGACCAGCATGTTCCGCAGCGGCCGTAGCGAGTGGCCCGGCTTCATGCTGATCGAGTAGCCCGCGCAGCGGGCGTATCGAGATCGACCGGGCGGATCAGGCGGCCGGCTCCAGGCGGACGACGACGGACTTCGAGGTGGGGGTGCCGCTGACGGCCGCGGTGGAGTCGAGCGGGACGAGCACGTTCGTCTCGGGGTAGTAGGCCGCGATGCAGCCGCGCGGGGTGTCGTACGCGACGACGCGGAAGGACGGGGCCCGGCGCTCGAGGCCGTCCTCCCACTCCGAGACCAGGTCGACCATCGCGCCGTCGGCGAGGCCCTGCTCGGCGATGTCGTCGGCGTGCACGAAGACGACGCGACGGCCGCCGTGGATGCCGCGGTAGCGGTCGTCCTTGCCGTAGATCGTGGTGTTGAACTGGTCGTGCGAGCGCAGCGTCTGCAGCAGCAGGCGCCCCTCCGGGACCTTCGGGTACTGCAGCGGGTTCGCGGTGAAGCGGGCGAGGCCGGTCGCGGTGGCGAAGCGCCGCTCGTCGCGCGGCGGGTTCGGCAGGACGAAGCCGCCCGGCTCGTTCACGCGGCGCTCGAAGTCCTCGAAGCCGGGGACGACGGCGGCGATGTGCCGGCGGATCAGGCGGTAGTCCTCCCGCAGCGCCGCCCAGTCGACGACCGGCGTGTTCGGGCGGTCGGCGAGCAGGCGCTCCGCGATGCCGGTGAGGATGGCGACCTCGGACTGCAGGACCGGACTCGGCGGCGCGAGCCGCCCGCGCGAGGCGTGCACGGCGCTCATCGAGTCCTCGACGGTGACCCGCTGCTCCCCCGTGGCGCGCTTGTCGGAGTCGGTGCGGCCGAGGGTCGGCAGGATCAGCGCGCGGCGGCCGGTGACGACGTGCGAGCGGTTGAGCTTGGTCGAGACGTGCACCGTGAGCGCGAGCGAGCGCATCGCGGCCTCGGTGACGCCGGTGTCGGGCGTCGCGCGGGCGAAGTTGCCGCCGAGGCCCATGAAGACGCGCGCCTTGCCGTCGCGCATGGCGCGGATCGCGGCGACCGTGTCGGTGCCGTGCTCGCGCGGCGAGGCGAAGGAGAACTCTCGGTCGAGGGCGTCGTGGAAGGAGTCCGGCATCCGCTCGAAGATGCCCATCGTGCGGTCGCCCTGCACGTTCGAGTGGCCGCGGACCGGGCACACGCCCGCGCCGGGCTTGCCGATGCTGCCGGTCAGCAGCAGGACGTTGACGACGTCCTTGAGCGTCGCGACGGAGTGCGCGTGCTGGGTGAGCCCCATCGCCCAGCAGACGATGGTGCCCTCGCTCGCGGCGATCAGCTCGGCGATCGCGCGGATCCGGGCCTCGTCGATCCCGCTCGCCCGCCCGATCTCGGACCACTCGGTGCCGCGGATCTCGTCGAGGTAGCCCTCGAGCCCGTCGGTGCTCTCGGCGATGAAGGCACGGTCGAAGACGCCGCCCCTCGCCTCCTCCGCGTCGAGGAGCGCCTTGCCGAAGCCCTGGAAGAGCGCCTGGTCGCCGCCCAGCCGCACCTGGAGGAAGTGGTCGGCGAGGGCCGTGCCGCCGCCGATCATCCCGCGCACGGTCTGCGGGTTCTCGAAGCGCAGCAGGCCCGCCTCGGGCAGCGGGTTGATGGCGACGATCGTGCTGCCCGCGCGCTTCGCCCGCTCGAGCGCGGTGAGCATCCGCGGGTGGTTGGTGCCCGGGTTCTGGCCGGCGACGATCAGCAGCGGTGCCCGCTCGACGTCGCGGAGGCTGACCGTGCCCTTGCCGATGCCGATCGTCTCGGTCAGGGCCGAGCCGCTGGACTCGTGGCACATGTTGGAGCAGTCGGGCAGGTTGTTGGTGCCGAAGCCGCGCACCAGGAGCTGGTAGACGAACGCGGCCTCGTTGGAGGTGCGGCCGGAGGTGTAGAAGATCGCCTGGTCGGGGTCGGCGCAGGCGCGCAGCTCGTCCGCGACGACGTCGAGCGCCTCGTCCCAGCCGACCGGGCGGTAGTGCGTCGCGCCCTCGTCCAGGAGCATCGGCTCGGTGAGGCGGCCCTGCTGGCCGAGCTGGTAGTCGTCCCAGCCCTCGAGCTCGATCAGCGAGTGCGCGGCGAAGAAGTCGGCCGTGACGGTGCGCAGCGTCGCCTCCTCGGCGACCGCCTTCGCGCCGTTCTCGCAGAACTCGGCGACGTGCCGCTTGTCGGCCTCGGGCCAGGCGCAGCCGGGGCAGTCGAAGCCGGTCTTCTGGTTGACGCGGAGGAGGGTCTCGGCGCTGCGCAGCGGGCCCATCTGCTTGAGCGAGATCTGCAGCGCGTGCGCGACGCCGGGGATGCCGACGGCCCGCCTCTTCGGGGCGCCGACCGTGACGGCGCTCTCGTCGATCGGGTTCTCGCGGGCTTCGGCGTCATCGACCATTCCTGCATGCTACGTCGGGGAGCGGGTGGGAGGATGAGCGCCGGCCGTCCGGGCTCTCAGGTCGCGGGGCGGTGCGCCAGCCGCGTCGAGGAGGACCCCATGAGCCGTGCCGTCGCCCGGACCCGCCTGATCGCCGTCCGCGCCGGGGAGCCGACCCGCCGCCGCGAGGACGTGCTGGCCGTCGAGGAGCCGCTCGAGATCCGCGTGGGCGGGCGGCGCTTCAGCGTCACCATGCGCACGCCCGGGGAGGACTTCGACCTGGTCGCCGGCTTCCTGGTGTCGGAGGGGGTGCTCACCTCGACGGAGCAGCTCGCGGCGATGCGCTACTGCGCGAGCGGCTCGGGGCCGAGCGAGAACACCTACAACGTGATCGACGCGACGGTGCGCGGGGGCCGCGCGGAGATCCTGCTCGACCGCGAGCGCTCGGTGTACACGTCGAGCTCGTGCGGGGTGTGCGGGCTGGCGTCGCTCGAGGCCGTCGCGACGGAGTCGGCGTGGAGCGTGGCGGAGGATCCGCTGCGGGTGTCGACCGAGCTGCTCGTGTCGCTGCCGGACCGGCTGCGGGAGGCGCAGGCGGTGTTCGAGCGCACCGGCGGCCTGCACGCGGCCGGCCTCTTCGACTCGGACGGCTCGCTGCTGGCGCTGCGGGAGGACGTGGGGCGGCACAACGCGGTCGACAAGGTCGTCGGCTGGGGCCTGCGCGAGGGCCGGCTGCCGCTGCGCGGCACGCTGCTGCAGGTGTCGGGCCGCGCCTCGTTCGAGCTCGTCCAGAAGGCCGTGATGGCGGGCATCCCCCTCCTCGCGGCCGTCGGCGCCCCGTCCTCGCTCGCCGTCGACCTCGCCCGCGACGCGGGTCTCACCCTCATCGGCTTCAGCCGCGGCGCGGGCTTCAACGTCTACGCGGGCGACGCCCGCCTCGCCGGCTGACGCGGGCGGGTCTCGGTCCGCAAGCTCGGGCAGGGTGGGTCTCGATACGCCGCGTACCGCGGCTACTCGACCAGCATGCACAGGACGGCGACCGCGGATGGCAGCAGCCCGCGCGCGTGCGCGGCCCTCCCACTGCTTGCACGTTCATCGGCTACGTGGAAGGCAGCAGCTCGCGCGTCAGCGCGGCCCCTCCACCGCTCGCACGTCTACGAGCGACGTCGCCGGAAGCAGCTCGCGCGCAGCGCGGCCCCACCGCTGCTCACGCGACCACCGAGGGCGTCGGCCGTACCGTGCTTGCACGGACGAGGCAGAGGGCCCGACCCGGAATCGCGTGCCAGCGATTCAGGGCAGCCCGACGCGACCCGCTCCACAGAACGCTCCCACCCGTGCAAGCCGACCGCGAGTCGTGCAGCGGCTCCGCCGCTACACGACCGACAAGCACTGCCGAGCGATCTCCAGCTCCTCGTTGGTGGGGATGACGAGGACGGCGACGCGGGAGTCGTCGGTGGAGATGCGGCGGGGGCCGCGGTCGCGGGCGGTGTTGCGCTCGGGGTCGAGCTCGATGCCGAGGCCCTCGAGGCCGCGGAGGGCGCCGGCGCGGACGGCGGGGACGTTCTCGCCGACTCCGGCGGTGAAGACGATCGCGTCGACGCGGCCGAGCTGGGCGTAGTAGGCGCCGACGTAGTGGCGGAGCCGGTGGTAGTAGACCTCGAGGGCGGCGAGGGCGGTCTCGTCGCCGGCTTCGGCCGCGTCCTGCACGTCGCGCATGTCGCCGCGGCCGGAGAGGCCGAGGAGTCCGCTGCGGCGGTTGAGCACGGTGTCGAGCTCGTCGGTGGAGAGGCCGGCCTTGCGGGCGAGGTGGAAGACGACGGCCGGGTCGAGGTCGCCGGAGCGGGTGCCCATCACGAGACCCTCGAGCGGCGTCATGCCCATCGAGGTCTCGACGGAGGCGCCGCCGTCGATCGCGCAGGCGGAGGCGCCGTTGCCGAGGTGCAGGACGATCGTCTTGAGGTCGGAGCGGCGGCGCCCGAGGAACGCGGCGGCGGCCTCGGAGACGAACTTGTGCGAGGTGCCGTGGAAGCCGTAGCGGCGGATGCGGTGCTTGTCGGCGAGCTCGGCCGGGATCGCGTAGGTGGAGGCCGCCACGGGGATGGTGTGGTGGAACGCGGTGTCGAAGACGGCGACGTGCGGGACGCTCGGGAAGGCCTTCTGCGCGGCCTCGATGCCCTCGAGGTTGGCGGGGTTGTGCAGCGGAGCGAGGTCGCTGAGGTCCTCGATGTTGATCTTGACGAGGTCGGTGACGACGGTCGGCTCGTAGAACCGCTTGCCGCCGTGCACGACGCGGTGGCCGACGGCGATCGGCGGGAACTCGTCGAGGCTCGGGCCGTGCTCGGCGAAGGCGCGGATCATCGCGTCGAAGCCGGCCGTGTGGTCCGGGATCGGCGTCTCGAACTCGACCGTGTCGCCGTCGTGGCTGTGCTTGGTGCGGCCGGTCTCCTCGCCGATCCGCTCGACGAGGCCGCTGGCGAGCGTCTCCTCCGTCGTCATCTCGATGAGCTGGTACTTGAAGGACGACGAGCCGCTGTTGACGACGAGGACGACGGACACGGTGGGACTCCTGGGGGTTCGGGGTCGGACGGGGCGCTCGGGCGGGTGGCCCTCAGCGCACGACGGGGATGGCGGAGGTCGGCGGGACGATGGCCTGGGTCGCCGCCTGGATCGCGGTGATCGCGACGGTGTTGACGATGTCCTGCACGAGGGCGCCGCGGGAGAGGTCGTTGACCGGCTTCCGCAGGCCCTGCAGGACCGGCCCGATCGCGACGGCGCCGGCCGAGCGCTGCACGGCCTTGTAGGTGTTGTTGCCCGTGTTGAGGTCGGGGAAGATGAACACCGTCGCGCGGCCGGCGACCTGCGAGCCGGGCATCTTCGAGGCGGCGACGGCCGCGTCCGCTGCGGCGTCGTACTGGATCGGGCCCTCGACGAGCAGGTCGGGGCGGCGCTCGCGGACCAGCGCGGTCGCGGCCCGGACCTTCTCGACGTCGGCGCCCGCTCCGCTCTCACCGGTGGAGTAGGAGAGCATCGCGATCCGCGGGTCGATGCCGAACTGCTGCGCCGTCTCGGCGGAGGAGATCGCGATGTCGGCCAGCTGCGCCTCGGTCGGGTCGGGGTTCACGGCGCAGTCGCCGTAGACGAGGACGCGGTCGGCGAGCGCCATCAGGAACACGCTCGAGACGACGGAGACGCCGGGGCTGGTCTTGATGATCTCGAAGCCGGGGCGGATGGTGTGCGCGGTGGTGTGCGCGGCTCCCGAGACCATGCCGTCGGCGAGGCCGAGCTGGACCATCATCGTGCCGAAGTAGGAGACGTCGGTGACGGTGTCGTAGGCGTGGTCGAAGGTGATGCCCTTGTGCGCGCGGATGCGGGCGTACTCCTCGGCGAAGCGGTTGCGGTGCTCCGGGTCGAGGACGCTGAGGACGCGGGCGCCGTCGATGTCCAGGCCGAGGCTCGCGGCGCGGGAGCGCACCTCGACCTCCTCGCCGAGGATCGTGAGGCGGGCGATGCCGCGCTTGAGCACGGTCGCGGCGGCGCGGAGGATGCGGTCGTCGCCGCCCTCGGGCAGCACGATGTGCCGGTCGGCTATGCGGGCGCGCTCGATCAGGCCGTACTCGAACATCAGCGGGGTGACGACCTCGGAGCGGCCGACGTCGAGGAGGGTGAGCAGCTCGACGGGGTCGATCGCCTCGGCGAACAGGGCGAGGGAGGTGTCGCGCTTGCGCGGCGAGTCGGCGGCGAGGCGACCGCGTGCGGCGGTGACGCGCACGGCGGTGTCGTAGGTGCCGAGCTCGGTCATCACGATCGGCAGGCGGTTGTCGACGCCCTCGATCAGGCGGACGATCGGCTCCTGCAGCTCGAAGCCGCCATTGAGGATGATCGCGGAGACCGTCGGGAAGTTGCCGGAGGCGTGCGCCATGATCACGGCGAGCACGACCTCGGGGCGGTCGCCGGGGACGATGACGACACCGCCCTCCATCAGGCGCGGCAGCACGTTGACCATCGACATGCCGGCGACGACGACGCCCAGCGCCTCGCGGCCGAGCAGCTCCGGGTCGCCCGCGACGAAGACGCCGTCGACGGCGTCGATGATGCGCGAGACACTCGGGGCGACGAGGGACGGGTCCTCGTGGATCGCCCAGACCGGGGCGCCGGAGGGCAGCGCCTCGCGGATCGCGGCGACGGCCTGCTCCGAGGTGCCCGGGTCGGCGCGGTTGGCGACGACGCCGATGAGGCTCGCGTGCGCGGTGCGCAGCTCGACCGCGGCGAGCTCGGTGATCTGCCGCATCTCGTCGGGCGTGCGGGCGGGGGCCTGGCCGAGCTGCTCGCTCCGCGACGGGTCGCGACCGGTGAGGACGAGGAGGACGGGCGCGCCGAGGTTCGCCGCGATGCGGGCGTTGTAGCCGAGCTCCGTCGGGCTGCCGACGTCGGTGTAGTCGGAGCCGAGGATCACGACGGTGTCGCACTGCGACTCGACGGCCTTGTAGCGCTCGACGATGCGGGAGAGGGCTGCCTCGCCGTCGGCGTGCACGTCCTCGTAGGTGACGCCGATGCAGTCGTCGTAGGCGAGACCCGAGTCGGAGTGCCCGAGCAGCATCTCGAGCACGTAGTCGCGCTCGGAGGTGGAGCGGGCGATCGGGCGGAAGACGCCGACCCGCTGCACCTGACTGCTGAGCAGGTCGAGGACGCCGAGGGCGACCGTGGACTTGCCCGAATGACCTTCGGCGGACGAGATGTAGATGCTCTGAACCATCGGCGCAAGCCTAGCGACGGGCGCCCTCCGGAGGCTGGGCGCGTGCCCCGGATGGGAGAGCGTGCAGGAGCGGCGGGCTGGGGAGGAGAGGTGGGCCGGGTGCGCGATCCGTTAAAAGGAAAGACCCCCCGCGCACCCGCCAGAGCCCGGTTACCCTTGCTGCGTTTCCGCCCTGGGGGAGTTGGCCTGGATGGCGCCACGCGGGGAGCCGGGAGACAGTCTAACCGACGTCGGCGGGGTGCGGGCACGGCCGTCGCACTGCCGTGGTCAGCGGAGGGCGCCGGCACCGGCTAGTATCGATGAGTCGCGGCCACGGTCGCGCCAGGAGGATTCGCCTAGTGGCCTATGGCGCACGCTTGGAAAGCGTGTTGGGTGCAAGCCCTCGGGGGTTCGAATCCCCCATCCTCCGCCGAACGGCGCCGCACGCTCTCGCCAGCTGCGGCGCCGTTCTCTGCTTCCCGGCGCAGGTGTTTCCCGGCGCGTGGTGTTTCCCGGCGCACGGCGCCTCCCTCGCCGAGTCGCCCGAGAAGGCTCGTTCCCGGTGCGGAGAACGCGCCTTCTCGGGCGAGTCAGCGCGCTCGTCAGCGGGTGAGGCGCAGGAGCCACTCGTCGAGGAGGGCGGACTCGGCCGCGGTGAGGCCGTCGACGCCGGGCAGCGCGGTGCGCAGCGCGACCGCGTGGGCGGCGAAGGCGCGCGCCGCGGGGTCGGTCGGGCCCGCCTCCGTCGTGGTGATCGCGGCCAGGACGGCCTCGCGGGAGCGGGCGGAGAGCTCGTCGTCCGGCGCGGACGCGAGAGTGAGAGTGCAGCCGAGGGCGGCGGACTGCAGGAGGCGGGCAGCGTGCTCGACCTCGACGGTCAGGCGGCCGGCCTCGGCGACGGCGCGGACGTGGGCGGCGAGCACGCCGCGGGCGAGGCGGGCCGCCTCCGACTCCTCCCCCGGTCGCCCGGTGAACATCAGGGCGTAGAGGTGCGGCTCGGCGAGGCCGAAGGCGATGTGGTGGTCCCAGGCGGCGCGGAGGGCGTCGACGGCGTCGGCCGGTGCGTCGACGGCGTCGAACTCGGCCTGGGCGGAGGCGAAGCCCGCGGCGGCGACGGAGTCGAGCAGCCCGCGGAGGTCGCCGAAGGTTCGGTAGATGGTGGGCGCCTGGACGCCGGCCGCCGAGCTGATCGCCCGGGTGGAGACGGCGTCGCGGCCGCCCTCCGCGAGCAGCGCCGCCGTCGCGCTGAGGATGCGGTCGCGGGTCGTCGGGCTCTCGGTCACGAGTATCGACGCTAACACGGCGGCGTTAGCGGACGTGCACCGGGAGTGCTGGTGCCGTGGATCTCGATACGCCCGCTGCGCGGGCTACTCGATCAGCATGAAGGGCGGCGGGGCCGGCTCCACCACCAGCACGAGGGGCGGCGGCACATGCCGGTCGAGTAGCCGGCCGGAGGGCGGCGTATCGAGACCCACCCGACTGGCCACGGCGGATCTCGAAGCTTCTATTTGTCAAGGTCGGCAGAGGAGGGGGAAGAGTTCGCGGCAGAGGGCTCGTTTGAGGAGG
>NZ_JALGRT010000007.1:0-282966 GCF_022815525.1 Rathayibacter sp. VKM Ac-2927
CCCCGCACCCCGAGGGCTAGCCCTCCCCGCGAGATACCACTTGTGCACGCCTTTCCCGGCGTGTCGCGTGCACAAGTGGCATCTCGCGGCGGGGATCAGGACGCGAAGTGGGCGCGGACCTCGGCCTGCCAGCGGGTGCGGTCCTCGTCGGAGATGAAGGCGGCGTCGAAGGAGTTGAGGGCGAGGCGCTCCAGTTGCGCGTCGTCCATCCCGAGCTCCTCGACCAGCGCGCGGTAGTTCGCGTCGACGTAGCCGCCGAAGTAGGGCGGGTCGTCGCTCGAGACGGTGACGATCAGCCCCGCGTCGAGCATCGCCGGCAGCGGGTGGTCCTTCATCGTGTCGACGGCGCGCAGCGCCACGTTCGAGAGCGGGCAGACCGTGATCGGCACGCCCTGCACGCGGAGCATCGCGACGACCGCCGGGTCCTCCATCGCGCGGATGCCGTGGTCGATCCGCTCCACCTTCAGCATCTCGAGGGTCTCGGCGACCGTCTCCGGACCGCCCTCCTCGCCCGCGTGCGCGACCAGGTGCAGGCCCTCCGCCGCGGCCCGCGCATAGACGTCGATGAAGAGCTCCGGCCCGAAGCCGACCTCGTTCGAGTCGAGCCCGACCCCGATGATGTGCTCGCGGTAGGGGAGGATCGCGGTCAGCATCTCGTCCGCCGCGTCGGCGCCGAGGTCGCGCAGGAAGCACATGATCAGGTCGGTCGAGATGCCGTGCGTCTCCTCGCTCCGCCCCAGCGCGCGGGTGAACCCGGCCATCACGACGTCGAGCGGCACGCCGTTGCCGAGGTGCGTCTGCGGATCGAAGAAGATCTCGGCGCGGCGGACGTTCGCGAGCTTCGCGCGATCGAGATAGCCGGTGGCCAGCTCGAAGAAGTCGCGCTCCGTCTTCAGGACCGTGAGGTTCGAGTAGTGCAGCTCGAGGAACGAGGCGAGGTCCTGGAAGGCATAGCGCGCGCGCAGGGCGTCGAGGTCCTCGGTCGGCAGTGCGATGCCGTTGCGGCGCGCCATCTCGACGATGTGCTCGGGCTCGATCGTCCCCTCGATGTGGATGTGCAGCTCGGCGCTCGGCGGCGCTCCGCGATCGAGGGCGGTGCCGGTGGCGGGAGGCGTGAGGGTCACGGTGGCGTTCCTGTTCCGGGCCGCGGTCGCGCCCCGCGGTCACCGTAGTCGGCGCGTGTTACGCGCCGATGACCGGCGGATGTGCGGCCCGCGACGACGCCCGCCCGCCCGGCTCCGCGGGTCACGCCACGGACCCGGATGCGAGGATGGCCCGGTGACCGCGCATCCCCGGCTCGACGAGCTCATCCGCACCGTCCACGTCCTCCGCGCCCCGGGCGGCTGCCCGTGGGACGCCGAGCAGACCCACGAGTCGCTCGTGCGCTACCTGATCGAGGAGTCGCACGAGCTGGTCGACGCGATCGAGGCCGGCGACCGGGCCGACCTGATCGAGGAGCTCGGCGACGTGCTCTACCAGGTGCTCTTCCACTCCGACCTGGCCGCCGACGGCCCGGAGCCGTTCACGATCGAGGACGTCGCGGCGCACATGAACGCGAAGATGATCGGCCGCCACCCGCACGTCTTCGGCGACGCGACCGCGGAGACCGCCGATGACGTCATCGCCGTCTGGGACGAGCTGAAGAAGACCGAGAAGCCGCACCGGACGAGCGTGCTCGACGGGATCCCGCAGGGCATGCCGGCTCTCGCGCTGGCCGACAAGGTGATCGGCAAGGCCACCACGCTCGGCATCGTCGACGCGGGGGAGGGGCCGCTGCCGATCGAGTCGGAGGAGGACCTCGGCCCGCTGCTGCTCGCGATCGTCGCGTCGGCCCGGGCGCAGGGGCTCGACGCCGAGCGCGCGCTGCGGACGGCGACGCGCGACCTGCAGGACGAGATCCGCGCGGTGGAGCGGGAGCGCCGGGAGGGGTAGCTGTCGCCTCGAGTGCTGATCACGGGGATCTCGATAGGCCCGCTCCGCGGGCTACTCGATCAGCAGAGGTGGTGGGCTCTGCGCAGTGCGGCGAGATCCATGCTGGTCGAGTAGCCGCGGAGCGGCGTATCGAGACCTCACGTCTCCAGAGCGGTGGATCTCGATACGCCCGCTGCGCGGGCTACTCGATCAGCATGGCTGGCCCGCTGCGCGGGCCGCTCGATCAGCAGGAAGGCCGACCGTCAGGCGACGCGGCGCCCGCGGGGCAGGCGTGCCGCCGGCGTCGCCGTGCGGCGGATCGCGCCGAGCAGCAGGCCGACCGCGAGCACCAGCTGCAGCGTCAGACCGACGAACCAGGACGGGACGGTCGCGTCGAAGACCTCCTCCGGAGTACTCGGCCGCGTCGAGCCGGTGTAGCCGGAGCAGGAGAGCTCGACGACCGGCTCCGGCGCGATCTGCGCCTGCCGCACCAGCAGCGAGAGCCCGGTGAACAGGTCCTCCGGCGAGCCGTACTCGTCGAGCTGCGGTGGGACGGCGTCGGCCAGCACCACGAACGGGTTCAGCGCGAGCAGCCCCCAGTAGTAGTCGGCCCGCGCCACCTGCGTCTCGTAGTCCGGTCCGCAGATCCCCTCGTCGTCGTCGACGAAGACGGTCTGCTGCTCCGTGGTCGTGACGGCCGTCAGCAGCCCGAACGCGATCAGCGACCCGACGCTCATCGCCGCGACCACCAGGTAGGTGGTGACGACCGACATCAGCGGCCGGTCGAGGATCCCGCTGAGACCCACTCCGATCGCCGCGACGACGCCCAGCTGCACCGCGAGCACGAGCACCGAGACCGACGCGGAGGCGAGCGACACCCCGCCGACCCCGACGGCGACGAGCAGGAACGGCACGGTGCTCGCGAGGAACGCCAGCGCGACCAGCCAGGCCGAGACGAACTTGCCGAGCACGAGCTGCGCCGTGGTCACGAGGGTGACCTGCGTCGTCGCGAGGGTCCCCGCGTCGCGGTCGCCGTTCACGGCCGTGCCGGAGAGCGCGGGCGTCACCAGGCTGCCCAGCAGCAGCACGAAGTAGACGAGGGTCGAGTAGAGGAAGCCGCCTACGACGGCGCCGCTGCCCGAGAAGACGCCGGTCGCGACGACCAGCAGTCCGGTGACCGCGCCGACCAGCAGGAAGAACAGCCCGAGCAGGACGAAGGACGAGGTCCCGCGCACCCGCTGGGCGAGCTCGAGGCGGAGGACGATGCCGACGCCCTGCAGGAACGGCAGCGGCCGGGCGGTGGTCTCGGTGATCATCGGGCCTCCTCCTCGTTCTCGGTGCTCGGTTCCGCGGGCCGGCCAGGCCCCGTGGCACTCCCCGGCTCCCCGGCCGAGCGGGTCAGGTCCGAGAAGGTGTGCTCCAGCTCGCCCACCGCCGGCGCGAAGCGGCTGACCGCGACCCCGGCCGACACCAGCCGCGAGAGCAGCTCGGCCGCCGCCGCATCGTCGACGACCGGCACGAGGGCCGCGTCGCGCTCCACTCGGACCGGCACGCCCGTCAGCCGCTCGACGACCTCGGCGAGCTCCGCCCCGCGCGGCCGCACCGCGTCGATCCGCCAGGCCCGCAGTGCCCGCGACGCGCGCGCGACCGCCTCCTGCGAGGCCGTCACCCCGCCGTCGAGGTAGACCGCCGCGGTCGCCATCTCGTCGAGCTCGGAGAGCACGTGACTCGAGACCATCACCGTGCGCCCCTCGCCGGCGAGCCGCAGCACGAGGTCGCGCAGCGCGATCCGCGCGCCGGGATCGAGCCCCGAGGCAGGCTCGTCGAGCACCAGCACCGACGGGTCGTGCACGAGCGCGCGCGCAAGGCTCAGCCGCTGCTTCTGCCCGCGCGAGAGCACACGGGTGGGCCGGTCGCCGAACTCGATCAGGTCGACGAGCCCGAGGAGCTCGTCGGCGCGGGCCTCGGCGTCCGGGCGCGGCAGCCCGTACAGCTGCCCGGTCGTCCGGAGGGTCTCCCGGCAGGTCAGGCTCGCCCAGGAGCCGAGGACGTCGGGCATCCAGCCGAGCGCGGCCCGCACCGCGGCGGGCTCCTCGACCGGGTCGTGCCCGGCGACGCGGAGCCGCCCCGCGTCGGGGCGCAGCAGCGTCGCGAGCAGCAGCATCAGCGTCGTCTTGCCCGCGCCGTTGGGACCGATCAGCGCGGTGACCTCCCCGGGCCGGGCCTCGAAGCTGGCGTCGCGCACGGCGTGCACCGGCCCGAACGCCCGCGACACCCCCTCCGCGACGATGCCGGCATCAGCGTGCGTGTCCATCGAGTCCCCCTCGTCGGTCCGCGGCGATCCCCCTGACCGCGCGAGCGCCGCGAGCCTAGCCGACACCCCCGACCGGCCGGACGCCGGCGGCGCGGAGGGCCGGAGAACACCGGTCGACGGTCTGGGAGAATCGCCGCATGGCTTCTGCGATCACCCCGCCCCGCGGCATGCGCGACTTCCTCCCGGCCGACAAGGCGAAGCGCGAGCACGCGCTCGGAGTGATCCGCCGGGTCTACGCGGCGCACGGCTTCGACGAGATCGAGACCCCGGTGGTCGAGGACTTCGAGCGCCTGCACTCCGGCCTCGGCGGCGACAACGAGAAGCTCGCCTTCAGCGTGCTGCGCCGCGGGCTCTCGCACGACGACCTCGCGGCGGCGGCCGCGGCGGACGACGCCTCGGGCCTCGCCGACCTCGGCCTCCGCTTCGACCTCACCGTGCCGCTCGCCCGCTTCTACGCCAGCCACCGCGCCGAGCTGCCGACCGTCTTCCGCTCGGTCCAGATCGCACCGGTCTGGCGCGCGGAGCGCCCGCAGAAGGGCCGCTACCGCCAGTTCGTCCAGTGCGACATCGACATCATCGGCGAGCCGGGGCAGCTGGCCGAGGTCGAGCTGATCACCGCGACGGCCGCCGCCCTCGACACGCTGGGCCTGCGCGACTGCACGATCCGGATCAACGACCGCCGGATCCTCACCGGCATCCTCGAGCACTGCGGCTTCGCCCCCGAGCGCTTCGGCCCCGCCCTGATCTCGATCGACAAGCTCGACAAGATCGGGGCGAGCGGAGTCGTCGCCGAGCTCGAGGCCGACGGTCCGGACGCCGCGGCCGTGCTCGGCGGCTACCTCGCCCGCATCGAGGCGGCCGTCGCGGCCGGGGGAGTGGCGCTCGAGCAGTCCGCGATCCTCGGCGTGCTGCCCGAGGGCATCGACCCGGAGGCGGTGCTCGCGCTCGAGACGCTCGCCCGGTCGCTGCGGTCGCTGCCGACCGGCGTCTCGCTCCGCTTCGACCCCACGCTCGTGCGCGGGATGGGCTACTACACCGGCACCATCTTCGAGATCGCGCACCCCTCCTCCGGCTCGTCCGTCGGCGGCGGCGGCCGCTACGACGGCATGATCGGGCGCTTCCTCGGCCAGGACGTGCCGGCCTGCGGCTTCTCCATCGGCTTCGAGCGGATCGTCGAGCTGATCGACGTGCCGCTGGACGAGCGGCCGGACGCGGTCGTCCTCGTGCACGAGCGCGACGCGGCCCCGGAGGTGCTGCTCGCGCTCAAGCAGGAGCTGATCGTCGGCGGCTCCCGCGTGCGGCTGGAGCGCCGCGCGAAGAACCTCACGCCGCTGCTCGACCGGGCCGCCGCCGCCGGATTCACGCGCTTCGCACTCGTGCCCCGCGACGCCGCAGCGGCCGCGGATCTCGCCTTCAAGCCGCTCGGCTGAGCTGAGAGGGGCCTCAGCCGATCCGCCGGGAGGGACGGGCGGAGCGGTCGGATCGTTGTCGGATCCGTGAGACCCTTAATACCCGCGAAATCTGCGGACACACCGGAGAAATCTCCCGAGGATAGCGTCGAGGCACCCCGATCGGCGCGGCTTGGCGCGCCCCGTGGGGCACCCGTCGCCAACCGCGCACCACAGCAGCTTCCACCGCCTTACCCGAGGAGTCCCCCTTGCCCCTGTCGCCCTTCCGCACCTCGCAGACCTTCGACCGCCGCAGCGTCCTGCGCATGGCCGGCGTCGCCGGTCTCGCCCTCGGCGGCGTCTCCGTCCTCGCCTCCTGCGCCTCCGACTCCTCCGGCGCCTCGGCCGAGGACGGCGGCGACCTCGGCACCCTGAAGGTCCAGCTCTCCTGGATCAAGAACGAGGAGTTCGCGGGCGAGTTCTTCGCCGACTCCAAGGGCTACTACACCGAGGCCGGCCTCTCCGGCGTCACGCTGACCGCGGGCCCCTCGACCGGCACCGCCGAGCTGCTGTCCGGCTCGGCCGACGTCGCGCTCAGCGACGCCGTCTCGGTCGGCACCGTCGTCGCCAATGAGAAGGCGCCGCTCAAGATCATCGGCGCGACCTACCAGAAGAACCCGTTCACGGTCCTCTCGATCGCGACCGCCGGCAACATCGCCACCCCCGCCGACCTCGCCGGCAAGAAGATCGGCGTCCAGGCGTCGAACACCTCGCTCTTCCAGGCGCTGCTGAAGGCGAACGGCCTCGCCGAGTCCGACGTCACCGTCGTCCCGGTCGAGTACGACCCCTCGGTCCTGATCAACGGCACCGTCGACGGCTTCATCGCCTACCTGACCAACGAGGCGATCACCGTCGCCGCCGAGGGCTACGAGGTCGTCAACCTGCCCTTCGCCGACAACGGCCTCCCGTTCGTCGCCGAGACCTTCACCGTCACCGACCAGGCCATCTCCGAGAAGCGCGAAGCGCTCAAGGCGTTCCTCGTCGCCGAGATCAAGGGCTGGACCGACGCGGTCAACGACCCGGAGGCCGGCGCGATGCTCGCCCTCGAGACCTACGGCAAGGACCTCGGCCTCGACGAGGAGTCCTCCAAGAAGGGCTCCACCATCCAGTCCGAGGAGCTCGTCGTCTCGGACGAGACCGTCGCGAACGGCCTCTTCACGATCTCGGACAGCCTCCAGGAGGAGACGCTCGCGTCGCTCTCGGGCGCCGGCATCGAGGTCGACGCCGCCGACCTCTTCGACATGAGCCTCCTCGCCGAGGTCTACGAGGAGAACCCCGACCTCGTCAAGTACGCCGCCTGACCGCGGCGACCGGAACAGCTCCACCACACATGCAGCACCACGGAGGGCACCACTCGTGACCGACACGACCGACGCCGGCACTCTGCGCGAGCAGGGTGCCGGCGGCACCGGCATCCAGATCCACGGCCTGTCGAAGACGTTCCGGATGGGCTCTCGCAGCGTCACCGCGCTGCAGGACACCGATCTGCACACCGACCAGGGCAGCTTCCTCGCGCTCCTCGGCCCCTCGGGCTGCGGCAAGTCCACCATCCTGCGGATCCTCGCGGGGCTGGAGGAGCCCACCTCGGGCTCCATCCGGGTGGACGGCCGCACGCCCAAGGAGCTGCGCCGCGACAACAAGCTCGGCATCGCCTTCCAGGACCACGCGCTCCTGCCCTGGCGCAGCGTGATGTCGAACATCCGCCTCCCGTTCGAGATCGCGGGCAAGTCGGTGGACCAGTCCTACATCGACGAGCTGATCGACCTCGTGGGCCTGCGCGGCTTCGAGAAGGCCAAGCCGGCGCAGCTCTCCGGCGGCATGCGCCAGCGCGTCTCGATCGCCCGCTGCCTCATCCTCAAGCCCGAGGTGCTGCTGCTGGACGAGCCGTTCGGTGCGCTCGACGACATGACGCGGCAGAAGCTCAACCTCGAGCTGCTGCGGATCTGGACCGAGAAGCCGGCCACGACCCTCCTCGTCACCCACGGCATCTCGGAGGCGATCTTCCTCTCGGACCAGGTCGCCGTGATGAGCCCGCGGCCCGGCCGGGTCAAGGAGATCATCGAGATCGACCTGCCCCGCCCGCGCACGCCGGAGATGCAGCGCACCCCCGAGTTCCACGCCTACGTCGACCAGGCGTCCGAGCTGCTGTTCGGCGACGGCGGCGCGGCCGCCGACGACCACTGAGGCGCCCCGTGGCCACCCTGCTCCCCGCCCCCGTCCCGCCGACCGAGCGCCGCTCGCGCTCCCTCCCACCCTGGGCCTCCGGGCTGATCGGCATCGTCGGCATCATCGCCGTCTGGTGGCTGATCGCCCTGGTCACCGCCCCCACCGGCGGCACGACCTACGCCCCGGTCCCCACGCCGATCCAGGTCGCGCAGACGATCGCCGAGGACGGGCCCGCGTTCTACTGGGCCAACTTCTCGGTGACGATCGGCGAGGCCGCGGTCGGCTACTTCTGGGGCAACCTCATCGCCCTGGTGCTCTCCGCGCTCGTCCTGATCGTGCCGTGGCTGGAGGGGATCGTCTCCCAGCTTGCGGTCGTCACCTACTGCGTGCCGATCGTCGCGATCGGGACGCTCGTGCTCCTCATCCTCGGCGGCTCCGACGCGCCGGGGCGGCCGAGCGACACCGCGATCTTCCTCGCCGGGCTCTCGGTCTTCTTCACCACCGTCGTCGGCAGCCTGCTCGGCCTCAAGGCGGCCGACAAGGCCTCGCTCGACGTCGTCACCGTCTACGGGGGCACGAAGTTCACCCAGCTCCGGAAGGTCCGCGCCATCGCGGCGCTGCCGAACATCCTCTCCGCGCTGCAGATCGCCGTTCCCGCGGCGTTCCTCGGCGCGATCCTGGGGGAGTACTTCGGCAAGATCGAGACCGGGGTCGGGCCGATCCTGGTCGCGGCGCAGGTCTCGCTGAACTCGCCGCGCGTCTGGGCGCTCTTCCTCCTCTGCGCGGCCGTGGCGCTGATCGGCTACGGCCTCGTCGGCCTGATCGGGCGCCTCGTCGCCCCGTGGTCCTCCGGAAAGCGGGCATGACATGACCTCCACGATCCCCGACCGCACCGAGCAGTCGAGCCCGACGCAGATCATCGCGGTCGACGAGCTCCGCCGTCAGCTGCGCAGCGCCGCCCTCGGCGCCACGCTGAAGAGCCTGCGCAAGAGCCTCCTGATCGCGCTGTCGACCGTCGCGATCGTCCTCGCGATCTGGATCGGCGTGATCCTCTTCAGCGGCGTCTCGCCGTACGTGATCAAGGGCCCGTGGGACGTCTGGGCGCACCTGGTCACCGACGAGTCGGCGGCCGAGAACCGCGCCGAGCTGGGCGGGCTCTTCGCCGTCACCATGGTCGACTCGTTCATCGGCTTCGCGGCCGGCCTGATCGTCGCGATCCTGGTCGCGATCCTCTTCCGGCTGTCCAAGGGCGTCGAGCACGCACTGATGCCGTTCGCGCTGCTGCTGCGCTCGGTCCCGCTGATCGCGATGACGCCGCTGATCATCCTGGTCTTCGGCCAGGGGACGGTCGCCTCGGTCGCCGTGGTCGGCGGCATCGTCGTGCTCTTCCCGGCGCTGGTCACGATCGCGTTCGGCCTCAACAACGCCTCGCCGCAGATGCTCGACGTCGTCTCGGTCTACGGCGGATCCACGCTCACGGCGATCCGCAAGGTCGCCATCCCCGGCGCGCTGCCCTCGCTCTTCGCGGCGATCCGCGTCTCCGTCCCCGGAGCGATCACCGGCGCGCTGCTGGCCGAGTGGCTCTCCACCGGCGACGGCATCGGCGGCGGCATCGCCGGCTGGACCGCGCAGGCCCGCTTCGACGACATCTGGTCGGCCGTCGTCCTCGTGACCGGCGTCTCGCTGATCCTCTACATGGTCGTCCAGGTCATCGAGACCTTCGTCCTGTCCCGGATGTCCCTCTCCCTCTCCTGACGCACGTCTGCTCCCCTCCGCGAGATGCCACTTGTGCACGCCCGACACGGCGTGTCGCGCGCACAAGTGGCATCTCGCGGGACGGGGAGGGACGGGTCAGACGGTCACGATCGCGTCGATGCGGCGCGGGGATAGCAGGTCGCGGCCGCCGAGGCCGTCGAGCTCCATCACGACGGCGATGCCCTCGAGGGACCAGCCTGCGCGCTCGATCAGGCGGCAGCTCGCGTCGAGGGTGCCGCCGGTGGCGAGCACGTCGTCGACGAGCAGCAGGCGCGCGCCCTTCGGCACCGCGTCCTCGTGCACTTCGAGCTGAGTGCTGCCGTACTCGAGCGTGGCCTGCTCGCTCAGCACGGTCCGCGGCAGCTTGCCGGGCTTGCGGATCGTCACGACTCCGAGGCCCGCGGAGTAGGCGGCGGCCGCGGCGAGGAGGAAGCCGCGCGCCTCGACCCCGGCGATCGCGTCGATCCGGCCGCGGTACGGCTCGATCAGCGCGTCGGCGACCGCGCGCAGCGCCTCGCCGTCGCCGAAGACCGGCGTGAGGTCGCGGAAGAGGATGCCGGGCTTCGGGAAGTCGGGGACGACCTCGGTGAGGCGCTCGACGAGGGCGGCGGCGGTGCTGGTCACGGGGTCCTCCGGTGGGGCGGGAGCGGATCGGCGGCCGTGAGGCGCGGCTGCCGTCAGGGCCCTGGGAGTCTACCGACGCCTCGCGGACGCCTCCCGTTCCGAGGCGGTCAGTAGACTCCTTCCCGACCGCTCCCGCCCTCCGGGAGCCCACCCGTCAAGAGGAGATAGTTGTGGCCCTTATCGAGGCAGTCGTCGCCCGAGAAATTCTGGACTCCCGTGGCAACCCCACGGTCGAGGTCGAGGTCCTGCTCGAGGACGGCGCGTCCTCGCGAGCGGCCGTCCCCTCCGGTGCCTCCACCGGCGCCTTCGAGGCCTACGAGCTGCGCGACGGCGACGCCGAGCGCTACCTCGGCAAGGGCGTGCAGAAGGCCGTCGACGCCGTCATCGACGAGATCGGCCCGGCCATCGAGGGCTTCGACGCCACCGACCAGCGCCTCGTCGACGCCGAGCTGATCGAGCTCGACGGCACCGAGAACAAGTCGCGCCTGGGCGCGAACGCGATCCTCGGCGTCAGCCTCGCGGTCGCCAAGGCCGCCGCGCAGTCGGCCGACCTCGACCTCTTCCGCTACGTCGGCGGCCCCAACGCGCACACCCTGCCCGTCCCGCTGATGAACATCATCAACGGCGGCGCGCACGCCGACACCGGCGTCGACATCCAGGAGTTCATGGCCGTCCCGCTGGGCGCCGAGTCCTTCTCCGAGGGCCTGCGCTGGGGCGTCGAGATCTACCACGCGCTCAAGGCGCAGCTGAAGAAGGCCGGCTTCGCCACGGGCCTGGGCGACGAGGGCGGCTTCGCCCCCGACCTGCCCACCAACCGCGAGGCGCTCGACTTCATCCTCAAGGCCGTCGAGGCCGCCGGCTTCACCCCCGGCAAGGACATCGGCCTCGCGCTCGACGTCGCCTCCTCCGAGTTCTACGAGGACGGCAAGTACACCTTCGAGGGCAAGAAGCTCTCGGCCGAGGAGCTCTCCGCGTACTACGCCGACCTCGTCGCCAACTACCCGCTGGTCTCCATCGAGGACCCGCTGGACGAGGACGACTGGGCCGGCTGGACCCACCTCACCGCCGAGATCGGCGACAAGGTGCAGCTCGTCGGCGACGACCTCTACGTCACCAACCCGGTGCGCCTGGCCCGCGGCATCGCCGAGAAGGCCGGCAACTCGATCCTGGTCAAGGTGAACCAGATCGGCACGCTCACCGAGACGCTCGACGCGGTGGCCCTCGCCCAGCGCAGCGGCATGACCGCGATCCTCTCGCACCGCTCCGGCGAGACCGAGGACACCACCATCGCCGACCTGGCGGTCGCGGTGGACGGCGGCCAGATCAAGACCGGCGCCCCGGCGCGCTCGGACCGCGTCGCGAAGTACAACCAGCTGCTGCGCATCGAGGAGATCCTGGGAGGCGCCGCGACGTACGCGGGTCGCTCCGCCTTCCCGCGCTTCACCGCGTAGTCTCTCCCCGCCGGAGCGGCCCCGGAGCCCAGCACCTCGGTGCGGGCACCGGGGCCGCTCCTGTTCCGCCCTCATCCGTTCCACCACTCGAGGAGGCACCCGCCCATGGCCCGACCGCCCCGCCGGCCCTCCGCACCCGGGAGCGCGCCCCGCCGCCCGGCCGCTGCCGAGACTCCGGACTCGCCCGCCTCGAAGCCCGCCGCCTCGAAGCCCGCCGCGTCGAAGCCCGCCGCCGCGACGCCGAGCGCCTCGAAGCGGGGCGCCTCGAAGCCGTCCGCCTCGAAGAAGCCGGCGTCCAAGCCCGCCGGCGCGACGTCCGCCGCGTCGAAGCGCCCCGGCGCGAAGCCCGCCGCGTCGGCCCCGAAGGCCTCGCGCACCCCGCGCGCGAAGCAGCCTCCTGTCACACCGTCCTCCGCCTGGGTCGCGGGCGTCCGCGGCTCCGGCTTCACGCTGCTCGTGATGGGCATAATGATCCTGGCCGTCGTCGTCCTCGCGCCCAGCGTGAAGAACTTCGTCGAGCAGCGCGCCGAGATCGCCGAGCTGCAGCGCTCCGTCGACGCGGCGAAGACCCAGTCGCAGAACCTCGACGAGCAGCGCGTGCGCTGGTCCGACCCCGCCTTCATCCGCGCCCAGGCCCGCGAGCGCCTGTACTTCGTGATGCCGGGGGAGGTCAGCTACCTCGTCCTCGACGACATCGCCGTCGCGCAGCAGGCCGCGCAGCCCGCGTCGAACTCGGTGCAGAAGACCCCGAGCGACTGGGCGGGCTCGCTGCTCTCCTCGATCGCGGTCTCCGGCCTCGGCGACCCGACGACGGCGGAGCTCACCCCCACTCCCTGACCCCGGCCCCTCGCCCGGCCGCCGCCTACACTGGAGAGTTCCCTCCGGTCCCCGCGCCCCCTGGAGTCCTCCGTGACCACGCCCCCGTTCGACCCGCCCACCGAGCACGACATCGCCGTCGTCTCCGCCCAGCTGGGCCGCCCCGCCCGCGACGTGGTCGGCATCAGCGCGCGCTGCGTCTGCGGCAACCCGACGGTGGTCTCCACCAGCCCGCGGCTGAGCGACGGGACGCCGTTCCCCACCTTCTACTACCTGACCCACCCCGCCGCGACCGCCGCGATCTCGCAGCTCGAGGCGACCCAGGTCATGGTCGAGTACAACGCGCTCCTGGCCGAGGACGAGGCGCTGCGCGACGCGCACGCGGCGGCCCACCGCGCCTTCCTCGCCGACCGCGAGAGCATCGCCGTCGTGCCCGAGATCGCCGGCATCTCCTCCGGCGGAATGCCGACCCGCGTGAAGTGCCTGCACGCCCTCGCCGGCCACGCGCTCGCCGCGGGTCCCGGAGTGAACCCGATCGGCGACCTCGCGCTCGCCCGCGCCGACTGGTCGCCCGAGCGCTGCGAGTGCCGGCCGCTCGAGGTCTGACAGACTCCGCGGACCGGCGGGTCGACGCGATTCGACGCGCGGTTCGCTAGGCTGATTCCCAGTCGGGGTCAGTGCTGCCACCCGCATCGAGAGCGGGCACTTCGCGAGTAGCAGGGTGTTCGCATTGTCCATCCCTCTGGAGTGTTCACCGTGCCCAAAATCCTGATCGTCGGAGGCGGCTACGCCGGCTTCTACACCGCGTGGAAGCTGGAGAAGTACCTCCGCGCCAACGAGGCCGAGGTCACGATCGTCGACCCGCTGCCCTACATGGCGTACCTGCCCTTCCTCCCCGAGGTCGCCGCGGGCTCCATCGAGCCGCGCCACGCGATCGTCTCGCTGCGCCGCCACCTCAAGAAGACCGCGATCCTCGCCGCGAAGGTCACCAAGATCGACCACGCGTCCAAGACCGCGACGATCACCCCCACGGTCGGCGAGCCCTACGAGTTCGTCTACGACCAGATCGTCGTCACCGCGGGCTCCGTCTCGCGCACCTTCCCGATCCCGGGCGTCGCCGACAACGCGATCGGCCTCAAGACGATCGAGGAGGCGACCGCGATCCGCGACCGCATCCTCACCAACTTCGACAAGGCCGCGACCCTGCCGGCCGGCCCCGAGCGCTCGCGCCTGCTGACGGTCACGGTCGTCGGCGGCGGCTTCGCCGGCATCGAGGTCTTCGCCGAGCTGCGCTCGTTCGCGAGCGCGCTGCTCAAGCGCTACCCCGAGATCGACTTCGAGGAGACCAAGTTCCACCTCGTCGAGGCGATGGGGCGGATCATGCCCGAGGTCGCGCTCGAGACGAGCCACTGGGTCCTCAAGAACCTCGACCAGCGCGGCGCCACCGTGCACCTCGACACGCAGCTGAAGTCCGCCGAGGGCGGCGTCATCGAGCTGTCGACGGGCGAGACCTTCGAGTCCGACCTGATCATCTGGACCGCGGGCGTCATGGCGAACCCGTCGATCAAGAACTCCGACCTCCCGATCGAGGAGCGCGGCCGTCTGCGCGTGCGCGCCGACCTCCGCGTGGGCCACGACGACGTCATCGTCGAGGGCGCCTGGGGCGCCGGCGACGTGTCGGCCGTCCCCGACCTCACCGGCGGCGGCGTCGGCGGCTTCTGCGTGCCGAACGCCCAGCACGCCGTCCGCCAGGGCAAGCTCATGGCGACCAACATCATCGCGGTCCTCCGCGGCGAGGCGCCCAAGGACTACTTCCACAAGAACGCGGGAGCGGTCGCCGGTCTCGGCATCGGCATCGGCGTCTTCCAGTCCGGCAAGATCGCGATCAAGGGCTTCCCGGCCTGGGTCATGCACCGCGGCTACCACGGGCTCGCCATGCCCTCGTGGGAGCGCAAGTTCCGCGTGGTCTGGGGCTGGTGGAACAACCTCTGGCTCGGCCGCGATATCGCCTCGATCGAGGCCCGCGAGTACCCGCGCGGCTCCTTCGAGACCTACGCGTCGCGCCCCCGTCCGGCCGCTCCGGCCGCCGAGTCGGCTCCGGCCGGCACCCCCGGCCCGGCCGGCGCGCCGGTGACCGTGGGCGGCGAGCCCGCCAAGGCCTGACAGCACCGTCGGGTGGTGCGCGAGAGCGCGCCGCCCGGTGGTCGCCCCCATAGCCCAATCGGCAGAGGCAGACGACTTAAAATCGTCTCAGTCTGGGTTCGAGTCCCAGTGGGGGCACTCGTTCGGCGCCAGCGCGCTGGTCTTCTTCGCAACCGGATGTAGCATCGAAGGACAACGGGCCGGCCGCCGGAACGTTGCCAGCCTGAAGCCCCGCTCTGCGGGGCTTCAGTCGTTTCGCGTGGAGATCTCGTCACGGCGTCCAGACTCGTGCGTGGGCGGTGGACCCGTCGATCAGCGCGCCCAGTCGCGCCACTGTCCTCGCTGACGCGGGATGCCGCTCGGTCACGGTGAATCTCCGTCGGTGCAGATACACCGCCAGGTCGACGGCTTGCAGCCCGGCCGTCACTCTCGACGACGCGAAGCGAATGGGCGCCGATATCCGATCCAGTCTGCTCGAGCGGTAGCCGGGCGTTCCGAGCAACTGGTAGCTCTCGAACTCCCGTCGGTGATCGTCCTGGGTCGCGATCTCATCGGCGACCACCCGGACCTTCTCCCAGTCGGAGCAGAGGGATCTGTGGCAGTACTCGTCGATCCGCTCGAGGAGATGCTGCAGCACGACGGGGTGAGGCTTCTGCTCGAGCTGGTAGCGAGCGTTCAGGCGCCGCACGTCGACCCCGCGGAAGAGGTACTGAACTCCGGCGTGCTGAGCGATCTTGAGTGCCGCACCGTAGACGTCCGCCGCTTCGCGATGCTTCCCCCGCAGGGGCTTCCAGTCTCCGGATCCGCCCATCAGTTCGTGTCCGTGCAGTTCCGCGTCGGGCGCGATGCCGTGTTCGGTCGTCGCTCTCTCTCTGAGACGTTCGTAATCCCGTTCGAGCCGATCCCAGTTCTCCTTCGAGGTCACGGCGGCACCGATGAAGTAGTAGCTCTGGTCGTACGACTCGTCGACGTAGGCGATCAGCATCCGGCCCTCGACTCGGCTATCCCGTGGAAGTGGGGACGGGGGAGGGGAGCTTTCGGGCGGCGAGGCCGTCCGCGGCCCTGCTCGATCCGCACCTCGGGGCGCACCGTTCTCAACGCTTGATCACTCTGGCGATCAGCGTCGCGATCGGGGGCAGGGCGGCGGCAATGGCCGCCGCACCTCCTGCTACAGGACTGCCGACGAACTCACCGATCTTGCCGACCGCGGGTGCGAGCTGGTCGCCGATTTCGAGGCTGAGAACGAAGAAGGCATAGGTGTAGAAGACGATCGTTGCCCAGGCTGTCCTCAACCCGGCTTCCCGCTTCGGTGGGACGTGAGGCGGAAGGGCTGCTCCAGCACTCCGACACCCGAGGAGCGAGATCCGACTCTGCGAACGGGAGAGAGCCAGCTCGGTGCATCGCTCGAGCCATGGCTCGGCCTCGGGGAGAACTGAGTCGGCGGTATCGAGCCTCGGCCGTCCGGCGCAGACGCGCAGAACGGCTCTCGTCCAGCGCTGTGCGCGTGTCCGCTGCGACGGGAGAGCGGTGGGTGTGCGACTGAATCGCTCGACGAGGCATGTCTCGATTGGGTCGAGAAGAGTGTCGCGTCGGTCCGAGTCGTCGAAGCGTCCCGAGTCGAGCGCCTTTCGGACATGGACCATCCGCTCGAAGAACTGCCACTCGAACACCTGTCGATTCCGCCAGTGGCGGTCCCTGAGGGTCATGGTGACGAGCACCTGCGCGAAGCCGAGCGGAACGAGCGCGAGAGAGATCAGAATCGAGGACAAGTCGTGAGGCAGCAGGCAGACGAGGGTCAATCCCAGCTGAAGGAGGCCAGCCGCGAGTGCTACGTAAGCGAGGAGACTCGGAACCGCGAGCCGCGCACAGTTCGCTCCCTGGGCCGAACGAGCGTCGGTCTCGTGAAGCGCTTGAAACCTTCGCCAGGCAGGGCCGCCTCCACTCGCCTCTGGGATCCCGGGACCGCTGATGATGCGGATTCGCCCGAGGATTCGGAGCCAGTGCCGTTCACTCGGCATGACGGTGTCGGGCGCCCGGCCGGTGTCGAGCGCGGGCATGACCACCAGCAGCCACATCGCCCAGAGGAGGGCTCCCGCGATGTTGAGGGTCTCGATGCGTGGCCACCACGCTTGCCAGAACTGGTCCACCTGCGCTCCCCGCCGAGGACTAGCCCCCATTTAGCGAGAATAACTCATGGTAGATCGGTGGCGACCCATGACGCGACACGTCGCCCTTATGGCGTGCGTGTGAGCACCGCCGTCATCGACGACTCGGACGTTGAGATCGAAGTGCGGCTGAGCGGCGCGCAGTTCGCCGACAATGTCACTCGTCTCATCCATTCGCCGACACGGGACCCTCGGGTGCATCGGCGAGCGGGCTCTGCGCGGTCGTGCTCGCCGGGCTAGGCCGCGCGGGCGTGCGCGCTCTTGGCGAGCGGCACCGCGTCGATGCCGTTCGCCCCCTCCAGGAGCACTGCCTCGAGCAGCGCAGTGATCTCGTCGGGGGCGCACTCGGCGCAGAGGACGACGAGCTCCTCAGAGCTCACACCCTCGGAGTCCTCGCCGCCGGAGCGGTCCAGGACGACGGCATCGGTTCCGCAGCTTCCGCATTCGATCATGCGGGTACCGTACGTCCGACCTCCGACATCGCCGCGATGCGCGGACGGTGAGTCGCGCGGGAGTGCGAGAGTTCCGATCCGGGCCATCCGGCCGTGTCCGTTCCTGTCAATCGCTACGCCGGCGCCCGCCCTCGCATAGAGTCGTCGCCGGGCGGTCCTCGCCCGGACGGAGCGCTCGCGCCGCCGTCCCGGGGGGCGGGCGGCCCGGTGGCGCCTCGTGGCGTCTCCTTCTTCTCGTGCCCTCGGGCACTGTCATGCATCACCCGGCGACGGGTGGTCGGGAGGCCTCCATGGGGAAGCTGCTCTACGGAGCCTCGGGTGTCGAGATCGAGTTCGACGACCGCACGCTCACGCACGTCCAGATCGTCATCGCCAACAAGCTGCGCCGCCGCGAGAGCTTCTTCTTCTCCTGGCGCGACGACCCGGCGGTCGGCGACGGCCGCTCCAGCATCTGGCTCGACCCGTCGGTCCCGCTCTACTTCAAGTACTTCGGCGGCCGGGTGCCGTCGATCAACCGCACCTGGATCGACCTGCTGACGGTCTCCGCGAACTCCTCCGGCGGGCTGCAGCTCGTGCAGGAGCCGGACGCCGCTCCCACCCCGCCGCCGAAGGGCGAGCAGGGCGCGTGAAGCGCGACGTCTCCGCCCGGCTGACCCTCGACGTCGCGCGACCCGCGACGCTCGTCTTCTCGATCGCGGTCGCGGGGGCCTACGGGGCTCCGGAGCGGCTGTCCCTCGAGCTGGACGGGCGCGAGGTCGCCGCCCGCGAGGTGCTCGACCAGCACGGCACCCGCCTGCACGTCCTCGAGGCGGGCGTCGGACGCCTCGTCGTCGACTACGCCGCGAGCGTCGACGGCGTGCTGGAGCCGCTGCCCGGCGAGGAGGTCGACCGCCTGCGCTACCTGCGGCCGAGCCGCTACGCCGAGTCGGACATCCTCTGGGCGACCGCGCGCGCCGAGTTCGCGGGCCTCGAGGGCGCCGCGCTGCTCGCGTCGGTCAGCTCCTGGGTCGGCACCCGGCTCGCCTACGTGACCGGCTCGAGCCTCCCCACCGACGGTGCGGAGCGGACGCTGCTCGCCCGCCGCGGGGTCTGCCGCGACTTCGCCCACCTCGTGGTGGCGCTGCTGCGTGCGCTCGACGTGCCGGCCCGGCTGGTCGCGGTCTACGCGCCGGGACTCGCGCCGATGGACTTCCACGCGGTCGCCGAGGCCTGGATCGAGGGCTCCTGGCGGGTGGTCGACGCGACCACGCTGGCGCCGCGCTCGAGCCTGGTGCGGATCGCCACCGGCCGCGACGCGGCGGACACGGCGTTCCTCAGCGTCTACGACGGCATCGCGACGCTCACCGACATGACCGTCGGCGCCGTGGTCGACGTGCTGCCGGACGACGACGTGCGCGAGCTCGCCGCGATCGGCTGAGCCCGCACCCGGGCCGCCGGGCTTGGTACCGCCCCGGCGCTACTCGCCGACGTCGACGAAGCGCCGCCAGGCCCAGATCGACGTGCAGACGGCCGTGAAGGCGATCACGGCGAAGAGCGCCGGCCCGCCGTCGCCGTCGGTCGCCCAGGCGGCGATCGTCGGCGTGAGGAGCAGGAAGAGCACGGTGCTCGCCAGCAGCGACAGCCCGAGCCAGAGCACGGGCGACCAGCGCAGGATGCTCTGCCCCGCGGGCCGGCCGACCGGGAAGAGCAGCACGACGCTCGAGCCGACCGAGATCAGCGTCGTCGCACTGAGGATCTCGGCGGTCAGGACGGCGGCGAAGGAGCCGTCGGCGGGGACGGCTGCGGAGGCTCCCCAGGCGACGGCGGCGAGGCCGAGCAGGGAGACGACCCGCACGGTCGCGAGCTTGGCGCGCGCCACGGCCGAGGCGCCCTCGGGCAGGACGAGCCCGATCACCACTCCGAAGAGGAAGGCCGGGTCGAGGCCCGCGAACCGCGAGAGCAGTGCGGCGCCGGCCACCAGCAGCAGTGCGCGGGGCGAGGCGACGATGCGGATGCCCGGCAGGCCGATCCGGCGCCCGACCAGGGCGGGGACCCCTGCGGCGACGGCGTTCACCACGGCGACCGCGACGATCACCGCGATCAGCAGACGGAGGTACGCGGGCTGCCCGTCGACCCGGCCGGAGAGCAGCACGAGGCCGGCGGCGCAGCCGATCATGCCGACCATCATCGTCCGCGCCGAGACGGGCGCGGGGTCCGGCCGGTCGTCGTACTCCACGCTCGCGCGGTTGCGGCCGGTCAGGCGCCAGGTGCGCGGCTCGCGCGGCACCCGGCCGGCGACGGCCAGGCGGGCGGGGACGACGAGCAGGGCGAGGGAGGCGACCGCCAGCGCGAGCGAGCGCATCCAGTCGGCCATCGTGCCGATCGGAGCGCCGGAGGAGAGCGCCGTGGTCATCCCGGTGGCCGCGCTCCAGCCACCGGGCGCGGAGCCGCCGTCGGCGGGCGCGGGAGCGGGAGCGGTGGGGGGCGGGTCGCTCGGAGCGGCTCCCGGCGCCGGTGCAGCGGTGGCGCCGTCGGACGGGGCCGCCTCGGGCGCGGGCGCCGTCTGGCCCGGGCGCGCCGGGGAGGGCGTCGCGGTGCTCCCGGGCGTCGTCGGCCGAGCGGTCGGCGAGCCGGGCGCGGTGGTCGGCGTGCCGCCGCCGGGGGTCGCCGTGCTCGTGCCGGGAGCTGTCGCCGAGGGAGTGGCGGAGGGCGTCGTGGTCGCCGCCGAGAAGGTGGCGTCGATCCACGGGCTGCGCGAGCTGTAGTTGCCGGCCGCGTCGCCGGCGATCGCCGACACGCGGTGCGCTCCGGCCGTCACCGTGCCGCCGGTGCAGCTCCAGGCGCCGCCGGTGATCGGCGCGTCGCAGGTGTTGACGAGGTCGACGTAGACGTAGACCCGCGTGCCCTCGGTGGCGGTTCCCGAGTAGACGGCGCCGGTGAGCGGCAGCGCGGCGCCCGGGCCGGGGGAGGCGAGGACCGGCGCGACCGGAGCCGCGGTGTCCACGACGAGCGAGACCGCCGCGCTGGCGGGCGAGACGGTGCTCCCGGCGAAGGACGCGGACTGGGTCGCGGTCACCCGGTAGCTGCCGGGGGCGGGGGTGGGCGCGAGCTGGCAGAACCAGCGGCCCGCGCCGTCGGCGGTGGCGAGGCAGGAGGCGCCGCCGTCGGAGGTGACCGCGACGCTCGCTCCCGGGTAGGCGGTGCCGCTCACCGATCCGGCGGACGTCGCGGAGCCGTCGACCGACTCGATGACGGGAGCGCTGAGCACGGCGACCTCGGTGCGGGCCGAGGTGGTGCCGCCGGCGGCGAGGAGCTCGACGGCGGTCAGGCGGATCCGGCCGTCGTCGAGGTCGAGTGCGCAGCTCCAGGTGTCGTCGGCGCCGACGGTGGTGATGCAGAGCGGCTCGCTGCTGCCGGTGAGGCCGATCTGGATCTGATCGCCGGCCGTGCCGGTGCCGGTCGCGGTGACCGCGCCGCTCGGCAGCACGGTGCCGGAGGCCGGGGAGGTGATCGTGAGGGGCGCGGCGGCCAGCGCGCTCGGGGCGGTCAGGCCGGCGGCGGCGCCCAGCGCGACGAGCAGCACGAGCAGGAGGGCGGCCGGACGGCGGCGCGACGAACGGGGGGAGCGGCGGAGGCGACCCGTCGGCACGGCCGACGGACCCCTCGTCGCGGAACCCCCCGGAACAGACGCGGCGACACTCGGAATCACGGTGCGTCCATTGCACGGGGGCGCACGGGTGGTGTCAAGCGCGGCGCGCGCCCGTTGCCGGATGTACACCGAAGGGCGGATCGGCCTCTTCCGCCCGGGGGAGCGGCTGGTCGGAGCGGGAGAGCGCTTCCGCGACAATATACCCATCGACGAGTCGGAGGAAAGATGAGCGAGGACGCAGCACGCGGACGCGATCGGCAGCAGGTGCGCGCCGAGACCGCGCGCTTCGACGACCCGCGGGAGCTCGGGCGGCTGCTGCCTCCGGGACTGCGGATCGGACTCGCGCAGAGCGCCTTCCAGACGGAGGGCTCGCTCGAGGCCGGCGGTCGCGGCCGCTCCGTCTGGGACGATTTCGCCCTGCGGCGCGGCACGATCGCCGAGGAGGCGACGCCCGAGTTCGCCACCGACTTCGTCCTGCGCTGGCGCGAGGACCTCGCCCTGCTCGTCGACCTCGGCGTCGACGAGCTGCGGCTCTCGATCTCCTGGACCCGGCTGCAGCCGGACGGGCGCGGACCGATCGACCGCGGCGGCCTCGGCTTCTACGACCGCCTCCTCGACGAGCTCGCCGGGGCCGGGCTGCGGATCGCGCTCACCCTGCAGCACCGAGACACCCCTTCCGCGCTCAGCGGGGGCTGGATGAATCGCGACACGGCCTTCCGCTTCGGCGACGTCGCCTTCGAGATCGGCTCGCGGCTCGGCGACCGGGTGGCGGACTGGATCACCCTGGATCAGCCGTCGACCGTGTTCCTCGAGGGCTACGCGCTGAAGAACCAGGCGCCGGGGGCCGGGCGGCTGTTCAGCGCGCTGCCCGCGCTGCACCACCAGCTGCTCGGGCACGCGGTCGCGGTCGAGGCGCTCCGCTCCGCCGACCTCGCCGGGCGCATCGGGCTCGTCGACGCGCAGGCCGTGGTCGAGCCGGCGAGCGAGTCGGAGCGGGACGGCGCGTGGGCGGCGCTCGCCGACGTCCTGCAGAACCGGCTCGTCGCCGACGCCGTGCTCACCGGCGTCTATCCGTCGGGGCCGGAGGAGCTGCCGCCGTTCCTCGCGCCGCTCGCGGGGGTCGATCCGGTGGATCTCGCCCGCATCAGTGCCCCGCTCGACTTCTACGGAGTCGCGCCGCTGGCCCCGCAGCGGATCGCCGCCGGACGCGACCCGGCGCTGCCGACCGGGCCGGGTGCTCCGCCCGCTCTGCCGTTCCACGCCCGGCCGTGGCCGGAGCTCGACCGGACCGGTGACGGCTCGCCGTTCGCGCCGTGGGCGCCGGTGGCGGTGCTGCGGAGCCTCGTCGAGCGCTACGGCGACGCGCTGCCGCCGCTGGTGCTGACGGAGCTCGGCGCGAGCTATCCGGATCTGCCGGACCGGCAGGGCGCGATCGTCGACACGGAGCGGATCCGCTGGCTCGGCGCGCACCTCGGGGCGCTCGCCGAGGCCGTGCACGAGGGCCTGCCGCTGGAGGCCGTCCAGCTGTGGACGCTGGTGGACGCCTTCGAGTGGCAGCACGGCTACACCCGGCCGCACGGGCTGGTGGCGCTGGACTCCCGCAGCCGCGACCGCGTGCCGAAGGCCTCGTTCGACTGGCTGCGGCGCGTGCTCGACGAGCGCTCCTGACGGCGACTGCCTGCGGGTCTCGATACGCCCCTGCGGGGCTGCTCGACCAGCATGGGCCGCATGCTGATCGAGTAGCCCGCGGAGCGGGCGTATCGAGATCCACCACCGTCCGAAGCTGAGTCTGCAGACCCGCCCTGCTGGGGACGGTGGGTCTCGATACGCCCCTGCGGGGCTACTCGACCAGCATGAGTCGGGGCTGCTCGACCAGCAGGGGCCGGGGCCGCTCGAGCAGCAGGGGGGCCGGTCCGGCGTGGGAGACTGCCGCGATGCGCAGCCTTCTCGCCCTCGCCTCGATCCTGCACGCGGAGCCCGCCGTGGTGCTCGCCGCGCTCGCCGACGTTCTCGCCGCCGACGACGGGCCGGCGTTCGAGCGCTCGGCGGACGGGCTCGAGCGGCGGCTGCCGGTCGTCGGCCTCGAGCAGTGGCGGGTGCTGGCGGACGAGGAAGGCTCGCGGGTCGAGTGCGAGCTGGTCGCGTCGGGAGCCTCGTCCGCACTCGCGGGGGTGCTGGCCCGACGCCGGATCCGGGACGCGCCGGAGCGGTTCCGCACCGTGGTCACCGCCGTCGCGGACGTCGTCGAGCCCCGAGCCTGAGTGCCCCCCGCACGGGGAATGCACGACCCCCGCGCGCTGTTGTCCTCGATAGCGGGGTGAGGCCCGAGTGCCTCGCCCATCGGATCGCTCGGAGGAGCTCGAGGCAGATGGCAGGAACAGGAATGAGCAAGGGACGGGGAGTGCGCGGCGCCGACGAGGAGATCGTCTACCGCCGTCACGCGAACGGACGCGGCATGGTCGCTCCGGGATCGCGCGTCTCCGCGTCGGCGTACGTCGAGACCGGCGCCTACGTCGAACCCGGCGCCACCGTCGGGGAGCGCGCGTGGATCGGCGCCGGCAGCTGGGTCGACCGCGACGCGATGATCGGGCACAGCGCCTTCATCGGCGCGAACGTCCACGTCGGCCCGGAGGCCATCATCGGCCCCGGTGCCCGCATCGGCAGCTACTCGCGGATCGGCGGCTCGGCCGTCGTCGCGACCGGCGCGCGGGTCGACCGCGACACGGTCATCACCCCGGGCAGCCGGTTCGGCACCGACGACGGCGTCCGCGAGATCGGCCGCCGCGCCGCGTAGGCCCGCACGACCCCACGACCCTGTTCCGCCCGACCTCGACGCTCCCAGAGCGGCACCGAGGCGGCGGAATAGGGTCGTTCCATGTTCGAACTCCATCACCTCAGCGCCCAGGAGCAGTGGGACTGGCTGCAGCGCGGCGAGATCACCCCGCTCGAGCTGACCGAGCACTACCTCGCCCGGATCGAGCGCTGGAACGGGGAGCTCGGCGCCTTCACCACCGTGACCGCGGACGCGGCGCGGGCCCGGGTGGCCGCGATCGACTCCGTGCCGCGCACCGCGCTGCTCTGGGGGCTGCCGAGCGGCGACAAGGACCTCTGGCGCCGGGCCGGCGTCCGGACCACCTTCGGCTCGCGGCTGCGCGAGTCGTTCGTCCCCGACGCCTCCGACGAGATCGTCCAGGTGCTCGACACGTCGGGGGCGATCAGCCTCGGCAAGACGGCTGCGCCCGAGTTCGGCATGCCCTCCTACACCGAGAACCTCGTCGGACCGCCGACGGTCACGCCCTGGGACACCTCGCGCGGCGCGGGCGGGTCCAGCGGCGGCGCGGCGAGCGCGGTCGCGGCGGGACTGCTCCCGTTCGCACCCGGCTCCGACGGCGGCGGCTCGATCCGCATCCCCGCCGCCGCCTGCGGTCTGGTCGGTCTCAAGCCCTCCCGCGGCCGGGTGCCGGCGCTGTCCGGAGTGGGGGGAGTGGGCGGCCTCGTCGTCGCCGGTCCGCTGACGCGCTCGGTGGCGGACGCCGGGATGCTGCTGGAGGGGATGCTCGAGCGTCGCAACGGCGTCGTCCCGCAACGCACGGCGCTGACCGCGCCGGGGGACGGCGACGGCTCCTTCCTCGGTGCCGCTGTGCGCGGCGAGGGCCGGTTCCAGATCGGCGTGCTGACGGCCTCGCCCTGGGACGAGGAGTACGACATCGGGCTCGCTCCGGAGGCGCGCGCCGCTCTGGACGAGGGCATCGCCGCGCTCTCGGCGCTCGGCCACGGGCTCGACGACGCGGTCCTGCCGCCGTCCGCCGCCTACCCGGATGCGTTCCGTACGCTCTGGCAGAGCGGGGCGTCGACGCTCCCCGTCGAGGGCGACGAGCTCGAACTGCTGGAGCCGCTCACCCAGTGGCTGGTGCGGGAGGGACGGAAGCGCTCGGCCCGCGAGATCGTGGAGGCGGCGGGCGTGCTGTCGGCCTACGAGCGCGTGGTCATCGCCGCCTTCTCGCCGTTCGACGCGATCCTCACCCCGTCGATGACGATGACGCCGCGGCCGGTCGGCTGGTACGACGCCGAGGATCCGGAGCGCAACTTCGAGCAGCAGGTGCGCTACACGCCGTACACCTCGTTCGTGAACGTGAGCGGCCTGCCCGCGATCGCGCTGCCGCTGAGCGTCACGGCGGACGGCCTGCCGATGGGGATCCAGCTGATCGGGCGCCCCGGCGGCGAGGCGGTGCTGCTGTCGATCGGCGCGCAGCTGGAGCGCCGGGCGCGCTGGCAGCGGCGGCACCCGCCGCAGTGGTGACCGGCCTCCGGGGGACCGCCGCCGACACCCGGCGAACGGACAGCTCCGCACCCTTGGCCGGCCAGGTTAGGCATGCCTATACTTACTTCCGATGTGCATGTTCGAGGGACGAGACGGCTCGGAGCCGGTCGACGTCAAGCAGTTCCTGATCGCGGGTGACGAGACCGTCGTGCCCTGGATCCAGAGCATGCTCGACGCGCTCCCCGCGAACGCCCGGGGCCAGGTCTTCGTCGAGGTCGACGACGCCCGCGGCCTGCCGCCGCTCTCGGCGCCCGGCCGCGTCTGCGTCACCTGGCTCGGCTGCTCGCAGCGCTCCGGCGCTCCCGGCACCGGTCTCGCCTGCGCGCGCGGCGTCGCGCTCGACCGCGCAGTGCGCGCCTGGATGGGCGAGATGTCCGTCGTCGACGGCGACTACCCGTGGGCGGACGACCGGCACGACTTCTGCGCCTGGATCGGCGGAGAGGGCGCCGTCGTCGCGGAGCTCGCCGCCGACGTCGACGCCCGCCTGCGGGTCTCCGCGGAGCACGCCGCTCGCTGAGAGCCACTCAGGATTAGGTAAGGCTTACCTTCTCTGCGAGACTGGACAGGTGCCTCCGCTGACCGAAGCCCCCGCCCGCCCGGCCTACCGGCCGTATCTCGCGACCGTCGCCCGCGCGACCCGGATCGCGCCGCACTTCATCCGGATCACGCTGACCGGTGACGATCTCGGCTCGGTCGGCTGCACCGGCCCGGACCAGCGGATCAAGCTGGTCGTGCCGACGCCGACCTCGAGCGCGCACGACTTCATGGGCTCGGTCGCGGACGAGAGCGGACCGGACGGCCTCGCTCCCGACTGGTACACCCGCTGGCGGGAGCTGCCGGACGCGCTGCGGAACCCGCTGCGCACCTACACGATCCGTGCGACCCGCCCCGAGCTGGCCGAGGTCGACGTCGACTTCGTCGCGCACGGCGACACCGGCCCCGCCTCCGCGTGGGTCGAGTCGGCCCGCGTCGGCGCGCAGGTCGTCATCATCGCGCCCGATACCCGCTCGGAGCTGGCCGGCGGCGGCGTCGAGTGGCACCCGGGTGCCGCGACGACGCTGCTGATGGCCGGCGACGAGACCGCGGTCCCCGCGATCAGCGCGATCCTCGAGAGCCTCCCCGCCTCGGCGACGGGGGCCGCCTTCCTCGAGGTGCCGAGCGCGGCGGACGTCCTGTCGCTCCAGCACCCCGCCGGTGTCCGCGTGCACTGGCTCGTGCGCACCGGAACCACGCCGGGAGCGCAGCTCGGCGACTCCGTCCGCGGCTGGGCGACCCGCTTCCTCACGGCGCATCACCGCGGGGTCGAGGTGTCCGACGTCGACGTCGACAGCGAGATCCTCTGGGAGGTGCCCGCGGAGCGCACCGACCCCGGCCTCTACGCCTGGATCGCCGGCGAGGCGGGCGCGATCAAGCTCATCCGCCGCTGCCTCGTCACCGAGCTCGGCGTCGACCGGACGCGCGTCGCCTTCATGGGCTACTGGCGGACGGGCCGCTCCGAGGCCAACTAGCCTCGCGCCGCGTCCCCTCCGCCGTCAGAGTGCGGCGGGGACGCCGACCAGGCGGCTGGAGAGTGTCCAGAGATCGCGGCCGAGCTGACGGTCGCGGGCCTGCGCCGCCACGGAGCCGCCGGGGCGGAGTCCGTCGAAGTAGCTGCCGCTCGCCGCGCCGACGTCGGGCTCGGACGCCAGCGTGATCAGCGGGACGGCGCCCGCCTCGGCGGAGATGCCCGGCGACCCGCTCAGCGACAGCAGCGACATCAGCCGCGAATCGGCGCCGAAGCCGGTCGCGACGACGCCCGGGTGGAACGAGTAGGCGTCGACGGCGGTCGGCAGCAGGCGCTCGGCCAGCTCGCGGACGAAGAGGATCGTGGCGAGCTTCGAGGTGCCGTAGGCGCGCCAGCCGCCCAGCCACGGCCCGCGCCGGCGGTCGAGGTCGTCGAGCGAGAGCCTCCCGATCCGATTGGCGGCGCTCGCGGTGGAGACCACGCGGGCACCGGGGCGCTCGCGCCCGGTCTCGATCAGGCGGGGGAGCAGGAGCCGCGTCAGCAGGAACGGGGCCAGGTGGTTGCTCTGGACCGTCCGCTCGTGCCCGTCGACCGTCTCGCCGCGGTGCGAGACGAGCCCGCCGGCGTTGTTCGCGAGCACGTCGATGCCGTCATAGAGGGCGAGCAGCGCCGCGGCGAGGTCGCGGACGTCGTCGAGACGGTCGAAGTCGGCGAGGAACGGATCGCCGCCGATCTCCGCCGCGACCGCGCGGGTCCGCTCCGGGTTCCTGCCGACGACGGCCACCCGGGCGCCGGCCGAGGCCAGCGCGCCGGCGGCGACCCGTCCGATGCCGGAGCTCGCCCCGGTGAGGACGACGACGCGCCCCGTCTGATCAGCGACCACGGACGTAGCCGCCCTTCTCGAGGCCGGCCTCGATCTCGAAGCGGTTCCGCAGCGGGTCGCGGCCGGCGACGAAGTACATCAGCGGGAACCACATGCCGAAGGTGCGCCACTGCTCCTTATGCACGGCCTCGTGCTCGAGCACGCGGTCGGAGACGTTGCTGTCCGTCAGGTAGCTCGTGCCGACGCAGGAGCCGCCGCGGCCGAAAGCCCAGGAGGGCAGGCCGGTGAAGACGACGAGCCCGTTGCGGCGCTCGATCGGGCCCGTGCTCCAGAGCGCGCCCCAGGCCAGCCCGACCGCGCAGGCGAAGAGGTAGCCGGGCCGGGTGATCGCCGGGTCGAGGGCGACGACCGCGACCGCGCGCCGCAGGGCGCTCACGCGCTGTCGCGCCCGTAGGTCTCGAGCAGGCGCAGCCAGACCTCGCTGATCGTCGGGTAGGAGGGGACCGCGTGCCAGAGGCGGGACAGCGGGACCTCGCCGACGACGGCGATCGTCGCGGAGTGCACGAGCTCGCCGACCTCCTTGCCGACGAAGGTGACGCCGAGCAGCACCTTGCGGTCCTCGTCGACGACCATCCGGGCTGTTCCCTTGTAGCCCACGGCGGCGAGCGAGGCGCCGGCGACGGAGCCGATCTCGTAGTCGACGACCCGGGTGCGGTAGCCCGCCTTCTCGGCCGCGGCGGCGGTGAGGCCGACGGAGGCGACCTCCGGATCGGTGAAGACGACCTGCGGCACGGCCTCGTGGTCCGCCGTGGCGACGTGGGCGCCCCAGGGTGCGTCCTTCACCTCGCCGCCGGTGCTGCGGGCGACGATCACGTCGCCGGCGGCGCGGGCCTGGTACTTGCCCTGGTGGGTGAGGAGCGCGCGGTGGTTGACGTCGCCGACTCCGTACAGCCAGGGCGTGCCGGAGCCGACCGGGGAGCCGTCCTCGCCGAGCACGAGCATCGTGTCGTCGACCTTCAGAGAGTCGCCCGCCTCGAGGCCGACGACCTCGAGGCCGATGTCGCGGGTCTGCGGGGCGCGGCCGGTGGCGGCGAGGATCTCGTCGGCCTCGACGACGTCGCCGCCCTCCAGGGTCACGGCGACGGTGCCGTCGGCGCGGCGCTCGACGGACGCAGGGGAGCCGCCGATCCGCACGTCGACGCCCAGCTCGCGGAGGGCGTCGCCGACCAGCTCGCCGGCGAACGGCTCGAACGGGGCGAGCAGCCCGCTCCGGGCGAGCAGCGTCACGGTGGCGCCCATGCCGGCGTAGGCCGTCGCCATCTCGCAGGCGACGACGCCGCCGCCGATGACGACGAGGCGGTCGGGGACGATCTCGGCGCTGGTCGCCTCGCGGCTGGTCCACGGCGAGGCGGCGCGCAGCCCCGGGATGTCGGGGACGACGGCACTGGTGCCGGTCGCCACGGCGACGGCGCTCCGGGCGTGCAGGACGCGGACGGAGCCGTCAGGGGCGGTGACGCTCACCTCGCGCACGCCGCTGAGGCGGCCGTGGCCGCGGACGAGCTCGATGCCGGCGCCCTCGAGCCACTGGACCTGGCCGTGATCGTCGAAGCCGCTGGTGACGGAGTCGCGGTGCGCCAGGAGCGCGGCGATGTCGACGCCGCCCGTGACGGCCTGCGCCGCTCCCGGGAGGTCACGGGCGGCCCGCAGCGCCATCGGCGCGCGCAGCAGCGCCTTGGACGGCATGCAGGCCCAGTAGGAGCACTCGCCGCCCACCAGCTCGCTCTCGACGATGGCGGCGGTGAGCCCGCCCTGCACGGCGCGGTCGGCGATGTTCTCGCCGACCGGCCCCGCGCCGATGACGATCAGATCGAAGGTGTCGGTCGCTGCGGTCTCGGTCGCGGCGTCGGTGCTCGGCGTGGTCATGGTCTCTCCGGATCGTTCTCGGGGGCGGATCGCCCGTTCTGTCCTGGACTCCGGCGCCGTACAGCCCGGAGGACGTTCTCAGTGCGCGGGCACGATCTCGGCCCGCCAGCCGTCGTAGCGCCCGCCCTCACGCTCGACGACCTCGATCACCTGGCGGAGGAAGGCGGTCGTCGCCTCCTCGTCCACCGCGGCGTGGTGGCTCGCGACCAGCACGAGGCGCAGCCGCAGGCGCGAGATCGCGATCTCGAAGCCGGAGGCGACGAGCGCCCGCCCGGCCCGGCGCGCCCTCGAGCGGCGGGAGAAGACGGCGAAATGGTCGACCTCGCGCAGCTCCCAGACCTGGTCGCCGTAGCGCAGGCGGACCTCGAGCTGCTGGGCCGCGCGCTCGCGCTGGGTGTCGAGGACGGACCGCTGCCGGGCCGCGGGATCGGCGGTGCCGGTGGTGGTCGGGACGGACGTGGTCACGGGTGCCTGCTCGCTCATCGGCCGGTGAACTCCGCTCGGGTGCGGGAGAGGAAGGCCTGCATGCCGATCCGCGCGTCGTCGGAGGCGGCGAGGCGCGCCAGCTCGGCGGGCAGCGCGGCGGCGGCCTCGGCGTCGGAGGAGGCGACGGCGAGCCGGGCGCTCGCGAGCGCCGCCTGGACGGCCAGCGGGGCCTGTGCGGCGATCCGCTCGGCGAGCGTCCGCGCCGCCTCGGCGACGGTGCCGTCGGGCACCACCTCCTGGACCAGGCCGATCCGGTGCGCCTCGCGGGCGTCGAACTCGTCGCCGGTGAGGATCCAGCGCATCGCGTCGCCCCAGCCGGCCGCGCGCGGGAAGCGCAGCGTGGCGCCGCCGAAGGGGAGGATGCCGCGCGCGACCTCGATCTGCCCGAAGCGGGCCGACTCCTCGGCGACGACGACGTCGCTCGCGAGCGCCAGCTCGATGCCGAGGGTGAGGCAGGTGCCCTGCAGGCCGATCACGACGGGCTTGGCCACCGGGCGGGTGCGGATCGCCCACGGGTCCAAGCCGCCCTCGGGCACGAAGTCCAGGCCGTCGCCGCCGAGCCGCGGCCCGATGTCGGCCAGGTCGAGCCCGGCCGTGAAGTGGGCGCCCTCGGCGAGGACGACGCCCGCGCGCAGCTCCGGATCGCGGTCCAGCTCGCCGTAGGCGGCGGCCAGCTCGCTCAGCAGCCGGAAGTCGGCGGCGTTCCGCTTCTCGGGCCGGTCGAGGACGATCTCGAGCACGTGCCCGCGCCGTTCGGTGCGCACACGTCGCCGGTCGTCGCTCATCGGTCCTCCGCTCGGGTCGCGTCCGTCCATCTTGCCCGGTGCCGCCGACACCGGGTCGCGGCGGGGCGCCGATTCGGAGTCGCCGCTCAGGCCGACGGCGTGCGGGCCGGTGCTCGGACGCCGCGGAGTGCTCAGACGCCGCGGGTCGTGGCGCCGACCAGGCGGAGGATCGTCGGCAGGTCGTCGACCGCGGCGGTCGGCGAGGAGGGCGCGAACGAGGTGAGGCCCGCGCCCGCGAGCGGGAACCGGGCCCGCAGCGCGGCGAGGCACTCGACCAGCCGCGAGGCGGGGACGCCGAACGGCACGGGGTCGAAGAGACCGGCGACCTCGGCCGGGTCGAGGACGTCGAGGTCGATGTGCACGTAGATCGAGCCGGCACCGGTCGCCTCGACGGCGGCGACGAGCGCCTCCGGATCGAGCGCATCGACGCCGAGGTGGGTGGCGTCGCGCTCGAGCAGTCCCTCGAGCTCGCCCGGGTCCGAGGCGCGGACGCCGGCGAGCACGACATGCTCGTCCGCGATCCGGTCCGCGACGGACGCGCTGAGCAGTCCGACGCCGCGGCCGAGGACGGCCGACAGCACCATGCCGCAGAACGCGCCGCTCGGCGAGGTCTCCGGCGTGTTCGCATCGGGGTGCGCGTCGAGCCAGACCAGGGCGACCGGACCGGGGGAGGAGCGGACCGCGTGCCCGATCGCCGCGAACTCCACGCCGCAGTCGCCGCCGATCGTCACGATCGGCCCGGGACGGCCGGCCAGCGCCTCGCGGACCCGCTCGGCGGTCACGGCGACGGACGCGTAGCGACGGACTCCGGTGTCCTGCGCGTCGCCCGCCTCCGGAGGGACGTCGACGACGACCGTGGCGGAGGAGGGCAGATCGCCGCGGATCGCCTCGGCTCCGTCGACGAGGCGCATGGCCCGCGTCGAGGCGGACCCCTGCCACTGGGGGACGACGAGGAAGGAGACCATGGCTCTCACTATGGCACGCGGCTCGCGGGGCCCGAGGCTCCGCCCGATCAGGCCGCGGGGAGCTCGCCTGGCGCGCCCGCGAGCGGATCCGCGGACGGCGCCTCGGGGCCGTCGAGGTCGAGCAGCGCCTCGTCCAGCGCGGAGCGGGCGCGGTCGTCGGCCGCCCTCGCCTGCTCGAGCGCTGCGGCGGGATCGGCCGCCGCGAGGTGCAGGGCGGCGTCCAGCTGGGCGCGGGTCTCCTCGGCGAGGATCCGCGGCGCGGCGGTGATCCGCTCGCCGTGCACGGCCGCCAGCAGGGCGACCGCGTCGGCCCCGAGCAGGGCGACCGTGCGCGCGCCCTCGACCAGGAGCAGCTGCCGCTCGGCCTGCGCCCGCGGCTCGCGGTAGCCCGCCACCACGGCGTCCAGCGCGGCGTCGGCCTCCAGCAGCAGGGCGAGCACGGCGGAGGGGTCGTGGCGGACGTCCGAGGCGCGCGCGTCGTCGGCGCTGAGCAGCAGGCCGGTCGCGGCGGCGCAGGCGGTCGCGACGTCGGCGGCGGAGGCGAGCTGCGCGGCGGTCCGGACGCCGGTCAGGGTGGCTGCGCGGTCGAGGTCGTCCCGCACCGAGCGCTCCAGCGCGCTCAGCTGGGTCTCGGCGCGCTCGAGCAGCGCCGTCTGCGCCTCGACGGCGTCGAGCATCGCAGCCGCGGCGGCGTCGTCGCGCTCGCCGGCCGCCTCGATCGCCTCGCGGAGCGGGCGCACCTGGCGCTCCGAGGTGGTGCCGGCGAGGACGGAGACATCGGCCCGGGAGCGGTGCAGCCGCTCGGGGAGGGACGGGGGCGGCGAGGTCACTCCGTGATCGTACGGGCCCTGTGTTACCGACCGTGTCGTCGCGGCTCGACCCGCCGCGCGACCCCGCCCAGGATGGAGGCATGCCAGGAACGCTCGCCATCGTCGAAGTCGCCTCGGCACGCCCCGGACGCGACGAGTACCACGCCTACGTGCAGATGCTCAACGGCCGCATCCTGGGCCTCGCCCGCGAGCTCGGCTGGGAGGCGGAGCGCTTCGCGGCGGAGGACCTCGGCACCGCGCGGCTGCTCGAGCGCACGCTCGGCGCCGACGCGATCGTGCTGGCCGGCGGCGAGGACATCGCCCCCGAGCGCTACGGCGTCGCCCGCGGCTACGCCGGCGAGGGCCCGCACGCGGAGCAGGCCGACGCCGCCCAGATCGCGCTGGTGCGCCGGGCGCTGACCCGCCGCACCCCGCTGCTCGGCATCTGCCGCGGACTCCAGATCGTCAACGTCGCCCTCGGCGGCACGCTCGTCCCGGACCTCGGCCCGGAGGCCGCGCACCTCAACGCCGATGCACCGGTGCACGAGCGCATGCACCGCCACGACGTGGTGCTCGCCGCGGACTCGACCCTCGGCGGCCTCTTCGGCGCGGAGGCGCTCGCCGTGCAGAGCGCGCACCACCAGGCGGTCGACGCGCTCGCTCCCGGCCTCCGGGTCGTCGCCCGGGCGGAGGACGGCGTCGTCGAGGCGCTGGAGCACCGGGACGCGCCGATCGTCGGCGTGCAGTGGCACCCCGAGGATCCGGCGGCCCCCGCCGGGCAGCTCGCCGTCCTGCTCGAGGGGCTCGCGCGCGCCGTTGCCCGGCAGAACCCGGTCGAGGCCGTCGCCGCCTGAGCGACGCCGACGCCGACCCGGATCCGTCCGGGTAGGGCCTCAGCCGGCCAGCCGCGCCATCCACGCCTCGATGTCGTCGGCGGAGCGGGGGATGCCGGCCGACAGGTTCTCGGCGCCGTCGGCGGTCACGAGGACGTCGTCCTCGATCCGGACGCCGATGCCGCGCAGCTCGGCGGGCACGGTGAGGTCGTCGGGCTGGAAGTAGAGCCCCGGCTCGATCGTGAAGACCATGCCGGCCTCGACGATCCCGTCCAGGTACATCTCGCGGCGGGCCTTCGCGCAGTCGTGCACGTCGAGGCCCAGGTGGTGGCTGGTGCCGTGCACCATGTAGCGGCGGTGCTGCTGGTTGTCGGCCTCGAGCGCCTCCTCGGCGCTCACCGGCAGCAGGCCCCACTCGGCGGTGCGCCGGGCGATGACGGCCATCGCGGCGGCGTGCACCTCGCGGAAGCGGATACCGGGCCGGACGATCGCGAACGCGGCGTCGGCCGCCTCCCGCACCGTCTCGTGCACGCGGCGCTGCGCCTCCGTGTAGCGGCCGTCGACGGGGAAGGTGCGGGTGATATCGGCGGTGTAGTAGCTCTCCTGCTCCACGCCGGCGTCGAGGAGCACCAGGTCGCCGGGGCGCACCGGCCCGTCGTTGCGGGTCCAGTGCAGGATGCAGGCGTGCGCGCCGGCGGCGGCGATGGTGTCGTAGCCGACCGCGTTGCCGTCGGCGCGGGCACGGCCGTTGAAGACGCCCTCGATCAGGCGCTCGCCGCGCTCGTGCCGGACGATGCGGGGCAGGTCGGCGAGGACGTCCTCGAAGCCGCGGGCGGTGGCGTCGACGGCGGCGCGCAGCTCGGCGATCTCGTACTCGTCCTTGACCAGGCGCAGCTCGGAGAGGTCGCGCTCGAGGGCGGTGTCGCGCTCGTCGGCCCGGGTCTCCGCGCCGGGCGACTGCGCGGTCACGCGCGCGGTGACCACGGGGTCCGCCTCGCGGAGGACCGCGACCGGCGCATCGCCGGCGTCCAGGACGGCGTCGAGCTCCGCGATGCCCCGGGTCTCGAGTCCGAGGTCGGCCGCGACCTGCGCGAGCGAGGGGCGCGGGCCGATCCAGAACTCGCCGATCTCGGAGTTGGCGTAGAACTCGTCGGAGTCGCGGCCGGCGCGCTCGCGGAAGTAGAGCGTCGCGGTGTGGCCCTCGCCCGCGGGCTCGAGCACGAGCACGGCGCCGGGCTCCGAGTCCGAGCCCCAGCCGGTCAGCCAGGTGAAGGCGGAGTGCGCGCGGAAGGGGTAGTCGGTGTCGTTGGCGCGCTGTTTCAGCCGCCCGGCCGGCACGATCAGCCGGACGCCGGTGTGCAGGGCCGAGAGGCGCTCGCGGCGGCGCGCGGCGAAGGCGGCCTGCTCGCGCGGCTCGGGGAGAGCGTCCTCGCGCTCGGCCCAGCCGGACGCGATGAAGTCGCGGAACCGGTCGGAGCCGGGGGTCGTGGAGCGGTTCGTGGTCGCGCGCGGCGCGGGGGCGGCGGCGACGGTCTCCGGTGCGGCGGTGGTGGTCTGCTCGTCCGTGTTCGTCATGCCGCCATTCTCCTCCCTGCGCCTGACACGGCGACCGGGGGCGGGGTCAGGCGGCCGGGGCAGCGGTCAGGACGACTCCTTGACCATCCCGCGGACCGAGAGCTGTGCGATCACCGGGCGGTGGTCGCTGCCGGCGTCGTCCTGGTCGTTGAGCACGTCGAAGCCGGAGACGTCCCAGCGACCGGAGAACAGCACGTGGTCGATCGGGGCGGCGAGGGCCGGCGGGAGGCTCGTCGGCCAGCTGCCGACCGCCGCGGCGTTCGCGAGCCGGCCGGCGTCCGCGCAGCCGCCGAGGTCGGAGTCGCCGGGGAGAGCGGACCAGTGGTCGAGCGTGGAGTTGAGGTCGCCCAGGACGACGAGGTCCTCCTCGGCGGTGCAGAGGTCGGCGAGCCTGGCCAGGTCGCTGCGCCACTCGGTCGCCTGAGCGGGCAGCGGAGCGGTGGTGTGCACGGCGGCTATCACCGGGCGGTCCGGGGTGTCGGGGCGGGCCACGAGGGACGCGCTGGTCGCGGTCGGCGTGCTCGCGGCGTCGACCGAGTAGCCGCCGAGGGTGGGAGAGAGGAGGAGGGCGGTGCCGTCGCTGGGACCGGAGCCCGCGACGAGGTGGAGGGTCATCGGCCGGCCGGCGGCGGCGAGCACGTCGACCACCTGCTGGGCGCGCTCCTGGGACACCTCGAGCAGCGCGACCGCGTCGGCGGCGTTCGCGTTCGCGAGCGCGGCGACGGTTTCCGCGGGGACGCCGTCGTGCAGGAGGTTCCAGCTCAGGACGCGCAGATCGCCGAGGCGGTGCGCGCGGGGCGGGGCGGAGTCGTTGCCGCGGACCGCCTGCAGGCCGCCGAGCACGAGCGCGAGGGCGACCCCGAGGGCGCCGAGGACGAGGGCGAGCCGGCGCACGGGCTCGACGAGCACCGCGACGACGACGAGGACGACGGCTCCGGCGACCGCGGCCAGGGCGGTGGCGGCGCGGAACGAGACCAGCTGCGCGAAGGGCGTCTGACCGGCGAGGCCGAAGAAGCCGGGTGCCGCGACCACCAGCAGTACGATCGCCACTGCGAGCGCCACCGCGAACTTGACCAGTCGTGTCCCCATCCCGGCCCAGGCTAGGGCATCGGTCCCGGGGAGTCCGCAGGACGCGCGTCTACGATGGCCGGATGCATGTCCCCGGAGGCGGGTACGACCTCCACACCCATTCGCTCGTCTCCGACGGCACCGAGCCGCCCGAGGTTCTCGTCCGCGCGGCCGCTGCGGCAGGTCTCGGCGGCGTCGCGCTGACCGATCACGACACCACCCGCGGCTGGGCGGCGGCGATCACCGCGGCCGAGGAGGCGGGCATCGATCTGCTCCCCGGGATGGAGCTCTCCTCGAGGGTCGGCTGGGCGAGCGTGCACGTGCTCGCGTACCTCCCCGATCCGGAGGACCCCGGCCTCGTGGCCGAGACCTCGCGGATCCGCTCGGAGCGCTCGCATCGCGCGCAGGCCATCGTCGCGGCGATCGCGGCCGACTACGACCTCACCTGGGACGACGTGCTGGCGCAGACCAGCCCCGGCACCACGATCGGGCGGCCGCACATCGCCGACGCCCTGGTCGCCCGCGGGCTCGCGACCGACCGCTCGGCGGCGTTCGCGGGGATCCTCGACTGGCGCGGGGGCTACTTCCAGCCGCACTACGCCCCGGATCCGGTCGAGGCGGTGCGGCTCGTGCGGGCCGCGGGCGGCGTGCCCGTGATCGCGCACCCCGCCACGAGTACCCGCGGCATCGCGATCGAGTCGATGCTGCCGGAGCTGGTCGACGCGGGGCTCTTCGGCCTCGAGGTCGAGCACCGGGAGAACACCGCCGCGGGCAAGCGGCGGCTGCGCGAGCTGGCCGCGCGGTACTCCCTCGTCACGACCGGGTCGAGCGACTACCACGGCACCGGCAAGCCGAACCGGCTCGGCGAGAACACGACGGAGCGCGCGACCGTCGACGCGATCCGCCGGGCGGCGCGGGCGGGCTGAGCCGAGACGACGGCGCGGCGGGGCGGGTCTCGATACGCCGCTGCGCGGCTACTCGACCAGCATGCTTCTCACGCCGGTCGATCAGCCCGCGGAGCGGTCCTCCATGCTGATCGAGTAGCCCGCGGAGCGGGCGTATCGAGATCCACCGGCGTCAGAAGCTTGCGCTGCTCGAGGCCGGGTCTCGATACGCTCCTGCGGAGCTACTCGACCACCATGAAGCGGCTGCTACGCCGAGCCGTCCGGGCGGGGGCTGCGGCGGCGCTGGCGGGTGCGGCGGCGGGGCTCGCTGTTGCCGTCGTGGTGCTCCTTGCTCTCGCTCGAGGGGGCCTGGCCGGTCTGCACCGGCTCGCCCTCGGTCGCGGCGGGAGCGGTCTCGGCGGCATCACCGCGGCTGCGGCGGCGCGGCTCGCGGCCGCCCTCGCGCGGCTCCCGCGGCTCGCGCTGACGGGGAGCACGGTCGGGGCGGGCGTCCGCCTTCGCCTCGGCGGGGATCGGGGTCGGCTTCAGCCGGCCCTTCGTCCCGACGGGGATCGCGAGGTCCTCGTAGAGGTGCGGCGACGAGGAGTAGGTCTCGACCGGGTCGGGCTGGCCGAACTCGAGCGCGCGGTTGATGAGGGCCCACTTGTGCAGGTCCTCCCAGTCGACGAAGGTGACGGCGATGCCGGTCTTGCCGGCGCGGCCGGTGCGGCCGACGCGGTGCAGGTAGGTCTGGTCGTCGTCCGGGATCGTGTGGTTGATCACGTGGGTGACGTCGTTGACGTCGATGCCGCGGGCGGCGACGTCGGTCGCGATCAGGATGTCCTTCTTGCCGGCCTTGAACGCGGCCATCGCGCGCTCGCGCTGCTCCTGGTTGAGGTCGCCGTGCACGGCGGCGGCGTTGAAGCCCCGGTCGTTGAGCTCCTCGACGATGCGGGCGGCCGCGCGCTTGGTGCGGGTGAAGATGACGGTCTTGCCGCGGCCCTCGGCCTGCAGGATGCGGGCGATGACCTCGTCCTTGTCGAGCGAGTGCGCCCGGTAGACGATGTGCTTGATGTTCGCCTGCGTGATGCCCTCGTCGGGGTCCGTCGCCCGGATGTGGATCGGCTTGTTCATGAAGCGGCGGGCGAGGGCGACGATCGCGCCGGGCATCGTCGCCGAGAAGAGCATGGTGTGGCGGGTGGCCGGGGTCTGCGCGAAGAGCTTCTCGATGTCCGAGAGGAAGCCGAGGTCGAGCATCTTGTCGGCCTCGTCGAGGACCATCGTCTGCACGCTCGCGAGCGAGAGCAGGCGCTGACCGGCGAGGTCGAGCAGGCGGCCCGGGGTGCCGACGACGATCTGCGCGCCGGCCTTGAGCTGCTCGATCTGACCCTCGTAGGCCTTGCCGCCGTAGATCGAGACGATCTTGGTCGGCCGGTTCGAGGCGGCGAGCTCGATGTCCTCGGTGACCTGCACGGCCAGCTCGCGGGTCGGCACCACGATCAGTGCCTTGACGCCGGGCTGGGGGTCGTTGCCGAGGGCCTGGATGAGGGGGAGGCCGAAGCCGAAGGTCTTGCCGGTGCCGGTCTTGGCCTGCCCGATGATGTCCTGCTTCTGCAGGGCCAGCGGGATGGTCTGCTCCTGGATCGGGAACGGCTCGAGGATGCCCTTGGCGGCGAGTGCGGCGACGATGTCGTCGTCGATCTTGAGGTCGGAGAAAGTCACGGAGTGAAGCGCCTGTCGTGTCGAACGGTCCACGCCCCTGTACGACTCGGGCGCAGGGTCACCGATCCAGCGCCGGTGACATCCCGGCGAGTCTACCGCCACAGGGGTCCTCGGGCCCGGAACCGCGGGCGGCGCGCGCTCTACACTGATCGGATGGCAGCCTGGTTCCGACGTCGACGTCCGCTCGGCGAAGCCCCCCGACTGACCCCGCGCGGAGAGTCGACGAGCAAGCGCGATCGCGTCGATCTGGCCGACCTGAGCCCCCAGCTGCTGCCCTACCTCGGGCAGGTGGCCTATCTCCAGCTCGCCGTCTTCGAGGCGCTGGCCCGCGGGGTGGCGGGCACGGACGACCTCGCCGACAAGGAGGCGATCTCGGCCGCCGCCGGCACCGCGCTGGCGAAGCACCACGCGGTCGTCGCCGAGCTGCGCCGGCGCGACGTCGAGCCGAGCGAGGCCATGGCACCGTTCCGGCCGGCCATCGACACCTTCGAGCACCTCACCCGCGGCGCCGACCTGCACGAGACGCTGCTGTCGGCCTACATCACCGCCGGACTGCTCGACGACTTCTTCATCCGGCTCACCGGCGGGCTGCCGAACGACGTCGGCCCGCGGATGGCGCAGACGCTCGGTGCCGACACCGGCGTCGACGGCCTGGTCGCGATCCTCCGCCGCGAGATCGCCGCGGACGAGCGCCTCGGTTCCCGGCTCGCGGTCTGGGGCCGCCGCCTGGTCGGCGACACGCTCCTCGTCGCGCGCTCGGCGCTGATGGGCTCGGGCAACCCGGACTCGGACAAGTCGAGGATCGAGCCGGTCTTCACCGAGCTCATCGCCTCGCACACCCGACGGATGGACGCGCTCGGCCTGACGGCCTGAGGCCCCGGCGCGAGTGGGGGCCGGGGCTCCTACGCCTCCGGCTCGCGGGATTCGCCGGTTCCCGCGTGCCCGAGGGAGATCCGCGTGCCGGAGCTCGGCCTGTGCCGCGCCTCATGCTGGTCGAGTAGCCCCGGAGGGGCGTAGCGAGACCCTCCGTCATCAGCAGGGCGGGTCAGCAGAGTCGTCCTGCTGACGGTGGTGGATCTCGATACGCCCGCTCCGCGGGCTACTCGATCAGCATGATCTGGCTGCTGCGCGTGCACCTCCACAGCAGGGTCCGGCCGCCGCGTCAGTCGTCGATGAAGCCGGGGACGTGGGCCAGGGTGGCGACGGTGCGGGCGCGGCCCCACTCGACGTGGGCGTGGGCGACGGAGACGGCGAGCGGGGCGTCGCCGGCGGCGATCGCCTCCGCGAGCCGCACGTGCTCGTCGTGCCGGACGCCCGGCTCGGCCTGGATGTTGGCGATGTTGAGACGGTTGCTGCGCTCGTCGAGCGGCTGCATCGTGGTGATCAGGAGCCGGTTGCCCGCGATCGCCTCGATCGCGCCGTGGATGCGGCCGCTCTCGGAGTGGAAGCGCGCGAGGTCGCCGGCGGCGAGGGCGGCGCTCGCGTCGGCGACGACGGCGGTCAGGGCCGAGGCGTCGGCGCCGCGGGCCACCGCCTCCGCGGCCTTGCGGGCCACGAGCGGCTCGAGTGCCGAGCGGATGTCGTAGAGCTCCTCGACGTCGCGCCGCCGGACGATCGAGACGACGGCGGTGCTGCGCGGGCGCACCGTGACCAGGCCGGCCAGCTCGAGCCAGGGCAGCGCCTCGCGGATCGGGACGCGCGAGACGGCGAGCTCGGTGGCGAGATCGCGCTCGCGGATCGGCTCGCCCGCGGGCAGCCGGCCGTCGAGGATGCGCGCGCGCAGCTCCTCGTACACCCGCTGCGACATCGTCTGCGCGGGACTCTTCGTCGGCATCGGCGCTCCTGTCGGTCTACCCGTTCTCCGTCCTCGAAGGGTAGCGGGCGGCGTAGGAGAAGCCCGTCGGCCCTCGTAACGCCGTCTTCATCTGCCCGAAACACCCTGGCGCCGGATCGGATCTACCGTGATCGACGTGCCTCGGTATACCGAGCGCCTCCCTTGCCACTCCGCCGGAAGGACCCGCCCCATGAGCACCGTCACGAACCCGCCCCCCGCCACGACGATGGGCGACCGCATCGAGGCCGCCTACTCGCGCATCGGAGTCACGAGCGCCCACCTGGGCATCGTCGCGATGATCCTCTTCGGCGTCTTCTTCGACGCGATCGAGCAGAACACGGTCGGCGTCGCCGGCCCGATCCTCGCCGCCGACTGGGGACTCGCCGGCGCGCAGATCGGCCTGCTCAACACGGCGACCTTCACGGCGGTCGCGCTCGGCCGGGTCCTCGCCGGAGTGGTGATGGACCGGATCGGGCGGCGCACCCTCCTCGGCGCGAACCTGATGATCTTCGCCGTCGGCTCGCTGCTCTGCGCCTTCGCGCCCAGCTACGAGATCCTGGTCGCGGCGCGCTTCCTGGTCGGCCTCGGCCTCGGCGGCGAGATCGCGACGGCGGTCATCATGCTCGCCGAGTTCTTCTCCGCCAAGCACCGCGGCACCGCCGTCGGCTTGATCAACGTCGCCGCGGCCGGACTCGGCAACATGCTCGCCCCGCTCTTCGGCGTCATCGTCTTCTCGGTCTTCACCGGCGACGACCGCTGGCGCTGGCTCTTCGGGATCCTGGTGATCCCCGCCCTCGCGGTCGTGGTCTACCGGCGCGCGCTGCCGGAGACTCCCCGCTACCTCGCCGCCCGCGGTCGCGTCGCCGAGGCGAACACCGTCATCAACCGGCTCGCGCAGGGCCGGCTGCACCGGCCCGTGACCGACGAGGTCGACTACCTGGGCGGTGCCGCCGACCGACCCGTGGCCGCCGCGAGCACCCCGCGCTGGACCGAGCTCTTCGGTCGACGCCACCGCCGCACCACGATCGCCCTGGGCGTCGCGGTCTGCATGTCCTACGCCGCGCAGATCTCGATGCTCACCCTGATCCCGCTGATCCTCACCTCCCGCGGCTTCGACATCACCAGTGCGCTCTGGTATACCCTCGTGATGCAGTCGGGCTCCCTCGTCGGAGCGCTGGTCGCGGCGCTCGCCGCCCGTCGGCTGCCGCGCAAGCTCACGCTCACGGTCGCGGCCCTGCTCGGGATCGGCGCCGGTCTCGGCTTCGGCTTCCTCGGCACCACCGTGGCACTGGTGCTCGTCTTCGGCTTCCTCTTCAACTTCTCGGTGATCGTGCTCAACACCACCATCTGGCTGTTCGCTCCGGAGCAGTACCCCACGCGGATCCGCGGCCTCGGCACCTCGGTGATCCTCGCCCTCGGCTCGCTCTCCGGCGGACTGTTCCCGCTCCTCGCCGGCGCCGTGCTCGACGCCTCGGGGGTCGGCGGGATGTTCGCCCTCCTCGCCGGGCTGTTCGCGATCTGCGCGATCGCCGTGCAGTTCCCGCGCGAGACCGTCGGCCGCCCGATGGCGGAGGACTGAGCGTGCAGCGCACGGTCGTCGTCGTGAATCCGAACACCTCGGTCGCGACCACCCGGCTCCTCGTCGCGGTCGCCCGCGACGCGGTGCGCGGGGAGGACGTCCGGATCGTGGGGGAGACGGTGGCGCAGGGGCCCTCGATCATCACGACGCCCTCCGCTCTCTCCGCCGCGGCGGCGCACGTGGTGACCGCGGCTCGACGCGCGGTGCTGCTGCACGCGCCCGACGCGATCGTGGTCGCCGCGTTCGGCGATCCGGGTGCCGCCGAGGCGGCGGAGGCCACGGGGCTGCCGGTCGTGGGCATCGGAGCCGCGGCCGTGCGCGCGGCGAGCGCGGGCGGCCGGCGGTTCGCGATCGCGACGACGACCGGTCGGCTCGAGCCGGTGCTCCGGGCGCTCGTCGCGGATGCGGGGGGCCTCGGCGCCTACGCGGGCTGCTTCCTCACGGCGTCGCCGGCGGAGGAGCTCGAGGACCCGGACCGAATGCACGGCGAGCTGCACGCCGCGGTGCTGCGGGCGCAGGCAGCCGGGGCGGAGGCGGTGATCATCGGCGGCGGGCCGCTCAGCGCGGCGGCCGAGCGGCTGGCCGCGGAGTTCGCCGGGATGCTGCCGATCGTGGAGCCGATCCGCGCGGCGGTGGCGGAGGCGCTCGCCGCGACGACCCCGGTCGGGGCCCTGCCCGCCTGAGGCGGCGGACCCGGGAACGACGAAGGCGCGGGAGTCCGGGACTCCCGCGCCTTCGCGTGGTGGTGGGCGGCGCTCAGGGAGCGACGCGGTCCGGGGCGACCCGGCCGGCGAGCATCGCCTCGAGGGCGGCGTCGTCGCGGCGGGTGCGCGCCCGGCCCAGCGCGACGTCGGCCGCGAGGACCGCGACGGCCGCGAGGCCGAGCGCGAGGATCCAGATCAGTCCGCCGTCCCAGGGCAGACCGGCCCAGGTCAGCGCGACCCACACGACGGCGGCGACGACACCGCCGAGCGCGGGGATCAGCACCGACCCGTGCAGGTGCCGGTGCGGCAGCCCGTAGCGGGCGGCGAGGCCCAGGAGGATCCCGCCGAGCGTGATGAAGAGGAGCTCCACGACGTGACCGTGCGGGAGGGGCTAGGCGACGAAGCCGACGCGGCGCGACTCCTCGGAGCCGACCTCGACGAAGGCGATGGTCTCGGTGGGGACGATGTAGATCTTGCCCTTCTCGTCGCGCAGGCGGAGGACCTTGGCGCCCGCCTCGAGCGCGGTGGTCACCGTCTTCTCGACCTCGGCCACGGACAGCGAGGACTCGAAGTTGAGCTCGCGCGGGGTGTTGACGATTCCGATACGGATTTCCACCAGCAGTGCCTTTCGGGAGGGGACGTGGCTGTCAGGATACGGGACCGGGCGGCGCGGCCGACGCCGGTTTCGCGCTGAGCGGACCCGGCTCGGGAGGGGCCGCCCGAGGGCGCGCGGCAGTGTCGGCGGTCTTCGTTAGCGTGGTCGCGTGAGCGCTCCTCGAACCCCGGCACCCGCCTCCGACGAGGCTCCCGCTCGCGACGGCTCGGCCGGCGAGGGGCTCGTCCTCGACGCGTCGCAGCGCGCCGTCCTCGCCCTGCCGGACGGCCGCAGCGCCGCGGTGCTCGGCGCCCCCGGCTCGGGCAAGACCCGCACTATCGTCGAGCTCGTCGCCGAGCGCGTGCTCGAGCGCGGGTACGAGCCGGAATCGATCGCCGTGCTCGCCGCCAGCCGCACGGCCGCGACGGCACTGCGCGACGTGCTCGCGCTGCGGCTCGGCGTCCCGACGCGGGGGCCGCTGGCGCGGACCGCCACCTCGCTGGCCTTCGAGGCCGTGACCGCCGCCGCCAAGGAGCTCGGGATCGACCGGCCGACCCTCCTCACCGGCGGCGAGCAGGACGTCATCCTCTCCGAGCTGCTCGAGGGGCACCTCGAGGAGGGCACCGGGCCGCGCTGGCCCGACGAGTTCAGCCCCGAGGTGCTGCGGCTGCGCACCTTCCGCACCGAGCTGCGCGAGTTCGGGATGCGGGCCACCGAGCACGGCCTCGACACCGCCGCGATCCGCCGGCTCGCCGTGGGCGCGGACCGCGGCGAGTGGTCGGCCGCCGCCGCCGTGCTCGAGGAGTTCCGCGACGTCGTCGACTGGATGGCCCCGCAGGCGGGGACGAAGCTCGACGCCGCCGAGTTCGCGGCCTTCGCGGCCGAGACGATCCGCGACGGCGGCGGGGGCGAGCGGATCCGGGCGCTCCGCCTCGTCGTCGTCGACGACATGCAGGAGGCGAGCGAGTCGACGGTCGTGCTGCTGCGAGCCGTCGCCGCGCGCGGCGTCACCGTGCTCGCGTTCGGCGACCCGGACGTCGCGACGAGCGCCTACCGCGGCGCCGCCTCCGACACCCTGGGCCGCTTCGGCCCGGCGATCGGCGTGCGCGACGCCGAGACGCTGGTCCTCGGCCGCGTGCACCGGCACGGTGCGGCCCTGCGGGCCCTCGTCTCCGCGGCCACCCAGCGGATCGGGACCGCGGCGGCCGGGCGCCAGCGCGCGGCCGAGGCCCCCGCCGACGAGGAGGGGGCGCCCACCCCGCTGCTGGTGCTGCACGCCCCGACGGCGGCGCGCGAGGCGGCGACGGTGGCGCGACTGCTGCGCGAGCGGCGGCTCCGGGACGACGTGCCGTGGCGCCGGATGGCCGTCGTCGTCCGCTCCGGCGCGGCCGTGCAGCCGCTGCTGAAGGCGCTCGCCGTCGCCGAGGTGCCCACGCGCTCCGTGCTGGCCGGCCGTGCCCTGCGCGACGATCACGCCGCCCGGGCGCTGCTCGTGCTGATCGGCGTCGCGGTCGGCGAGCGGCCGCTGGACGCGGAGCTGGCGGCGGAGTTGCTGCTGGGCCCGTTCGGCGGGGTCGACCGGCTCGGCCTGCGGCGGCTGCGGCTCGCTCTGCGCGCGGAGGAGCTCGCGGGCGGGGGCATCCGCGCGAGCGATCCGCTGCTGGTGGAGGCTCTGGAGGCGCCGGGACGGTTCGCCACGATCGACTCCGGCCCGGCGCGCCAGGCCGAGCGCCTCGCCGTCACGATCGACCGGGTCCGCCGGCTGCACGCCGAGCAGGGCTCGATCGAGGAGCTGCTCTGGTCGGCCTGGGAGTCGAGCCGCGTCGCGTCCTCCTGGCGCGAGCTGGCGCTCGGCACCGGTCTCACCGCGGCCGAGGCGAACCGCAACCTCGACGGCGTCGTCGCGCTCTTCAGCGCGGCGCGGCGCTTCGTCGAGCGGGCGCCCGGTCACTCGGCGATCGGCTTCGTCACCGAGATCCTCGAGGCGGAGGTGCCGGAGGACACGCTCGCGCCGCGCTCGGTCGAGGACGCGGTGCTGATCGGCACGCCCTCCTCCGTCGTCGGCCTCGAGTTCGACGTGGTCGTGGTCGCGCGGCTGCAGGACGGCGTCTGGCCGAACCTGCGCCAGCGCGGCTCGCTGCTCGACCCCGACGGGCTGATCCGGCACGCGCGCGGCGAGGGCGACCTGCCGCTCGACAGCCGGAAGGCCACCCTCGACGACGAGCTGCGGATGTTCGCGCTCGCCGCCTCCCGGGCCCGCCGCCAGCTCGTGCTCAGCGCCGTCGCGGGCGAGGACGAGACGCCGTCCCTCTTCTTCCGGCTCACGCCGCCCGACGCGCCCCGGCTCGACGCGGCCTCGGCCGTGCCGCTGACCCTGCGCGGGGCGGTCGCGGGGCTCCGCCGGACCGCGACGACGCCGAACTCGGCCGAGGCACCTGGCGCGATCCGGGGGCTGCGCGCACTCACGCTGGCCGAGGTGCCGGGTGCCGACCCGGCCTCCTGGTACGGCGTCCTCGAGCCGTCCACCACCGAGCCGCTCTTCGACCTCGACGATCCCGAGCGGCCCGTCTCGGTCTCGCCCAGCCGGCTCGAGGCGTTCGAGCGCTCGCCGCTCGACTGGTTCGTCGACGCCGTGTCGGGCTCGACCACGAGCACCGCGATGGGGGTCGGCACGCTCGTGCACTGGGTGCTCGAGAACGCGGCGAGCACCGAGCCGGAGGCGCTCTGGGCCGAGCTGGAGTCGCGCTGGCCCGAGCTGGTCTTCGAGTCGCCCTGGCTCGGCGAGCGGCAGCTGCGGGTGACCCGGCGCCTGGTCGAGGGCCTCGCGGCGTACCTCGCCGACTTCGAGCGGGGCGGGGGAGCGGTGCTCGGCCGCGAGCAGCAGTTCGAGATCGACGTGCCGCCCGCCCGGATCCGCGGCTCGATCGACCGGGTCGAGCGCGCGCCGGACGGCTCGGTCGTCATCGTCGACCTCAAGACCGGCCGGAGCACTCCGCGCCAGGCCGACATCGCCGAGCACGCGCAGCTCGGCAGCTACCAGCTCGCCGTCGCGAGCGGCGCGATCGAGGCGGCCGGTGCGGACGAGGGCGGCGGCGCGAAGCTGCTCTTCGTCGCGAAGGGCGTCCGCGGGTCGCTCTACCGCGAGGTGGTCCAGCCCCGCTTCGGCGAGGAGGAGCTCGAGGCGCTGCGCGAGCGGGTCCGCGCCGCCGCGCGGGGGATGGCCTCGGCCGGCTTCTCGGGGCTGCTCGACGCTGTCCCCTTCTCCCCGGGCGACGCCCTGCGGTACCGGATCCATGCTGTGCCGGAGGTCTCGGGGGACGGCCGGCTGGCGCTCGACGAGGTCGAGACGGACGAGGAGGAGACTGCGGTGCCCGAGGACTCGTCCCTGGACGCCGCCGACCCGGATCCCGCCGCCGACTCCGATCCCGCTGCCGACCCCGCTCGGGCCGCCGACCCCGCTCCCGACTCCGCCGCGACCCCCGAGGAAGGGCCCCGCCCGTGATCGACGCCCTGACCATCGCCGAGGCCCTCGACCTCCGCCCGCCCACCGTCGAGCAGCGCGCCGTCATCGAGGCGCCGCTCGCCCCGGCCCTCGTCGTCGCGGGCGCCGGCAGCGGCAAGACCGAGACGATGGCGAACCGCGTGCTCTGGCTGCTCGCCAACGGGCTCGCCGCTCCCTCCGAGGTCCTCGGCCTCACCTTCACCCGCAAGGCCGCCGCCGAGCTCGGCGAGCGGATCGGCCGCCGCATCGACCAGCTGGGAGCCGCGGGCCTGCTGCCGCTGCGCGAGGGCCAGACCGAGCCCGACCCGTTCGAGGCCGCCACCGTCTCCACCTATAACGCCTTCGCGAACACGATCTTCCGCGACAACGCCGCGCTGATCGGGCGCGAGGGCGACGCGACCGTGCTCTCGGAGGCCTCCGCCTGGCACCTGGCGCGTGGGGTCGTCGCCGACACCGCCGACCCGCGCATCCTCGAGGTCGAGGCGAGCATCGACCGCCTGACCGACCTCACCGTCGCGCTCGCGCACGACCTCGCCGACAACCTCGCCGACCCGGCCGAGGTGGCCGGCTTCGCGGAGGACTTCCTCCGCCTCGACGAGCTGCCCCGCGGCTCCAGCGGCTCCGGTCTCTACCGCGAGCTCGAGAAGGCGCTGCAGGCCGTCGGCGCGCTGCCGGTGCTGACGGCGCTCGCCGAGCGGTTCCAGGAGGCGAAGGCCGAGCGCGGCTTCGTCGAGTTCTCGGACCAGGTGGCGCTGGCGCTGCGGATCATCGAGCGCGTGCCGCGCGTCGTCGACGAGCACCGCGCCCGCTACCGGGTCGTGCTGCTCGACGAGTACCAGGACACTTCCGTGCTGCAGACCCGCCTGCTCGCCCGGCTCTTCGCCGAGCAGGGCGTGATGGCCGTGGGCGACCCGCACCAGTCGATCTACGGCTGGCGCGGCGCGAGCGCGGAGGGCCTCGGCCGCTTCGCCCTCGACTTCGGCTCCGCGGCCCGGTTCTCGCTGTCGACCAGCTGGCGGAACGGCCACGGGGTGCTGGCCGCGGCGAACGCCGTCGTCGCGCCGCTGACCGCGGGCAGCGCCGTCCCGGTCGACCGCCTCGCCGCCGGGCCGGGCGCGTCCGACCACGCCGTCGAGCTCACCTTCCCCGAGACGATCGAGGACGAGGCCGACGACGTCGCGCGCTGGTTCGCCGGCCGCCTCGCCGAGAACGCCGAGCGCGGGGAGGCGCCGCCGTCGGCCGCGGCGCTCTTCCGCGTCCGCGCGCACATGGACCGCTTCGCCGCCGCGCTCTCCCGGCACGGCGTCCGGTACCACATCCTCGGCATCGGCGGCCTGCTGCGGCAGCCCGAGATCGCCGACCTCGTCGCCGCGCTGACCGTGGTGGAGGACCCGGCGGCGGGCAGCGAGCTGGTCCGCCTCCTGGCCGGCGCGCGCTGGCGCCTCGGCGTCCGCGACCTGCGCGCGCTCCGCGATCTCGCCTCCTGGCTCGCCTCGCGCGACCACGCGCACCGGCTGCTGCCCGAGGAGGTGCGCGAGCGGATGCGCGCCTCGGTCACCGAGGGCGAGGGCGGCTCGATCATCGAGGCCCTCGACTTCATCGCCTCGCGACGCCCCGGCGAGGACGGCCGGCTCGACCACTCCGCGCTGTCCTCGTTCAGCGAGGAGGGCCTGCGCCGCCTGCACGACGCCGGCACGCTCTTCGCGCGCCTCCGAGCCCGGGCCGGCCTGGACCTCCTCGACTTCGTCACGCTGGTCGAGCAGGAGCTCGGCCTCGACATCGAGGTGGAGGCCAACGAGTCGCGCAGCGACGGCCGCGCCAACCTCGAGGCGTTCCGCGAGGCGGTGTCCGGCTACCTGCAGACCGACGACCGCGGCGCGGGCACCGGCTCGTCGCTCCACGGCTTCCTCCGCTGGCTCGTGCTGGCGGACAAGCGCGACGGCCTCGCGCCTCGGCCCGAGGACCCGGAGCCCGGCACCGTCCAGCTGCTGACGATCCACGGCTCGAAGGGCCTGGAGTGGGACCTGGTCGCCGTGCCGCGGATGGTCGACGGCGAGCTGCCCGGCACTCCGGTCGAGGGCTTCCGCGGCTGGGTGCGCCTCGGCGCGATGCCCTACGCCTTCCGCGGCGACGCCGCCGAGCTGCCGGACCTCGCCTGGCGCGGCTGCGCGACGCAGAAGGAGGTCGTCGACGCGATCGCCGACTTCGGCGACACCCTGCGCGAGCGCAACGAGTCCGAGGAGCGCCGGCTCGCCTACGTCGCGGTCACCCGGGCCCGGCACCACCTGCTGCTGAGCGGCTCCTGGTGGGCCGGGCAGGCGAAGCCGCGCGGACCCGGCGTCTTCCTCCGCGACCTCGCCGAGGCACGCACCCTCCCGGAGCTGCCGGTCGAGCCGTCGAACCTCGAGAACCCGCTCGAGCAGGCGCCGCGCACCTTCCACTGGCCGCACGACCCGCTCGGCGCCCGCGGCGACCGGGTGCGCGCGGCGGCCGAGCGTGTGCGGGTCGCCGAGCCGGCGCTGCTCGGCGCCCGCGGAGCGGACATCCGGCTGCTGCTCGCCGAGCGCGCCGTGCGCCTCGCGGGCGGCGAGCGCGTCGGCCTGCCGACCCGCATCCCGGCCTCGCGGTTCAAGGACATCGTCAGCACGCCCGCCGAGGTCGTCGCGCAGCTGCGCCGGCCGATGCCCGAGCGGCCGTACCGGCAGACCCGGCTCGGCACCACGTTCCACTCCTGGGTGGAGAACCGCTTCGGCATCCAGGGCGAGGCGGAGTCGGTGGACACCTTCCCGGACGAGCTCGACGACGGCGGGGCGACCGCGGCCGGAGCGGAGGGCGAGCAGCTCGCCCGTCTGATCGAGACGTTCGAGCGCTCGGAGTGGGCCGACCGCCGTCCCGAGGCGGTCGAGATCGAGATCCACCTCCAGCTGGCCGGGCACGTCGTCGTCTGCAAGCTCGACGCGGTCTACCGGACGGAGGACGGCTTCCAGATCGTGGACTGGAAGACCGGCCGCGCCCCGAAGGACGCGGCCGACCTCGAGCTCAAGCAGTTCCAGCTCGCGCTGTACCGCCTCGCCTACTCGCGCTGGAAGGGCGTGCCGCTCGAGAGCGTCGACGCGGTGTTCTACTTCGTCGCCGACGACCTCGTGCTGCGGCCCGAGCGCTTCTACTCGGAGCGCGAGCTCTCGGAGTCGCTCTCCTCGGCGACGGGGGCGAGCCCGCGGCCGTGAGCGGAGGAGCCGGTCCGCGCGCCGGGCGTGCGGTTCAGCAGCTCCTCGACCTCGGAGACCTCGAGCACCGGTCCGGTGTCGGTGGACAGCGGCGCGGACAGATCGCCGAGGACGCTGTCGACCAGGAGGTCGAGCATCCCGACCGCGTCGTCGACGATCGCCGAGTCCTCGGTCTCGGTACCGTGCAGCAGCCAGCGGGCCAGCTCGAGCTCGGCGTAGAGCTGAGCGCGCCGGCGGAGGGTGCGGTCGACCGCGCCGGCGCGCATCCGCGAGTACGCGGCGAACGCCGTGCCGGCCCCCGGGGCGCTGAGCAGCCAGTGCAGATCGCGGGCCGGGTCGCCCACCCGCAGCGCCGCCCAGCCGAGCACGGCGCTGACGGAGTCGCCCGAGCGGAGGAAGGAGTCGGAGGTCATCGAGCCGTTCACGACCGTGGGGTCGAACTGCCAGAGCGCCTCGTCGGAGGAGGCCGACTCCCAGCGCGCGACGAGCGCGGCGGGCACGTGGCCGGTGTCGGCGGCGCGCTCGATGACGGCGACCGTCTCGTTGACGCTGTCGCGAGCCGAGGCGACGGGCAGCCCCGCCTCCTGCACGAACGACGCCGGCAGCGAGTGGATCGCGCCGATCGCGCGCCCGACCGAGTCCGCGAGACCGCTGGAGGCCTCGACGTCGTCGATCAGCACGCGGTCGCCCTCGAGGTACCCGTAGACGACGCCGCGGGTGCCGTCGAACGGCGTCTGCCCGATGCTCTCCTGCAGATCGAACGGCAGGCGGCTGCGGATGCCGGCGGTGAGCGCGCGCAGGGCGACGAGGTCGCCGAGCTGCTCCTGCTCGGCCAGCGGCGAGGTCGGCACGCGCACCACCAGGCGGGCGCCGTCGCGCGTGGTCAGCAGAGCGGAGTCGAAGTCCCCGTGCGTCGAGTGCGTGAATTCGCGCGCGGTCCGGACGTCGAGGCCCTCGACGGCCGAAGTGGCCAGCGCGGCTAGAGTGAGATGGGATCTGGCCATGCTCACCAGGGTAGGTCGCCGGGCACCCGACCGGCCGGTCGCCACGCGCTGACCAGCCGATGCCGTCGAGGAGCCGCGCTCCTCCCGGCCGCCCGGCCCGCCACCTCCTCGGCCCCGCACCGGCCGTCCCCCCGGCACCGCTTCGAAATGAGCCCGCATGATCCCGTCCTTCTCCGACCGCCTCCCGCTCGCCCGTCAGGCGGTCGACCGGGACTACCTCGCCCGCGCGCGTCCCGAGCTCTTCGACGAGCTCGACGCCGACGCGGCCACCCGGGTCGTGCTGCTCCGCGGCGACCGCGCCCTGGTCGACGGCGAGCGCCTCGCCCTGCGCCCCGCGGCCGATGTGCCGGCCGGCGCCCTCCGCCTCTACCTCGGTCGCACCACCGTCGACGCCGAGGGCGAGCCCGCCGGCACTCCCGTCGTCGCCGCCGTGCTCACGGACGAGCAGGCGAGCGCCCTCGAGCCCGACGACGCCGCCTGGGGCGCCCTGCGCACCTTGGCCGAGCACCTCAGCGACCGCGACGCCGGCCTGTTCACCGAGGCGCTCGCGATGGTCAACTGGCACGCTTCGCACGGCTTCTCGCCGCGCAACGGCGAGGCCACCGTGATCGAGCAGGGCGGCTGGGTCCGCCGCTCGCCCGCCGACGGCAGCCAGGTCTTCCCGCGCACCGACCCGGCGATCATCGTCTGCGTCCTCGACGCCGACGACCGCCTGCTGCTCGGCTCGAACGCGATGTGGGGCACCGGCCGCTTCTCGCTGCTGGCCGGCTTCGTCGAGCCGGGGGAGTCGCTCGAGGCGGCGGTCGTCCGCGAGATCTTCGAGGAGTCCGGGATGCGCGTCGTCGACCCGCAGTACCTCGGCTCGCAGCCCTGGCCGTTCCCCGCCTCGCTGATGATCGGCTTCACCGCCCGCCTCGCCGAGGACCAGGCCCCCGCCGACCTGCTCCCGGACGGCGAGGAGATCGTCGCGCTGCGCTGGTTCACCCGCCAGCAGCTGCACGACTCGCTCGAGTCGGTGCTGCTGCCCGGCCGCTCGTCGATCGCCCGCGCGATGATCGAGGACTGGTACGGGGGAGCGCTCGAGAACGGCCCCATCGTCGCGTGACCCTGCTCGACGGACTCGACGAGGGGCAGCGCGAGGCGGCGGAGGCGCTGCTCGGCCCGGTCTGCGTCCTGGCCGGCGCGGGCACCGGCAAGACGCGGACCATCACCCATCGGATCGCGCACGGCGTCGCGACCGGCGTCTACACGCCGGCCCGCGTGATGGCGCTGACCTTCACCAGCCGCTCCGCCGCCGAGCTGCGCTCCCGGCTCCGCGTCCTGGGGGCGGGCGGCGTCATGGCCCGGACGTTCCACGCCGCCGCGCTCTCGCAGCTCGGCTTCTTCTGGCCGCAGCTGGTAGGCGGCACGATGCCGCAGCTGCTCGACGGCAAGGCGCGGCTGCTCGGCCACGCGGCGGAGCGGCTCCGGCTGAAGCTGGACACCGCGACCCTGCGCGACCTCTCCGCCGAGATCGAGTGGCGGAAGGTGTCCGCCCTCTCGCTCGAGCAGTACGCGGTGGCCGCGCGGACCCGTGCGCTGCCCGGACGGCTCACCCTCGAGCAGACCGTCGCGATGGTCGACGAGTACGAGGGGCTGAAGGACCAGCGCCGGCAGATCGACTTCGAGGACGTCCTCCTGGTCACCGCGGGGATGCTCGAGTCCGAGCCGGCGATGGCGATGCAGGTCCGGGAGCAGTACCGCTTCTTCGTCGTCGACGAGTACCAGGACGTGAACCCGCTCCAGCAGCGGCTGCTCGAGCTCTGGCTCGGTGACCGCAGCGACCTCTGCGTGGTCGGCGACGCGAGCCAGACCATCTACTCCTTCGCCGGCGCCCGCGCCGACTACCTGCTCGACTTCGGCTCGCGCTGGCCGGCCGCGACGGTCGTCCGCCTCGAGGAGAACTACCGCTCGGCACCGCCGATCGTGCAGACCGCGAACCGGCTGATGCGCGGCCGGCCCGGCGCCCTCGTGCTGCACTCGGTCGCGAGCGCCCCCGCCGCCGCCGCGGAGGCCCCGGAGCCGGCGATCGACGCCTACCCCGACGACGTCGCGGAGGCCAGGGGAGTGGCGGCCCGCGTCGCCGCCGACATCGAGGCGGGCGTGCGCCCCTCCGCCATCGCGATCCTCTTCCGCACCAACTCGCAGTCGGCGATCCTCGAGCGCGCGCTGCACGAGCGCGGCGTCGCGGCGCACCTGCGCGGCGGCAAGCGCTTCTTCGACCTGCCGGAGGTGAAGCAGGCGGTGATGCAGCTGCGCGCGGCCTCGGTCTCCATCTCGGGCGAGCCGCTGTTCAAGTCGGTCAGCGACGTCCTCCGCTCGCTCGGGTGGAGCGCCGAGCCGCCGTCGGCACCGGGCGCCGTGCGCGAGCGCTGGGAGTCGCTGGACACCCTCGCCCGGCTGGTCGACGAGGCGCCCGCCGGCTGGACGTTCAAGCAGTTCACCGACGACCTCCTCGCCCGCCAGCAGGTGCATCACGAGCCGGACCGCGCGGCCGTCACGCTCGCGACCTTCCACTCCGCCAAGGGACTCGAGTGGGAGTCGGTGCACCTGATGGGCCTGACCGAGGGCCTGCTGCCGATCTCCTACGCGAGCGGCCTCGAGGCGATCGACGAGGAGCGCCGGCTGCTCTACGTCGGCATCACCCGCGCGCGTCAGCGGCTGCGGCTCTCCTGGTCGCAGTCCACCGTGGGCCGGGTCACGCGGCGGGAGCCGTCGCGCTTCCTTGCAGAGATCGGCACGCGCACCCGCGGTGCGGCTCCAGCCGCCGCTCGCTGAACGCACCGGAGGCGTCGGAGTAGGTGCGCTCGACACTGCGCAGCCCGGTCCAGCCGGCGTGCAGCCGCCGGAGCGCCGCGTCGGCCGCCGCGACCGCGATCGCGGCACTGGAGAGGGCGGTGCGCGTCGATGCGGTGGTGCCGAGGACCTGGATCACCAGCCGCGGCCACTCCGGGTCGAGGTCGATCCGGTCGCGGTAGGCGCAGTGCAGGCAGGGCCCGCCGCCCGGCTCGACGAGGGGGCCGATGCGGACCGCCTCGTCGCCGAAGACCACGGCCAGATGCGGCACGTCGCTCGAGAGCCAGTGCGCGGCGCGCGCCGGAGCGACGGCGTAGTCGGCGACGAGCACCGCGAGAGCGGGCACCGCATCCTCGCCGACCAGCTCGCAGCCCTCGCCGCGGAGCAGGCTGCGCAGGGCGTCGGCCGCCGAGCCGACGCCCTCGACGACCACCCGCGGCGGCGCGGGCGGATCCGGGTCGATGCTCCGCAGCAGCACCGGGCGCAGCGTGGCGAGCAGCTCGTCGACGCGCGCGTCCGAGGCGCCGGCGCGCGTCGCGATCAGCCGCGCCGTGCCCGCGCTGGTGCCCACCCGCAGCGCGTGCACCAGCAGCTCCTCGGCGTAGCCGACGCCCTCCAGCACGACCCGCGGGTGGTCGAGTCCGACCTGCATCGCGGTCGCGGAGCGCCAGACGAGGGGGAAGCGGGGATCGAGCCGGAGGACCATCGGGAGATCATGGCCGAGAGCGGCCGGGCGGCGCGGGAGTTGTCCACAGGTCGTGGACCCCTCCCGCGCGAGGATCAGACCGGTCGGTCGCCGGTGGGAGCGGTGCCGTCGTCGTCCGGACGGCCGCCGTCGGTGCCGGCCTCGGGCTGCTCGCCCGCCGGCGCCGCGGGCGTCGTCCCGTTCAGCAGCTCCTCGAGCGCGCGGTCCATCTCGTCGGGCTCCGGGGTCTCGCCGCGGGCCTCGGCGCTCAGTCGCGCGACGAGGGCTGTCGGGTCGTCGAGGTCGTCCGAGCCGGGCAGCACGTCGGGGTGCGACCAGAGCGCGTCGCGCGCCTCAGGACCGACCGCGTCGGTGACGGCCTGCCACATCGCGGCGGCCTCGCGGAGGCGGCGCGGCCGCAGCTCCAGGCCGACGAGCGTGGCGAAGGCCGACTCGGCGGGCCCGCCGGACGCGCGACGGCGGCGGACGGTCTCGGCGATCGCACCGGCGCTGGGCAGGCGGGTGGTCGCCGCGGCGGTGACCACGTCCACCCAGCCCTCGATCAGGGCGAGCATCGTCTCGAGGCGGCCGTGCGCCGCGAGCTGCTCCTCGGTCTTCGGCGGGATCAGCGCGCCGGAGGTCATCGCGTCGCGCAGCTCCTCGGGGTTGGACGGGTCGAAGTTCTCGGCCAGCTCCTCGAGGCGGGTGGTGTCGATCGTGATGCCCCGGGCGAAGTCGGTGATCTGCGAGATCAGGGCGAGCCGGACCCACTTGCCGTGCCGGAAGAGCCGCGCGTGGGCGAGCTCGCGCACCGCGAGGTAGATCTGCACCTGGTCGATCGGGATGTCGAGGCCCTCGCCGAACACGGCGACGTTCTGCGGCAGGATCGCCGCGTCGTTCTCCTCGAGCAGCGGGATGCCGATGTCGCCGCCGGAGACGACCTCGGCGGCCAGCTGGCCGACCACCTGGCCGAGCTGGAGGGCGAAGAGAGTGCCGCCGATGCCGCGCATCATGTCCTCGGCGCCGGCGATCATCGCCTTCATCTCCTCGGGCGCCTGGTCGCGCATGACGCCGGTGAGCGCGTCGGAGATGCTGAGGGCGACCGGCTCGGCGAGCTGCGTCCAGACCGGCATCGTGAGCGAGATCCACTCGAGCCGGCTGATGGTGCGCGGCGGACGGCTCAGTTCGGAGACGTACGCGACCTCGTCGAGCCAGAGCGCCGCGACGCCGAAGGCGCCGTCGAGCGGGGCACGCACGGCGTCGGTCACCGGGACCGACTCGGCGCGCGCCAGCTGCTTCGCCTGCTCGAGCGCGAGCGACCAGTTGATCCCGCCGCCCGACTGCTGCATCGCGCTCTGCAGCTGCGAGAGCAGGTTCTGCAGAGCGACCGGATCGTTCGGCAGACCGGCGGCGCCCGCGAGCTGGCTCGGGTCGATCGGGCCGTTCCCCGAGAGGAACTGCCGGAGCATGTCGCGGAACTCGTCCTCCGAGCCGCCGCCCGGTCGGTCCGCGTTGTCGCCTTCGGCCATTCGGGGAGCCCTCTCTCATCGCACGGAGCCGGCCTCTGCACACCCGGTTCGGGCGACGGATCGTGACACGACTCCCAGTCGTGCAAGCTACGTTAGCCCGAGCGTCCGGAGCCACGACGTGAAGTCGACCGCCCGGCCCCGACCCGCTTCCGCCCGCCGCGAACACGCCGGCGCCGCCGCCCCGCACGTCCCCAGAGAGGCCCCCGTTTGCTGTTCTCCGTCGACCCGCGCCCCTCCTCCCCGCGCGGCCGGCGCGCCTGGGTCGGGCCCGCGGTCCTCTTCTCCGGCGTCGCACTCGTCGTCGGGCTCGGCGTCACCCCCGCCCCCTACGTGATCGAGCAGCCGGGCCCGGTCTTCGACACCCTCGGCACGAGCGGCGAGGACGTTCCGCTGATCTCCATCCCGGACGAGACGACCTATCCCACCGAGGGCACTCTCGACATGCTGACCGTCTCGGTGGTCGGCAACCCGCAGAGCCTGCCGACCTGGATCGAGGTCGCGACCGCCTGGTTCGACCGCACCAAGGCCGTCGTGCCCGTCGCGCAGATCTTCCCGCCGTCCTCCACCGTCGAGGAGCGGGACCAGGCGAACCAGGCCGAGATGACCGACTCGCAGCAGGAGGCGATCGCCGCGGCGCTCACGGAGCTCGGCTATCCGATCGGGCAGCGCGTCTCGGTCGTGCAGATCCCGGACGACTCTCCCGCCGCCGGCGCGCTCGAGACCGGCGACGAGATCGTCGCCGTCGCGGGGGAGCCGGTCGCCGATGTGACCGCGCTCCGCGCCGCCGTCCAGGCCTCGGGCACCCAGCAGCCGGTCACCCTCACCGTCGAGCGCGGCGGGGCCGAGCAGGACGTGCAGGTCACCCCGGTCGACAACGACGGAGCGGCCGTGATCGGCATCGTCGCCGGAGCGGCCTTCGATTTCCCGTTCGAGGTCGACATCCAGCTGGACGACGTCGGCGGGCCGAGCGCCGGGATGATGTTCGCGCTCGGGATCATCGACAAGCTCACCGAGGGCGCGCTGAACGGCGGCGCCTCCGTCGCCGGGACCGGCACCATCGACGCCGCGGGCGAGGTCGGCGCGATCGGCGGCATCCGGCAGAAGATGTTCGGCGCGGTCGACGCGGGCGCGCAGTACTTCCTCGCGCCCGCCGACAACTGCAACGAGGTCGTCGGCCACGTGCCCGACGGCCTCCAGGTCTTCAGCGTCGCCACCCTCGACGACTCCCTCGCCGCCCTGAAGGGCGTCGCCGCGGGCGACACCGACGCCCTGCCGACCTGCGACGGCGCGACCCCCATCAACTGACGGCGGCGGGTCTCGATACGCCCCTGCGGGGCTACTCGACCAGCAAGTGCGGCCACCGAGTCGCCGAACGACCGCGGCATGCTGATCGAGTAGCCCGCGCAGCGGGCGCATCGAGATCCACCGCCCGCCCGAGCCGCCCTGTCCGCTCAGGGCGGAGCGGCGGGGCCGCTCCCTGAGGGCGACGCTCAGGTCCCCTCGCTGGTCGTCGCCTACCATGGGGAGCCTCCCGTCACATCTCCACATCAAGAGGCTTATCCGTGAGTTCTGCAGCAACCGAAGCCCCGCCGCGCAAGAGACGGAGCGTTCTCGCCGTCACGGTCGTGGTGGTCGCCGTGCTGGTGGTGGCGTTCTTCGTCTTCGCCGGTCTCTACACCGACATCCTCTGGTACGACCAGCTCGGGTTCCTCTCGGTGCTCACGACGCAGTGGTTCGCCGCGGGCGGGCTCTTCGTCATCGGCTTCGTCGCGATGGCTGTCCCCGTGTTCGTGAGCCTGACGCTCGCCTACCGGCTGCGCCCGGTCTACGCGAAGCTCAACTCGCAGATCGACCGCTACCAGCAGGTCGTCGAGCCGCTCCGGCGCCTGGCCACCTTCGGAATCCCGGCGGTCCTCGGCCTCTTCGCCGGCGTCTCCTCCTCCACCCGGTGGCAGACGAGCCTGACCTTCTGGAACCGCACGCCCTCGGGCGACGTCGATCCGCTGTTCGGCCTCGACACGTCGTTCTACCTCTTCGAGCTGCCCTTCTACCAGAGCATCGTCGGCTTCGCCTCGGCCGTGCTCATCATCTCGGCGCTCGCCACCCTCGCCACCGGCTACCTCTACGGCGCGATCCGGATCAACGGCCGCGAGATCCGCATCTCGAAGTCCTCGCGCATCCAGCTCGCGATCATCGCGGCGCTCTACCTGCTCGTGCAGGCGGTCAGCCTCTGGCTCGACCAGTACGCGACCCTCAGCCGCCAGGGCACCCGGATCACCGGCGCGACCTACGCCTCCGTGAACGCGACGATCCCCGGCCTGCAGATCCTCGCCGCCATCTCCGCGCTGATCGCCGTCCTCTTCATCATCACGGCCTTCATCGGCCGCTGGCGCCTGCCCGTCATCGGCACCGCGCTCCTCATCGTCGCGAGCCTGCTCGTCGGGTCGCTCTACCCGTGGGTCGTCCAGAAGTTCCAGGTCGAGCCGAACGAGCGCACGCTCGAGTCGACGTACATCCAGGACAACATCGACATGACGCGGCAGGCCTACGGCGTCTCCGACGTCGAGGTCATCCCGTACGACGCGACCACCGACGCCGAGCCGGGCGCCCTGCGCTCCGACGCGGAGACCACGGCGAACATCCGCATCCTCGACCCCGCCGTCGTGACCGACGCGTTCTCGCAGCTGCAGCAGTTCCGCCAGTACTACTCCTTCGGCGACCAGCAGAACGCGCTCGACGTCGACCGCTACTCGATCGACGGCTCGACGCAGGACGCCGTCGTCGGCGTCCGCGAGCTGAACCTCAACGGCCTCGGCACCAACCAGACCTGGTACAACCAGACCCTCGTCTACACCCACGGCTACGGCCTGGTCGCCGCGTACGGCAACCAGCGCTCGTCCGACGGCGAGCCGGTCTTCATCGAGTCCGGCGTCCCGACGACCGGTGACCTCGGCGACTACGAGCCGCGGATCTACTTCGGCGAGAACTCGCCCGGCTACTCGATCGTCGGCGGCGACGGCGACCGCAACATCGAGCTCGACTACCCCTCGGGCACCGAGGGCGAGCAGCAGACTTACACGACCTTCGACGGCAACGGCGGCCCCTCGCTCGACAACGTCTTCAAGAAGCTCGTCTACGCGATCAAGTTCCAGTCCGAGCAGATCTTCCTGTCGGACGGCGTCAACGACCAGTCGCAGATCCTCTACGACCGCGACCCGGTGCAGCGCGTCCAGAAGGTCGCCCCGTACCTGACGCTCGACTCGGACGCCTACCCGACCGTCGTCGACGGCCGCGTCGTCTGGGTGGTCGACGGCTACACCACCTCCGCGGACTACCCGTACTCGGAGGTGCAGAGCCTGTCGCAGGCCATCGCCGACACCAACACGCAGCAGCAGTTCCCGACCGACGACGTCAACTACATCCGCAACTCGGTCAAGGCCACGGTCGACGCCTACGACGGCAGCGTGACGCTCTACGCCTGGGACACCGAAGACCCAATCCTGCAGACCTGGCAGAAGATCTTCCCGAGCACCGTCGAGCCGATCAGCGAGATGTCGGCCGGCCTGCTCAGCCACGTCCGCTACCCGGAGGACCTCTTCAAGGTGCAGCGCGCCGTGCTCGGCACGTACCACGTGACCGACGCCGGCTCGTTCTACTCGCGCGAGGCCGCCTGGTCCACGCCGAACGACCCGAACTCGGGTGGAGCGAGCACGGCCGCCGTCGGCGGCGGGGACACGCTGCAGCCGCCGTACTACCTGACGCTCCAGACGCCCGACGTCGAGACGCCGTCGTACTCGCTGTACTCCACGTACATCCCGGCGAGCACACCCGGCAGCGCGGCGAGCCGCAACGTGCTCACCGGCTACCTCGTCGCCGACTCGGATGCGGGCTCGACGGAGGGCGCGGTGGCCGACGGCTACGGCACGCTCCGGCTGCTCGAGCTGCCGAGCGACGACACGGTGCCCGGCCCCGGTCAGGTGCAGAACGCGTTCAACACCGACCCGACGGTCGCGAACCAGCTGGCACTGCTCCAGCGCGGCGACACCACGGTGACCCGTGGCAACCTGCTCACCCTGCCCGTCGGCGGCGGACTGCTCTACGTGCAGCCGATCTACGTCAGCTCGAACGGCGACACGAGCTTCCCGCTCCTGCAGAAGGTGCTCGTCGCCTTCGGTGACGACATCGCCTTCGAGGACACCCTCGACGCCGCCCTCGACAGCCTCTTCGGCGGCGACTCGGGAGCGGACGCCGGTGACACCGGCACGGTGGTCACTCCGACCCCGACGCCGACCGACACGGCGGATCCGGGCACGGGCGACACCGGGACCGGCGACGCGGGCACCGGCGGGACGGCTCCGACGGGCGACCAGACCGAGCTCCAGGCCGCTCTGAGCGACGCGAGCACGGCTCTCGCCGCCCGCGAGACCGCCCTGAAGGCCGGCGACCTGACCGCCTTCGCGGCGGCGGACGAGCAGCTCACCGAGGCGCTCCAGCGGGCGCTGGCGGCCGAGGGGCAGCAGTAGGCCGATGGTCCAGGTCGATCGTGGCGAGCACCTGCGCGCAGGGGAGTGGCTCGATCCGAACCGGGAGTACTGGGAGGGGCGTGCCGGTGACGGCGCGCCCCTCCGGGCGTTCGGGGCGGCGGTGCCGGCCGGGGCGCGGGTCCTGCACCTGCAGTGCGGCGCCGGGGGCGACGCGCTCCCGCTCGCCGAGCGGGGCGAGGACGTCATCGGCGTCGACTTCTCGATGCCGGCGATCCGGCTGGCCCGCGAGGCGGCCCGCGAGCGCGGTCTCGCCGAGCGGACCCGCTTCGTCTGCGCCAACGTCTACGAGCTGCGGCACATGCTGCCCGAGCCCGACGCCTTCGACGCCGTCGTGACGACCCTGGACGCGGTCGCCTGGCTCCCCGACCTCGAGGAGTGGGCGCGTGTCGTCGAGTGGTTCGTCGCACCGGGTGGGACCGCGGTGATCGGCGCGCAGGCGCGACCGCGCGTCGACGACCCGGCGGTGCGCACCTGGGAGCGCTCGGGCGAGGACGTCGCGGAGGCCCTCCGGGCGACCGGTCTCGAGGTCGCCGTGAGCGCCCTCGACGGTGTCGCCTGGACGGCGACGAAGTTCGTCTGAGCCGCCGAGCACGGCACTGCCTGCTCCGGGTGCCCACTCGATTTGCATCGCTCCTGATCCCCGTGTAGTGTCTCTTCTTGTGACGCGGGGTGGAGCAGTTCGGTAGCTCGCTGGGCTCATAACCCAGAGGTCGTAGGTTCAAATCCTGCCCCCGCAACAAGAAGACGGAAGCCGGTCGCGAAAGCGGCCGGCTTTAGTCGTTAACGCGGGCTGTGCACGGGTCAGGACGCCGCGTCGATGACGCTGAGCACGTTGCCGGACGGGTCGCGGAACCAGGCGATCGTCGGCCCCCGCCCGCGCATCACGCCGTTCTCGTCCGTCGGCATCTCGCTGTCCGAGTAGATCTTGGTGACGACGCCGGAGCCGTTGAGCGCCGCGACCGCCGCGTCGACGTCCTCGACGGCGAAGTTGAGGATCGTGAACTCCGCCGGCACGTGGCTCGGCTTCGGATAGGCGATGGCGCTCCCGCCGCCGGGCAGGGCGATGTCGAGGATCCCCATCGCGTTGACCGACACCTCCAGCCCGAGAACGTCGCCGTAGAACGCCCTCGCCGCCTCGACGTCCTGCACGCTGAACCCGCTGAAGGCCCGCTCGCTCCTGATCATGACCGCACTCCCGTCCGCGCAGCGCCGTCGCCGCGTCCTGCGCGCGACGCTACTCCGCCGTCAGCATGCTGGTCGAGCAGCCCCGCAGGGGCGTATCGAGACCCACCGTCCCCAGCAGGGCGGGTCTGCAGACTCTCGTTCTGACGCCGGTGGATCTCGATACGCCCGCTGCGCGGCCTACTCGATCAGCATGGTGGGCCCGCTCCGCGGGCTACTCGATCTGAGAGCGCCGGAGTCCCGTCCCCACTGCGTGCTGGTCGAGTAGCCCGCAGGGAGTATCGAGACCCACCATCGCTGAGGGTGCGGTCGCCCTCTCCTCCACAGACCCTGATTCGCACCCGACGTATCCAAGAGAAGCCTCGGCCCCGGCTCGATGGTCGTCCTGCCTGGTTCAGTGCTCGTATGACAGAGCACCAGACAGCAGAAGAACTCCGAGCCTCCATGCGCGCCCATCTCGAGAGCGCCGCCGCCCACGGCCGTGCCGCCGCTGCGCTGCGGCTCGCCTCGGTCGAGGTGCTCCACACCGGGCACCGCAGGGCCCTCGCCTCACCCGCACTGGCCCACGGCACGACCCGCGACCTCCTCGAGCGCTCGATACGTGCAGAGCTCGCAGCGCGGACGGGCCTCTCGGAGCGGGACGTGGCGCGTCGCCTCGAGCAGGGGGAGCTGCTGGTGGAGCACCTCCCGCTCACCCGCACCCTGCTTGCGGAGGCACGGATCGTCTGGGAGGCGGCAGAAGCGATCTGCGCCACCGCGAGCAAGCTCCCCGCCGCCTCCCGCGGCGTTCTCGACGAGCGCGCCGCCGAGGCGGTGCTCACGATGACGTTCGAGCAGCTGAACCGCGCCCTGCGCCGCTGGCAGAAGGAGCTGCGCTAGTAGGCCCGTCGACGTCGCGCGGTCGATGTCGCCCCGTGACGGGTGGATCTCGATGCGCCCGCTCTGCGGGCTACTCGATCAGCATGAGGGTCCCACTCCGCGGGCTGCTCGACACGGAGCGCCGCTCCACTGACCGTTTGTCCGCGGCCAGGCCCTGCGTGCTGGTCGAGCAGCCCCGCAGGGGCGTATCGAGACCCACCGTCACCAGCAGGGCGGGTCTGCAGACTCGTCGCTCTGACGCCGGTGGATCTCGATACGCCCGCTCCGCGGGCTACTCGATCAGCGGGAGGGGCCCGCTCCGCGGGCTACTCGATCAGCGGGAGGGGCCCACTCCGCGGGAGCCCCGAGTCGCTCGGTGTGTCGGGCCGGGGCGCACGCTATCCTCGTCCGGGATGCGAAGGGTGCTGGTGTGAGCGACGAACAGGTGGACGAGACCGCAGGAGCGACCCGGGACGGGTCCCCGAGCGAGGGGATCCACCTCACCCGCCGGAGCCGGCGGGACGCCGAATCCGCCGCACAGGCTCAGCGTCCGACTCGCCGCACCCGCCCGGTGCCCGTCGCCCCCGTCGCGGTGCGCACACCCGTCCTCGCGACGGTGGCGCCCGTCCGCCGCCGCCGCGGTCGCGTCCTCCGCACGACGGTCAGCACGGTCGCGGCCGCCGCGATCGCCGGCATGGTCGCCGTGATGGCGCTGCCCGCCTACTCCTTCGACCCCGCGCCCGACTCGCAGGCCGCGATCGAGGCCGCCGCCCGCATCCAGGCGCTCGGCAACCAGAAGCTCACGGTCGCGTCGACCGCCGTGCAGGAGCGGGTCATCCGCGACTCCTTCACCGCCCCGACGCAGGCGCAGCTCGACGAGGCCGCCGCGCAGGCGCGCGCCCTGGCCGCCGCCGCGGAGAAGGCTGCCGCCGATGCCGCGGCTGCCGCCGCTGCCGCAGCAGCCGAGGAGGCCTCCGGCACGTCCTCGGCCGCCGCCTCCCCGAGCCGCTCGGGCGGCACCAGCAGCTCCGTCACCCCCCGCGAGGAGGGCGACGACTACCCCTGGCGCGACGCGCTGACCGACGACCAGGGCGGCGGGCTCTCGCCGCTGCGCTACTACTACCGCGAGTGCGTCGACTTCGTCGCCTGGCGCCTGAACCGCGACCAGGGCTCCACCGGCGCCCCGTTCAAGTGGACCTGGGGCAACCTGACCCCGGGCGGCGGCAGCGCCTACGCCTGGGCCGGCCAGTGGGCCTCGCACGGCTGGGAGACCAGCACGACGCCCGTCCCCGGCGCCGTCGCCTGGTTCAACGGCAACCACGTCGCCTACGTGCAGTCCGTGAACGGCGACGGCACCGTCTCGCTCGAGGAGTACAACTGGGGCAACGACCACGCGTACCACGCGCGGACGATCCCGGCCTCGAGCGTCCCGCTCTTCCTCTACCCGCCGAGCTGATGGCGGCGCAGCGCAGAGCCTCCACGCGCAAGGCCGCCCGGCCCGCGAGCGCGGCGGCCGTCGGCTTCGCCGTCGCGCAGTTCGCTCCGAGCGACGACCGCGCGGCGAACCTCGCGGTGATCCGCCGCCTCGCCGGCATCGCCGCTCAGCGCGGCGCGAGCGTCGTGGTCCTGCCCGAGTACAGCTCGTTCTTCGTCGACCCGCTCGGCCCCGAGCTCGTCGCCGCGGGCGAGGCGCTCGACGGCCCGTTCGTCCAGGGACTCGGCGAGATCGCGCGCGAGCTCGGCGTCCACCTGGTGGCGGGCATGGTCGAGTCCGTCGACGACGGCGAGCGGATCGCCAACACCCTCGTCGCGGTCGAGCCCGGGGGAGCGGTCGTCGCCACCTACCGCAAGCTGCACCTCTACGACGCCTTCGGCCAGACCGAGTCCGACTGGGTCGCGCCCGGCGAGATCGGCGTGCCGCAGACCTTCGAGGTGGGCGGCCTCGTCGTCGGCCTGCAGACCTGCTACGACCTGCGCTTCCCGGAGGTGACCCGCTGGCTCGTCGACGCGGGCGCCGACGTGGTCGCCGCCCCCGCCGAGTGGGTCCGCGGCCCGCTCAAGGAGGCGCACTGGCGCACCCTGGTCACCGCCCGCGCGCTGGAGAACACGATCTACCTCGTCGCCGCCGACCAGACCCCGCCGATCGGCGTCGGGACGAGCATGATCGTCGACCCGATGGGTGTCGAGATCGCCACGCTCGGCGAGGTCGAGGACGTCGCGGTCGCCTGGCTCTCGCAGGAGCGCATCGCCGCGGCCCGGGAGAAGAACCCCGCGCTCGCGCTGCGGCGCTTCGAGGTCCGCCCCGTCCGGGCCGGCCGCCGGTCAGCCGCGGCGCGCGAGTCCCGCTAGCCGCTCCGCCGCGCTGTCCAGCACCTCGAAGCGCTTGCAGAACGCGAATCGCACCAGCGAGCGGTAGGCGTCCGCGTCCTCGGCGCTGCAGAAGGCCGAAACCGGCACCGCCACCACTCCGGCGAGCCCGGGCAGCGCCCGGCAGAAGGCGACCCCGTCGTCCCAGCCGAGCGGAGCCGCGTCCGCGACGACGAAGTACGACCCCGCCGACGGCGACACCGTGAAGCCGGCCGCCGCGAGTCCCGCGGAGAGCACGTCGCGCTTGCGCTCCAGGGTCGCCGCGATGCCGGTGAAGAACGCGTCGGGCAGCCCGAGGCCGACGGCGACCGCGCCCTGGAACGGCGACCCGCTGACGTAGGTGAGGAACTGCTTCACCGCGAGCACCGCGGTGATCAGCGCGCGCGGCCCGGTGATCCAGCCGATCTTCCAGCCGGTGGTGCTGAAGGTCTTGCCCGCGGAGGAGACGGTGAGCGTGCGCTCCCGGGCGCCGGGCAGCGTCGCGATCGGCACGTGGCCGCCGTCGAAGCGCAGGTGCTCGTAGACCTCGTCGGTGACGATCAGCGCGTCGTGCCGGTGCGCGAGCCGCACGATCAGCTCCCGGGTCTCAGCGGGCAGCACGGAGCCGGTCGGGTTGTGCGGGTCGTTGACGAGGATGACCCGGGTCCGGTCGGTGACGGCGGCCGCCAGCTCCTCGTGATCGACGTGGAAGTCGGTTCCCCGCAGCGGGACCGTGCGGTGCACGCCGCCGGCCAGGGCGATCAGCGCGCCGTAGGCGTCGTAGTGCGGAGTGAAGGTGACGACCTCGTCGCCGGGCTCCAGGAGCGCGAGCAGTGTCGCCGCCAGCGCCTCCGTGGCGCCGGTGGTGACCAGCACCTCGCCGTCCGGGTCGACGGCGAGGTCGTAGAACCGCCGCTGGTGCGCCGAGACGGCCTCGCGGAGCACCGGGAAGCCCGGCCCCGGCGGGTACTGGTTGAGGCCCGCGGAGATCGCCGCGCGCGCCGCCTCGAGCACCTCCTGCGGGCCGTCCTCGTCCGGGAAGCCCTGGCCGAGGTTGATCGCCCCGGTCCGCGCGGCGAGGGCGCTCATCTCGCTGAAGACGGTGGCGGCGACCTCGCCGCTCGGGCCGAGAAGACCGGCGCCGGAGGCGGCGCGGGTCCAGGATCCGGGGATGCTCACCCCGCCAGTCTGGCGGCTGGGGCCCCGCGGGCGCACCGGCGGGCATTGGCGTGCCGCTCGCAGGCGCGTCATAAGGAACGCACAGGTTCCCTGGTCAAGCTATCCCCGCTTGGAAGGAGCACCACCCATGACCGAGAGTCACGACGGTCCTCGTCAGCCGGAGGATCCCCGCACGCCGGAGGATCGCCGCCACGAGGCGAACCAGCCCATCTCCGGCGAGCACACCCCCGGACAGCCCACCACCCCCCTGGGCACCGGAGCGCCGTCGTCGTCCACCGGGCCCACCGAGCCCCTCCCGTCCTACACGTCGAACTCGGCGGAGGGGAACCAGGCCCAGCCGGTCGCGCCGACCCCGCGCTACGGCCAGTTCGCCCCTCCCGCCGCGCACACCGTGCAGAGCACCGAGCAGCCGCCCGTCGGCGAGCAGGGCTCGTTCGGCGGCGGCCAGCCCCCGGTCGGGCCCACCGCGACCAAGCGCCGCGCCGGTGTCGGCGTCGTCGCGGCCCTCGCCATCGGCGCGGTCGTCGGCGGAGTCGCCGGGGCCGGCGTCTTCGGCCTCTGGTCCGCCTCCAACGGAGCCGGCACGCGCGTCGTCTCCTCGAGCGGCTCGCAGACGATCACGGTGAACAACGCCGAGGACGCGACCACCGCGACCGCCGTCGCCGCGAAGGCCACCCCGAGCGTCGTGACGATCGCCGTCGCCGGCAGCTCCTCGTCCGGCACCGGCTCGGGCATCGTGCTCTCGAAGGACGGCTACGTCCTCACCAACACCCACGTCGTCACCCTCGACGGCCAGATCTCGGACGGCGCGGTCACCGTGACCACGCAGGACGGCCGCATCTTCACCGCGACCATCGTCGGCACCGACCCGACGCTCGATCTCGCCGTGATCAAGCTGGCCGACGCGACCGACCTGGTCCCGATGACCTTCGCCGACTCGACCGAGGTCAACGTCGGCGACACCGCCGTCGCGATCGGCGCGCCGCTGGGCCTCTCCGGCACCGTCACCGACGGCATCGTGAGCGCGCTCAACCGGAGCATCCAGGTCGCCTCCTCCGCCGCCCCGGACGACTCGGGCGACAGCTCGAGCGGCAGCACCGAGAGCCCGTTCAACTTCGACATCCCCGGCCAGACCCAGCAGACGCCGGCCACGAGCACCATCTCGCTGCCCGTCATCCAGACGGACGCGGCGATCAACCCCGGCAACTCGGGCGGCGCGCTGCTCGACAGCGACGGCGAGCTGATCGGCGTCAACGTGGCGATCGCGAGCGCGGGGCAGTCCTCGAGCTCGAGCGGGCAGTCCGGCAACATCGGCGTCGGCTTCGCGATCCCGAGTGCCATCGCCGAGCGCGTCGCGAAGGAGATCATCGCGAACGGCTCCGCCACGCACGGCCTGCTCGGCGCGAGCGTCTCGGACTCCACCCAGGACGTCCTCGGCGCGAAGATCCAGGAGGTGACCAGCGGCGGTGCTGCGCAGGCCGCCGGCCTGGCCGCGGGCGACATCGTCACCGGAGTGGCCGGGACGCCGATCACGAGCGCCTCGGACCTCACCGCCCAGGTGCGCGCGCAGGCCGCGAACGCCGATGTGAAGCTGACCTACGTGCGCAGCGGCAAGACCTTCGAGGTCGACGTCACGCTCGGCACCATGGCCACCAGCTGACTCCTTGAGCAGTGAGCGGCAGCCCCCGGGGATCCGTCCCCGGGGGCTGCTCCGCGTCCGCGGGGCGGTGCGCGACCCGCTGGTAGTGTGGGGCGCCCGCGTCCGGCCAGGACGCCCGGCCCCGCCTCACGAACTGGACCCATGCAGCCCGAGACCCCGACGGACGACCTCCCCGATCTGCCCGGCGTCTCCTACGTGATGCCCGTGCTCAACGAGGTCTCCCACGTGCGGGCGGCGGTCGACTCCCTGCTGGCTCAGGACTACACCGGGCCCTTCGACGTCGTCCTCGCGCTCGCGCCCAGCATCGACGGCACCGAGCGACTCGTCGCCGAGCTCAGCGCGGCCGACGAGCGGATCCGCGTCGTGGCCAATGCCGTCGGCTCGACTCCCGCCGGGCTGAACGCCGCGATCCGCGCCTCGCGGCACCCCGTCGTCGTCCGCGTCGACGCGCACTCCGTCCTCCCGCCGGACTACGCGCGGATCGCCGTCGAGGCGCTGCAGCGCTCGGGCGCCGCGAACGTCGGCGGAGTGATGGCGGCCGAGGGGCTGACGCCGTTCCAGCGCGCCGTCGCCCGGGCTTACGGCTCGCGGATCGGCCTCGGCGGCACCCCGCACCACGTCGGCGGCGAGGAGGGCCCGGCCGACACCGTGTACCTCGGCGTCTTCCGCCGCTCCGCCCTCGAGCGCGCCGGGCTCTTCGACGAGCGCTTCAAGCGCGGCCAGGACTGGGAGCTCAACCGCCGGCTGCGCGAGGCGGGCGGCCTCGTCTGGTTCACCCCGCGGCTCACCGTCACCTACCGGCCCCGGCCGTCGATGCGGGCGCTGCTGCGGCAGTTCCTCTCCACCGGGATGTGGCGGGGCGAGCTGACCCGGCTGTTCCCGGCCTCGCGGTCCCTCCGCTACTTCGCACCCCCCGTCCTCGTGGCGCTGCTCGCCCTCGGCCTGCTCGCCGGGGTCGCCGGAGCGCTGCAGGCGCTGCTCGGCGCCGCGCCCTGGCTGCTGATCGGCCTCGTCGTCCCGGTCGGCTACCTCGCCCTCGTGGCGGCGGCCACGATCGCCGTCGCCCGCGTCGACGGACCGCGCGCCATGCTGTGGTTCCTCGTCGTGATCCCCGGCATCCACGTGGCCTGGGGCACCGGATTCGTGCTCGGCTTCGCGGGCCTCACCAGCAACATCGCGGCGCACCGCCACCACCCCGCGGCCGACTCCGCCGCCGATTCCGCGAGGGACGCATGACCAGCACCGCCAGACCGCGATCGATCGCCGAGCTCCGCGCGGTCGCCCAGCCGCCCGAGGTCCGCGGACGGCGCAACGCCGAGCACTGGACGGCGTCGCTCTACCTGCGCCGCTTCTCGCCGTACCTGACCATGCAGCTGCTGCGCACCTCGATCTCGGCCAACGGCGTGACCGGGCTGATGATCCTCGTGGGCTGGAGCGCTGCCGCGGCGCTGCTGATCCCCGGGATCGCCGGCGCCGCCCTCGCGCTGATCCTCGGCCAGCTGCAGATGCTCGTCGACTGCTGCGACGGCGAGGTCGCGCGCTGGCGCCGCACCTCGTCGCCCGCCGGCGTCTTCCTCGACAAGGTCGGCCACTACACGACCGAGTCGCTGATCCCGATCGCGCTCGGACTGCGCGCCGCCGGGATCCCCTTCGACGCTCCGGAGGACTTCCTCTGGACGTCGATCGGCCTCGCGCTCGCGCTCGTGATCGTGCTGAACAAGGCGCTCAACGACATGGTGCACGTCGCCCGGGCGAACGCCGGGCTGACGAAGCTCGCCGACACGAAGGGGGAGGCGACGCCGTCCTCCTCCGCTCTCGCGCGCCTGCGCCGTGCCGCGCGGTTCCTGCCGTTCCACCGGCTGTACCACTCGGTCGAGCTGACCATGCTGGCCTTCGCCGCGAGCCTGGTCGGGCTGGTCGTCGGCGCTGGAACGGTCGACCGGGTGCTGGTGTCGGCGCTGCTGCCGCTCGCGCTCCTCGCGCTCGTCGGCCACTTCGTCGCGATCATGGCGTCCAAGCGTGTCCGGTCCTGAGCCGGGCGGGCTGCCGCGCGTCGGCGTCGTCGTCCTGACCCGGGGCACGCGCCCCGACGACCTCGCGGCCGGGCTCGCGAGCGTCCTCGCCCAGGAGGGCGTCGAGCTCGACGTCGTCTGCGTCGGCAACGGCTGGGTGCCCGAGGGACTGCCCGAGGGCGTCCGCGCGCTCGCCCTCCCGGAGAACCTCGGCATCCCGGCCGGTCGCAACGCCGGTGTGCCGGCCGTCGCGGGCGAGTACCTGTTCTTCCTCGACGACGACGCGCGCGTGCCCTCGCCGAGCTTCCTCCGCGACGCGATCGCGCTGCTCGCCTCGCCGCGGCGGATCGGCATGGTGCAGCCGCGGGTCGACAGCGTCGACGGCGCACCCGCGCCCCGGCGCTGGACCCCGCGCATCCTCAAGGGCGACCCGCGCCGCTCCGGACCCGTCTTCTCGGTCTGGGAGGGCGCGGTGGTGCTGCGCCGCGACGTCTTCGAGCAGACCGGCGGCTGGGCCGGTCCCTTCTTCTACGCGCACGAGGGCATCGAGCTGGCCTGGCGGGTCTGGGACACCGGCCGCAGCACCTGGTACGCGGGCGAGCTCGTCGCGCAGCACCCCGTGATCCAGCCGACCCGGCACGCCGACTACTACCGGCTGAACGCCCGCAACCGGGTGTGGCTCGCCCGCCGCTCGCTGCCGGCTCCGCTGGCGCTCGCCTACGTCGGCTCGTGGACCGCCATCCAGTGCCTGCGCTGGCGGAACGACCGTGCGGCGCTCCGGGCCTGGTTCGCCGGCTGGCGCGAGGGCTGGACCGCCGACCCCGGGGAGCGCCGCATTCTGGCAGGCCGGACGCTGCTGCGCATGACGGTCGCCGGGCGTCCCCCGATCGTCTAGCATCGGGGAATCCGCCCCCCGCCGGGCGGACGCCCCTCGGAAGGACGACGGTGTTCGATTCGACGCAGCCCCCCTCGACAGCTCTGCCCGGTGCAGTGCTGGACGAGCCGGTGCCCACCCCCGACGACCTGATCGCGGACGTGCGCTCCCGCGTGGACGCCCTCGGCGGACCGGTCGCCGATCCCGAGTTCCAGTCGCGCCTGGACGCCCGCCTCCCGCGGCTGGTCGACCTGCTCGCCGCGGTCTACGCGGGTCGCGACGACCTCGTCGAGCAGATCGTCGCCCTGGTCGAGCTCGCCGCGGCCTCCTGGCAGGAGCGTCCGGAGGACCTGCGCGCGCTCGATCGTGCCCGCGGGCAGCACCCGGACTGGTTCCTCTCGAACAAGGCCCTCGGCGGCGTCTGCTACGTCGACCGCTTCGCCGGCGACCTCGCGGGGCTGCGCGCCGAGATCCCGTACTTCCGCCAGATCGGGCTCAACTACCTGCACCTGATGCCGGTCTTCGACGCTCCGGAGGGGGAGTCGGACGGCGGCTACGCGGTGTCCAGCTACCGCCGCGTGCGCCCGGACCTCGGCGACATGGACGATCTGCGCCTGCTCGCGGCCGAGCTGCGCGAGCACGGCATCGCGCTCGTCGTCGACTTCGTCTTCAACCACACCTCGAACGAGCACGAGTGGGCGCGGAAGGCGCTCGCGGGCGAGCAGCGCTACGAGGACTACTACTGGATCTACCCCGACCGCGAGCAGCCGGACGCCTTCGAGCGCACCACCCGCGAGATCTTCCCCGACGACCACCCCGGCTCCTTCGTGCAGCTCGAGGACGGCCGCTGGGTGTGGGCGACCTTCCACCGCTACCAGTGGGACCTCAACTACTCGAACCCCGAGGTCTTCCGCGCGATGGCCGGCGAGATGCTCTTCCTCGCCAACCAGGGCGTCGATGCGCTGCGGATGGACGCGGTCGCCTTCATCTGGAAGGAGCTCGGCACCACCTGCGAGTCGCAGCCCGAGGCGCACCTGCTGCTGCGCGCCTTCAACGAGGTCTGCCGGCTCGCGGCGCCGTCGCTGCTGTTCAAGTCCGAGGCGATCGTGCACCCCGACGAGGTGATCGAGTACATCGACCTCGAGGAGTGCCAGCTCTCCTACAACCCACTGCAGATGGCGCTGACCTGGGAGGCGCTCGCGACCCGTGACGTCCGGCTGCTCGCCCAGGCGCTCGAGCGGCGGCACGCGCTGCCGACCGGGACGGCGTGGGTCAACTACGTCCGCGGGCACGACGACATCGGCTGGACCTTCGCCGACGAGGACGCCGCCGAGCTCGGCATCGACGCGGCCGGGCACCGGCGCTTCCTCAACGACTTCTACACCGACCGCTTCGAGGGGACCTTCGCCCGGGGCGTGCCGTTCCAGGAGAACCCGCGCACCGGCGACCGCCGGGTGTCCGGCACGACCGCCTCGCTCGCGGGCGTCGAGGCCGGCGACCCGTACGGGATCGACCGGGTGCTGCTCGCGCACTCCATCGCCCTCAGCACCGGCGGTCTGCCGCTGCTCTACCTCGGCGACGAGGTGGGACAGCTGAACGACCACGGCTACCTGGACGACCCGAGCACCGCGGGCGACTCCCGCTGGGTGAACCGCCCGCGGCGGCCCGCGGAGCGCTACGCCGAGCGCGAGACCCCCGGGGCCGACGCGGCCGAGATCTTCGGCGGGCTCCTGCACCTGATCGCGATCCGCAAGCGGACGGACCTCTTCGCGGGCAACGCGCTCACGGTCTTCGACGCGGTCAACGACCACGTGCTCGGCTACCAGCGCCCCGGCGACGGCGAGGCCGTGCTCGTTCTGGCCAACGTCTCCGACGAGGCGCAGGAGGTCGCGCCGGAGCGCTTCGGCGGCTTCGCCCCCGAGGCGGTCGACCTGGTCACCGAGATCGCCGTCGACCTCCGCGAGGGCTTCCGCCTCGCCCCCCTGCAGTTCGTCTGGCTGCGCGTGACCCCGGCCCCTCACCTGCTGGCCGAGTAGCCCCGAAGATCCATGCTGGTCGAGTAGCCCCGGAGGGGCGTATCGAGACCCACCGTCACACGGAGGCCGGTCTGCAGAGCCGACCTTCAGGCCGCGGTGGATCTCGATACGCCCGCTGCGCGGGCTACTCGATCAGCATGCTCAACCCCGGCTTGTAGCCTGGTCCGATGACACCCGCACCCCGCGCCGTCCTCTCCCGCCTGCTCCGGGACGCGACGCTGGCGCGCGGAGTGGCCGGCGACCTGCTGACCGCGCGGCGGGCCCGCCGCGACGTCGCCCGCGAGCTCGCGGCCCGCGCGCCGCTGACGCCCGGCGTCTTCGAGATCGGCGTCTACTTCGCCGACGGCGACATCAACCTCTACCAGCTGCGCCAGTGGTACGCGCCGCTGCAGGAGCTCGCGAAGACCCATCCGGTCGTCCTCCTCTCCCGGAACGCCACCGCCACCCGGGCGCTGCTGCGCGAGAGCCCGCTCCCGGTCGCGCACGTGCGCTCCGTCGCCGACCTCGAGACCGCCATCGACGAGCAGCCGCTGCGGATCGTCCTCTACGTCAACCAGAACGCGCGCAACTTCCAGATGATGCGCTACGGGCGCCGCTGGCACGTCTTCGTCAACCATGGCGAGAGCGACAAGATGTACATGACGACCAACCAGTTCAAGGCCTACGACTACAGCTTCATCGCCGGCGACGCCGCGCTCGCGCGCCTGCGCCGCGTCCTCTGGGACTTCGACTTCGACAAGCGCGCCCTCGCCATCGGCCGGCCGCAGGCGGACCACGTCTCGGGCCGCACCCCGTACCCCGAGGACGGGCGTCGGGTGGTCCTCTACGCCCCCACCTGGGAGGGCGACCGCCCCGCCGCCGGCTACGGCTCGATCCGCACCCACGGCGTCGCGCTCACCCGCGCCCTGCTGGCCGACCCCCGCTACCGCCTCGTCTACCGGCCGCACCCGCGCAGCGGCGCCGTCGACTCGGCCTACGGGGCGGCGGACCGAGAGATCGTCGCGCTGATCGCGGCGGCGAACGCGGCGGACCCGGCGGCCCGGCACGTGCACGACACCTCCGCCGAGCTCGGCTGGCAGCTCACCGCCGACATCGCGGTGCTGGACGTCTCGGCCATGGTCTACGACCGGCTCGCGACCGGCCGACCGCTGCTGGTCACCCGGCCGATCAGCCCGGCGGCCGAGGTCGACGAGTCCGGCTACCTCGGCGATGCGGAGTGGCTCCGCGCCGAGGACGCCGCCGCGATCGTCGCTCGGCTCGAGAGCGTCGAGCACGACGAGACGGCGGTCGAGCGCCTCGAGCGCTGGGTCGCCCACTACTTCGGCGACACGAGCCCCGGAGCCGCGACCGCCCGCTTCCACGCGGCGATCGAGCAGCTGCTCGCCGAGTGGGACCGGCACGCCGAGCTGCACCGCGACGACGCCGCCGTCGACGAGCACGATCCCGAGCACTGAGCGGGCCGCCGGCCACACGGCCGGCCACACCTCCGGCGCCCGTCCGTCAAGCCTTCTCCCGCGGCGCGGGCGGCCGTCCGCGCCCCGCTACGCTCGACGCATGATCACCCCGCGCGCCTTCGCCCGCTCCCGCCGGCGTGCCGCCGCGCCGGCCCAGCCCGTCGTCGAACCCGACATCGTGGTGTCGAGCGACCCTGAGCGACCGCAGTTCACCATCCGCTCGTTCCGGATCGGCCTCTTCGGCGGTCTCGGCGTGCTCGTCGCCCTCGTGGTCGGCGGGCTCGTCGTCTCGCTGGGCACGGTGCTCACCTACGTGTTCGTCGCGCTGTTCTTCGCCCTCGGCCTCGACCCGCTCGTCTCCTGGCTGGAGAGCAAGAGGATCCCGCGCGCGCTGGCGATCACGATCGTGCTGGCCTCGGTGCTGCTGATCTTCGCCGGGCTGCTCCTCTACATCATCCCGATCCTGATCGAGCAGCTCACCATCTTCGTGACGAGCGCTCCCCGGATCGTCTCCGACATCGCCTCGCAGCCGTGGGTGCTCGACCTGGAGCGGCAGCTCAGCGGCGTCGTCGACGTCGACTCGCTCATCGGCAACGTGCAGAGCTTCATCGGCAACCCGAACAACCTGCTCTCGCTCGGCGGCGGCATCCTCGCGGTCGGCAGCGGCATCGCGAGCGGCGTGACCGGCGCGATCATCGTGCTGATCCTCACCCTCTACTTCCTCGCCTCGCTGCGCTCGATGAAGTCGGTCGCCTACCGCTTCGCGCCCGCCTCCCACCGCCCGAAGGCGCGCGAGGTCGGCGAGGAGATCACCGGCGCGGTGGGCCGCTACGTCGTGGGCCAGGTCTCGCTCGCGGCGGTCAACGGCGTGCTGACCTTCATCCTGCTGCTGATCATCGGCGGCCCGGTGCCGGCGCTGCTGGCCTGCGTGGCCTTCCTCGGCTCGCTGATCCCGCTCGTCGGGACGATCTCGGGCGCCGTCATCATCTCGCTCGCCTGCCTGCTCGCCTCGCCGGTGACGGCGCTCGTCGCGGCGATCTACTACCTCGTCTACATGCAGGTCGAGGCGTACGTCCTCAGCCCGCGGATCATGAACCGCGCCGTGTCCGTGCCCGGCGCCGTCGTCGTCATTGCGGCGGTCGCCGGCGGCACGCTCGCGGGCGTGCTGGGGGCCCTCGTGGCGATCCCCGTGGCGGCGTCGGTGATCATCGTGGTGCAGAAGGTCGTGTTCCCGAGGCAGGACACGAAGTAGGGTCCACTTCGGCGCGTCGCTTCGCGACGGCGCGGGGGCGGCTCGGGGCGCGTCACTTCGTGACGGCGCGGGTGCGGTACCTCGCCGCGGCTCCTTCCCGCGCGCCTGCGGCGCGCCCGCCCCGAGCCAGGAGCCGCGACGAGGCACCGCACCCGCGCCTCGTGCTCGGCGGAGGGCCCCAGCATGCTGGTCGAGCAGCCCTGGAAGGGCGCAACCATGCTGGTCGAGTAGCCCCGGAGGGGCGTATCGAGACCCGCGTCGTCAGCGGGGCGGGTCTGCAGACTCGTCCTCCCAGGACGGTGCGGGATCAGCGGAAGGGCGGCACCGTGCTGTCGACCGTGCTGGTGAAGGCGTTCACGGACGCGGGCGGCTCGGGAGCGGAGCCGGGGGCCGGCGCCGCGGGGAGGGTGCGGGTGACCAGGGGGACGGTGCCCGCCCAGACGCCGGGGGTCTGGGCGTCGTCGTCAGAGGGGCCGGCGGCGCGGATCTTGAGGCTCGCCTCGGCGAGGGGCAGGCGGAGGACGAGGGTGGCGGCGATCTCGCGGGCGGTGCTCGGGCGGGTCTCGGCGGGGCGGCCGGGCAGGAAGCGCTCGGTGAGCAGATCGAGGGCACGGGCCTTGCCGGGGCCCTCGACGGGCTCGGCTCGACCGAGGATCATCGCGGAGCGGTAGTTCATCGAGCTGTCGAAGGCGGAGCGGGCGACGACGAGGCCGTCCACGAGGGTCACGGCGACGGTGAGCAGCGAGCCGCGCGCCGCCTCGCGCAGGAGGCCGCCGCCGCTCGAGCCGTGCAGGAGGAGGTCGTCGCCGTCGCGGGCGAAGAGGATCGGCAGCACGATCGCGGCTCCGTCGCGGACGACGGCGACGTGCGCGATCAGCGCTTCGTCGAGCAGGGCGTCCAGGGCGCCGCGGTCGAGGACCTGGCGGTCGCGGAGCCGGGTGACGCGGGTGCGGTCGGTGGTGTCGAGGGTGTCCATGGTCCGAGGATCGCGTCCGCACTGGATCTGCGAGAATGCCAGGGAGCCACGGGTCGAGTGGTCCAGAACGGGGGAGTCGATGGCGTCCGGTGATCTCGAGGTGCCGCTGCTGCTGCGGGTGCCGGAGCGCGGAGAGGTCCGCTCGGGGCTGGCCGAGGCGCTGCGGGCGGCGGTGCTGGACGGCCGCTACGGGGCGGGGGACGCCATCCCCTCCAGCCGGGTGCTCGCGCAGCAGCTCGGCGTCTCGCGCGGGTCGGTCGTCGCGGCGGTCGATCAGCTGGTCGGCGAGGGCTACCTCGTGGCGCATCCGCGCGCGGCGGTGACGGTGGCGGCGGACGGGGTGGTCGTGCCGATCCGGTCCCGGGTCGCGCGGGCGGAGCCGGCGGTGATGCCGGCGACGGCCCGCTTGGATCTGCGGCCGGGGCGCCCGGACACGCGTGATCTGGACGGGCCGGAGTGGCGGGCCGCCTGGCGGCCGGCGCTCTCGGCGCCGCCCTCGGAGCTGCCGTCGGCGGCGGGGCACGCGGGTCTGCGGACGCGGATCGCCGAGCAGCTGCGGCGCTCGCGCGGGATCGACGTCGAGGCGGAGGACGTCCTCGTGACGAGCGGGACCGCGGACGCCGTCGCACTGCTGGTGCGGGCGGCCGCCGCTGCGCTCGGCCGGCCGGTGCGGGTCGCGGTGGAGGACCCGGGCTACCCGGCGGTGCGGCGGCGGCTGCGCGCGGAGGGCCACGAGGTCGTCGGGGTGCCGGTCGACGCGGACGGCATCGACCTGGACGCGCTCGCGACGAGCGGCGCGGACGTCGTGGTCGTCACGCCCTCGCACCAGTACCCGACCGGAGGGCGCCTGGCGCTCGCCGCCCGGCTCGAGCTGGTGCGCCGCGCGGCGACGGAGCGGCTGCTGGTGATCGAGGACGACTACGACAGCGAGTTCCGCTACGTCGGCGCACCGCTGCCGGCGCTCGCGTCGCTCGACGGCGGCGGGGGAGTGGCGCACGTCGGCTCGTTCTCGAAGACGGTGTCGCCGTGGCTGCGGGTGGCCTACCTGGCGCTGCCGCCCTCGTCGTGGCTGCACGGGGCGGTGCGGGAGATCGACGCCGAGCGCGACGCCTCCGTCTCGGGCCCGACGCAGGAGGCGCTCGCCGCGTTCATGGCGGGCGGCGGCTTCCGGCGGCACCTCACCCGCTCGCGGCGCCGCTACGCTCACCGTCGCGGGCTGGTCCGCGACTTCTCCGAGGCGATCGACTGGGGCTCGGCGCGTGGACTCGACGGCGGGCTGCACGTCGTGCTCGGGCTGCCCGCGCCGCTCACGGCGAGGGCGGTCGTCGCGGCACTCGCGGCGGAGGGGCTCCTCGTCGCTCCGCTCGACGACTACGCCCTGGCCGACCGCGCGGAGGAGGAGGCGCTGGTCCTCGGCTACGGCAGCGCGAGCGATCTCGAGCTGACCGCCGCGCTGAGCACGATCGACCGGACGGTCCGCGCTCTGCTCGGCAGCGACGCCGGTGTCCGTGGTATCCCTGGAGGATGACCGCCGACTCCGCCCTGCACATCACCGACGACGCCGACGCCGACGCGCTGCTCACCCGCGACCCGCTCGCCCTGCTGATAGGGATGCTGCTGGATCAGCAGGTCGCGATGGAGACGGCGTTCTCGGGGCCGCTGAAGCTCGAGCAGCGCCTGGCCGAGGAGGGGTCGTCCTTCGACGCGGCCGCGATCGCGGACTTCGACGAGGACCGCTTCTCGGAGCTGTCCCGGACGCCCCCGGCGATCCACCGCTACCCGGCGAACATGGCCGGCCGGGTGCAGACCCTCTGCCGTGCGATCGTCGACGACTGGGACGGCGACGCCTCGGCGATCTGGACCCGCGACGACCCCGACGGCCGCGAGGTGCTCGCCCGCCTCAAGGCACTGCCCGGCTTCGGCGACCAGAAGGCCCGCATCTTCGTCGCCCTGCTCGGCAAGCGCCGTGGCTTCGAGGGCGAGGGCTGGCGCGAGGCCGCCGGCGCCTACGGCGAGGAGGACTCGTTCCGCTCGGTCGCCGACATCGTCTCCCCCGAGTCCCTCGCCGAGGTCCGCGCCACGAAGCAGGCGGCCAAGGCCGCCGCCAAGGCCAAGAAGTAGGACGCGCGCGCGGCTCGCGCCTCACGCTGGTCGAGCAGCCGCAGCAGCGAAGCCGCTTCGCGTCTCTGTGATGAGGGAGAGGACGCGCCTGCGCCCCGTCATGCTGGTCGAGTAGCCCCGCAGGGGCGTATCGAGACCCGCCGTCACCAGCAGGACGGGTCTGCAGACTCGTCTTCTGACCACGGTGGATTTACTGGGAACAGTCGCCCGCAGACATGCTGGTCGAGTAGCCCCGCAAGGGCGTATCGAGACCCTTCCACCCAAGGACGTCGGTCTCTTCCCCGCTCTGCGCTGGCGCCGGAGGCGCCCCCTCCGCTCGATACGCCCGCTTCGCGGGCTACTCGATCAACAGGGAAGCAACGGCTCCGCGCTCTGCTCCCGGACTCGACCGGCGAGTTCGAGGACCGACGTGATGCAGCTGCCCTCCGTGCCGATCCCCGCGCCCCCTGGTCCGAACCGCTCGGCGATGGTTACCGTGTCGTGTCTCCTTCCGGATCTCGCGATCCGGTCGGATGACTTCACCGGGCCGGGTGGACACGACTGAACGGTCGTCGGACAGTGTCCTTCCAGGTCGCGTCCCCCACCTGGTCCGGCCCTCCGATCCCTCTGGACGCAGAGCGGCGCAGCCGCAGGTGGCGGCGTATCGAGACCTGCGGGAGCGTGCCGTGCCGGTAGCGTGGCGCCGATGCTGCCGTTCGACACCGCGCGCCTGCGCTTCCGCGAGATGACCGAGGCGGACCTGGATCTCCTGGCCGAGCTGCTCGGGGATCCCGAGGTGATGCGCTACTACCCGGCCCCGAAGACGCGCGCGGACGCCGCCGCCTGGATCGCCTGGAACCGGCGCAACTACGAGCGCGACGGCTTCGGGCTGTGGGTCATCGAGACCATGGACCGCGAGTTCGTGGGGGACTGCGGCCTGACCTGGCAGAGCGTCAACGGCGTCCCCGAGCTGGAGGTCGGCTACCACGTCCGCTCCTCCCTGCAGGGGCGGGGCTACGCCACGGAGGCCGCGACCGCCTGTCTCGAGCTGGCTCGACGGTGCGGCCTCGCGGAACGCCTCGTGGCGATCGTCCATCCCGAGAACAGCGCCTCCCAGCGCGTCGCCGAGAAGATCGGGCTCCGCGTCGCCGGTGAGGACCGCGACGGAGGCCCGCTGGTGCGGATCGTCCTCGCGACGCCGCTCGACGGGCCCCGGTCCCATCCCGAGGAGGGTTGAGAGGCCGGAGAACGGTTCGGCCCGAGCTGCGCGGCCGAGGTCGTCCGGTCGGTGGATCTCGATACGCGCCCTGCGGGCGCTACTCGATCAGCATGGCGCGGCTCGGCCGGTGGGGAGGCGGACGCTCATCCCCGGCATGTTGGTCGAGCAGCCGCGGAGCGGCGTATCGAGACCCCGGAAGCCGGATCGACCCGTCGATTCCGTTCCACAGGTGGCCGGTGTCCTCATGACGAAGGCTGAGTGCGTCGAACACGAGCGGGTCCGCTGGTTCGGGACGCTCAGCCTCCGTCCTGCGGGCGCCGAAGGCTAGAGGCGGTCGGCGAGCGCCGCGATGAGGGCCGCGCGGTCCTCGCGGAGGATCGAGGCGCCCGCGCCGGGGATCGTGCGGACCTCCACGCCGTGGTCGGCGAGCACATCACCGAGCGAGGAGTGGCCCAGCGGGTCCTCCGGCAGCACAGCGAGCGTCGGCACCGGGAAGGCGTCCGGCGCTTCGGCGGCGCCGCGCGCCGTCAGGCCGGAGGCGGACTCCGGGTCCCAGAGCGCGTGGGCCGAGACGTCGAGCTCGATCTGCTCGTCAGTCCAGATCGGGTGGCGGTGGCGCAGGTCGTCGGCGTCGCCCTTCTCGACGTGGGCGATCGAGCCGCCGCGGCGCAGGGCGCTGGTCAGCCCCTTCGCGTCGGAGAAGGCGGGGTCGAGCAGGATCAGCCGCTCGGCGCGGTACTCCGGGGCGAGCCGCGCGGCGACGACGGCGCCGAGGCCGTGCCCGATCACCAGGTCGGGCGACTGCAGCACCGAGGCGCGCACGTCCTCCGCCCAGTGCTCGACCGAGTACGCCGGCGACTTCGGCGAGCCGCCGTGCCCGGCGAGGTCGGGCGCGACGACGCGGTAGCCGTGCTCGTGCAGCGTCGGCACCAGGGCGTACCAGACCCGCGAGTCCGTGCCGAGGCCGTGCAGCAGCAGGGCGATCTTCTCGCCGGTCCCGCCGTAGTCGCGGACGTGCAGCTCGAGCGGCTCGGCACCGGCCGCGAGCGCCTTCCGCTCCGCCTTCGTCGGCGGGAGCACGAAGGTGTTGCCGAACTCGCGCGGGGCCGGACCGAACGCGTCCCGCGCGCTCTGCACGACCTTGCGGCCGAGCATCGCGTTGCCGACGCCGCCCAGCGCGGCGCCGATCCCGAACGGCATCGCCCGCCCGACCAGCCCGGCGCCCTGCTGCGCGAGGAAGTGCTTGGCGAAGGACTTCTTGGCCCGGTCGGCCAGCTCGCCCACGAGGAACGACGGCAGCCCCTTGGTCACCACCGAACCCCAGTACTGGTTCATCCCGGTGCTGGTGCCGGTCGCGTGCCCGGCGACCTGGCGCACCAGCTCGCTGCCGGAGGAGCCCATCATCAGCGTGAGCACGAGGGCGCGGGCGCGGTCCGGGTCCTCGAGGCGGATGCCGTGCACCTCGGTGACCGACTGCGCGAAGAGGGCGCTCGCCTCGAGGAAGCCGATCGCACCGGCGCCGGAGAGCGCGACGGACGCGGCGGTGCCGATCCCGGGGACGACCGCGGTCGCTCCGATGGCTGCGCCGCCGGCGGCGACGCTGGAGAGGTACTGGCGCTCGAGGGAGGTGATCAACTGCTCGGGAGTCGCGTTCGGCCGGCGACGCCGCAGCGCCCGGATGTTCGCGAGGACCGCGGGCCGCTGGACGGCGAGGACGCGGTCCAGGATCCGGGCCAGCTGCGCGTTCTCGACGTCGGCGGCGCCGGCCTGCTCGAGCTCGTCGCGGTCCTTGCGGTCCTTCTTCGAGGACATGTCTGCACTCCTGCGTCGTGAGGACCCGCGCGTCGCGCTGTCACGACGAGCTCCGGGCCGTGCGGCTCGGACTGCCGGTCACTCCGCGGCGGGCTGCGCTTTCGGCGCGTAGTCCTCAGAATACCGGGCGAGAACCTGATCGATCGGTGCGTCGAGGACCAGCGCGCCCTTGTCCAGGTAGAGCCCGCGGGTGCAGAAGCGGCGGAGGTCGCGCTCGTTGTGCGAGACGAAGAAGAGCGTCCGGCCGGCCGCGAGCAGCTCCTCGATCCGGGCGTAGCACTTCTCGCGGAAGGCCTTGTCGCCCACCGCGAGGACCTCGTCGACCAGGATGATCGGCTCCTCGAGCCGCGACACCACCGAGAACGCGATCCGGACCTTCATCCCGCTGGAGAGGTGCTTGTACGGGGTGTCCAGGAAGTCGCCGATCTCGGCGAACTCGATGATCGAGTCGAACCGGTCGTCGACCTCGCGCTTGGACATGCCGTGCAGCCCCGCGGTCAGGTAGACGTTCTCCCGGACGCTGAGGTCGGCGACGAAGCCGCCGGTGATCTCGATCAGCGGAGCGACTCCGCCGCGGACCTCGACCACGCCCTCGTCCGGCAGCACGACCCCGGCGACGAGCTTCAGCAGCGTCGACTTGCCCTGGCCGTTCCGGCCGACGACGCCGATCGCCTCGCCCGCGTGCACCCGGACGTCGAGGCCGCGCAGGGCCCAGAACTCGCCGGGTCGCGAGCGCCGCGTCCCGCGGGAGAAGAGGTCCTTGAAGGAGCGACGGCCGCGGCGGTTCCGCCGGAACCGGATCCCGAGACCCCGGCACTCGATCACGACAGGGGAGTCCCCGGCGGGAGCGCGGCCGGCGAGGGAGTCGCCGCCGGAAGCGCGGTCGGGGGCGTCCACGCTCACAGCTCCTTCAGCACCGCGCGCTCGGAGCGGCGGAAGACGATCAGGCCGAGACCGAGCACGAGGAACGAGATGAGCACGGAGGTGAGGATGAGCGGCAGGTCGAGCTCGCTCGCGAAGAAGGTGGAGCGGTAGAGCGCGAAGATCCCGCTGAGGGGGTTCAGCGCGGCCCACGGCCGGATCGCGTCGGGCAGGTTCGCCGTCGAGTAGATGATCGGCGAGGCGTAGAAGAGGAAGCGCAGCACCAGCTTGATCGCGCGCTCGAGGTCGCGGAAGAACACGACGAGCGGGGCGACCAGGAGGCCCACGCCGAGCGTGAGCACGCCCTGGAGCAGGATCGCGAGCGGGAAGAGCAGGATCGCCGGCGTCACGCCCGCTCCCGCGACGACCGCGAAGAGCACGAGCACCGGCAGGCTCGCCACGAACTCGATGCCCTTGGACAGCACGATCCGGCCGACCCAGATGGTGCGCGGGATCGATGTGGAGCGCACGAGCTTCGCCTCGCGGAGGAAGGCCCGCGTCGCGTCGGAGGTCGCCTGGTTGAACCACATCCACGGCAGCAGGCCCGCGAGCAGGAAGACGATGTACGGGTCCTCGCCGACGGTGCGCTTGAAGACGACGGTGAAGACGAAGTAGTAGATGCCCGACATCACCAGCGGGTCGAGCACCGACCACACGTAGCCGAGCGCGCTGGTGGCGTACCGGACCGTGAGGTCGCGCTTGGTCAGCAGCCAGAGCGAGTGCCGATAGCGCCAGGCCCGCGAGCGGTGCGGACGCAGGGCGGTCGCACCGGCGTCGACGCGTGCGGGGCTGCTCACGGCAGGCGACTCCTCTCGACCGGCTCGGATCGAGCCGGACGAGACGCGAGCCTCAGACGAAGAGGTTCGCCCGCTCGAGATCCTCGGCGAAGTCCACCTCGACGGCGTAGAGGTCGGAGATGTCCATCGGCTCGACGAGCAGTCTGTCCTGCTCGATCGCCAACTCTATTCCACGCTCGAAGTAGTCCTGGGCGTCGACCCGGGCCAGCTGGCGGATGAGCGCCGGCTTGTCCGCGGCCGAGACGTAGTTGATCCCGACGGCCTCGCCGAGACCGCGCTTGACGGTCTTGGACAGCTCGTCGATGTAGCCCTCGGCGCTGGTCGTGTACTTGACCTCCTCGTCGGACACCTTCGCGGTGTTGACGGTGACGAAGGAGACGTCCTTCGCGATGAGGTCCGCGGTGCGGTCGAGGATCCGCGGGTCGAAGACGACGTCGCCGTTCATCCAGAGCACGCCGCCCTGGCCCGAGGCCTGCAGTGCGCGGAGGAGGCTCTTCGAGGTGTTGGTCTGGTCGTACTGCTCGTTGTAGACGAACGTCGCCGAGGGGAACGCCTCGATGATGTGCTCGAGCTTGTAGCCGACGACGATGCTCACCGGCACCTTCGTGCCGAAGGCGTGGTGGATGTTGTCGAACTGCTGCTGCATGATCGTGCGGCCGTCGCTCAGCGGCGTCAGCGGCTTCGGCAGGGAGCGGCCGAGCCGGCTGCCCATGCCTGCGGCGAGGATGACGACGGAGGCGGGCGCACCGGTGGAGCCGCCGGCGGGGGCGGTCGGGAAGGGCTTGCTCGTCATGGGTTCTCCTCGCGTCGATCGCGGCGGAACGATGTGTTCACCGCCGCGTAGCGATCCTTAACCGGCGTGCAGCGACCTGATCGCTTCCTGGGTCACCACTTAGTGTACTGTGCACGCCTTCGAAGGCCAGGGGTTGCCAGGAGCCGTGTCGGCGCGATGGATCGGAGGCTCCTCTCCACAGGGCCCGGCGCGCCCCGTCCCCGTCCGGAGCGACTTGGTACCGTAGCCGGATGACGTCCGCGACGAACGCCGAGGAATCCGAGCGCGACGGCGCTCCGCCCGCCGAGTCGCCGACTCCCGCAGAATCCGTCGCGACGGAGGCGGCGGCCCCGGCCGCTCCCGCGCGGACGGCCGACGCCTCGCAGCAGCCCGAGACCGCCCAGCCCGCCGACCCCGAGCACCCCGTCGTCTTCGAGCTGCACGCCCTCACCCGCACCTTCGGGCGCACGGTCGCGGTCGACCGCATCGACCTCGCCGTCCGCGCCGGCACCTTCTACGGGATCATCGGCCCGAACGGCGCGGGCAAGACCACGACGCTGTCGATGATGACCGGCCTCCTCCGCCCCGACACCGGCCGCGTGCTCGTGCACGGCGTCGACGTCTGGAAGGACCCGCGCGCCGCGAAGCCGCTGATCGGCGTCCTGCCCGACCGTCTGCGCCTGTTCGACCGGCTGACCGGCGCGCAGTTCCTCTACTACTCCGCCGCGCTGCGCGGGATCGACCGGAAGACCGCCAAGCAGCGCACGGTCGAGCTCGCCGAGGCGCTCGGCCTGACCGACGCGCTCGAGCGCCTCATCTCCGACTACTCGGCCGGCATGGCCAAGAAGGTCGCGCTGGCCGGCGCCATGATCCACGCGCCCCGCGTCCTGGTGCTCGACGAGCCGTTCGAGTCGGTCGACCCGGTCTCCTCCGCGGCCGTGATCACCGTGCTGCGCCGCTTCGTCGCGGGCGGCGGCACCGTCGTCCTCTCCAGCCACGGCCTCGACTTCATCGAGCGCGTCTGCGACGACGTCGCCGTGATCGTGGGCGGCAAGGTTCTCGCCGCCGGGTCCGTCGAGGAGGTCGCCGGCACCGCGACGCTCGAGGAGCGCTTCCTCGAGCTCGCGGGCGGCAAGCAGATCGCCGAGGGGCTGCAGTGGCTGCACGACTTCTCCGGCTGAGGCTCGACGTCCTGCTCGGCGCCTTCCGCTCGGGCGCGCGACACGCGGGCGGCGCCCTGCTCGGAGTGCTCGTCGTCGTCGTGGCGACCGCGGCGCTCCTGGCCGGCCTCGGCACGCTCGAGCCCGGCTCCTGGCTCGCGGACGACGCCGTCGTCGCCGGGGGAGCGGTCGTCACGCTCGGCTTCCTGGTGCTCCCGTTCCTGCTCGGACCGAAGGATCCGATGGACCCGCGGGCGTTCCGGCTCTTCGGCATCCCGAGCGGCCGGCTCGCGGCCGCTCTCGCGCTGGCCGGGCTCGCCTCGCTCCCCGTGCTCGCGCTCGTCGTCCTGGGTGCGGCGTCGATCCGGCTCTTCCCGGGCGCCGGACTGCTGGCGGTGCTCGGCCCGCTGCTCGGCGTGCTGACCGCGGCGCTGCTGGCCAGGATCGGCCTCGCCGCCTCGTCGGCGCTGGTGCCCTCCCGCACTGCGCGGGAGCTGCTCGCGGTGCTCGGCCTCGTCCTCCTGCTCACCGCGCCGGTCGCGCTCGTGCTCACCACCGGACTCGACTGGGGCGGCGAGGGCTCCGAGGCGCTGGAGCGGCTTGCCGCCGTCCTCGCGCCCACCCCGTTCGGCGCCGCCTGGGCGATCGCGCCGAGCGCGGCCTCCGGGGCGGTCGCCGGCCCGCTGCTGACCGCGCTGCTCACCCTCGTCGTCGCCGGGGCGCTCTGGTGGCTGGTCGTCCGCGCGCTGACCGTTCGCCCCGAGCGCACCTCCCGGCCGCCGCGGGGGCTCCGCCTGGGCTGGTTCGACGTCCTCGGCGGCAGCCGCACCGGTGCCATCGCCGCGCGGAGCACGACCTACTGGCTCCGGGACCCCCGCTATCAGGCGTCGCTCGTCGCCGTGCCGCTGCTCCCGGTGCTCGCCGTGGTGCTGCTGGCCCTGGTGGGAGTGCCGTTCCAGCTGCTCTCGCTGCTGCCCGTCCCGCTCGTCGCGCTGTTCCTCGGCTGGTTCCTGCACAACGACGTCGCCTACGACGGCTCGGCCTTCTGGCTGCACGCCGCCGCCGGGGTGCGCGGCTGGTCGGACCGGCTCGGCCGCGCCTTCCCGACGCTGCTGCTCGGCCTGCCGGTCGTCGTGCTCGGCTCGCTCGTCAGCAGTGCCACGTCCGGCCTCGACGATGCGCTGCCGGTCCTGCTCGCGGTGAACGCCGCGCTGCTCCTGGTGCCCGCGGGGGTCGCGAGCGCTCTCTCCGCGCGGCTCGCCTACCCGGCGCCGCGTCCCGGCGACAGCGCCTTCGTCCAGCCGCAGGCGCCGGGAGCGAGCGGGGCCGGCTCGCAGGCGCTCGCGTTCGGCCTCGGGCTGCTGCTCTCCGCGCCGGCCGTCGTGCTGGCGGTGCAGACCCTGTTCTTCGAGGGCGACCGGGACCAGGCGATCCTCGCGGGCCTCGGCAGCGCGGTCGGCGTCTTCGCCCTGGGCGTGCTGCTCGGCGGCTTCCTCTTCGACCGCCGCGCGGCCGAGCTGGTCTCGTTCACCAGCCGCTACTGAGCCTCAGCGGGCCCCGCCCGCTCCCGCGCTCCGAGCGTAGGATCGGAGCCATGACGTCCCGATTCGAGAACAGCAGCACCGACCCCCTCGAGGGAGGCGGAGGAACCGCCACCCTCGACCGCGAACTCGAGGAGCTCCTCAACCAGGAGACGATCGAGCCGGGCGACCACGAGCGCTTCTCCCACTACGTGCCGAAGGACAAGATCCTCGAGAGCGCGATGACCGGCAAGCCCGTCCGCGCCCTCTGCGGCAAGAAGTGGCTGCCGGGCCGCGACCCGGAGAAGTTCCCGGTCTGCCCCTCCTGCAAGGAGATCTACGCCCGGATGAAGTAGGGCGCGCGGCCCGGCCCCCTCGAGAGCCGGGCCCGTCCCGCTCCGGGTCCGCCCCGCTCCGGAACCGTTCCGCTCAGGCGTAGCGGGTCGGGATCACCGGGTCGCCGCGGCCGAGACGCAGCGCGTCCTGCGGCAGCTCGATCACGGCGTTCGCGCGGTGCTCGCGTGCGGCGACGACACCCGCCGCACCGAGGTGCTCCTCGCGGATCCGGCCGTCCTCGATCAGCGGCACCAGCAGTGCGCGCTCGTCCTCGCCGACCGCGCCCTCGGGCCCGGCACCGACGTGCACGACCTCCTCGACGGCGATGCCGTCCTCGGTCAGGCGCCGCCCCGCGGACTTGCGCCCGCCGATGGAGGCCTTCGCCGCTGACTTCTTGGCGACCGAGACCCACTCGCCCGCGTCGTCCTCGTGCGCGACGAGCTTGTAGACCATGCCCGCGGTGGGGTGGCCGGAGCCGGTCGCGACCGAGGTGCCCACGCCGTAGGAGTCGACGGGGGAGGCGGCCAGCGCCGCGATGCCGTACTCGTCCAGGTCGTTCGTGACGGTGATCCTGGTGCCGGTGGCGCCGAGCCCGTCCAGCTGGGCGCGGACGGCGGCGACCTGCTGGGGGAGATCGCCCGAGTCGATCCGCACGGCGCCGAGCGAGGTGCCCGCGACGCGGACGGCGAGGTCCACCGCGGCGGTGACGTCGTAGGTGTCGACGAGGAGCGTCGTGCCCGGCCCGAGCGCGGCGACCTGCGCGCGGAAGGCGTCCTCCTCGGAGTCGTGCAGCAGGGTGAACGCGTGCGCGGAGGTGCCCATCGTCGGCACGCCCCAGCTGCGGCCCGCCTCGAGGTTCGAGGTCGCGCCGAAGCCGGCGATGTGCGCGGCGCGCGCGGCGGCGACCGCCGAGCGCTCGCCGGCCCGGCGGGAGCCCATCTCGGCCAGCGGGCGGCCGTCGGCCGCGGAGACCATCCGGGCCGCGGCGCTCGCCACCGCGCTGTCGTGGTTGAGCACGCTCAGCACCAGCGTCTCGAGCAGCACGCCCTCGGCGAAGGGCGCCTCGACGATCAGCACGGGGGAGCCGGGGAGGTAGACCTCGCCCTCGCGGTAGCCCCACATGTCGCCCTGGAAGCGGTAGTCGGCCAGCCAGTCCATCGTGCGGGTGTCGACGACGCGGTTCTCCCGCAGCCAGTCGAGCTCGGCGTCGCCGAAGCGGAAGCGGGAGATCAGCTCGAGCAGGCGGCCGGTGCCGGCGAGGATCCCGTAGCGGCGGCCCGGCGGGAGGCTGCGGGCGAAGACCTCGAACATGCAGCGCCGGTCGGCGGTGCCGCTGCCGAGAGCGCCCTCGACCATCGTCAGCTCGTAGCGGTCGGTGAGGAAGGCCGTCGCGTCCATCCGACCAGTGTTCCATGCACCGTTCCCCGCACGGGGCACCCTCCCCGGGCGCGGGTAGGCTCTTCCTCCGTGACGGACGCACCCCTCGGCATCTTCGACTCCGGCGTCGGCGGACTCACCGTCGCCCGCGCCGTGATCGACCAGCTGCAGAACGAGTCGATCGTCTACCTCGGCGACACCGCGCACTCGCCCTACGGGCCCAAGCCCCTCGCCGACGTCCGCGCATACGCCCTCGACACCCTGGACACACTGGTCGACCAGGGCGCGAAGCTGCTGGTGATCGCCTGCAACACCGCCTCTGCCGCGATGATGCGGGACGCGCGCGAGCGCTACACGATCGGCCGCGGCATCCCGGTGATCGAGGTCATCCAGCCCGCCGTCCGCAGCGCCGTCCGCGACACCCGCAACCGCCGCGTCGGCGTGATCGGCACCGTCGGCACGATCCGCTCGCGCGCCTACGACGACGCCTTCGTCGCCGCACCGGACCTCGAGCTGGTCACCGCCGCCTGCCCGCGCTTCGTCGAGTTCGTCGAGGCCGGCGTCACCTGGAGCGACGAGCTGCTGGCGCTCGCCGAGGAGTACCTCGCGCCGCTGAAGCAGGCGGGCGTCGACACCCTCGTGCTCGGCTGCACGCACTACCCGCTGCTGCGCGGCGCCATCGCCTACGTGATGGGGCCCGACGTCCGGCTGGTCTCGAGCGCCGAGGAGACCGCGCTCGACGTCTACCGCACGCTCGTGGCGCACGGGCTGCAGCGCACCGCCGCCGCCCCGCCGACCTACCGCTGGGAGGAGACCGGGTCGAGCGACTTCGTCCGCCTCGCCCGGCGCTTCCTCGGCCCCGAGGTCTCGAGCGTCGACCTCGTCGAGACCGGCACGATCAACCTGCGCGAGCTCGACCGGGCCGCGCGCCGCACGACTCCAGGGAGACCCGAGTGACCGACAGCACCGCCGCCCAGCCGACCGTCAAGCGCAAGGACGGCCGCGCGCCCGACGAGCTGCGCGCGATCACCATCGAGCGCGGCTGGAGCACCCAGGCCGAGGGCTCGGCGCTGATCTCCTACGGGAACACCAGGGTGCTCTGCACCGCGTCCTTCACGAACGGCGTCCCGCGCTGGTTGCAGGGCAAGGGCAAGGGCTGGGTCACCGCGGAGTACGCGATGCTGCCCCGCGCCACCAACTCCCGGATGGACCGCGAGGCCGTCAAGGGCAAGGTCGGCGGGCGCACCCACGAGATCTCCCGGCTGATCGGCCGGAGCCTCCGCGCCGTCGTCGACACGAAGGCGCTCGGCGAGAACACGATCGTGATCGACTGCGACGTCCTCCAGGCCGACGGCGGCACCCGCACCGCGGCGATCACCGGCGCGTACGTGGCGATGGTCGACGCGATCGAGTGGGCCCGCGGCAAGAAGTACGTCGGCCAGAAGGCGCAGCCGCTGATCGACAGCCTGTCGGCGGTCTCCGTCGGCATCATCGACGGCGTCCCGATGCTCGACCTCGCGTACGTCGAGGACGTGCGCGCGGAGACCGACATGAACGTCGTCGTCACCGGCCGCGGCCTCTTCGTCGAGGTGCAGGGCACCGCCGAGGGCGCCCCCTTCGACCGCCGCGAGCTCGACGCGCTGCTCGACCTCGCGGTCGGCGGCGCGGCCGACCTGGCCCGCTTCCAGACCGAGGCGCTCGCCGCGGGGCAGGACGCGTGAGCCTCGACCTCGTCCTCGCCACCCACAACGCGGGCAAGGTCGAGGAGTTCCGGGCGATGCTGGCCGGCGCGCTGCCGGGCGTCGGCGTCCGCGCCTACGACGGACCGGAGCCGGTCGAGGACGGCGTCTCCTTCACCGAGAACGCGCTGATCAAGGCGCGGGCTGCGGCGGCGCACACCGGCCTCGTCGCGCTCGCCGACGACTCCGGCCTCTGCGTCGACGTGCTCGGCGGCTCCCCGGGCATCTTCTCGGCGCGCTGGTCGGGCCGCCCGCACGACGCGGTCGCGAACCACGAGCTGCTGCTCGCGCAGCTGGCCGACGTGAAGCCGGAGCACCGCGGCGCGCACTTCGTCTGCACGATCGCGCTGGTCGTCCCCGAGTCGGTCCTGCCCGGTGGCCGCGAGATCGTGGTCGAGGGCCGCTGGGACGGCGCCATCGCCGCCGGTCCGCGCGGCACGAACGGCCACGGCTACGACCCGGTCTTCGTCCCCGCCGACTCGGCCCTCTCGGCCGCCGAGATCGCCCCCGCCGAGAAGAACGCCCGCAGCCACCGAGCACGGGCCTTCACCGCCCTCCGAGCCGAGCTGGCGGCCCTGGCGACCACCCTCTCCTGATCGGGGGCGCAGCCTCCCGACCGCGAGATGCCACTTGTGCACGCGACACGCCGTGTCGAGCGTGCACAAGTGGCATCTCGCAGGATCGGTCAGTGCTTGCGGCGCTCGTCGTCGACGGCGGTGGGGTCGAGGACGAGGGCGCTCGCCTCCGACGCGTCGGTGTCCTTGTCGGCGGCGAGCCTGGCCTTGCGGCGCTGCTGGAAGAAGTGGAACGCGGTCGGGATGATCGCGAGGGCCACGGCGCCGATCAGGATCACGTCGATGTAGTGCGAGACGAAGTCGGCGACGGGCGGGATGAAGGCGAGCAGCCAGCCGATCAGCGTCACGCCGCTGCCCCAGATCAGGGCGCCGATGGCGTTGTACAGGCTGTACTTGCGGTAGTTCATGTGGGCGACGCCGGCGGCGATCGGCGCGAAGGTGCGGACGATCGGCACGAATCGCGCGAGGATCACGGCGAGGCCGCCGAAGCGCTCGAAGAAGGCGTTGGTGCGCTTGACGTTCTCGACGCTGAAGAGGCCCGACTCCTTTCGCTCGAAGATGCGCGGGCCGGCCTTGTGCCCGATCAGGTAGCCGACCTCGCCGCCGAGGAACGCCGAGAAGCCGACCGCGAGGCAGATCAGCCAGATCGGGACGCCCAGCCCGCCGTTCGAGGCGTTCTCGTGCGCGAGCAGACCCGTGATGATCAGCAGGGTGTCGCCCGGGAAGAGGAAGCCGATCAGCAGGCCGGTCTCGGCGAAGACGATCAGGCAGACGACCAGCACGCCCCACGGACCGAAGGAGGTGAGGATCGTCTCCGGGTCCAGCCAGGGGATCAGGGCGGCGTGGTTCAACGGTTCTCCAGTCGATCAGTGCCGTGCGGCCGGCCGACGCCGCAGCCGATCCTCGGTCTGCGGCGGCTCGACCGCGCTCACTGTACCGGCGAAACCGGGAAGACGGCCGGGGCGGCCCCCGAAGGTGGCGCGCCACGCCGGTCGCCCCGGTCGCCCCTGGTGCGGAAGGTGGGACTCGAACCCACATGCCTCTCGGCACAGGAACCTAAATCCTGCGTGTCTGCCATTCCACCACTCCCGCGTGCGCGGTCCAGTGTAGGAGGGGAGCGCGAGCAGGGGCCCGCGCGGAGACCGCCTGGCCGCCAGGTGCGCTGCGGGTCAGGTGCGCGGGCGCCGGTGCGGCAGGTACCGCGGGATCCAGCGCGAGAGCGCGGCGGCACCGGCCAGCCCGAGCACGCCCATCGCTCCCGCCGCGAACGGCAGCGAGACCGCCGCGGTCAGCGCGGATACCGCGATCGGCGCCGCGGCGTTGCCCGCGTCGCCGGTGAAGCGGAACGCCCCGAGGAAGGGCGCCGGATCCTTCGGCGGTGCGAGATCCGCCGCGATCGTCATCAGGATGCCCGAGCCGATCCCGTTCGCCACCGCGAGGACGCAGGCCACCGCGATGAACCAGGGCACCGGGTCGGCGGCGAGGAGCGTCGCCACCAGCAGCAGGTGCCCGACCCCCAGGCCGATCATCGACGGGATCGCCGTGGCGCCGCGGCCGAAGCGGTCCATCACCTGCCCGCCCGCGTAGAAGAGGGCGAAGTCGAGGGCCCCGGCGATGCCGATGATGATCGCGGTGTCGGTCTCGGCGAGGCCGAGGCTGACCGCCCAGAGCGGGAGGATCAGCGTCCGGCTCGCGCGCAGGGCGCCGATCACGGCGGCGCCGGAGCCCATCCGCGCGAGCACGCCGCGGTGCGCGCGGAGGGTGCGGACCAGGCCGGGGGAGGACTCCGGCACGGCCGCGGCCGCGGCTTCGGCAGCGGAGTCGAGCGCGGGGTCGGCGGCGGCGGAGGCGGCCGCCGCGCGGCGCAGCACCGTCGCAGGGTCCGGCACGAGCAGCAGCACGACGACCGCGGCCACGCAGCAGGCGATGTGCACCCAGAAGATCGACTCGACCGAGCCGCTGAGGTGCACGACCCCCGCGGCGAGGAACGGGCCGATCAGCCAGCCCGCGCGGAACACCCCCGCGAGCGAGGACAGCGCCCGCGCCCGGTGGCTGATCGGCACGAACGAGGTCATGAAGGCGTGCCGGGCGAGCGCGAAGACCGCCGTCGCGAGGCCGATCAGGAAGACGCCCACGGTGAGCGTCACCCACGAGGTCGAGACGAGGCAGATCACCAGGCCGAGGATCGAGGCGGCCGAGGCGCCGAGCATCGCGCCGCGCTCGCCGATCCGCGAGACGATCCAGCCGCTCGGGATGTCGCCCGCGAGCTCGCCGATCATGATCATTCCCGCGACGAGGCCGGCGATCGCCAGCGTCGCACCGAGGTCACCGGCGACGGCGGGGAGGAGCGGGATGATCGCGCCCTCGCCGACGGAGAAGAGCAGCGTCGGCAGGAAGGTCGAGAGCAGGAGGGGCCCGACGGGGAAGGGGCGCTCGGCGGTGCTGCTCACCAGCCCCATCCTAAGCGCCGCCCGGGCGGCCGCCCGCGGTGACCCCCGGCGCCCCCGGTAGTCTGGAGCCACCATGCTGGACAACGACTTCACCGAGCAGATCACTGCTCTCCGCTCCACCTTCTCCGACATCCTCGCCGTCATCGACGTCGCCGAGCTCCGCTCGAAGATCAAGGAGCTGAACGAGCAGGCGGGCGTCCCCGACCTCTGGGACGACACCGAAAACGCGCAGAAGGTGACCAGTGCGCTGAGCCACCGCCAGTCCGAGCTGGCGCGGATCACCGCGATCGAGCGGCGCCTGGACGACCTCGAGGTCCTGGTCGAGATGGCCAACGAGGCCGATGACGCCGAGTCCGAGCAGGAGGCGATCGCCGAGCTCGACGCCCTGCAGAAGACCATGGGCGAGCTCGAGGTGCAGACCCTCCTCGACGGCGAGTACGACGACCGCCCCGCCGTCATCACCATCCGCGCGGGAGCCGGCGGTGTCGACGCCTCCGACTTCGCCGAGATGCTGATGCGGATGTACCTCCGCTGGGCCGAGAAGCACAAGTACCCCGCGACCGTGATGGACGCGAGCTACGCGGAGGAGGCCGGCATCAAGTCCGCCACCTTCCAGATCGACGCGCCCTACGCCTTCGGCACCCTCTCCGTCGAGGCCGGCACCCACCGCCTCGTGCGGATGAGCCCCTTCGGCGCCGCGGGCAAGCGCCAGACGTCCTTCGCCGCGGTCGAGGTCATCCCGCTGATGGAGGAGGCCGGCGCGATCGAGATCCCGGACAACGACATCCGCGTCGACGTCTTCCGCTCCTCCGGCCCCGGCGGCCAGTCGGTCAACACGACCGACTCCGCGGTGCGCCTGACCCACCTCCCCACCGGCCTCGTCGTCTCGATGCAGAACGAGAAGAGCCAGATCCAGAACCGCGCGGCCGCCATGCGCGTGCTGCAGTCGCGCCTGCTGCTGCTGCAGAAGGAGCAGGAGGCCGCGACCAAGAAGGAGCTGGCCGGCAACATCACGGCGAGCTGGGGCGACCAGATGCGCAGCTACGTCCTCGCGCCGTACCAGATGGTCAAGGACCTCCGCACCGACCACGAGGTCGGCAACCCCTCGCACGTCTTCGACGGCGACCTCGACGGCTTCATCGCCGCGGGCATCCGCTGGCGCAAGTCCGCCTGACCCGCGGCGGCACGGCGCGAGCCGGGCCGGCCCCCTCCGCCCGGGAGCCCCACTGGAGCACGAGCGCGAGGCGGAGCCGACGTTCCGCGAACCCGGAAGGGCCTGAGCGTCGACCGGTTCTACCCTGAGAACGTCTCGATCCGAGACTCTCTCACGAAAGGTGGAACCATGTCGAAGACTCCTCTCCTGATCGCTGCCGGGGCGGGCGCCGTGCTCGCCCTCGCGGCAGCCGCTCCGGCACAGGCGGACGAGCCGATCGCCGGCCTCCCGCTGTCCTCCGAGACGTCGCTCTCCGACGCCCTCGGGGACGACGTCGCGCTGCGACTCGGAGAGACCCCCGCGAACCCGCTCGCTCCCGCCCGAGCAGCGGACGTCGTCGGGGGTGCCTCTGCGGGAGCGGTCACCGGCGCCGGGCTCCGAGTCGACGGAGCCGCGCTGTTCGACGGCACCGAGCTGTTCGCGCTGGTCCTCGAGGACGAGTGGGCGTCCCTCCCCACGGAGGGCGACCTCGCGCTGCCCTCCGAGGAGACGGGCGCCGTCGTCGCGGGCGGTTCCGTCGCGGACGCCGCTGCCGTCGTCGACGCCGCCGCTCGCGTCGTTCCGACCGGGGCGGTCGACGGCGATCCGGGAGACGCCCCCTCCGCCGATCGCCGGTGAGCACGCTTCCCCGCCGGCCCGCCGCGGAGCGGACCGGCGGGGAGACCCCCGGGGGCACTCCGGCCGAGCGCCCGGTGGGGCTCGTTCTCCTCGGGCTCGCTGCGCTCGGTGCGGCGGCGGCCGCGTTCGTCGTCGCGTCCGTCATCGGCAACCGGACAGGTGCGTTCGACGCCGTGGCGGACGAGGGGTGGCGGGTCGGCTTCGCGGTGGCGCTGGCGCTCGCCGGTCTGCTGCTGCTCGGAGCCGCCGCTCTCCTCGGGCGCGCGTGGGGTGCCGAGCGAGGGGGGAGCACAGCCCCCGTGATCGCGACGACGGCGGCCGCGGCGGCGGTCTGCCTCCTCGTCGGGCTGTCGCTCGTCAGCGTCGGGACGGAGGCGGCGACGTCGATGCCGGCTCCCGAGGCGCAGAGGGCGTCGTCGGCTCTCGCGATCGCTTTCCTCGCCTGCGCGACCGTCTCCGCCTGCTCCTTCGTCGTCGCCCTGGTGCGGCGACCCGGCGAGTCGCGAGGCGTCTGACTCCCAGGTCGTGACCGCCGAAGGGCCGGCCGCTCGGCGCGCCGGGCGGCCGGACGGGTCACTCTCCGGGATCGTCGCTTACCCTCGTACCGACATGATTCGCTTCGACAACGTCTCCAAGCAGTATCGGGGTGGCACGAGACCCGCCCTCAACGCCATCGATCTCGAGATCCTCCGGGGCGAGTTCGTCTTCCTCGTCGGCGCCTCCGGGTCCGGCAAGTCCAGCTGCCTCCGCCTGATCCTCAAGGAGGAGCGGCCCTCCTCCGGCTCGATCCACGTGCTCGGGCAGAACCTGGGCAAGATCTCGAGCCGCAAGGTCCCCTACTTCCGCCGCAACATGGGCGTGGTGTTCCAGGACTTCCGGCTCCTCCCGAACAAGTCGGTCTTCGACAACGTCGCCTTCAGCCTGCAGGTGATCGGCAAGTCGAAGGGCTACATCCAGGAGGCGGTCCCCGACACGCTCAAGATGGTGGGCCTCGCCGGCAAGGCCGCGCGCCTGCCGCACGAGCTCTCCGGCGGCGAGCAGCAGCGCGTGGCCATCGCCCGCGCCGTGGTCAACAAGCCCGCAGTCCTCCTCGCCGACGAGCCGACCGGAAACCTCGACCCGACGACCAGCGCCGGCATCATGGCGCTGCTCGAGCGGATCAACGCCGGCGGCACGACCGTGATCATGGCCACCCACGAGGCCGGCATCGTCGACCAGATGAAGCGCCGCGTCATCGAGCTCTCGGCGGGCAGCATCGTCCGCGACGAGAGCCGGGGCGGCTACGGCCAGACCGAGAGCATCACCGTCGTGCACGACGGCGTCGTGGTCGTCGCGGCCGACGACCACCCGACCACCACGTCCTCGATCGCCGTCCCCGTGATCACCGAGAGCGCCCTCGCGCCCGCCGAGGTCCCGGAGGTCGACCTGCGCCGTGCCCCGGCGCCCGCCGCCGCCGCGCCGGAGCTCCCCGAGCACGGCGCCGCGTTCGCGCGCCCGCGCCTGCAGCAGACCGCGCCGCAGCCTCGCGTCCCGGAGGGCCGCCGCTCGGCCGCCGCACCCGAGACCCACGTCGCTCCCGCGCGCCCCACCACCCAGTCGAACCCGGTCGTCCCGCCGCCGCCGCCCGCCCCGACCGAGGCGCCCGCCTCGCCGCGCGTGGTCGAGCTGCAGAGCCAGACCGGCCCGATCTACCTCCCCGCCGACACCGGGGCCCTCCCCGAGGAGTCGCTCGCGGCCCGCCTGGGGCTGCGCGCCCACGCCGGCGAGGGCGACGAGTCCGGGGACGACCAGCAGGATGTAGGACCCGTCAAGTGAGATACGCACTGATCTGGTCGGAGGTCTCGAGCGGCCTCCGGCGCAACGTCTCCATGGTCGTCTCGGTGATCCTGGTGACCTTCATCTCGCTCACCTTCGTCGGCACCGCGATCCTGCTGCAGATGCAGATCGGCCAGATGAAGAACTTCTGGTACGACAAGGCCCAGGTCGCGGTGTACATGTGCACCGCCACCTCCGGCGGCTCGAACTGCAGCGGCTCCGACGCGACGCAGGAGCAGATCGACACCGTCGAGTCGCAGCTCGCGGGCGCGACGCTCGCCCCCTACATCGACCGCTCCTACTTCGAGGATCACGACCAGGCCTACGCGAACTTCCAGGAGCAGTTCGCCGGGAACCCGGTCGCCGAGTACGTCACGCCCGACCTGCTCAACCAGACCTTCTGGATCAACCTGAAGGACCCGACGCAGTCGGACGTGCTCGTGGAGAGCCTGTCCAGCGTCTCGGGGGTCGAGAGCGTCACGGATCAGAAGCAGTACCTCGACCAGATCTTCTCGATCCTCAACGCGGCCAGCTACACGGCCATCGGCATCGCGGTGCTGATGCTCGTGGCGGCGGTGCTGCTGATCGCGACGACGATCCGATTGTCGGCGTTCTCGAGGAGACGGGAGCTGGGCATCATGCGGCTCGTGGGCGCCTCGAACCGGTTCATCCAGACCCCCTTCATCCTCGAGGGCGTGTTCGCGGCGCTGCTCGGCTCGATCCTCGCGGGGGTCGCGGTCGTGGCGATCGTGGTCTTCTTCGTGCAGGGGTTCCTCGCGTACCGGATCCCGCTGACGTCGTTCGTGGGCGTCGACGACGCGCTGATCGTGGTGCCGATCCTGATCGTGGTGGGGATCGTCCTCGCGGCGATCTCGGCCAACGTGGCGATCGCGCGGTACCTGCGGGTCTAGACCGCCCGGCGTTCTCGGCCGCGTGCGGCCGTATACTGGTGGGCTGCCCCGATCGGGGCGGCCCACCATCGCTCTCGGACCGAAGGAGCAGCCGTGCCCAGGGAACAGGGACAGAAGGTCGTCGCGACCAACCGCAAGGCGCGCCACGACTACCTCATCGAGGACACCTACGAGGCGGGACTCGTGCTCTCCGGCACGGAGGTCAAGTCGCTCCGCAACGGCCGCGCGTCACTGGTCGACGGCTACGCCTTCGTCGACGGCGGTGAGGCGTGGCTCGACGCCGTGCACATCAACGAGTGGGCCCAGGGCACCTGGACCAACCACCCGCCGCGGCGCAAGCGCAAGCTGCTGCTGCACAAGGCGCAGATCCTCAAGATCCACAACAAGGTGAAGGAGGGCGGGTACACGCTGATCCCGCTCTCGCTCTACTTCAGCGACGGCAAGGCCAAGGTCGAGCTCGCGGTCGCGAAGGGCAAGAAGGACTACGACAAGCGCCAGGTGCTCCGCGAGCGCCAGGACCGCCGCGAGGCCGACCGCGCGATGTCCACCCGCCGCCGCATGGGCGAGTAGGCCGCCCGCGCCGATGTCCCGCAAGCGGGGGAGGCGCGCGCTCCGGTCCTGAGAGACTGGAGGACGTGACCTCTCCCGACAACGCTCCCGACGCGCCGCCCACTGCCGCGGAGGAGAGGACGCGCTGGCGGGCCTTCGCGGTCGCGGTGTCGGTCGCCGCCTTCACGATCCTCGACCTGTCGAAGGTCAACGTCGGGCTGCCCTCGATCGAGAAGTCGCTCTCGGCCGATCCGAGCCAGCTGCAGCTGATCGTCGCCGGCTACGCGCTCGCCTTCGGTCTCTCGCTCGTGCCGTCCGGACGGCTCGGCGACATCAAGTCGCGGCGCCTGCTCTTCCTCGTCGGTCTCACCGCGTTCACCCTCGCCAGCCTGCTCTGCGCCGTCGCGCCGACGATCGAGCTGCTCGTCGTCGCCCGCTTCATCCAGGGCATCGCCGCAGGCATCCAGATGCCGCAGGTGCTCGGCCTGGTGCAGCAGCTGTTCACCGGGGTCGCACGGGCCCGCGCCTTCGGCGTCTTCGGCGCCGTGATCGGCCTCTCCACGGCGTTCGGGCCGACCCTGGGCGGACTGCTGATCGCGCTCGGCGGCGAGCAGGACGGCTGGCGGCTGCTGTTCTGGATGAACATCCCGCTCGGCATCGCTGCGCTGGTCTTCGCCTGGAAGCTGCTGCCGAAGGTGCAGCGCACACCGCAGGGCGACACCTCGCTCGACCCGGTCGGCCTGCTGCTGCTGGGCGTGACGATCTTCGCCTTCATGCTGCCGTTCCTGCTGACCACCGGCGCCTCGACGGACTCGCCGTTCCGCTGGCTCTGGCTGCTGCTGGCGGCTGTCGCCGCGTACGCCTTCGTGAAGTGGGAGGCGCACTACGCCGCGAAGGACCGCACCCCGGTCATCGACTTCCGGATCTTCCGCACCAGCTCGTACCGCAACGGGATCCTGGTCGCGACGTCCTACTTCGCGGCGATCCCGGCGACCTTCCTGCTGACGACGCTCTTCCTCCAGCAGGGCCTCGGCCTCGCGCCGGTGTTCGCGGGCATGGTCAGCATCCCGTTCGCGCTGACCTCGGCGGTGACCGCGTGGTACGGCGGCAAGCTCGTCCAGCGCTACGGTCGCGCCCTCGTCGTGCTGGGCATCGTGCTCGTCGTCATCGGCTTCACGCTGGTGCTGCTGGCGGCCGAGCTGCTGCCGGCCGAGACGGCCGCCTACGGGATGGGCGCGGCGATGCTCGTCGCCGGCGCGGGCGGCGGCTTCGTCGTCTCGCCGAACCAGACGCTGACGCTCGCCGAGATCTCGCCCGAGCAGGGCGGCGTCGCGGGCTCGGTCGGCCAGCTCGGGCAGCGCGTCGGCACCGCGGTCGGCACGGCCTGCGCCTCGGCCATCTTCTTCGCCACGCTCGCCAGTGAGGCGGGAATGGCCGAGGGGCTCGACCGGTACCACGACGCCTTCCGCAACGGCTACTTCGTCACCCTCGGGCTGATCGCACTCGCCCTCGTGCTCGGACTGCTCGATCTGCGCCGTCGTCGGGTCACCGCCCGCGCGACGAGGTAGACTTGCTCCTTGTAACTCCACAGTGTGCGACGACGACCCACTCCACCGGCTCAGTGTCGGCGAGTGCTCGCGGGGATGATCGGTTTCGACATTGCCTGCGAAACTGCGAGAAGCGGGTCGAGGATTCAGGGTTATCTCGTTAACGATCTCTGAAAAACACAGGTGCCGAACAGAAGCGCACCGACTTCGCTCTCGCTGCCTAAGCCAGAGTAGATAGTCCGTCAGCCCGTGGGTGCGTCCTCGCCCCGGATCCTGGCGTCATCTAGAGGACTTGCTGCGTCGTTACGCCTGAGGGCGACGCGGGACTTGCACTCGGGCTGGGCCCGTCGACCGATGCGCCAGTGGTAACGGTCGGGGCCGAGTAGAACGCTCTCACTGGCTACACCCGTAGAAGGCGCAGAATCACAGCGATGGACGGGGGTTCGATTCCCCCCATCTCCACCACCGGTCGTCGTCGCACACGTGGAGCTGCCGCTCGGAGCCGCTGCTGCTTCTCGGAGCCGCTGCTGCTCCGGGCCGTCACTCCGGACGCACGTCCAGCTGGCGGACGCGGCCGTAGAGGGTCAGCAGCGCGAGGCGCTCGTCGTCGTCGCGCTCCGCGCCGTTCTCCGGCCCCTGGAGCGTCTCGGGAGGCGTCCACGCGCGGTAGAGGTTCTCGGGCGTGACGACCGTCGCCATCGCGCCGTCCGGGTAGTTCGGGTGGGCATCGAGGGGCAGCTCGGCGAACCCGCTCGGGAGCATCCGCGCGAGTGCCTGCGTGAGCGGTGCGAGGCGCTCGGCGCGCTCGTCGTCGACGGTCAGCGTCACCGCGTTCATCGCCGCGAGAGCGGCAGCCAGGTGCTCGACGGCATGGTCGTCCGCGCACTCCTCCGTGACCAGGAGGGCGACGACGCCGCGGGGCTTCAGCCAGCCCAGCACGGCATCCTCCGCGCCGCCGTGCACCGAAACGACCCGGTCCGAGGTCAGCGCGTAGTCGTGGAGGAGCCGGGACCAGCGCCGGACGGAGTCCTCGGTCGAGTCGGCCAGCGTCTCCGCTGCGGAGAGCAGCGCGCACTGCCGCTGCAGCCGGGTGAAGAGGCTGTCCGCCGGCCGGAACTCGTGCTCCGCCGTCGCCGAGCGCTCCGGCTCCGCGCTCTCCGGAACGTCTCCTGCGTGCTCGTGCATCTTCGACTCCTGCAGCGCTTCGCGGCACCCCCGAGCCGTTCGCCGATCGTGTGTGATCGTCCTCCCACAGTGCGCGTGCGCCGCGAACCTGTCAATCGAGGCGCGGAGGGGATTGACCCGGACGGCGGGCGTCCGGGCTGAGCGTCAGCGCGCGGCGCCGAAGAGGCTGCCCGTGGTCTCGCCGGTCGCCGGGTCGAAGACGGCGCAGAGCACGGCGCGGTCGCTGTGGCGCCAGCTGACCTCGGACGGGACGAAGCTGCGGTACTCGAGGGCGGAGTCGCCGTAGGCGATGCTCATCACCGCGCCGAACTCGGGCTCGCAGCCGGCGTCCGCCTGGGCCAGCAGGGTGTTGCGGCTGGTGTAGTCGTCGCCGGGCTGCGCGAAGACGTGGAAGACCTCGAGGTCGTGGCTGTCCGCGCAGGGGACGGCCTCGAAGTCGGCGACGCGGTCGTCGTCCGGCTCCCGGAGGCAGTCGCCCTTCGCCACCGAGAAGGCGTCGACGACGCCCGCGGTGGTGATCGTGCCGCTCTCGTCACGGAGTGCCGCCGGATCGTCGGAGCCGACGACGGACGAGCACGCCGCGAGCGGGAGCACGGCGGTGAGGAGTGCCGCCGCGAGGAGCGCCGAGCGCCGGCTCATCGGCGGGCGGCGATCGTGAGCACCTCGTCGTGCAGGAGGCCGTTGGTCGCGACGGCGCTGCCGTGCCAGGGGCCGTCCTCGCCGTCGGCGGAGGTGAAGCGGCCGCCCGCCTCCTGGACGATCGGGATCAGGGCGGCGAGGTCGTAGGGCTTCACGTCGAACTCGCCCGCGCCGTCGATGAGGCCCTCGGCGACCAGCATGTAGGGCCAGGCGTCGCCGTAGGCCCGGTCGCGCCAGACCGTGCGCGCGAGCTCCAGCAGCTGCTCGAGCCGGCCGGCGCCGTCCCACTGCTGGATGCTGTTGTAGCTGAAGGTGGCGTCGGCGAGGGACGCGACGCCGGAGACCTGGAGCCGGCGCGGCTCCTCGGCGGCGGGGGCGACCAGGACGCCGCGCAGGTCGTCCGGCAGGTCGAGGCTGCCCAGAGGAGCGCGGATCTCGTCCACCCAGGCGCCGGCGCCCCTGGACGCCCACCAGCGCTTGCCAAGGGCGGGGGCGGAGACGACGCCGACCACCGGGACGCCGTCGATCGCCAGCGCGATCAGGGTCGCCCAGATCGGGACGCCGCGGACGAAGTGCGCCGTGCCGTCGATCGGGTCGAGGATCCACTGGCGCGAGGCCTCGCCGGAGGTGCCGAACTCCTCGCCGAGGATCGCGTCGTCGGGGCGCTCGGCGGCGAGGAGCGCGCGGATCGCCTCCTCGACGGCGCGGTCCGCGTCCGAGACGGGCGTGCTGTCGGGCTTGGTGTCCACGACGAGGTCGAGGGCGAGGAAGCGCTCGCGCGAGATCGCGTCGGCGGCGTCGGCGAGGCGGAGGGCGAGGCGGAGGTCGTCGTCGAGGGTCACGCGTCCACGATACTGAGCGCCCTCGTCGGAGGGGTGCACTGCATGCTGGTCGAGTAGCGCGCAGCGCGTATCGAGACCCGACCTCTGCAGGATGGTGGATCTCGATACGCCCGCTGCGCGGGCTGCTCGATCAGCATGACCGGGCGCCGCTGAACGCGGTGATGCGCGAGAGCCCAACCCGCTCCGCCGTGTCGATTTGACGAAACGGGGGTGGGCGCTGGTAATGTGATCCCTCGGTTCGGCACGCACGATTCGCCGGTCGCCACGCACCTCTAGCTCAATCGGCAGAGCAACTGACTCTTAATCAGTGGGTTCTCGGTTCAAGTCCGAGGGGGTGCACCACATAGAGACGCCCGCCACTCCGGCGGGCGTTTCGTCGTTTCCGGAGCGTCCGACGTCGTCGCGCTCCGCCTGGGCATCCCCGCAACGTGCGGCGTCGCCCCGTGCGCTTCCCGCCGTGTCCGTGGGAGGCTGCCCTCTTCGTCCGATCCGCTCGATGGTGCGCGCCCCTTCCCCCACCCGAAAGGACCGCCGTGCCAGAAGACGCTCTGCAAGAAGTCGGCTCCATCGCCCTCGCCGTGCTGATCGCGGTCGTGATCGCCGTCGTCGTGACCGCGGTCGTGGCGCTGATCATCCGCTCGATCGGCAAGCGCAAGACGTGGGCCCGGCTGCTGATCCGCCGGGTGCGCATCCCGTTCCGCGTGCTGCTGCTCACGATCGCCGTGTGGGCCGCGCTCGCCGCCACCGTCTCCGGTGACACCTGGCCGGGGCTCGTCGACCGGATCTTCCAGATCGCCACGATCGGCGCCGCCGCCTGGCTGGTCGGCGCGACCTTCGTCTTCCTCGAGGACCTCGGCGCCGAGCGCTACCGCACCGACACCGCCGACAACAGGCGGGCCCGCCGCCTGCGCACCCAGATGACGATCATCCGGCGGGTGGCCGTCGCGGCCGTCGTCGTGATCGCGATCGGCGCCTCGCTGCTGACCTTCCCCGAGGCGCGGACCGCCGGGGCGTCCCTGCTGGCCTCGGCCGGTGTGCTCTCGATCGTCGCCGGTCTCGCCGCGCAGTCGAGCCTGACCAACATCTTCGCGGGGATGCAGCTCGCCTTCAGCGACGCGATCCGCCTGGACGACGTGGTCATCGTCGAGAACGAGTGGGGCCGGATCGAGGAGATCACCCTGACCTACGTGGTCGTCCACCTCTGGGACGACCGCCGCCTGGTGCTGCCGACCAACTACTTCACCACCCAGCCGTTCCAGAACTGGACCCGCACCGGCTCCGAGCTGCTCGGCGCCGTCGAGCTCGACCTGGACTGGCGCGTGCGCCCCGACGAGATGCGCACCGAGCTGCACCGGATCCTCGAGGAGACCGATCTCTGGGACCAGCGGGTCAGCGTCCTGCAGGTCACCGACGCGGTCGGCGGCTACGTCCGCATCCGCGTGCTCGTCACCGCGAAGGACGCTCCGACGCTCTTCGACCTGCGCTGCTACGTCCGCGAGGGGCTGGTGACCTGGCTGCACGAGAGCGACCCGATCGCCCTGCCGCGCCAGCGCGTCGAGATGCAGCACGAGGAGGCGGGCACCGCCCCCGCACCGCGCACCCGAGCGAAGTCGGCGCCGGACAACCTGTTCTCGGGCGACCAGCAGTCCAACGAGCGCGGCGCGCTCTTCACCGGGCTGATCGACCTGCGCGAGACGCCGGACCGGGACGGCCGCCGGCACGACTGACCGCCACGGCGGGCGGGACCGGGCCTAGCCGCGCTCGTCCGCGAAGGCGAGCAGCGCCTCGGCGATCTGCACGTCGGCCTCCTCGTGGCTGATCGTGGCGGTGCCGTCGCCCGGCTGCGGGCCGTACCAGCCGAAGTCGGCGTGGTTCGACCCGTCGATCTCGACGAAGCGCGCGTCGGCGGGCAGCTGGTCGCTCGCCGCGGCGACCTTCGCCGGGGTGCTCAGGCCGTCCTCCGAGCCGCTCACGCTCAGCACCGGCAGTCCCGACGCGGAGAGGTCGTTCGCGCAGTAGCTGCCGAAGAGCACGAGGCCCGCGACCTCGGGGTCCTCGCCCCACTGGCAGGCCTTCACGCCGCCCAGGGAGTGGCCGCCGACCAGCCACTCGTCGACGCCGTCGGCCTGCGCCGTGAAGCTCTCGAGCGAGCGCAGGTCGAAGAAGGCCAGGTTGAGGATCGGCCGGGTGATCACCACGCTCGCACCCTCCTCGACGAGCGGCGCGAGGGTCGCCTCGTAGGAGGCCGCGTCGACCTTGGCGCCGGGGACGAAGACGAGGCCGACGCCGTCGAGGTCGGTGCCCGCGTCGTCCGTCGGGGTGAGCACGATCGCGGTGTCGGTGCGCTCGACGGAGACCGCGGGGTCCGCGTCGACGCGGGCGAGCGCCTCCGGATCGGGGCCCATCACGATCGAGGACCAGGTCAGGAAGCCGAGGACGGCGACGGCGACGAGGGCGCCGATGCTCACGAGGACGATCCGCAGCGGGCGGCGCCGGCGCGGCGCCGCTCTGCGCGCGCTCATCGGTGCCGCGCGATCGCGTCGGCGGCCTGGACGAGCGCGAGGTGCGAGAGCGCCTGCGGAGTGTTGCCCGCGTGGCGCCGGTTCTCGACGTCGTACTCCTCCGAGAGCAGGCCGACGTCGTTGCAGAGCCCGACCAGGCGCTCCATCAGGGCGCGGGCGTCGTCGAGGCGGCCGGAGTCGGCGTACTGCCGCACCAGCCAGAACGAGCAGGCCAGGAACGGGTGCTCCCCGCCCGCCAGGCCGTCGACCGAGGACTCCGTGCGGTAGCGGTGCAGCAGGCCGTCGTGCATCAGCGCCCGCTCGAGCTCGGCGACCGTGCCGAGCATCCGCGGGTCGTCGGCGGCGACGAAGCCGACCATCGGCAGCACGAGCAGCGAGGCGTCCACCTCGGTGGAGCCGTAGGACTGCACGTAGTGGCCGCGCTCGGAGTCGAAGCCCTGCTCCTCGATCTCGGCGCGGACGGTGTCGCGCAGCCGCTCCCAGGTCTCGACCGGGCCGTCGAGCCCGTGCTCGCGGACGGCGCGGACGCCGCGGTCCAGCGCCGCCCAGACCATCACCCGGGAGTGGGTGAAGTGCCTCGGCTCGCCGCGGATCTCCCAGATGCCGTTGTCGGGCCGCTGCCAGTTGCTCTCGACGAAGCCGAGCAGCGCGCGCTGCAGCGGCCAGGAGAACTCGTTCTCGTCCACTCCGGCCACTCGCGCCTCGTGCAGCGCCACCATCACCTCGCCGATCACGTCGGCCTGGTACTGGTCGACCGCCGCATTGCCGATCCGGACGGGGGAGGCGCCGTCGTAGCCGGGCAGGCTCGGCATCTCCCGCTCGGTCAGGTCGCGCTCGCCGGCCAGGCCGTACATGATCTGCACGTCCTCCGGCGCGCCGGCGACCGCCCGGAGCAGCCAGGCGCGCCACTTCTGCGCCTCCTTCTCGAAGCCGTGCGCGAGCAGGGCCTCGAGGGTGAGGGACGCGTCGCGGAGCCAGACGTAGCGGTAGTCCCAGTTGCGGCTGCCGCCGAACTCCTCGGGGAGGGAGGTGGTCGCGGCGGCGACGATGCCGCCGGTCTGGTCGTCGGTGAGGGCGCGCAGCGTGAGCAGCGAGCGGACCACGGCCTCGCGGTGCGGGCCGTCGTAGCGGATCGCGCCGGCCCAGTCCGTCCACCAGCGGACCGTGCGCTCGATCGCCTTGTCGACGTCGAGCACCTTCGGGGCGCGCTGGTGCGAGGGGAACCAGGCCATCGAGAGGTCGACCGTCTCGCCGGGCGCGACGTCGAACTCGGCGGAGTGCACGTGGTCGGTCGCCGAGAGGCGCACGCCGCGGACGACGACCGCGTCGGGGCCGGCCACGGCGACCAGCAGCGGATCCTCGTCCGTCCCCTCCTGGCGCACCCACGGCATCGTGCGGGCGTAGTCGAACCGGATCCGCAGCTCCTGGCGCATCCGCACCGAGCCGGAGACGCCCTTCACGCGGCGGACCAGCTCGGCGCGGTCGTCGCGCAGCGGCATCACGTCGGTGACCTCGACGACGCCGGTCGCGGTGGTCCAGGTGGTGACGAGGGCGAGGGTGTCGCCGAGGTAGTGCCGCTCGACGGTCGCCTCCGCGTCCACCGGCCGGAGCGACCAGCGGCCCTGGTCGTCACCGCCGAGGAGCGCGCCGAAGATCGAGGCGGAGTCGAAGCGGGGGAGACAGAGCCAGTCGATTCCTCCGTCGCGGGAGACGAGAGCGGCGGTGCGGCAGTCGGAGAGGACGGCGTAGTCCTCGATCGGGGAGACCATGGGCTGATCCTGGCAGCAGAACACTGGGCGCTCCTGCGAGCGGGCGGGGCCGGCCGGCCGGGGCGCACCGCCGTCAAGGCCGGGAAACGGTCGGCGGGGGCGCCGTAGGGTGTGGCGCATGCCTCAGTCGGTCCACACGCTGCTCATCCTCGGTGCGACGGGCGACCTGTCCGCCCGCCTCCTCCTCCCCGCTGTCGGTCAGCTCCTGACCCGCGAGCCCGATCGCCGCCTGCACCTCGTCGGCGCCGGTCAGGAGGACTGGACGCAGGAGCACTGGCACGAGGTCGTGTCCACGTCGTTCGCCACGGAGACCGCCTCGGGTGCCGGCATCGACGCCCTCGTCTCGGGCACCCGCTACCAGCAGGTGGACGTGACGGATCCGGAGGCGCTCGCCGCGCTGCTCGCGAGCTGCGCGGGACCCGTCGCGATCTACTTCGCCCTGCCGCCGGCGATCGCCGCGAAGGCCTGCGACGCGCTCGCCGCGCACGAGCTGCCGGAGGGGACGGTGCTCGCGCTCGAGAAGCCGTTCGGCACCGACGAGAAGAGCGCCCGGGACCTGAACGCGCGCGTCGCCGCGCTCGTCCCCGAGGACCGGGTGCACCGCGTCGACCACTTCCTCGGCCGCGCGACCGTCATGAACCTGCTCGGGCTGCGCTTCGCGAACCGGATCCTCGAGCCGCTGTGGTCCGCGGAGCACATCGAGAGCGTCGCCATCGTCTACGACGAGCAGCTGGGCCTCGAGGGGCGCGCGGGCTACTACGACGGCGCGGGTGCGCTGATCGACATGATCCAGAGCCACCTGCTGCAGGTGCTGGCGGTCGTCGCGATGGAGCCGCCGTCGACCCTCGGCGCGGCGGACCTGCGCGACGCCAAGGGCATCGTGCTGCGGGCGACGCGGCTGCACGGTGAGGATCTGAGCGCGAACTCGCGCCGGGCCCGCTACACCGCCGGCTCGGTCGACGGGCGCGAGCTCCCCGCCTACACGGACGAGAAGGGCGTCGACCCGTCGCGCAAGACCGAGACGCTGGCCGAGCTGACCGTCGAGATCGACACGTGGCGCTGGGCGGGCGTGCCGTTCACGCTGCGCTCGGGCAAGGCCCTGGGCGAGCGGCGGCGCGAGATCGTGATTCGCTTCAAGCCGGTGCCGCACCTGCCGGCCGGCTTCCACGGGACGGCCGAGGCGTCGGTGCTGCGGCTGTTCCTCGCGCCGGACCAGATGGCGCTGGAGCTGAACATCAACGGCCCGGGCGACCCGTACACGCTCGAGCGCGCGTCGCTCGAGGCGACCTTCGGTGCGGGGGAGCTGCTGGCGTACGGCGAGGTCATCTCGGGGATCCTCGACGACGACCCGTCGCTCTCGGTCCGCGGCGACGCGGCCGAGGAGTGCTGGCGCATCGTCCAGCCCGCGATCGACGCCTGGCGCGCCGACGACGTGCCGCTGGACGAGTACCCGGCCGGCAGCGAGGGCCCGGAGAGCTGGCCGGCGGTCTGAGCGCGCGGGATCTCGATACGCCCGCTGCGCGGGCTACTCGATCAGCGGGGAAGGCGCCGTCTGCGAGGGCTGCTGCATCAGAAGCGGCGCTGCCTGCTCGGCGGCCGTGTCGTTTCATGCTGGTCGAGTAGCCGCGGAGCGGCGTATCGAGACCCGGCGGCAGGCGCGCAGGGCGTTTCGCGCCACAGCACGGCCGGGCTCCGCCCCGACCTACTGTGATCGGCGACCGGTGCTGAGTACGCGCCGGTCTCCGGTTCGAGGGAGTCCCCGTGGTCGTCGTCCTGTCCCCACTCGCCGGGCGCGCCGTGCCCCTCTCGGCCGTCCCCGATCAGCTCTTCGCGGCCGGCGTGATGGGAGCGGGGACGGCGATCGAGCCTCCCGCGGAGCGCGTCGAGGTCCTCTCGCCGGTCCGCGGGGTCCTGCTCCAGGTCCTGCCGCACGCCTTCGTGGTCGTCGCGGACAGCGGACGAGCGGTGCTCGTCCACCTCGGGATCGACACGGTGGGGCTGAAGGGCGCCGGCTTCACGGTCCTCGCCGCCAAGGGCGACCGCGTCGAGGCCGCGACGCCGGTCCTGGAGTACGACGTCCCGGCGATCCTCGCCGCGGGACTCCCGACGGTGGTGCCCGTGGTGGTGCTGGAGCGGACCGCGGACCACGTCGACGCCCTCGTGGAGGACGGCGCGTCCGTCCTCGCCGGTGATCCTCTGCTGTCCGCATGACCGCCCGTACTCGGAGCGCGCCCGCCTCGCGTCGACGACTCGTCGTCCCCGGCTTCGCGGGTCTGCAGCGCCTCGGCAAGAGCCTCATGCTCCCGATCGCGGTGCTCCCCGCCGCCGGACTCCTCCTCCGGATCGGACAACCCGACCTGCTCGGGCGGATCGATCTGCCCGTGATCGGCCCGTTCTTCCAGGCGATGAGCGCGGCGGGCGGTGCCCTCTTCGAGAACCTGGCCCTGCTGTTCGCCGTCGGCGTCGCCATCGGGTTCACCAGGAAGCCGGACGGGTCGACCGCGCTCGCGGCCGTCGTCGGCCACCTCGTGCTCGCGAAGGTCTTCACCGTCCTGTCGCCGATCGTCCTGGCGGGGCGGACGACGGCCGCCGGCGATCAGGTGCAGATCGACTACAGCGTCTTCGGCGGGATCGTGGTCGGTCTGCTCACGGCCGTGCTGTTCGACCGGTTCCACACCATCGCGCTCCCCGCCTACCTCGGATTCTTCAGCGGCCGGCGGTTCGTCCCGATCGTCGTCTCACTCGCGTGCCTCGTCGTCGGCTTCGGTCTGAGCTGGTTCTACCCGGTCTTCGAGTCCGGCCTCACCGGTCTCGGAGCGTTCATCGGCGGCACCGGGGCGCTCGGCGCCTTCGTCTACGGCTTCGCGAACCGCATGCTGATCCCGCTGGGGCTGCACCACATCCTCAATTCGTACGTCTGGTTCCTCCAGGGCTCCTACGCGAACGCCGACGGCGGCGTCGTCACGGGGGAGCTGACGCGCTTCGCCGCGGGCGACCCGACGGCCGGCGCGCTCACCTCGGGCTTCTACCCGGTGCTCATGTTCGGACTCCCGGCGGCGGCGCTGGCGATGATCCACGTGTCGAACCGGTCGCAGCGCGCGGCCGCCATCGGCATCCTCGGTGCGGCCGGCCTGACCGCCTTCCTCACCGGCATCACCGAGCCGCTGGAGTTCGCGTTCATGTTCGCGGCGTTCCCGCTCTACGTCGTGCACGCCGTGCTGACCGGGCTGTCCCTCGCGATCGCGGACCTCCTCGACATCCACCTCGGCTTCTCGTTCTCCGCCGGGCTCGTCGACCTGCTTCTCTACGGCACGGCGCCGGCCGCGAAGAACGTGGGGCTGCTCGTGGTGATGGGAGTCGTGTACTTCGCCGTGTACTACCTGCTGTTCCGGGTCGTCATCCGGAGGTGGAACCTCCGCACGCCGGGCCGGGAGGAAGCCGCCTCCGCAGTGGACGAGGGCGGACCCGTCGCGGTCGTGGCGGACCCGACCTCCGCGTCGAACGGACCGCCGGAGTCCGAGGCCGAGTCGCTCATCGCGGCTTTCGGCGGGCGCGACAACCTCGTCCACGTCGACGCGTGCATCACCCGGCTGCGCGTCCAGGTCGGCGACCGGGCGCTGGTGGATCCCGCACGGCTGAAGGCTCTCGGCGCGGCCGGCGTGCTGGAGGTCGGCGAGAGCGTGCAGGCCGTCTTCGGCCCCCGCGCGGAGGTGCTGAAGAACGACATCCTCGACGTGCTCTGAGGCAGCCCATGGTGGTCGAGTAGCCGCGGATCGGCGTATCGAGACCCCACGTGCTCAGGGGGGTGGATCTCGAACCGCCCTCTGCGAGGGCTACTCGATCAGCATGAGTGGCGCCCTCTGCGAGGGCTACTCGATCAGCATGAGTGGCGCCCTCTGCGAGGGCTACTCGATCAGCATGCAGGGGGCCGACGGGTCAGCGGGTGGCGTCGGCCGGAGTCGCGACGGGCGCGGCATCGGGCTCGGCCCAGACGGCGATCGGCTTCGGGTCCCAGGTGAGGGCGACGGGCTCGGCGACAGGGGCGGCCGGCTCCGCGGTGACGGGGGGAGTGGAGGCGCGCATGACGGGGATGGCGGAGGTGACCGGGTTGGCGGTGGCCTCGACGCCGGCGCGGAGCTGCTCGGCCTGGATGGCGGCGGACAGCTCGTGGGCGAGCGAGCGGGCGAGCATCCCGTGGAAGATCGGGTCGCGGTCGTCGTGGCTGCGGCGGGTGACGACCCAGGCTCCCTCGGCGCCGACGAAGGCGGAGAGGCGCTCGTGCACGACGGCGAAGAGCTCGTCCTGCGTGAGCGCGGGGGCCGCGACGACCTCGGGGGCCGGCTGACGGCGCCTCAGACGAAACCTCATGACGAACCCCGTTTCCCGTGCCGCGTGCTGAGACTCCAGTGTCCAGGGGCGACGGCGCCGGAGCGCGCTGACACGCCGCGGCCGGTGGCTCGCGGCGTGTCAGAAGGCGGTCAGCGGTCGCGCTTCTTGCCGTTCTGCTCCTTGACGAGCTCCTTCGAGTCGTAGGAGACCGAGCCGATGGCGACCGCGAGAGCGATCGCCCAGCTGACCCACTGCAGGGCCAGCCGCCAGTCGCGCGGACCCTTGCGCGTCGTCTGCAGGATGGACCAGCCTCCGACGATCGCGCTGATGACGCTGGAATTGAGGATGAACTTGCGCATCGATTGCCTCCTGTGTTCACCACGACGCTAGTGGCCCGGCCCCGTTCCCTCCCAACGGTTGACACCGCCGACGGCCAGCGGACGGTTCCGTCGTCGGTCCCGCCCGCTACGGTGAACAGCTGCTCGGCGCCGGGCCGCGGCAGGGACCGAGGAGGACGGATACGAGATGCGCACGGCTGTGATCGGGGCGGTGCTCCTCGTGCTCGGCGTGATCGCCGCTCTCACCGGGGTCCTGCCGATGGACGCGCTCGGCGAGCTGGTCGAGCGCACGGCGCCGATCCTGGCCTTCGTGGTCGCCGTCACCGTGGTGGCGGAGCTGGCCTCCGAGGCCGGAGTCTTCACGGTCGTGGCGGAGCGGGCGGCGATCTGGGGCCGCGGGCGGACCGCGCTGCTCTGGCTCCTGGTCGTCGCGATGGCGATCGTCAGCACCGTCTTCCTCTCCCTCGACACCACCGCCGTGCTGCTCACGCCGGTCGTCGTGCTGCTCGCCGCGCACGTGCGGGTGTCGCCGCTGCCGTTCGCGATGGCGACCGTCTGGCTCGCCAATTGCGCCTCCCTGCTGCTCCCTGTGTCGAACCTCACCAACCTCCTGGCAGAGAGGCGGCTCGGCGTCGACGGGCCGCTCGCCTTCGCCGCGCTGACCGCCGCGCCCGCGCTCGTCGCCGCCGTGGTCCCGGTGCTCGTGCTCGCGATCCGCTACCGCCGCGAGCTGGCCGGCCGCTACCGGACGGGGGAGCGGACCCCTGTCGAGGACCGCGTCCTGCTGATCGGCGCCGGCGTCGTCGTCGCGCTGCTGCTGCCCGCCCTCGTCTCCGGGCTCGAGGTGTGGATCCCCGCGGCCGTCGCGGCGCTCGCCCTCGTCGTGCTCTTCGCGGTGCGGCGGCCGTCCGCGCTGAAGGTCTCGCTGCTGCCGTGGCAGCTGGTCGTCTTCGCCTCCGGTCTCTTCGTCGTGATGGAGGCGGCGCACCAGCTCGGGCTCGGAGCGGCGCTCGCCGTGGTCGCGGGCGACGGGAGCGGCGTGGGCGACCTGCTCCGCCTCGCGGGCTCGGGCGTCGTGGCCGCGAACCTCGTCGACAACCTGCCCGCCTATCTCGCGCTCGAGCCGGTCGCCGCCGACCCGGTGCGCCTGGTCGCCCTGCTGATCGGCGTGAACGCCGGCCCGCTGATCACCCCGTGGGCGTCGCTCGCCACCCTGCTCTGGCACCAGCGGCTGACCGCGCTCGGCGTGACGATCTCCTGGCGGCAGTACGCGCTGCTCGGCGCCGTCGCGGTGGTGCCGACGGTCGGCGGTGCGGTGCTCGCGCTGGCCCTCGCCCAGGGCTGAGCCCGGCCCCCGTTCGAGTGCGGCTGGTAGCCTCGGCGGGTACGAAGACGGGCACGACCGACGATCGGGACCACCATTCCTCCGCACTCCGCCTCCGCCCCCGCACCCCTCGAGGACAGCGCCGACGGGACGACTCCAGCCGCCGCCGACCACACCGCCGGAGCGCGCAACGCGTTCGTCGTGGTCTCCAACCGCCTCCCGGTCGACCGCGTCGTCGACGCCGACGGCACCGCCTCGTGGAAGACGTCGCCCGGCGGGCTGGTCACCGCCCTCGAGCCCGTGATGCGGGCCAACGAGGGCGCCTGGGTCGGCTGGCCCGGTGTCGCGGACGAGGAGGTCGCGCCGTTCGAGAACGACGGCGTGCTGATCATCCCGGTCGCCCTGAGCGCCCAGGAGCTCGAGGACTACTACGAGGGCTTCTCGAACGACACCCTCTGGCCGCTGTACCACGACGTGATCGCGCCGCCCACCTACCACCGCGAGTGGTGGGACGCCTACGTGCGGGTGAATCGCCGCTTCGCCGAGGCCGCCGCCGCGGTCACCGAGCAGGACGGCGTGGTCTGGGTGCAGGACTACCAGCTGCAGCTCGTGCCGAAGATGCTCCGCGAGCTGCGCCCGGACGTCACGATCGGCTTCTTCAACCACATCCCGTTCCCGCCCTACGGCATCTTCGCCCAGCTCCCGTGGCGCAAGCAGATCGTCGAGGGCCTGCTCGGCGCCGACGTGATCGGATTCCAGCGCCAGGGCGACGCGGGCAGCTTCCTCCGCGCGGTCCGGCGCCTGCTCGGCTACGACACCCGCAGCACCGTCGTCGAGGTGCCGGTCGAGGACGACGCGGTCGACGGCACCCGCCGGGTCAACCGCTCGCGCCGCGGCGCCAGCGTCCGCCCGGTCGTCGCCCGGCACTTCCCGATCTCGATCGACGCCGCCGCCTTCGAGGCGATGGCGCGCACCCCCGAGATCCAGGAGCGGGCGCGCCAGATCCGCTCCGATCTGGGCGATCCCGAGACCGTCATGCTCGGCGTCGACCGCCTCGACTACACCAAGGGCATCGGCCACCGGCTGAAGGCGTTCGGCGAGCTGCTCGCCGACGGCCGGCTCAGCACCAAGGACGCGGTGCTCGTGCAGGTCGCGAGCCCGAGCCGCGAGCGGGTCGAGACGTACAAGCAGCTGCGGGACGACATCGAGCTGCAGGTCGGCCGGATCAACGGCGACTACGGCACGATCGGCAACCCGGCGATCAGCTACCTGCACCACGGCTACCCGCGCGAGGAGATGGTCGCCCTCTACCTCGCCGCCGACGTGATGCTGGTCACGGCGCTGCGCGACGGGATGAACCTGGTCGCCAAGGAGTACGTCGCCTCCCGCTTCGACAACGACGGCGTGCTCGTGCTGAGCGAGTTCACCGGTGCGGCGGACGAGCTGAAGCAGGCCGTGCAGATCAACCCGCACGACATCTCCGGGCTCAAGGACGCCATCGAGAACGCGGCTCGCATGCCACGGGCCGAGCGCAGCCGCCGGATGCGTGCGCTGCGCCGCCGGGTGCTCGAGAACGACGTCTCGCGCTGGTCGGCGAGCTTCCTCGACGCGCTGAGCGAGCACGCCGCGGGCCAGCAGCTCGACGTGCGGCCGGCCGCGCGGGGCCAGGAGGCGCCGCTCGGCCAGGAGGCGGAGCACCACGAGGACGGCGTCCGCGGTCGCGCGGCCGAGGACGCGCACCACGAGACGGCGGAGGCGACGCGATGACCATCGTGACCCCGACCTCGGGCGAGCACCTGCCCGGCGTGCCCGACCGCCTCGTCGCCGCGCTGCACGAGCTCGCCGCGACCGGCCGCCTGCTGGTGGCGCTCGACTTCGACGGGACGCTCGCGCCCGAGGTCGACGACCCGGCGCACGCCCGCGCCCTGCCCGAGGCGCGCGAGGCGGTCCTCCGACTGCTCGCGCTGCCCGGCACCCGCGTCGCGCTGGTCTCCGGCCGCGCGCTCGGCAGCCTCGAGGAGGTCGCGCAGCTGCCCGACGAGGCGCTGCTGGTCGGCTCGCACGGCATCGAGATCCGCCTCGACCCGGGCGACGACGCCGTCCGCCTCGACGAGACCGAGCTCGCCAAGGTCGGCGTGCTCGAGGACGTGCTGAAGGGCATCGCCCGCGGGATCGACAACGTCTGGATCGAGGACAAGCCGGCCGGCTTCGCCCTGCACACCCGCCTGGCCACCGACCGGCACAGCCGCGTCGCGCACCTCGTCGCCCTGTCGGAGGCGCGCGCCGAGGTCGAGGGCGTCACCGTCCGCGAGGGCAAGAACGTCCTCGAGTTCTCGGTCCGCTCGACCACCAAGGGCGAGGCCGTGCAGCACCTGCGCCGCTACACCGGCGCGACCGCCGTGCTCTACGCCGGCGACGACGTCACGGACGAGGACGCCTTCGCGGTCCTCGGCACCGGCGACGTCGGTGTGAAGAGCGGTCCCGGCACGACCTCCGCCGCCTACCGCGTCCGCGGCCCCGAGCAGATCGCCCACGTGCTGTCGCTCCTCGCCGACTTCCGCGCCACCGCGGACTGAGCCCTACCGGTCGATCCGTCACGAACGGTCGGCGCGCGGCCACTGACACGACCATCGCTGCCGGATCGAGGCGACGGACGCGACCGTTCGCGACGGATCGGGACGCGCTCCGCAGCGCCGGAGCACCGCGCGCGAGGCGGTAGCCTCGTCACATGCCGGAAATCGATTGGAAGCCTCGTTCGCGCACCGTCACGGACGGCATCGAGGCCACGACGTCGCGCGGGATGCTGCGCGCCGTGGGAATGGGCGATGACGACTGGGAGAAGCCCCAGATCGGCATCGCGTCGTCCTGGAACGAGATCACCCCCTGCAACCTCTCGCTGGAGCGCCTCGCGCGCAGCGCGAAGGAGGGCGTGCACTCGGGCGGCGGCTACCCGCTGCAGTTCGGCACCATCTCCGTCTCGGACGGCATCTCGATGGGCCACGAGGGCATGCACTTCTCGCTCGTCTCACGCGAGGTCATCGCCGACTCCGTCGAGACCGTGATGATGGCCGAGCGCCTCGACGGCACCGTCATGCTGGCCGGCTGCGACAAGTCGCTGCCCGGCATGCTGATGGCCGCCGCGCGGCTCGACCTCGCCGCCGTCTTCGTCTACGCCGGCTCGATCGCGCCGGGCTGGGTCAAGCTGTCCGACGGCACCGAGAAGGACATCACGATCATCGACTCCTTCGAGGCGGTCGGCGGCGTCAAGGCCGGGATCATGTCCGAGGAGGACGCCAAGCGCATCGAGTGCGCCTTCGCCCCGGGCGAGGGCTCGTGCGGTGGCATGTACACCGCGAACACGATGGCCAGCGTCGCCGAGGCGCTCGGGATGAGCCTGCCCGGCTCCGCGTCGCCCGCCGCGGCCGACCGCCGCCGCGACTACTTCGCCCGCAAGTCGGGGGAGGCGGTCGTCGAGCTGCTGCGCAACGGCACCACCGCCCGGGACATCCTGACCAAGGAGGCGTTCGAGAACGCGATCGCCGTGGCCATGGCCTTCGGCGGCTCGACCAACGTCATCCTGCACCTGCTCGCGATCGCGAACGAGGCCGAGGTCGACCTCACGATCGACGACTTCAACCGCATCGGCGACACGATCCCGCACATCGGCGACCTCAAGCCGTTCGGCAAGTACGTGATGAACGACGTCGACCGCCACGGCGGCGTCCCCGCCGTGATGAAGGCCCTGCTCGACGCGGGCCTGCTGCACGGCGACTGCCTCACCGTCACCGGGAAGACCGTCGCCGAGAACCTCGCGGCGATGGACATCGCGCCGCTGGACGGCGAGGTCATCCGCACCCTCGACAACCCGATCCACGCCACCGGCGGCCTGACCGTGCTCAAGGGCTCGCTCGCTCCCGAGGGTGCGGTCGTCAAGACGGCCGGCTTCGACGCCTCGGTGTTCGAGGGCCCCGCGCGGGTCTTCGAGCGCGAGCGCGCCGCGATGGACGCGCTGACCGACGGCGAGATCAAGAAGGGCGACGTGGTGGTCATCCGCTACGAGGGCCCCAAGGGCGGCCCGGGCATGCGCGAGATGCTGGCCATCACCGCCGCCATCAAGGGGGCCGGGCTCGGAAAAGATGTACTACTGTTGACCGACGGACGATTCTCAGGCGGCACAACCGGCCTGTGCATCGGCCACATAGCTCCCGAATCGGTGGACGCAGGTCCCATCGCATTCGTTCGCGACGGAGACCCGATTCGGGTCGACATCGCCGCTCGATCGATCGACCTACTCGTCGACGAATCCGAGCTCGCCGCCCGCCGAGAAGGCTGGGCGCCCCTCCCTCCGCGCTACACCCGCGGTGTCCTCGCCAAGTACGCCAAGCTCGTCCGCTCGGCCGCCGAGGGCGCCACCACGGGTTGATCCCGGCCCGCTCGGGCCGGCCGCGCACTCGCGCCTCCCGGGCACCGCTCGCTCGCACTCCGAGCCCCCGGTGCCCGCCGCCGCACACCGCTTCGAAGGAATCGACACCCGCATGACCCCGGACCCGTCCGCCGCGCCTCCCGCCCCGACCCCCCAGCCACCCCGCTCCGCCGCGTCCGCGACGGCGGTCGCTCCCGTCGCCGAGTCGCTCACCGGAGCGCAGGCGGTCGTCCGCTCGCTCGAGATGCTCGGGATCGAGGACGTCTTCGGCCTGCCCGGCGGCGCGATCCTGCCCGTCTACGACCCGCTGATGGACTCGTCGAAGATCCGCCACATCCTGGTCCGCCACGAGCAGGGCGCCGGCCACGCGGCCGAGGGCTACGCGGCGGCGACCGGCAAGCTCGGCGTCTGCATCGCGACCTCCGGGCCCGGTGCGACCAACCTCGTCACGGCGATCGCGGACGCCTACATGGACTCCGTGCCGATGCTCGCGATCACCGGCCAGGTCTTCTCGACGCTGATGGGCACCGACGCCTTCCAGGAGGCGGACATCGTCGGCATCACGATGCCGATCACCAAGCACTCCATCCTGGTCACGCGCCCCGAGGACATCCCCTCGGCGCTCGCCTCCGCGGTGCTGATCGCGACGACGGGTCGCCCCGGCCCGGTGCTCGTCGACATCACCAAGGACGCGCAGCAGGACGCGGCGCCGTTCGTCTGGCCGCCCAAGGTCGACCTGCCCGGCTACCGCCCGGTGACGAAGGCGCACGGCAAGCAGATCCAGGCCGCGGCGCAGCTGCTGGCCGAGGCGAAGAAGCCCGTACTGTACGTGGGCGGCGGCATCATCCGCGCCCGTGCGGCTGCCGAGCTCCTGGCGTTCGCCGAGGCCTGCGGCGCTCCCGTCGTCACGACGCTGATGGCGCGCGGCGCGTTCCCGGACTCGCACGAGCAGCAGCTGGGCATGCCCGGCATGCACGGTACCGTCCCCGCGGTGCTCGCGCTGCAGGAGTCGGACCTGATCCTCGCGCTCGGCTCGCGCTTCGACGACCGGGTGACCGGCAAGGCGGCGCTCTTCGCGCCCAACGCCAAGGTCGTGCACGTCGACATCGACCCCGCCGAGATCTCCAAGATCCGCACGGCCGACGTGCCGATCGTGGGCGACCTCAAGGACGTCCTGCCGGACCTGACCGACGCGTTCGCGAAGGCGATCGACGGCGCGGCGCCGGACACGGCCGACTGGTGGACCTACCTCAAGGGCCTGCAGGGGGAGTTCCCGCTCGGCTACACCGAGCCGGTCGACGGCCTGCTGTCCCCGCAGTACGTGATCAAGCGGATCGGCGAGATCACCGGGCCCGAGGGCGTCTTCGCGTCGGGTGTCGGCCAGCACCAGATGTGGGCGGCGCAGTTCATCAAGTACGAGCGCCCCAACTCGTGGCTCAACTCCGGCGGCGCCGGCACGATGGGCTACTCCGTGCCCGCGGCGATGGGCGCCAAGGTCGGCGAGCCGGACCGCACGGTCTGGGCGATCGACGGTGACGGCTGCTTCCAGATGACCAATCAGGAGCTCGCCACCTGCACGATCAACGACATCCCGATCAAGGTCGCGGTGATCAACAACTCCTCGCTCGGCATGGTGCGCCAGTGGCAGACCCTGTTCTACGAGGGCCGCTACTCGAACACCGACCTCAACACGGGGCACGACACCGTCCGGGTGCCGGACTTCGTGAAGCTCGCGGAGGCCTACGGCGCCCTGGGCATCCGGGTCACCAAGCCGGAGGAGATCGACGCGGCCATCGAGCTGGCGATCGCCACCAACGACCGGCCGGTCGTCATCGACTTCGTGGTCAGCCGCGACTCCATGGTGTGGCCGATGGTCCCGCAGGGCGTCTCGAACAGCTACGTCCAGTACGCCAGAGACCACAGCCCGACCTGGGACGACGAGGAGTAGACCGCATGACCCACCACGTTCTCTCCCTGCTCGTCGAGGACAAGCCGGGACTGCTCACCCGCGTCGCGGGGCTGTTCGCGCGCCGCGGCTTCAACATCGAGTCGCTGGCCGTCGGGCCGACCGAGCTCGAGGGGCTCTCGCGCATCACGGTCGCCGTGGACGTCGAGGACCTGCCGCTCGAGCAGGTGACCAAGCAGCTGAACAAGCTGATCAACGTCATCAAGATCGTCGAGCTCGATCCCGACCAGTCGGTGCACCGCGAGCACCTGCTCGTGAAGGTGCGCGTCGACAACGTCACCCGCTCGCAGGTGCTCGAGGCCGTGAACCTCTTCCGCGCCCGCGTGGTCGACGTCGCGACGGACGCCCTGGTCATCGAGGTCACCGGCGACTCCGGCAAGACCACCGCGTTCCTCCGGGTCATCGAGCCCTACGGGATCAAGGAGATCGCCCAGTCGGGCCTGCTGGCCATCGGCCGCGGCTCGAAGTCGATCACCGAGCGCGTCTTCAAGAACTGACGGCTCCGCGCCGTCCCCTCTGCTCCGCCCACTCCACAACCAGAAAAGGAAGCATCACGTGACCGAGCTCATCTACGACGCCGACGCCGATCTCTCCATCATCCAGTCCAAGAAGGTCGCGATCGTCGGCTACGGCTCGCAGGGCCACGCCCACGCGCAGAACCTCCGCGACTCCGGAGTCCAGGTCGTCATCGCTCTCAAGGAGGGGTCGAAGTCGACCGCCAAGGCCGAGGACGACGGGTTCGAGGTCAAGAGCGTCGCCGACGCCGCCGAGTGGGCCGACCTGATCATGATCCTCGCGCCGGACCAGCACCAGCGCGCCATCTACAGCGAGCAGATCGCGGACAAGCTGACCGAGGGCAAGACGCTCGCCTTCGCGCACGGCTTCAACATCCGCTTCGGCTACATCGAGGCCCCCGCGGGCGTCGACGTGATCCTGATCGCGCCGAAGGCCCCCGGCCACACCGTACGCCGCGAGTTCGTCGCCGGCCGCGGCATCCCGGACATCATCGCCGTCGAGAACGACGCGACCGGCACCGCCTGGGAGACCGCGAAGTCCTACGCGAAGGCCATCGGCGGCACCCGCGCCGGCGTCATCAAGACGACCTTCACCGAGGAGACCGAGACCGACCTGTTCGGCGAGCAGGCCGTGCTCTGCGGCGGCACCTCGCAGCTCGTCCAGTACGGCTTCGAGACCCTCGTCGAGGCCGGCTACCAGCCCGAGATCGCCTACTTCGAGGTGCTCCACGAGCTGAAGCTGATCGTCGACCTGATGTGGGAGGGCGGCATCGCCAAGCAGCGCTGGTCGGTCTCCGACACGGCCGAGTACGGCGACTACGTGTCGGGCCCCCGCGTCATCGACCCGAGCGTCAAGGAGAACATGAAGGCCGTCCTGGGCGACATCCAGAACGGTGCCTTCGCGAAGCGCTTCATCGCGGACCAGGACGCGGGAGCGCCCGAGTTCCAGGAGCTGCGCGCCAAGGGCGAGAAGCACCCGATCGAGGAGACCGGCCGCGAGCTGCGCAAGCTCTTCGCCTGGAAGCAGACCGACGAGGACTACACCGACGGCAGCGTCGCGCGCTAGTCGCCCGCACGGACGGACCTCGGAGCCCCGGGCCGTCGACGGACACCGCTTCTGCGGCGCACGTCGGCGGGGCCGGGGCTCCGTCGCGTCCGGGGCGCTCCGCGCGTCCGCATGCTGGTCGAGCAGCCCCGGAGGGGCGTATCGAGACCCGCCGTCGCCGGAGCGGGTGGCCTGCAGACCCTCGTTCCGGCGGGGGTGGATCTCGATACGCCCGCTGCGCGGGCTACTCGATCAGCATGAAACGGGGCGTTCCTCGGATGCGGTTCGTCCAGGGAGGTCTGCAGGCCCGTGTTCTGGCGGGGGTGGATCTCGATACGCCCGCTGCGCGGGCCACTCGATCAGCAGGCGGACCGCGGGAGAGCTCACGGGGGGCGCGGGTAGCGTGGGGCGGATGGAGCGACGGGCACGGCGGCTGCGGCAGTGGGACGAGGGCGTGGCGGCGGCGCGGGACGGGCTGTCGTACGAGGTGTCGGCGGGGATCGTGCTGTGCGGGGTGGCCGGCGGTGGGCTCGCGGCGGCGCTCGCGCTTGCGTCCGGGGGGATACTCGAGTCGGCGCCGGTGGCGCTGCGGACGGTCACGGCCCTCGCGCTGGCGCTGATCGCCGGCACGGTCCTCGTGGCGACCGCCACCGCCCTGCGGAGACGGACGGAGGCCGCGGGAACCCGCTTCGCCCGGGCCGCCTGGCCGGTCCCCGCCGACCTCGGCCGGGACGACCTCGCGGAGACCGCCGATCTGCCGTTCGACCTGCGACTGCCGGAGGACGCGCTCTCGCCGGCGGACCTCGTCGGCATCCTCGCGCCGTCGCGTGCGGCACGGGCCGAGGCGAGGAGGAGGGCGGCCACGCGGGATCTGCGGGCCCACTCCCTCCTGTTCTCGGCGCTCTCGCTCGTCGGCATCGTCCTCGCGCTCGCCGGCGTGCTGCTGATGATCGCGGTGATCGCGCTGCAGGGCTCGGAGGGGGCCGTCGTCACCGCGGCGGTCGTCGTCGCGGCCGGAGCTGCGGCCGGGATCGGCTCGTCCCAGGCGAACGGTCTGCCGCTGGCGGTGCTGCGCGCGTCCGACGCCGCCCTGGCCCGGAGCCGCGGGCTGCTGGTCGAGCGCTGGCCGGGGGATCTCGAGGAGGGACCGCTGTCAGTGCGCGGGGGAGCGGCGGCAATCGACCGCCGCCGGCTGACCGGACTGGCGCGGAGGCCCGCGCCGTCGAGCGCGGGTGCGGGGCGGGTGGCGCCGATCGTGATGCTCGCGGTGGCGCTGCTGCTGGTGGCGGGACTGCCGCTGCTGTCCTAGCGGCCAACGCTTCGGGATCGGGCGACTCGTCGCGCAGAGCATCAGCGGAGAGTGCTGCTCATCGCCGATGGCGGATGACGAGTGCTCTCGGCTGATGTTCTGCGCGTGAACGCTCGTCAGCGGGCGGCGTCGCGGGCGAGGCGGCGCAGGCCGCCCTTGGGCGGGACGAGCACCGGCTCCGGCCAGCGCGGGGAGAGGTGGTCGCCCAGGGTCACCCGGCGGATCTTCCGGCCGACGAGGGGGAGCACCCAGTCGTGCGCCCAGCGGTACTGGTCGCGCAGCAGCTCGCGCGGCGTGAGCGGCTCGGGCGGGTCCCACGGGCCGGCGGAGATGGTGTGCGGCACGCCGAGGACGTCCAGCACCTGCGCGGCGAGCACGCGGTGCCCGCGCTTGGAGAGGTGCATCCGGTCGCTCGACCACATCGCGGCGTCGCGGAACGCCTGCATCCGCCAGTAGTCGACGAGGACGGCGCCGCGCTCGCGGGCGATGCGGCGGACGGCGCTGTTGTAGACGCGGTTGCGCTTCACGAACATCCGTGGGGCGGGCAGCCCGGGGATGTCGAAGCCGGTGAAGAGCACGAGCGACGCGCCCGTCGTCGCCAGGGCGTCGACCAGGTGCTCGTAGCCGTCGATCAGGACGCGCATGTCGGTGGCGAGGTCGAGGATGTCGTTGCCGCCGGCGTAGAGGGTGACGAGGGTCGGCCGCAGCTCGAGCGCGGGCGTCAGCTGCTCCGCGGTGATCTGGGCGAGCCGCTTGGAGCGGATCGCGAGGTTCGCGTACTCCCAGCCGGGTTCGGCGCGGGCGAGCCGGTCGGCCACGCGGTCGGCCCATCCGCGCACGCCGTTGGGCAGGAGCCGGTGCGGGTCGCCGACGCCCTCGGTGAAGGAGTCGCCGATCGCGACGTAGCGGCGCCGGCCGCCCTCCACCCCGCGTTCGTCCGTCCCCGACTGCTCCGCCATCCCCGAAGGGTCGCCCGCCGGGGAGGCCGGGCGGTGACGCCGCGGTGGCGGGGAGGTGTCGGGCTGCTCCGAGCCGACGGCGAGGCCGCGCGGCTAGGGTGTTGCGGTGATCGACAGCAGACCCGAGGACGACCGGGACGACGACGCGCTCAGCTGGGCGGGCGAGGGCGGCGACCCCACCCTGGTGGCGGGCGACGCCCCGGTGCGACGCCGGACGCCCCGTGCGGTGCGCTCGGCTCCGGAGGTCCGTGAGACGCGCGAGGGCGACGTCGACGAGCTGCCGGACGAGCTCCGCGAGGACGACGACGAGCTCGAGGACGACGAGGACGACGAGCGCGACGCCGCCGACGCGGCGGCCGCCTCCTCCGTGCTGCTGGTGGCGATGGGCGTCGCCGCGGGCCTGTACCTGCTCTGGACGATCGGCTGGATGATCACCGCGACACGGCAGAACGCCACGGTCGCCGGGACGTTCGGGGGCGACCCGCTCGGCGGCGGACTCTACGGCCTCGGACTCTGGCTCGCGGTCGCGGGGCCGGCGGCCTGGTTCGCCGCCGTGCTACTCGGCACGCGGAGCGCCCGCACGCGCACCCGGGTGCTCTGGCTGATCGCCGGGCTGATCCTGCTGGCACCCCTGCCGTTCCTGAAGGGGGCGTGATGAGCGACTCCGCATCGAGCGACTCCGCATCGAACGACTCCGCATCGAACGACTCCGTCGCGACCGGGAGCACGGTGAAGGCGACCCTCGGCGGGACCGGACACCGTGACGGCGGTCGGAAGCGCCTCCTGCTCTCGGTGCTGATCGCCGCGGTCTTCGCCCTGTTCTTCGCCTGGGACGTCTGGGAGGGGATCGGCAACCTGGTCGGCCTGCGCGCCTACGCCGCCACGCTCGGCACCGATCTGAACGGCACGGGCTGGACGGTGCTGCTGCTCGGGCTGGCGCTGCCGGTGGTCTGCTTCGTGCTGGCACTGATTCTCGGCCGCCGGCGCGGGCTCCTGGCGCGGACCGGGCTGCTGTTCGCGGCGCTCTGCCTCTCCGCGGCGCTGTCGCTCGACGTGCAGCTGATCCTCGGATTCGAGAGCCTCGTCTCGCTCTAGGCCGCCGTCGCGCCCGCCGTCGAGGCCGGGCGTCACACGGCCGGGGACGGCTGCGGGCCTCCGCTAAAGTGGCGGGGGCTCCACCGATGCCCGTGCTCGGTGCCCGCTCCGTCCCCTCTCCGAAGGAAGCGCCTCTCGTGACTAAGCCGGTCGTCCTGATCGCCGAAGAACTCTCGCCCGCCACCGTGGACGCCCTCGGTCCCGACTTCGAGATCCGCTCCGTGGACGGCACCGACCGCCCCGCGCTGCTCGAGGCGCTCGGCTCGGCCGACGCGATCCTGGTCCGCTCCGCGACGCAGGTCGACGCGGAGGCGATCGCCGCGGCGCCCTCGCTCAAGGTCGTCGCGCGCGCCGGCGTGGGCCTCGACAACGTCGACATCACCGCCGCGACCGCCGCGGGCGTCATGGTCGTGAACGCGCCGACCTCGAACATCATCTCGGCCGCCGAGCTCACCGTCGGCCACATCCTGAGCCTCGCCCGTCACATCCCGGCGGCGCACAGCGCGCTCGCGCAGGGCCTCTGGAAGCGCTCGAAGTACACCGGTGTCGAGCTCTACGAGAAGACGGTCGGCATCATCGGCCTGGGCCGCATCGGCGCGCTGATCACCGCGCGCCTGCAGGCCTTCGGCGTGAACGTCGTCGCGTACGACCCCTACGTCACCAGCGCCCGCGCGCAGCAGCTCGGCGTGACGCTCCTGCCGCTCGAGGAGCTCCTCGCGCAGAGCGACTTCATCACCATCCACATGCCGAAGACCCCGGAGACCACCGGGATGATCTCGGACGCGCAGCTCGCACTGATGAAGCCGACCGCGTTCCTGGTGAACGTCGCGCGTGGCGGGCTGATCGACGAGGACGCGCTGCACCGCGCGCTCGTCGCCAAGACCATCGCCGGCGCCGGGCTCGACGTGTTCGTCAAGGAGCCGCCGACCGACTCGCCGCTGCTCGCCCTCGAGAACGTGGTCGTCACTCCCCACCTCGGCGCGTCGACGGACGAGGCGCAGGAGAAGGCCGGCGTCTCGGTCGCGAAGTCGGTGCGACTCGCGCTCTCGGGCGAGCTCGTGCCGGACGCGGTGAACGTCGCCGGCGGCGTCATCGACCCGTACGTCCGCCCGGGCATCCCGCTGGTCGAGAAGCTGGGCCAGGTCTTCTCCGGCCTCGCCGCCTCGCCGGTCACGTCGATCGACGTCGAGGTGCGCGGCGAGCTGGCCGGCTTCGACGTCAAGGTGCTCAAGCTCGCGGCGCTCAAGGGCGTCTTCAGCAACGTGGTGTCGGAGACGGTGTCGTACGTCAACGCGCCGGTGCTCGCGGAGCAGCGCGGCATCGAGGTGCGGCTGATCACGGACGCGGTCTCGGACGAGTACCGCAACGTGATCACACTCCGCGGCGCCCTCTCGGACGGCTCGCAGATCTCGGTCTCGGGCACGCTGACCGGCACCAAGCAGGTCGAGAAGCTCGTCGCGATCAACGGCTACGACGTCGAGGTGCCGCTCGCGAAGCACCACGTGGTGATGAGCTACGTCGACCGTCCCGGGATCGTCGCGGTCTACGGGCGCGAGTTCGGCGAGGCCTCCGTCAACATCGCGGGCATGCAGATCGCGCGCACCGAGGCGGGCGGCAAGGCCCTCTCGGTGATCACGATCGACTCGCCGGCGCCGGACGGACTGCTGGAGAAGGTCCGCGTCGCGATCGACGCCGACCTGATGCAGGAGATCGACATCACCGAGTAGGTCCGAGCGCGGCGGAGGAGACGGCAGCATGGAGCGCAGGTTCGCCCAGGTCGACGTGTTCGGCGCGGAGCCGTTCCTCGGCAACCCGGTGGCGGTGGTCGTCGACGGCGACGGCGTGTCCGACGCGTCGATGGCCGTGTTCGCGCGCTGGACGAACCTTTCGGAGACGACGTTCCTGCTGCCGCCCACGACCCCGGAGGCCGACTACCGGCTGCGGATCCTCACGCCGCGGCGCGAGCTGCCGTTCGCCGGGCACCCGACGCTCGGCAGTGCGCACGCCTGGCTCGCGGCCGGGGGAGTGCCCCGCGACTCCGGAGTGCTGGTGCAGGAGTGCGCGGCCGGGCTCGTGCGGCTCCGGGTGTCGGACGGGGCGATCGCGTTCGCGGCGCCGCCGCGGCAGCGCACGGGGCCGGTGGACGAGCCGACGCTGGCGCGTGCGGCGGCGGCGCTGGGGCTCGCGCGCGAGGAGATCCTCGGGCACGAGTGGGCGGACAACGGGCCGGGCTGGCTGGCGCTGCGGCTGGAGTCGGCGGAGCGGGTGCTCGCGATCCGCCCGGAGTCGGCGCAGCTCGGCGGGCTCGCGGTCGGCGTGGTCGGGCCGCATCCGGCGGGGGCGGAGTGCGCCTTCGAGGTGCGCGCGTTCATCCCGGACGCGGGGGTGGCGGAGGATCCGGTGACGGGGAGTCTCAACGCAGGCATCGCGCAGTGGCTGATCGGGGCCGGGCTGGCGCCCGAGCGCTACGTCGCAGCGCAGGGGACGGCGATGGGGCGCGCGGGACGCGTGCTCGTCGAGCGCGTGGGGGACGACGTGTGGATCGGCGGGGCGACGGCGACGCTGATCGAGGGGACAGTGCGGCTGTAGGCGGCGGGTCTCGATACGCCGGCCCTGCGGCCGGCTACTCGACCAGCATGCTCCGCGTCCTTCGCGCGGCCGCTCCTCCGGGGTCAGCTCGGGAGGAGGCGGGCGATGACGGCGAGGACGTCGGCGGCCTCGCCGCGGGGGCTGTCGCCGGTGGGGAGCAGGGCGGAGTTGTAGTAGAGGCCGTCGCTCAGCAGGACGATGGCGCGGGCGACCAGGGGGTCGCCGACGGCCTCGGCGACGACGGCGTACCAACTGTCGTGGATGCGGGCGAGGCCGGCGCTCGCGCGCTCGTCGTGGCCCTGGGCCACGCGCGAGACGGCGAGGATGGTGCGGTCGAAGGGGGTGTCCGCGGCGAACGAGGTGCGGATGAGGTACGGGACGACGCCCTCGTCGGACGTGCGGATCCGGTCGATGTCCTCGGCGAGGCGGTCGTCGAGCCGTCCGACGAGTCCGTCGACGAGGGCGTCCTTCGAGGGGAAGTGGTACAGCAGCCCGCCCTTGGAGACTCCGGCGGCCTTCGCGACGGCGTCGAGGGTGGCCGAGCGCTCGCCCTGCTCGATCAGCAGGGCCTCGAACGCGTCGAGGACGCGGTCGCGGGCGGGGGCGGCGGGCATGGGCTCCATCCTAGGGACGGATCCCGGTTCCGCCCCTGGCTACTGTACCGGCTGGACGGTATACTCGATCGCGATCACCCCGTCCGAGAGAGAGCACCACTGTGTCCGCCCGCACCGCACCCGTCACCACCGTCACGACCCCCGGCCCCGCCTCGCGCGCCGCCGTCGAGCCCGACGGTCCCCGCGTCGGGCGCCGCGCCTGGTTCGCGCTGGCCGTGCTGATGCTGCCGGTGCTCCTCGTATCGGTCGACAACACCGTCCTCAACTTCGCGCTGCCGCTGATCGCGGAGGACCTCGGTCCCTCCGGCACCGAGCTGCTCTGGATCGTCGACGCCTACCCGCTCGTGCTCGCCGGACTGCTGGTGGCGATGGGCAGCCTCGGCGACCGGGTCGGCCGGCGGAAGCTCCTGCTGATCGGCGCGGTCGGCTTCGCGGTGGTCTCCGTCGCGGCGGCCTTCGCTCCGACGGCCGGCGCGCTCATCGCCGCCCGCGCGGCGCTCGGTCTCTTCGGCGCCACCCTGATGCCGTCGACCCTCTCCCTCCTGCGCAGCCTCTTCCCGAACCGCGACCAGCGCCGGATGGCGATCGCGATCTGGGCGACCGGGTTCGCGGTCGGCTCGGCCGTCGGCCCGCTGGTCGGCGGCGTGCTGCTGGAGAACTTCCCCTGGGGCTCCGTGTTCCTGCTCGCGGTGCCGGTGCTGCTGCCGCTGGTGGTGCTCGCGCCGATCCTGGTGCCGGAGTCGCGTGACCCGAAGCCGGGCCCGGTCGACGTGGTCAGCATCGTGCTGTCGCTCGCGACGATGGCGCCGATCGTCTACGCGATCAAGTCGGCCGCCGAGCACGGGATCGACGCGGTCGCGGTGCTCTCGCTCGTGGTCGGCGTCGTGAGCGGCGTGCTCTTCGTGCGCCGGCAGCAGCGCCGCGAGGTGCCGATGCTCGACCTCTCGCTCTTCCGCCGCGGCTCGTTCAGCGCGGCCATCCTGGTCAACCTGCTCAGCGTCGTCGCGCTGGTCGGCGGGCTGTTCTTCGTCTCGCAGCACCTCCAGCTCGTCGTCGGCCTCTCGCCGCTCGAGGCCGGGCTGGTATTGGTGCCCGGGCTCGTGGTGATGATCGGCGCGGGGCTCGGCGTGGTGCCGATCGCCCGGCGGATCTCGCCGCGGATCGTCGTGCCGGCGGGACTCGTGATCTCGGCGGTGGGCTACGCGCTGCTCGCCATCGGCAGCGCGGCGCCCGGCGGCGCCTCCGCGCTGACCGTCGCGATCTCGTTCGCCTTCCTCGGCCTCGGGATCGGCGCGGCCGAGACGGTCTCCAACGAGCTGGTGCTCGCGAACGCGCCGGCCGACAAGGCCGGATCCGCCTCGGCGGTGTCGGAGACGGCGTACGAGCTGGGCGCGGTGCTCGGCACGGCGACGCTCGGCACGGTGCTGACGGCCGCCTACCGGAGCGGCGTCGTGCTGCCCGAGGGCCTCGACGCCGGCCAGGCGCAGCGCGCGGGGGAGACCCTGGGCGGTGCGGTCGCGGTCGCGGGCGAGATCCCCGCGGAGTCGGCGTCGAGCCTGCTCGCCTCGGCCGGAGCCGCGTTCGACGCGGGCGTCGGCTGGTCGGCCTGGATCGGCGTCGGACTGGTGCTGCTCGCCGGTGTGGTGGCGGCCTGGCGCCTGCGCCGGAGCTGACGCGGCGCGACCGGCGGGCGGCGCGGCCCGAGAGTACGCTGGGCTGGTCTCCTGCCCCGCACGCTCGAGTGCTCCGCGCGCCCAGTCCCCTGGACGCGCAGCACTCCGGCCCGTGCCCCCCGCACGTCTGAGGACCGCCATGACCCGCACCGTGAAGCTCGCCGTCATCCCCGGAGACGGGATCGGACCGGAGGTGATCGCCGAGGCCGTGAAGGTCCTCGACGCCGTCATCGCCGACTCCGACCTGGTGATCGAGAAGACGCCGTTCTCGCTCGGCGCCGGCCGGTTCCTCGAGACCGGCGACGTCCTCACCGACGAGGACCTCGCCTCGATCTCCGCGCACGACGCGATCCTGCTCGGCGCCGTCGGCGGCGTGCCCGGCGACCCGCGCCTCAGGGACGCGAACATCGAGCGCGGGCTGCTGCTGCGCCTGCGCTTCGCGCTCGACCACTACGTCAACCTCCGCCCGACCCGCCTCTACGCGGGCGTGCCGTCGCCGCTGTCGGCGCCCGGCGAGGTCGACTTCGTCGTCGTCCGCGAGGGCACCGAGGGGCTGTACGTCGGCAACGGCGGGTCGATCCGCCAGGGGACGCCGCACGAGATCGCCAACGAGGTCTCGGTGAACACGGCCTACGGCGTCGAGCGCGTCGTCCGGCACGCCTTCGAGCTGGCCCGCAAGCGCCGCTCGAAGCTGACGCTGGTGCACAAGACGAACGTGCTGGTCTTCGCGGGCTCGCTGTGGAAGCGGCTCGTGGACGAGGTGGGGGCCACCTACGAGGACGTGGCCGTCGACTACCTCCACGTGGACGCGGCGACGATCTTCCTGGTGACCGATCCTGCTAGGTTCGACGTCATCGTCACCGACAACCTGTTCGGCGACATCCTGACCGATCTGGCCGGCGCGATCAGCGGCGGCATCGGACTCGCGGCCTCGGGCAACATCAACCCCGACGGCGCGTTCCCCAGCATGTTCGAGCCGGTCCACGGATCCGCGCCCGACATCGCCGGGAAGCAGCTCGCCGATCCGACCGCCGCGATCCTGTCGGTGGCGCTGCTGCTCGACCACCTGGGTCGCGGCGACGAGGCCGCCCGCGTGACGGCGGCCGTGACCGCCGACATCGAGTCGCGCGACGGCACCCCGCGCTCCACGGCCGCGATCGGCGACTCCGTCGTCTCGCGGCTCCGCTGACCCTCCTCTCCGGCCCCCGCCCCCGGGCCCCACGCCACTCCAGGAAGAACCCCTCATGACCGACACCCTCCCCGCGCAGGACCTCGCCTTCGAGGTGACCGCCAACCCCGCGCCCCGCTCCGACGAGGAGCGCGCCCGCATCCTCGCGAACCCCGGCTTCGGGGTCCACTTCACCGACCACATGGTCGACATCCGCTGGTCGCGCGCCGGCGGCTGGGACCAGGCGCGCGTCGAGCCCTACGGCCCGATCCAGCTCGACCCGGCCGCGGCCGTGCTGCACTACGCGCAGGAGATCTTCGAGGGGATGAAGGCCTACCGCCACGCGGACGGCTCGATCTGGACCTTCCGCCCCGAGGCGAACGCCGGCCGGCTGCAGCGCTCCGCCCGGCGGCTCGCACTGCCCGAGCTGCCGACCGAGCTGTTCGTCGAGTCGCTGCGGCAGCTGATCGCGGCGGACGGTGCCTGGGTGCCGTCCGAGCCGGAGACGAGCCTCTACCTGCGGCCGTTCATGTTCGCGAAGGAGGCGTTCCTCGGCGTGCGCGCGGCCGAGGAGGTCGGCTACTACGTGATCGCGAGCCCGGCCGGCGCCTACTTCTCCGGCGGCGTGGCCCCGGTGTCGATCTGGCTGTCGACGTCCTTCGCCCGCGCGGGCAAGGGCGGCACCGGCGCGGCGAAGACCGGCGGCAACTACGCCTCGTCGCTGCTGCCGCAGCAGGAGGCGTACCAGCACGGCTGCGCGCAGGTGCTCTTCCTCGACTCGCAGGAGTCGCGCTGGATCGAGGAGCTCGGCGGCATGAACGTCGTGCTCGTGAAGAAGGACGGCACGCTCGTCACGCCGGAGTCGGACTCGATCCTCGAGGGGATCACCCGCGACAGCGTGCTGCAGCTCGCCGAGGACCGCGGCCACCGCGTGGAGCGCCGCCAGGTGTCGATCGACGAGTGGCGCGACGGGGTCGAGTCCGGTGACGTGGTGGAGGTGTTCGCCTGCGGGACCGCGGCGGTCATCACGCCGATCGCCGAGCTCAAGGGCGACGGCTTCTCGGTGGGCCACGAGGGCGCGCCGGCCGGCGCGCTGACGATGTCGCTGCGCGAGGAGCTGACCGACATCCAGTACGGACGTCGCGAGGACACGCACGGCTGGATGACGAGGTTGGACGCATGAAGATCGCACGATTCGCCACGCAGCGCTCCGGAGACAACGGGGGTGCGATCCACTTCGGGATCCTGGACGAGGACGACCTGGTCGTGCTCGCCGGCGACCCGATGTTCGCGGGCTTCGAGACCACGGGCGAGCGGATCCCGCTCGCCGAGGCGAAGCTGCTCGCGCCGGTGATCCCGCGCTCGAAGGTGATCGGGATCGGCAAGAACTACTCCGACCACGCGGCCGAGATGGGCGGCGACGCTCCGGCCGAGCCGCTGATGTTCCTCAAGCCGAACACCTCGGTGATCGGGCCGGACGAGGCGATCGTGCTGCCCGAGGACAGCCAGCAGGTGGAGTTCGAGGGCGAGCTCGCGGTCGTGATCGGGGCGATCGCGCGGAACGTGCGGGCGGAGGACTACGAGGACGTCGTCTTCGGGTACACGATCGCGAACGACGTCACTGCGCGCGACCTGCAGAAGTCGGACGGGCAGTGGGCCCGGGCTAAGGGCTACGACACGTTCTGCCCGATCGGGCCGGTCATCGAGACCGAGTTCGTCTGGAACGAGAGCGCGCTGGAGACGCGGGTGAACGGACGGCGGCTGCAGTCCGGGAACACCGGCGACATGATCCACGGGGTGCCCGAGATCATCGCCTACGTCTCGCGGGTGTTCACGCTGCTGCCGGGCGACATCATCCTGACCGGGACGCCCGCCGGCGTCGGGCCGATCGCCAACGGCGACACGGTCGCGATCGACATCGAGGGCATCGGCACGCTCTTCAGCCCGGTGGTGTCCCGAGCCTGACCCTCTCCGCGAGATGCCACTTGCGCACGCCTCTCACGGCGTGTCGCGTGCACAAGTGGCGTCTCGCGGACGTCGACGGGCTCGACTCAGTCGGCGGAGGCGCGGTCGTCGGTGACGGGGCCGTCCGTGTCGTCCGGGAGGTCGGCGTCGCCGGAGACGGTGTCACCGGCGCTGTCGCCCTCCGTGACGGAGTCGGAGACGCCGCGGTCGATGGCGGTGCCGCCCGGAGCGGCGCCCGCGGCGCTCGCGTCGGTCGCGTCCTCGCCGGGCAGCACGGTCTGGGCGCCGCCGGTGTTCGGGGTCAGGTCGGACTCCTGCTCGGGCAGGTCCTCGTTCACGTTCTCGGGCACGGGGGCTCCTCTCGTCGGAGTGTCCATCGGAGCACGCGGGCGGCGGCGGGCGTCAGGGTCTTGACACGTTCCGGCGGTAGGTGGGTCTCGATACGCGCCTCCGGCGCTACTCGACCAGCATGGGGGCGCTCCGGCGCTCTGCGACCGGCACGGGGCGGGGCGGTGGCTTCACCGTGCTCCCCGGAGCTGTCAAGTGGAGACGCTCGACGGGGACGGAGTCGTAGCGTCGAAGCATGAGCTCGTCCCGCCCGACCCGCAGTTCCGATACCACCGCCACGACCAAGAGCACTGCCACGACGACCGCCGCCGCTGAGAAGAGCCGCGCGAAGAAGACCACCGCGAAGAAGACCACCGCGAAGAAGACCGGCGCGAAGAAGACCGCCACGAAGAAGACCGCCACGAAGAAGATCACGCGCAGCAGCGTCGATCGCATCGCTCGCGAGGACTTCGGCTGGACGTCGCTGCTGCCGGGGCAGCGCGAGGCCATCGAGTCGGCCGCCGCGGGCCGGGACACGCTGCTCGTGCTCGCGACGGGCGGCGGCAAGTCCGCCGTGTACCAGATCGCCGGCGCCGAGCGCGGGGGCGTCGTGCTCGTCGTCTCGCCGCTCGTCGCGCTGCAGGCCGACCAGCTCGCCTCGATCGAGGCCGCGCCGGCCGCGCCGCCCGCCGTCGCCATCAACTCCGCGCAGGGCACCGCCGCCGTCGCGCGGGCCTGGGAGCGCATCGACGAGGGCGGCCCGCTGTACGTGCTGCTCGCTCCGGAGCAGCTGGCCAAGGAGGAGAACGTCGCCCGGCTCGCCGCGGCCGGCGTCTCGCTCCTGGTCGTCGACGAGGCGCACTGCGTCTCCTCCTGGGGCCATGACTTCCGCCCGGACTACCTGCGACTCAAGGACGTCCGCAGTGCGCTGGGCGTCCCGCCGGTGCTCGCGATGACGGCCACTGCCTCGCGGCCCGTGCGCGAGGAGATCATCGACCGGCTCGGCATGACCGATCCCGAGGTGCAGGTGCACGGCGTCGACCGCCCCGAGATCCGTCTCGTGGTGCACCGCCACGAGAGCGAGAACGAGAAGCGCGCGGCCGTCGCCGAGGAGGCCCGCAGCTGGACTGCTCCAGGGCTCGTCTACGTGGCCACTCGCAAGGAGACGGAGACCTACGCGGCGGAGATCGCTGCCGAGGGCCGCTCCGTCGCGGCGTACCACGCGGGGCTCAAGACCAGCGAGCGGCGCGATGTGCACCGGCAGTGGCGCGACGGCGAGCTGGACGTCGTGGTCGCCACCTCCGCCTTCGGCATGGGGATCGACCGCGGCGACGTGCGCTTCGTGCTGCACGCGACGACGTCCGAGTCGCTCGACGCGTACTACCAGGAGATCGGACGCGCCGGTCGCGACAGCGAGCCCGCGACGGCCGCGCTGCACTACCGGCTCGAGGACCTCGGGCTGCGCCGTTTCTTCGCCAAGCGCCGGGTCGAGCCGGCCGCGCTGCGCGTGGTGTGGGCGGCCGTGTCCGACAGGCCGGGCGTGCAGGTCGACGAGCTGGCGGAGGCGCTGGGCAAGTCGCCGCGCACCGTCGCGCGGCTGGTCAACGACCTGGCCGAGGCGGATCTGCTCGAGACCGAGGGCGGCCTGCGGGCCGTGAGCGACGCCAGCGGGGACGACGCGGTGCGCGCGGTGAAGGAGGGGCTCGCCTCGCGCGAGCGCATCGCGGAGTCGCGGCTGTCGATGATGCGGGCCTACGCGGAGACCTCGCAGTGCCGGCGGCGCGTGCTGCTGGACTACTTCGGCGTCGAGGGGCCGGAGTGGTGTGGCAACTGCGACGGCTGCGAGCGGCACGAGGCGCGCCAGGAGGCGGCCGACGAGGCGGCGTCCGCGGCTCCTGCCGATGCGCCGTTGAGCGTCGACGAGGCCGTCGAGCACCGCGAGTGGGGTGCGGGGACGGTCATGAGCGTCGAGGACGACCGCGCGACGATCTTCTTCGAGTCCGAGGGCTACAAGGTGCTCTCGTTCGCGGCGCTGGAGTCCGGCGTGCTGAAGGAGCGCGAGGCGGTCTCGGCCTGAGTGCGGGCGGGGCGGGGTCTCGATACGCCGTCCTGCGGACGGCTACTCGACCAGCATGGAAGGGCGGCAGCACCGGAGGTGCGACCTCGTGACGCAGGGCTGCTCGGCCAGCATGGAGGGGAGCCGCACCGCAGGTGCGACCTCCACGTGCGAGATGCCACTTGTGAGCGGGCGACACGGCGTGTCGCGCTCACAAGTGGCATCTCGCGGAGGGGGTCAGACGTTCGAGACGGCGGAGCTCACGTCGGTGGGCTTGTCGTAGTCGCCGGCCGGGATGGCGCGGAGGGCGTCGAGGACGTCGCTGTCGGCGCCCTCCTTCTCGGCGGTCTCGACGATCGTGTCCTTCGAGGCCGGGTAGTCGATCCCGGAGAGGTACTTCTGGACCTGGATCGGGTTGGGTGCATCCATCGTGCTGTCCTTTCGTCGTTCGGTCAGTGCTGGTGCTCTTCGGTGAAGAGCCGGTCGAAGGCGTCCACGCGCCGGTCGGTGACCGTCGTGGGCGTCTCGAGGTGCACGGCGCCGCTGGGGACGAGCCCCGCGCCGCCGAAGCGCTCCATGACGCGCCACTGCGCGGCGACGTCCTCGCCGCTGTGCTCCGGGGGCAGCTGCTCCCAGAAGTCGAAGCCGCCGCAGGCGACGAGCGCCTCGCGACGGTAGAGCACGCACGCGCCGAGCCAGGCGACGCGGTAGGCGCGCCAGGCGCCCTCCGGGACGTCGAGGCGGGCGGCGACGTGGGTGAGGTTCGCGGCGTTGTGCAGCGGCCAGCGCTCGAACTCCGGCGTCCCGCGTCGGATCCGCTCGGGCTGGACGCCGTCGTCCCAGGGCGCGAAGGCGGTCTGCTCGTGCGGCCGCTCGTCGCCGAGGTAGGACAGCCCCTGCACGGCCGAGCCGACGAAGCCGCAGCCGAGGCGCTCGAGTGCGTCGTGCAGCCGCGCCAGCGTGCCCGGCTCGAGCCAGACGTCGTCGTCGAGGTAGAGGACCGCGGGGGCGGTCGCGAGCGAGAGGAGATAGTGCCGCTGCTCCGCGAGGCCCCGCCGGGGGAGATGCCGGCGCACGAGCGGAGCGCGGCCCTGCGCGGCGAGGATCCGCAGCATCGAGACAACGGTCGGGTCCGTCTCCGTCACTGCGGCGTCCGACTGATCGCTGACGATCACGCGGAACGGCGGATCGTCCTGCGCCGCGAGGCCCGCGAGGGTCGCCGCCAGCTCGGCCGAGCGGCCGGCCGTCGGGATCAGGACGTCGACGGCCGGGGTCTCCGGGGGCAGGTCGCGCCCCCAGAGCCCCGACCAGCGCCGGCTGCTCACGGCGCCGACGACGAGCGGATGCGCTGGACCATCTCGGTCGTCGAGTGCTCGGAGACGTAGCCCACGGTGGTGACGGTGCCGCCGTAGGAGCGGACGACCACCGCCTCCGCGAGCATGTCGGGGGCGTAGTCGCCGCCCTTCACGTAGACGTCGGGCTGCACGCGCTCGAGCAGCGGGATCGGGGTGTCGCCACTGAAGAGCGTGACGTAGTCGACGCAGCCCAGCTCGGCGATGACGCCCGCGCGGTCGCCCTCGGGGTTGATCGGGCGGCCCTCGCCCTTCAGCCGGCGGACGGAGTCGTCGTCGTTCACGGCGACGACCAGCACGTCGCCGAGCTCGCGCGCCTGACGGAGGTAGGCGGTGTGGCCGCGGTGCAGGACATCGAAGCAGCCGTTGGTGAAGACGATGCGGCGGCCGCGGCGGGCCTCCTCGGCGAGCACCTCGACCAGGCCGTCCTCGCCGAGCACGACGGCGCCGGGCGCGGCGAGCGAGGCGAGCAGGTCGTCCGCGGTGCAGACGGAGGTGCCGGGGCGCTGCACGACCACGTCGGCCGCGGCCTGCGCCAGGTCGACGGCGGTCGCCAGCGAGCGGCCGGCGGCGAGGGCGAGGGTCGCGGTGGCGGCGAAGGTGTCGCCGGCGCCCGAGGCCTGCTTCTCCTCGGCCGGCTGCGCGAAGGTGCGGGAGACGGTGCCGTCGGCGTCGAGGGCGGTCGAGCCGTCGCGGTCGAGGGTGACCACGACGTGCCGGGCGCCGGAGCGCTCGCGGAGCTTCTCGGCGGCGGCGCGGACGGCGGCGGCGCGCTCGGTGCCGCGGCCGAGCGGGGTGCCGAGGAGTCGCTCCGCCTCCTTGGCGTTCGGGGTGACCAGGTCGGGGGCCGCGAAGGCCCAGTCGGCGAGCTCGTGCGCATCGACGACGAGGAGGCCGGGGCGCTGCGCGGCGAGCACGCGTTCGACGGCCTCGCGGAGGATCCCGGAGCCGTAGTCGCAGACGAGCACGGCGTCGGCGCCGTCGGCCGCGCGGACGGCGGCCTCGGCGAGCTCGGTCAGCTCGGGGTCGGACGGGCGGTGCGGGCCGGAGTCGACGCGCAGCATGACGCTGTCGCCGCCGACGACGCGGGTCTTGATGGTGGTCGCGGCGTCGCTCCGGACGATCGCACCGGTGTCCAGGCCTGCGCGCTCGAGCGCGGCGAGGAGGCGGTCGCCCTCGGGGTCGCGCCCGGCGACGCCGACCGTGCGGACCACGGCGCCGAGCGCGCAGAGGTTCGCCGCGGTGTTGGCCGCGCCGCCCGCGACGTCGACGACGTCCTCGAGGCGCAGCACCGGGGCGGGGGCCTCGCGGGTCACCCGCTCGGCCTCGCCGAGCCACCAGGAGTCGAGGATGAGGTCGCCGACCACGGCGACGACCGGCGGCCGCTCGCGCACGTGGGCGACCAGCGCGCTCGCCCGCTGGAGCGCGGAGCCCTCGAGGCTCATCGCCCGGCGCCGGGGAGGACGGGGAGGCCGAAGTGCACGACCGTGGTGGTGGTCATCTCGTCGAGCAGCTCCGGGCCGTAGCCGAAGCCCGAGCCGCTGGTGCCGCGCGGCTGAGCGCTGCCGCCGGGGGCGCCACCGAAGACGCCGTTGATCTTGACGGTGCCGACCGGGAGGGTCGCCGCGGCGCGGTGCGCGTGCTCCATGTCGGCGGTGAGGACGGTGGCCGCGAGGCCGTAGGGACCGGCGGCGGCGCGGGTGAGCGCCTCGTCGAAGTCGTCGACGACGAGGACCGGAGCGACGGGGCCGAAGGTCTCCTCGGTCATCACCAGCATCTCGTCGGTGCAGTCGGCGAGGACGGTGGCGGGGTAGAAGGTGCCGTCGCCGGGCTCGCCGCCGGTGAGGACGCGGGCGCCGTCGCGGACGGCGGAGGTGACGTGCTCGTGCACGGCGTCGCGCATCCGGGCGTCGACCAGGCGGGGGAGCGGGCCGTCGCGCCAGCGCTCCGCCTCGACGACCAGCGCCGCGGTGAAGGCCTCGGCGACGTCGCGGTGCACGTAGATCCGCTCGACGGAGGTGCAGATCTGGCCCGCGTTGGCGAAGGCGCCGAGGGCGGCCTGCTCGGCGGCCCAGACCGGGTCGACGTCGCGGTCGACGACGAGCGCGTCGTTGCCGCCGTTCTCGAGGATGGTGTGCGCGCCGGTGACGGCGGCGATCCGGGCGAGGGCACGGCCGGTGGCGGTCGAGCCGACGTGCGCGAGGACATCGACGCCGTCGGTGCGGGCCAGGGCGTCGCCCACGGCGCCGTCGCCCTCGACGAGGGTCAGCACGCCCTCGGGCAGGGCCTCGGCGAGCAGGCGGGTGAAGAGCGCGCCGGTTCCGGGGCTGCGCTCGCTCGGCTTGTGCACGACGACGTCGCCGGAGACGATCGCGGCGCCGAGCATGCCGGCGGCGACGGCGACCGGGTCGTTCCAGGGGGTGAGCGCGAGGACGACGCCGCGCGGGTGCGGCAGGGCGAGGTCGACGTTGAGGGCGCCGCCGCGCAGACTCTTGCCGCGGTGCAGGGGGCCGAGCTCGGCGTACTGCAGCAGGGTGTCGACGCCGGCGCGGACGCCGCCGAGGGCGTCGCCGGCGGGCTTGCCGGTCTCCTCGGTGTTGAGGTCGGCGAGCTCCTGCTCGCGGGCGGCCACGTGGTGGGCGGCGGCGCGCAGCAGGGCACCGCGCTCGGCGGGCGCGGTGGCGGCCCAGGCGGGGAAGGCGGCGCGGGCGCGGGAGACGGCGTCGGCGGCGAGGTCGGCGGTGGCGCCGGTCGTGCCGGCGGCGGGGGTCGCGGTGTCGATGGTCACGGTCACCTCTCGGTCGGAGGCGTCCGCAGGGGTCGCGGACGCGCGTGCAGACCTCCGGTACCCGCGCGGCGGCGGCTCAAACGGATCGGGCCGCTCGACATCAGCTGAGAAGGGTGGGACGCCCATGCTGATCGAGTAGCCCGCGCAGCGGGCGTATCGAGATCCACCAGCGTCGGAACCCGAGTCTGCAGACCAGCCGTGCTGGTGACGGTGGGTCTCGATACGCCCCTGCGGGGCTACTCGACCAGCATGCGGGGGACGCCGACCATTCCGCTGATATCGCGCGGTCGCGGCAGGGGTCAGGCGGGGCCGAGGCGGGTGACGGCGGAGGTGATCGCGGGGGTGGTCTCGCCGTCGGGCCAGCGGAGGGTGACGCCCTCGCCGGGGACGACGCGGCCGATGGCGGCGGTCGTCGTGTGAGGCGTGCCCATGCGGGAGGCGCCGGGGCGGTCGGCGGTGAGCATCGCGAAGCCGGGGAAGCAGGAGAGCCAGTCGGCGAGTCCCGCGGCGGCGGGGCGGGGGATCGCGGCGACGTCGAGCTCGGCGCCCGCGCCGGACGCCTCGGCGAGCATGCCGACGGTGCCGACGAGGCCGGCCATGCTGACGTCCTTCGCGCCGTCGGGGGCGGCGGCGCCGACGCTCGCCGCGAGCGCCCGCAGCACCTCCGGTGAGCGGCCCGAGGTCGAGTCCCACTGCAGCCCGGCGTAGCCCGGGCGCCAGCCGCCCGCGAGGTCCGCGGTGAGGCTCAGCTCGTGGCCGACCGGGGCGCTGCCGGGGACCGGGCGCGCGGTGCGGCCGAGGCCGGTGACCGAGAGTGCGGCCGGGACGCCGAGCTGGGTGTGCCCGCCGAGCAGCGGCACACCCCAGGCCTCGGCGCCGGCGCGCAGTCCGCGGAGGACGCGCGCGGCGAAGGAGGCGTCCCGGGCGGCGACCGCGTCGAGCAGGCCGACCGGGTCCGCGCCCATCGCCGTGAGGTCGTTGACGTTGACGAGCACCGAGCACCAGCCCGCCCACTCCGGGTCGCGCTCGACCATCGAGGGGACGATCGCGTCGCAGACGGCGACGAGGTCGGAGCCGGGGACGGGCGCGCCGTCGTCGCCGCGGAAGCCCGGGCCGCCGAGCTGACCGGCGAAGGCGTCGAGCAGCGGACCGAGCGCGGCCTTCGCACCGCGCGCGAGCCGGTCGAAGCGGTCGATCGGCCAGCGCATCCGCACGTGGGGCGTCCCCGCGACCTCGACGGTGCCGAGCCGGTCCCAGCCGAGCCGGCGGAAGAGCACCTCGTTCTGCGTCTGCACCGTCGCCTCGAAGCGGATCACGCCGCGCGCCTCGGCCTCGGCGCAGGCGGCGCGCACCAGTGCGGCGCCGATCCCGGCACCGCCGCGGGCGCTGCGGCGGACGACGAGGCGGCTGCCGGTCCACCAGCCCAGATCCTGCTCGAGCGCGGGCGCGATCCGCACCCCGCCGAGCACGCCGTCGGCCGAGCGGGCCACCAGCACCACGGTGCGCGGATCCTCGTCGAGCGCGTCGCGGTCGTCCGCGTCGAAGAGGCCCTGCTCGCCGACGAACACCTCGCGGCGCAGCGCCCGGTAGGCGGCCACCTCGGCCGCATCGGCGACCACGACCACGAAGGCCTCGCGGGCGGCCGGCGCGACCGCGCGGACCCCCTCGAGGATCGAGAGCTCCATCAGGCGCCGGCGGTCTTCAGCACGCCGCAGGCGCCGCAGGCCGCGCAGCCCGCCTTCTGCCCGGAGGAGAGCATCCCCGCGGCGATCAGCAGCGCGGCGACCTGCTCGCTGACCTTCTCCAGCAGCGAGCCGGCCGGTGGCAGGACGTGGTCCACCTCCGTCGCCAGCGTCCCCTTGAGCGGCCGGAACGGCACCACGAACGGGTAGATCCCGCGCTCGATCAGCTCGCCGGCGCTGGCGACCAGCTCGTCCGGGTCCTCACCGAGGCCGACGAGCAGGTAGGTCGAGACCTGGTTGCGGCCGAAGATCCGCACCGCCTCGTCCCAGGCCTCCCAGTACTTCGCGGTCGAGACGCGCGCCTTGCCGGGGGTCCAGCGGCGGCGGATGTCGTCGTCCATCGACTCGATGTGGATGCCGATGGAGAGGGCGCCGGCGTCCTTGAGCTCCTGCAGCGCGGCGAGGTCCTCCGGCGGCTCGCACTGCACCTGGATCGGCAGCCCGGGGACGGCCTGGAGCACCGCGCGGACGCAGCGGGCGAGGTGCCGGGCGCCGCGGTCGCGGCCCTTGGAGGTGCCGGTGGTCATCACCATCTGGCGGATGCCGTCGAGCCGGGCGGCCGCCTCGGCGACCTCGGCGAGCTGCGCCGGGGTCTTCACCGCGATGGTCGAGTCGTTGGCGAGCGAGGCCTCGATCGCGCAGAACCGGCAGCGCTCGGCCTCGTCGTAGCGCATGCAGGTCTGCACGACGGTGGTGGCCAGGATGTTCCGGCCGTGCAGGCGGGCGATCTTCTCGTAGGAGACGCCGTCGGCGGTGCTCAGGTCGTAGAAGCGCGGGCGCTTCACCGGCTCGACGTCCAGGCCGATGTCGGCGCCGTCGAGCAGGAGGCGGCCGTTGGTGACGGCGTAGGGGCTCTTCGGGTTCACCGGGATGGCGGCGCCGAGCCCGCCGAGCATCACGTGCCCGTCGTCGCTCGGGCCGGCGCCGGCCTCGCGGTGCACGGGGGCGTCGACGCGGATGCCCTGGAGGGCGATGTCGACGCGGGTGCGCAGGGCTGAGGAGCCGGTGCGGCGGACGGGGGCGGAACCGCAGGCGTCGGCGGCGCAGGCGGAGTCGGCGGAGTCGGAGGGTGCGGGATCGGCGGTGCGGAGGCGGGGCGTCTGCAGATCGGTCATGGTGCTCCTCGGAGTCTCGAGTCGAGCGGTGCGCGACGGCGGAGTCCGACGTCGTGAGCCTCCATTAGGTCAACGCGGTGTTTCGGAGCGATGACATCGGGAACGCGATCGTGTTACATCCGGCGGCGGCCCCGGCGCCCACCCGATGCCTGCCCGGCGTCACGCAGGCTTCTTCTGGCCGAAACCACTCCGAAACACGAGCGGCCTTGACTGGACGCAGTCGGGACGAACGCTCCCGACCCGGCCCCGTCGCTCCGCTCGTCCTCGCACCGCCCCGAGCGACGCCGGCCTCTGCATCACAGCACCGCCCGTTCCACCCGGCACTCCTGTCCCTGCACCACTCGCTCGCGCCCCGCCCGGCGCGCTCCTCACCGAACCCCGGAGGTTCTCATGACCGACGACCAGACCACCCCCGCCGACCACAGCACCGACGACCAGGCCTCGATCGAAGAGCAGATCAGCGCCAACATCGAGAAGTCGCGCTCCGAGATCGCGCACCCCTCGCTGCCCAAGGGCAGCAACCTCTACGGCTCCACCAAGGTCTTCCCCGACTACCAGGCCGAGCCCGGCCAGTCCTACTTCACCCTCGTGCACGGCATCGCGCACGAGTCCTCGGTCAGCTTCGTCGCGATCCTGCAGGCGACCCGCGCGGCCCGCAAGGGCTTCGAGTCGGCCGTCTACTTCTACGGCCCCGGCACGATCAACGCGATGGCCACCCGCGGCTTCCCGACGGTCGGCGACTCCGGCTTCCCGGGCGAGCAGAACATCAACGACGCCCTGAAGACCTTCATCGACGAGGGCAACCGCGTCTTCGTCTGCCGCTTCGGCATGGCGCTGCACGGCCTGCGCGAGGAGGACCTGATCGAGGGCACCATCCCCTGCCACCCGCTCGACGTCCAGGACGCCGTCATCCACTACGCCCGCAAGGGCGCCATCATCAACTCGACCTACAACCTCTAGGCGCCCGCCATGACCGTCGTCGGATCGGTCGCGGCGAACTTCACCCGCGACCTCGATCAGAACTACGCGCTCATCGCCGCGCTGGCCGAGGAGGCCCGCGAGAAGCGGGTCGAGTTCCTCGTCCTGCCCGAGGCCGCGATCGGCGGCTACCTCTCGTCCCTCGGCAACCACGGCGACACGGTCAAGACGACCACCCGCTCGATGCCCCCGGCGATCGCGCTGGACGGTCCGGAGCTGCGCCGGGTGCAGGAGATCGCCGGCGACCTGCTGGTCGCGATCGGCTTCTGCGAGCTCGACGCGGACGGCGAGACCCGCTACAACGCGGCCGCCCTGCTCGACGGCGGGCAGATCTACGGCAGCTACCGCAAGGTGCACCAGCCGCTCGGCGAGCACATGTCGTACTCGCCCGGGCCCGGCTACTCGGTCTTCGAGACCCCGGTCGGCCGGGTCGGGCTGCAGATCTGCTACGACAAGGCCTTCCCGGAGGCGGCCCGCTCGATGGCGCTGGACGGGGCGGAGATCATCGCCTCGCTCTCGGCCTGGCCGGCCGCGCGGACGGCGACGGCGGAGAACCTGCAGGAGGACCGCTGGACCTACCGCTTCAACCAGTTCGACATCGCGCGGGCCCTGGACAACCAGGTGTTCTGGCTGGCGTCGAACCAGTCGGGCACCTTCGGGTCGCTCCGCTACGTGGGCAACGCGAAGGTCGTCGATCCGGGCGGCAACATCCTCGCGACGACGCTGCTCGGCTCGGGCATGGCGGTCGCCGACATCGACGTGCGGGGCACCTTCGAGGCGATGCGCGGCGGGATGTTCCACCTCCGCGACCGCCGGCCGGACGCCTACGACATCGACCGTGTCTGGAGCGGAGGGCTGGTCCATGCCTGAGATGACCTTCCACGTCCGCTGGCCGGACGGCGTCGAGGAGCGCTGCTACTCGCCGAGCCTGGTGATGCACGACTACCTCGCCGAGGGCGAGAGCTACCCGATCGAGGACTTCGTCGGGCGCTCGACCGAGGCTCTGCGGCTGGCGAGCGAGCGGGTGCGCGCGAAGTTCGGCTTCGCCTGCACCTCCGCGCTGCAGCAGGAGTCGGAGATCCTCGCGGCCGCCGCGCGCTTCGACGGCGGGCGGGTGCGGGTGCTGGCGATGGACCCGCCGCTGCCTCCGGCCTCCGTCCCCGCGTCCGCGCAGGGGGCGCGCGCATGACCGCGCTCGAGAACGGCCGGCATCTCCCGGTCGCCGTGATCGGCGCCGGCCAGGCCGGGCTGTCGATCAGCCGCCTGCTCACGGACCAGGGCGTCGAGCACCTCGTGATCGAGCGCGACACGATCGCGCACGACTGGATCGACCGCCGCTGGGACAACTTCACGCTCGTCACGCCGAACTGGCAGTGCCGGCTCCCCGGCTACCCCTACGACGGCGACGACCCGGACGGCTTCATGACCCGCGCCGAGGTGCACGCCTGGGTGCGGCGCTACGCCGAGTCGTTCGGCGCGCCGGTGGCCGAGGACACCGAGGTGCTCCGGCTGCGCGAGAGCGCGGACGGGGCGTTCGAGATCGTCACCTCGCGCGGCACGATCACCGCCGACCAGGTCGTCGTCGCCACCGGCGGCTACCACCGGCCGGTGCTCCCGGCGGTCGCGCACCGCATCCCGGACGCGATCGTGCAGCTGCACTCGGCCGACTACCGCTCGGCCGCGGCGCTGCCCGAGGGCGGGGTGCTCGTGGTCGGCTCCGGCCAGTCCGGCGCGCAGATCGCGGAGGACCTCTTCCTCGAGGGGCGCGACGTGCACCTGGCGCTGGGGACGGCTCCGCGGGTCGCCCGGTTCTACCGCGGCCGCGACTGCGTCGCCTGGCTCGCCGACATGGGCGTCTACGACGTGCCGGTGCACGCGCAGGTCGGAGGGCTCTCCAAGCGGGAGTCGACCAACCACTACGTCACCGGGCGCGGCGGCGGCCGCGACATCGACCTGCGGGCGTTCGCGCGCGACGGGATGACGCTCTACGGCCGGCTGCAGCAGGTCGACGGCGGGTCGCTCCGCTTCGCGCCGACGGCGGAGGCGTCGCTCGACTACGCGGACTCGGTGGCGGAGTCGATCAAGAACGACATCGACGCCTACATCGAGCGCTCGGGCATCCAGGCGCCGACCGAGGCCCGGTACGCGCCGGTCTGGCGGCCGGAGCGCGAGATCGAGGAGCTCGACCTGGCGGCCGCCGGGATCACGAGCATCGTCTGGGCGGTCGGCTTCCGGGCCGACTACTCCTGGATGCAGATCGGCGTCTTCGACGGCGCGGGGCATCCCACCCACCGGCGCGGCGCGACCGCCGTGCCCGGGCTGCACTTCCTCGGGCTGCCCTGGCTGAACACCTGGGGCTCCGGGCGCTTCGAGGCGATCGCGCGCGACGCGGAGCACGTGGCGGAGCAGCTGCTCGGCGGCGCGCGGATGGACCGGCTCGAGGGCGCCGCGGTACGGTGACGGCCACGCGCTCGGCTCGAGCGCACCGCTCTGCCGCGCGGGGCGGAGGAGGGCGGAGGCTCTCCGTCCGCCCCGGCGCACCGGCCGCCCGCAGAGGGCGGGAGAGAAGGACCATGTCGACGATCACGATGGCCGCGGTCGCGGCGCACTTCGGCCGCGACATCGAGCGCACCCTCGTCAAGCTGCCCGGCATGATCGCGAGCGCTCAAGAGCGCGGGATCGACCTGCTGGTGCTGCCCGACGCGACCCTCGGCGGCTACCTCCTCGACATGCACCACCCCGGCCCCGACGACCTGCCGCAGGCCGTGGAGGTGGACGGGCCGGAGGTGGCGGCCGTCGCGGCGATGGCGGGGGACACCACGGTGTGCTTCGGCATCGCGGAGCGCGCGCTCGAGGGCGGTGAGGTGCGGCGCTACAACTCGGCGGTCTGCGTGCAGGGCGGTGAGGTGATCGGGACGCACCGCAAGGTGCACCTGCCGCTGGGCGAGTCCGAGGCGTACGCCGCGGGCGACTCCTTCCGCTCGTTCGACTCGGCCGTGGGGCGGATCGGGATGATGATCGACTTCGACAAGACCTTCCCGGAGTCGGCGCGCTCGCTCGCCCTCGACGGGGCCGAGATCCTCTGCTGCCTCAGCGCCTGGCCCGCGAGCGTCACCGACCGCTCCGACCGGATCCGCAACGACCGCCAGGCGCACCTGTTCGACCTCTACGACTGCGCGCGTGCTGCGGAGAACCAGGTCTACCTGGTCTCCTCGAACCAGACCGGGGTGCTCGGCGGGCTGCGCTTCCTCGGGCAGGCGAAGGTCGTGGACCCGGCCGGCGAGATCCTCGCGAAGACCTGGGCGAAGGGCGGGCTGGCGGTCGCGACCGACGACGTCTCGGCCTCCGTCGCCCGGGCCCGCCGCAGCATGGACCACCTGCGCGACCGCGCCGAGCACGCGTACCACCGCGCGGCTCCCACCGTCTGAGCTTCCGGCCCGCCCGTCCGACCGGTGCCGCCCGTGGGCGCCGCCCCGCCTGAAGGAGACCCCGTGCGGATCGCGCAGCTGACCTACTCCACGAAGCCCCGCGGCGGCGTGGTGCACACGCTCGCGCTGTCGGAGGCGCTGGCCCGGCGCGGGCACGAGGTGACCGTCTGGACGCTCGGCCGCGGCGGCGACTCCGCCTTCTTCCGCGCGGTCGACCCCGCGGTGGCGGTCCGGGTGGTGCCGTTCGCGGCGCGCGACGGGGAGGACGTCGGCGACCGGATCGTCCGCTCGCTCGACGCGATGGCTGTGGCGCTGGGGGAGGACGGCGAGGAGTGGGACGTCGTGCACGCGCAGGACTGCATCTCGGCGAACGCCGCGCTCGACGCGGGCTTCGCCGGGGCCGGCGGGCTGCTCCGGACGGTGCACCATCTCGACGCCTTCACGACGCCGGCGCTGATCGCCTGCCATGAGCGCGCGATCACGGGGCCGGCCGGGCTGCTCGCGGTGTCGCGGGCGGTCGCGGACGAGGTGGCGGCGGGCTGGGGGCGGGCGCCGGCGGTGATCCCGAACGGCGTCGACGCCGCGCGGTTCGCCGCCGCGGCCGGCGGTGCTGCCGCGGGGGAGTGGCGGGCCGAGCTCGGCCGCTACGTGCTCGCGCTCGGCGGCATCGAGCCGCGGAAGGGCAGCATCGACCTGCTGGAGGCGTTCGCGGGGCTGGCTCCGGGGACCGCGCTCGTCTTCGGCGGCGGGGAGACGCTGTTCGACTACCGGGGCTACCGCGAGGAGTTCGAGCGCCGGGTGGCGGAGCTGGGCGTGACGCCGGTCGTGCTCGGCACGGTGCCGGAGGAGCGGCTCGCGGCGCTCGTCGCCGGTGCGGCGGTGCTCGGCTTCGTCTCGACCAAGGAGGGCTTCGGGCTGGCGGCGATGGAGGCGCTCGCCGCGGGGGTGCCGGTCGTCGCGCGCGATCTGCCGGTGCTGCGCGAGGTGTTCGGGGAGACGGTGGCGTACGGGAGCGACGTGACGGGGATCCGGGGTGCGCTCGCCGCGGCGCTCGCGGGGGCGGCGCCGGAGCCCGGGCCCGGGCGGGAGCTCGCGTTCTCGCACTCGTGGGACGACGTCGCCGCGAGTCACGAGGCGCTGTACCGGGCTCACCTCGGCCGCCGATCCGTGGGCGTGTGATGCGCCGGTCGTTCTCGCGCTGCTTCTCGGCGCTCGCCGAGCAGGACCCCGAGGGCGTCGTGGTCGTCGCCGATGACGCGACCCTGACCGCGGGCGCCCTGGACCGGGCCTCCAACCGGCTCGCGCGCGCCTACGCGGCGCTCGGCGTCACTCCGGACTCGCTCGTCGCGGTCTCGCTGCCGAACAGCGCCGAGCTGGTGCTCGCCTGCGCGGCTATCTGGAAGGCGGGCGCGACGCCGCAGCCGCTGTCGCGCGGGCTGTCGGCGCGGGAGCTCGCCGAGGTGGGCGCGCTCGGGCGGCCCTCGCTGAGCATCGGGGTCGAGCTCGATGGCGTGCCGTTCGTCCCCGCCGGCTTCGAGCCCGACCCGGCGCTGCCGGACGACGAGCTGCCCGACATCTGGGCTGCGTCGTGGAAGGCGCCCGCCTCCTCCGGCAGCACCGGGCGGCCGAAGATCGTGCTCGCGGCGGCGCCCGCGCAGATGGACCCGACGCAGCCGGTCGCGGCGTTCCTGCCGCGGGAGGGGGTGCAGCTCGTCGCCGGGCCGCTCACCCACTCCGCGACCTTCACCTACGCCTTCCGCGGGCTGCTGACCGGGCAGCGGCTGGTGATCCTGCCGCGCTTCGACGAGGCGCGGGTGCTCGCGGCGATCGCGGAGCACCGGGTGACCTGGGCGCTGCTGGTGCCGACGATGATCCACCGGCTGCTGCGGACGCCCGCGCACCGGGACGCGGACGTGTCGTCGCTCGAGGCGGTGCTGCACCTCGGCTCGCCGTGCCCGCCCGCGGACAAGCGCGCGCTGATCGAGTGGATCGGCGCGGAGCGGGTCGTCGAGGTCTACGCCGGCAGCGAGTCGAACGGGCTGACGATGATCCGCGGCGACGAGTGGCGGGAGCGGCCCGGGAGCGTCGGCCGCCCGATCGGCGGCACGGAGCTGCGGGTGCTGCGGTCGGACGGGTCGGAGTGCGCGGTCGGCGAGCCGGGGCTCGTGCAGATGCGCCGCGGGGAGCCGACCTACCGCTACCTCGGCGGGGAGTCGAAGCGGACCGACGACGGCTGGGACACCCTCGGCGACCTCGGCTCCGTCGATGCGGACGGCTACCTGACGGTGCTGGACCGGGCGGACGACCTGATCCTGCGTGGCGGGGTGAACGTCTACCCGGCCGAGATCGAGAGGGTGCTGGAGGAGCACCCGGCGGTCCGCGGCGCGGTCGCCTTCGGCGTCGCGGACGCGGAGCTCGGCCAGGCGGTGGAGTCGGTGGTGGACATCGCGGAGAGCGACGTGACGGAGGAGGAGCTGCTCGCCTTTTCGCGCGAGCACCTCGGCTCGCGGGCGCCGCGGGCTCTGCGGCTCCAGCGCTCACCGCTGCGCGACGACGCGGGCAAGATCCGCCGCGGGGCGCTCGCCGCCGAGTGATCGCCGAGAGCAACGCGGCGGCGCCCCTCCCTGCATGCTGGTCGAGTAGCCCCGCAGGGGCGTATCGAGACCCGCCGTCACCAGCAGGGCGGGTCTGCAGACCCCCGTTCTGACGGTGGTGGATCTCGATACGCCCGCTGCGCGGGCTACTCGATCAGCATGACCCGACCATGCTGGTCGAGTAGCCCCGGAGGGGGGTATCGAGACCCGCGGGCCTCAGCAGGGCGGCTCGAAGGGATTCTCGGTCCGCTGCGATGCTCCCGCACCGGCCGCCTCCGGTTTCGGATCGCCTCGGACGGGGAAGAGGAGGAGTGCCCCTTCCCCGGAGTCGCCGCGCGCGACTCCGCCCCATCGAGAGGAACGCCCGTGGTCGCCATCGCCCCGCTCCGAGACCGCTTCGACGGAGTCGAGAGGATCGCCGTCCTGCGCGGCGGCGGACTCGGCGATCTGCTGTTCGCGCTGCCCGCCGTCGACGCGCTCGCCGCCGCCTACCCGGGCGCCGAGATCGTGCTGCTCGGCACTCCGGCGCACCGCGTGCTGCTGCAGGGCGTGGAGTCGCCGGTGAGCGACGTCGAGATCCTGCCGGTGGCGCAGGGCGTCCGCGACGGCGAGGGCGAGGACCCGAGGGTCGTCGAGGACTTCACCGAGCGGATGCGCGCGCGGCGCTTCGACCTCGCGGTGCAGCTGCACGGCGGCGGCCGCTTCTCCAACCCGTTCCTGCAGCGCCTCGGCGCGCGGCACACGATCGGCTCGCGCACCGACGACGCGGCCGAGCTGGAGCGCACCATCCCCTACGTCTACTACCAGCACGAGATGCTGCGGGCGCTCGAGATCGTCGGGCTGGCGGGGGCCCCTGCGGTGCGCCTCGAGGCGTCGCTGCAGGTCGACCAAGAGCGCCGCGACCGCCTCGCCGCGGCCCTCCCCGCCGGGGGGCCGCTGGTGCTGATCCACCCGGGCGCGACCGACGTCCGGCGCCGCTGGAGCTCCGCGAACTTCGCCGAGGTGGCCCGCGCACTGCTGGCCGACGGCGCGCGCGTGCTCGTCGTGGGCGACGCCTCCGACGCGCCCGCCGCGGAGGCGATCGTCGCGGGCGCTCCGGGCGCGGTGTCCTGGGCGGACCGGGTCGAGCTCCCGGATCTCGGTCCGCTGCTCTCGCTCGCGGACCTCGTGCTCGGCAACGACAGCGGACCGCGGCACCTCGCGGCGGCGGTCGGTGCGCCCACGGTCGGCGTCTTCTGGGTCGGCAACGCGATCAACGCCCAGCCCCTCGGCCGCCAGCGCCATCGCGTGCAGCTGAGCTGGACGACCCGCTGCCCGATCTGCGGCATCGACGTCACCCAGGTCGGCTGGACCGCCCCGCGCTGCGAGCACGAGCTGTCCTTCGTCGACGACGTCCCCGTCGCCCGGGTCCTCGAGGACGTCCGCGGCGTCCTCGCCTCCACCCGCTGACGTCGCCCGGGCCCTGCCCCCCCACCACGAGATGCCACCTAGGAGCGCCGACACCGGCGTGTCGCGCTCATAAGTGGCATCTCGCGGGAGGGGTCGGACGCGGGGGAGCGTCAGACGTCCGGGGCGTCAGGTCACGGCCAGGAGGGCTCCTCCTCGTGGGTGATGACGAGCTCGCGGACCTCGCAGCCGCGGGGCTGGCCGAGGACGAACATGACGGCGTTCGCGACGTTCTCCGGGTCGTTGAGGAGCGCGTCGGGGCCCGGCTTGTACTGGGCGTCGCGGTCGTCGAAGAAGCGCGTCTTCATGCCGGAGGGGATCAGCGTGGTCACGCCGATCTCGCCCTTGGTCTCGGCCGCGAGAGCGCGGGTGAAGCCGAGCACGCCGAACTTCGACGCGCAGTAGGCGGTGGCGTCCGAGACGGCCTTGATCGCGAGCGAGGACGCGACGGTGACGACGCGGCCGTGGGTCTCGGTGAGGAAGGGCAGTGCGGCGCGGACGACGGCCGCGGTGCCGAGCAGGTTGACCGAGATCACGCGCTCCCACTCCTCCGGGTCGACGTCGACGAGGCGGCCGCAGCGGTCGATGCCGGCCGCGGTGACGACGGCGTCGAGGCCGCCGTGCTCGCGGGCGATCTCGACGACGGCCTTCTCGGCCTCGCGGGTCTTGGCGACGTCCACCTGGTAGGCGGCGACGCCCTCCTGCACGTTCGAGACGTCGCGGTCGAGGACGATCGGCGTGCCGCCCGCGGCCGTGACGGCGGCCGCGACGGCGGCTCCGAGTCCGGAGGCGCCTCCGGTGATCAGGACGCGGCCGATGGGGGTGGGGGTGGTGGTCATGGGTGTCCCTTCCAGGATCGTCAGCGCCGACGGGATCGGCGCAGCGGGGCGGTGGTCGGCCGGAGCCGACGCGGTCAGCCGACGCGCGCGAGCGCGGCGGCGAGATGGGTGGTCGAGCGGCCGGCGTGGTACGGCACCGTCAGGACGCGGCCGCCCCACTCGGCGACCGTCGCGGTCTCGGGCAGCGATTCGGCGGAGTAGTCGCCGCCCTTCACCCAGACGTCCGGGCGGATGCGGCGCAGCGCCTCGTCGGGGGTGTCCTCGCCGAAGACGAGGACCGCATCGACGCACTCGAGCGCGAGCAGCAGGTCGACCCGGTCGTCCTCGGGGATGATCGGCCGGGCCGGTCCCTTGAGCCGGCGCACGGAGTCGTCGGAGTTGAGGCAGACGATCAGGCAGTCGCCGAGCGCCCGGGCGGCCGAGAGGGTGCGGGCGTGGCCGGCGTGCAGCAGGTCGAAGCAGCCGCCGGTCGCGACCACGGTGCCGCCGGCGCCGCGGACGGCCTCGGCGACGCGCAGCGCGTCCACTCCGGACGCCCCGTGCAGGGCGGCGGTGTCGGCCGGAGTGCCGAGGGAGGAGACTCCGCCCGCGAGCAGGTAGGCGCCGGCCGCGGCGACGGCCGCGCCGACCGCCTCGGAGGGGGTGGCCCCGCCGGCCAGCGCGACGGCGGCGGAGGCGGCGAAGCGGTCGCCCGCCCCGCAGGGATCGGTCGGCGGCACGGCGGCGGCGGGGTGCACCACCGGCACGCCGGCGCCGCGCGAGCGGACCAGGGCACCGCCGGAGCCCATCGTCACCGCGACCGCGCCGCAGCCCCAGCGCTCGAGCAGCGTCGTCGCGGCGGTCTCGGCGAGGGTGACGCCGCGGCCACTCGCCCCGGAGAAGCCGGTCGCCTCGCCCAGGTTCGGCGTCGCGAGGGTCGTCCCGGCGACCGGCTCGGTCCCGCGCGGATGCGGATCCCAGACCAGCGGCACGGTGAGCGCGTCGAGGGCCGCGCGGAGCGAGGCGTCCTCGGTGAGCCGGCGGCCGTAGTCCGCGACGACGACCGCGTCGACCTCGCCGAGCGCGGCGAGCATCTCCTCGGTCACGGTCGGCACCGGCGGGCGCTCACAGCCGCGGTCGAAGCGGACGACCGCCTGACCGGAGGCGGCGACCCGCGTCTTCACGGGCGTCGGCGCGCCGGAGGGCCCGGCGACCACTCGGACGCCGTCGAGGGCGGCGAGCAGCTCGGCCGCATCGGCATCGGCGGCGTCGGCCAGCGCCGTCACCAGCACGACCTCGTGGCCGTCGCGCACCAGCATCCGCGCCACCAGCCCGGCGCCGCCGGCGCGCACCCCGCGGGTCGACACGTCGACCACGGGCACCGGCGCGTCGGGGCTCAGCCGCTCGGCCGGCCCGGAGAGGTCGACGTCGAGCATCACGTCGCCGACCACGGCGATCCGCAGGCGGCTCACGCGGCCGCCCCCGTCCGCACGCGGATCCGGTGCTCGAAGGCCCGGCAGAGCGCGTGCACCAGCACGAGCTGCGCCTCCTGCACGTTCGAGCCGTGGCCCTCGAGCGCGATCGACTCGTCGCAGGCCTCGGTCAGCGGGTTCGGTCCGTTGCCGGTGAGCGCCCAGGTGCGGGCGCCGGCCGCGCGGGCCGCCTCGGCCGCGTGCAGCAGGTTGGCGCTGCGGCCGCTGGTCGAGAGCAGCACGACGACGTCGCCGCTGCGGGCGTGCGCGGTGACCTGGCGGGCGAAGACGTGGTCGAAGCCGTAGTCGTTGCCGATCGCGGTGAGGCTCGAGGTCTCGGAGTGCAGCGAGATCGCGGAGAACGGGATGCGATCGCCGTCGAAGCGGCCGACCAGCTCGGCGGTGAGGTGCTGCGCCTCCGCGGCCGAGCCGCCGTTGCCGGCCGCGAGCAGCCGGGCGCCGGTGTGCAGGCGGTCCGCCAGCTCGACGCCCCAGGCGACGATCCGGTCGGAGTGCCGCTCCAGCTGCGCGACGACGTCGAGCGCGCGGGCGACGTGGTCGTCGACGAGGCGCCGGGCGGCGTCCGTCGAGGTGTCGGACGGCGTGCCCGTCGGGGTGTCCAGAACGGTGTCGATGCTCATCTGCGCGGGGCCGCCTTCCGGGGGGTGGAGGAGAGGGAGGTGCGAGCGGTGCCGCTCATGGCGGCACCGCCGTCGCCGAGTCCGGCGAGGGTGGTCAGGTAGGCGCGCTCGGTGTCCGCGGCGACGCGGTCCCAGGAGTAGCGGGACTCGACGCGGGCGCGGCCGGCGGCTCCGTAGGCGCGGGCGCGCTCGGGGTCGGCGATCAGCGCGGCGAGGGCCGCGGCGAGGGCCTCGGGGTCGCGCGGCGGGACGTGCACGCCGGTGACGTCCTCGACGACCGTGTCGATCAGCCCGCCGACGGAGGAGGCGACCACCGGCACGCCGCAGGCCATCGCCTCCAGCGGGGTGATGCCGAACGGCTCGTACCAGGGCGCGCAGATCACGATGTCGGCGGAGCGGAGCATCGCCGGCATCTCGGTCTGCGAGAGCTGGCCCGCGAAGACGACGCGGTCGGCGACTCCGAGGCCCTCGGCGACGCCGTGCAGGCGCTGGTACTCCGGGTCGGCGATGAGCGCGTCGCCCGAGCCGGAGCCGCCGACGACGACCAGCTCGGCGTCGCAGCCGTCGGCGACCAGGCGGGCGAGCGCCTCGATCGCGTGGCCCATGCCCTTGCGGGGCACGAGGCGGCCGATGCTCATCAGCCGGACGCGCGCGGTGCGCTCGGCGACGGGTCCGTCGGGCGTGAAGCGCTCGAGGTCCACGCCGCAGGGCACCACCGAGATGCTCGAGGTGGGCACGCCGAGGCCCTTCAGCTCGAAGGCCTCGTCGGAGCAGGTGGCGACGACGCCGTCCGCCCGCTGGCCGACACCGGGCTCGAGCCAGGCGCGCTCCTCGGGGCTGGTGTCGAGCGCGCCCTGCTGGCGGCGCTTCACGACGCCGAGCGCGTGGAAGGTGTGGAAGACGGGCACTCGGCGCCCGGTGGCGCGCTCCACCCGCTCGGAGGCGTCGAGCGCGGCGACCCCGGACATCCAGAAGTGGCTGTGCACCAGGTCGGGGCGGGAGTCGAGCCAGTCGTTCGCGAGGTCGACGGCGAAGTCGCCCATGAACGGCAGCAGCTCGTCCTTGGAGACCTTGGCGGCCGGGCCCGCATCGATGTGCACGACCTCGACGCCGGAGGTGAAGGGCACCCGGCGGGGGAGCGACGCGTCGTCGCGCCGGGTGTAGACGGTCACGCGGTGGCCGCGGCGCGCGAGCGCGTCGGCGAGGGCCGCGACGTGCACGTTCTGGCCGCCGGCGTCCACGCCGCCGAGCGTCGCCAGCGGGCTGGCGTGCTCGGAGACCATCGCGATCGAGAGGGGACGGGGGGTGCTCATCGGGTGCTCCCTTCGCGGGTTCCGGCGGTGGAGAGGGTGCGCGGGGCGGCGGCGAGGTCGCCGAGCAGCTCGTCCCAGTCGCGGTGGAACCGGCCGAGGCTGTAGCGGGCGAGCGCGGCCTCGCGGGCGACCGCGCCGGCGACGGCGGCCCGCTCCGGGTCCTCCATCAGCGCACGGGCGGCTGCCGCCAGCGCGTCGAGGTCGTTCGAGACCGCCCCGGCCTCGGGCGGCACAGCGCGGCCGGCCTCCGTGGTCTCCAGCGCCACGACCGGCATCCCCAGGTGCATCGCCTCGAGCAGCGCGAGGCCGAGCGAGGTCCAGCGGAACGGGTGCAGGTAGACCCGGCGGCGGGCCAGCTCCGCGTGCATCGCGCCGGTCTTCACGTCGCCGAGCACGTCGAGGCGGTCGGCGGGCAGCCCGGGCGTCCCGACGAGACCCTCGGTCTTCATCCCGAAGACGTCCAGCGGGGCGACCGCGGCGAAGCGCGGCAGGAGGTCGGTGCCGGTCACCCGCCGCCGGCGCACCGGCTCGTTGATGACGACGCCGAAGCGCGCGAGCTCGCCGGTGTAGAGGGGGCCGGGGTCGTTGATCCCGTGCTCGATCACCGTGGTGCGCGTCGATCCGGTGTCCCACATCAGCGCGTTGAAGTGCGTGACGTGCACGAGGAGGAGGTCGTCGCGGTCGGCGAGCGGGTGGCGGTTGTCGGGCACGTCGCCGCGGGGCGTGTTGTGCTCGACGTAGACCGCCGGGATCTCGCGGCCGAGCCGGCGGCCGAGCAGGCGCTCCGCCTCGGCCAGCTCGTCGGGGCGCTGGAGGAGGACGACGTCGACCTCGGCGTCGCGCAGCTCCTCCGGGGCGATCTCGACGGTGTTCGGCCAGTCGCGGCCGCCGGTGCCGAGGCCCCAGCCGTCGCGGGCGGGGGTGGTGGGCAGCAGGTACTCGTGGTCGCCGCGGACGAACGCGTCCGCCCAGCCGCCGTGCACGTGCCAGAGCAGGATCCTCATGCGAGCGCCTCCGAGGGTGTCGTGGTGGATGTCGTGGAGTCGCGCCGCGGGAGCGCGCGGAGCCGGTGGGCGGCGGCGACCGCCTCCTCGGCGCTCACTCCTGCGAGGCAGGGGTGGCCGGGAACGGGGCAGACGCGGGCGCGCGAGCCGGCGCAGGCGGCCTGCTGGTCGCCGAGCAGCTCGACCGGGACGCCGTAGGGCGCCCAGCGGATCGCCGGGACGACGGGCGCGAACAGGCTGACCACCGGGGTGCCGACAGCCGCCGCCAGGTGCGCCGGCCCGGTGTTGCCGCTGATGACGACCTCGGCGCGGGCGAGCACCTCGGCCGCGCCGGCGAAGTCGGTCGCGCCACCGAGGTCGATGCCGCGGCTGCCCGCGACCTGCGCGGTCAGCGCGCGCTCGCCGGGGCCGCCGGTGACGGCGACCGCGACTCCGGAGTCGGCGAGCAGCTCGACCGCGCGCGCCGCGTTCTCGGCGGGCCAGGCCCGCGCGGGAACCGCTGCACCGGGATGCACGACCACGTACGGTCCGACGCCCTCGAGCGCGTCGGGGAGGACGCTTTCGCGATTCACCCGCAGGAGCCCGTCGTCGCCCTCGGGCAGCGCGAAGCCCGCGGCCGCCGCGATGGCGAGCGCGCGCTCCGGCTCGGGCTGGTCCTCCTCGAGCGTCTCGCCGGGCACCAGCCGCACGTCGAGCAGGGCGCCCGCGAAGTCGACGGACGCGCCGGAGATCCGCGCGACGCCCGACAGGCGCAGCAGCAGCGCGAGCGGCAGCGGCGACTGGTGGAAGGAGGTGAGGATCACGGCCTCGTCCGGAGCGAACTCCTCGACGATCGACCGCAGCTCCGCCACGAGGGCGGCGTCGACCGGGCGCGAGGCGTCGCCGATCCACGGGCAGGACCAGGTGCGGACCCGCGTCGGCCCCGGCAGCAGCGCCGCGGCGGGCGCGCCCTGCGGTCCCGCGAGCAGCAGCACCTCGGCGTCGGCCGCGATCGCGCGGACGGCCGGTCCGCAGAGCAGCACGTCGCCGGCGCTGTCGAGGCGCGCCACCAGCACGCGGCGGGTCATTCGGCGTCCTCGTCCGGCTGCATCGCCAGCAGCAGCTCGACGGCCTCGAGGAGCGTCGCCGCGCGCAGCGGAGCGGCGGCCACCTCCTCGGCCCGGGTGATCGGGGTGGGCACGAGCACGCCGCGGGCCCCCGCGGCCGCAGCCGCGCCGACGTCCGCGCCGATGTCGCCGATCACCGCGAGGGAGCCGGCGGGCAGCCCGAGGCTCTGCGCGGCGTCGAGCACCATGCCCGGCGCGGGCTTGCGGCAGGCGCAGCCGTCCTCGGGGCCGTGCGGGCAGAGCATCCAGGCGTCGAAGCCGCCGAACAGCTCGTCGACACACCGGTTCACGGCGTCGGCCTGCGCGCGGTCGATGATGCCGCGGGCGATGCCGGACTGGTTCGTGACGACGCCGAGCTTCAGTCCCGCCTCGCGGGCCCGCTCGACCGCGTCCAGCGCGGTGGGCATCGGCTCGACCAGCGCCGGGTCGCCGTTGTAGGGCACGTCGACCACGAGCGTCGCGTCGCGGTCGAAGAGGATTCCGCGCAGCCGCGCAGCGCGCGGGGCGGGGGCGTCCTCCGCGGTGCGGTGCGCGGAGCCCGGCTGGATCGAGTCGTTCACCTCTCCCTCGTACCCCCCTCCTCCGGGTTCCAAACGCGGGGGAGGAGAAGTGGTCCGCTCGGGCGCGTCGGAGCCGCGGGGCCGCCCGCTCGAGATCCGCGCGTCTGAGGACGCCGGAGCGGGGTACGGGACCTCCGACAGGAAGGAGGCGCCGTGCGCGCTCTCACCGACCCGGACGGAACCCCGGAGATCCTCGCCCTGCGAGCCCTCAAGCTCGGCGACATCCTCGTGGCCGTCCCCGCCCTCAAGGCGCTGCGCCGCGGCTTCCCCGAGCACCGGCTGATCCTCGCGACCACGCCCTGGCTGGAGCCGATCGTCGACCTCATCGACGGCCTCGACGCCCTCGTGCCGACCCTGCGCGGGCTGGACGATCCGCTGCCGGTCGCGCCCGGGCGCATCGAGCTCGCCGTCAACCTGCACGGCAACGGCCCGGAGTCCCGCGACGCCCTGATCGCGCTCGAGCCCGAGCGCCGCCTCGAGTTCCGCGTGCCCGCTCTCGACCCCGACGCGAGCCACGACGACCCGTGCCCGCTCTGGCTCGACGGCGAACTGGAGCGCGCGCGCTGGGCCCGCCTCGTCAACTCGATCGGCCTCGACGCCGACCCCGAGGACGTCGGCATCGCCGTCCCGGCCGTGCCCGCGCCCGTCGACGGCGCGGCGATCGTGCACATCGGCGCGTTCTACGGCTCGCGCGAGTGGCCGGAGGAGCGCTTCGCCGCGGTCGCGCAGTCGCTGGCCGCCGAGGGGCACCGCGTCGTCTACACCGGAGGCGCGAACGAGGCCGACCGCGCCCGCCGCGTCGCCGAGCTGGCCGGAACGGGCGAGGTGCTCGCCGGCGCGATCGACCTGAGCGGGTTCGCCGCGGTCGTCGCCGCGGCCGAGGTGCTCGTCACGGTCGACACCGGTGCCGCGCACCTGGCGTCCGCCTACGGCATCCCGTCGGTCGTGATCTTCGGACCGGCGCCGCCCGAGGCGTGGGGCCCGCCGGTGAGCGGACCGCACGTCGTGCTGACCGACGCGTCGCTGCGCCGCGGCGACGTCTTCTCCTCCGAGCCCGACCCGGCGCTGCTCGCGGTGCGGACCGAGGACGTCCTCGACGCGCTCGCCACCCTGCCCTCGCGCGCCGACGCGCACCTCAGGCGGTCCGCAGCCGCGCCGCAGGGTGGACGGGCGTGACCACGGCGACCGACGCTACCCGCGCGCGGTTCGTGGGCTGATGACTGCGCGACGGGGCGCCGAGGCGGTCGGCGAGCTGCGCGAGGATCCGGCGCTGCAGCCGCGAGACCTGCATCTGCGTGGTGCCGAGCGCGTCGGCGATCTGCTGCTGCGTCATCTCCTCGACGAAGCGCATCCGGAGCAGCTCGCGCTGGCCGTTCTCGAGCTCGGCGAGCGCCCGGGCCAGGCCGTGCCGGCGGTCGATCGCCGCGAGGTCCTCGTCCTCCCCGCCGATCGTCTCGGCCAGCCGGACGCCGGTCTCGCCGACGGTCTCGTCGAGGGAGAGCGGATGCCCGGCCGCGCGCGCGTCGGCGACCTCGGCCGGCTCGACGCCGAGCCGCGCGGCGATCTCCCGATCGCTCGGGTGGCGGCCGAGCTCCTGCGCGAGCTCGTCGGCGACGACGGCCGAGCGGCGGTGCAGCTCCTGCACGCCGCGGGGCGGGCGGATCATCCAGCCGAGGTCGCGCAGGTGGCGCTTGAGCTCGCCGGTGATGGTGGGCACCGCGAAGGCGGCGAAGCTGTCGCCGCGCTCCGGCGTGAAGCGGCGGGCGGCCTTGACCAGCCCCACGTAGGCGACCTGGCGGAGATCCGCGCGGTCGCCGCCGGCGCGGGACACCCGGTTCGCCATCGCCTCGGCCAGCCCGAGGTGGTCGAGCACGATGCGCTCCCGGATGCGGGCGCCCTCGGCGTCGTCGGCGGTCGCCGCCGCTTGGAAGAGCGAGAGGGTGCGGGCGTCCTTCTCCTCGCGCGGCGAGGCGGGCTCGCTCGGCGAGTCGGTCGCGGGGGCGAGCGCTGCGAGGGCGGTGTCGAGAACGACCGTGCTCATCGGGACCCCTTTCCGGGCATGCTGGCGCGTCCGGGGCGGCGGGATGCGACGCGCTCGTCGTCGAGCGGCCCCGGGGGAGAAGCAGTAGCCACAGGCCACCACTGCTCCTCCCGTTGGAGAAGTCCGTTGACTCGGAGCACTGCTTCGCGCTAAGAGCTCCTGCCGCCCGCGAGCCGGATCGGTCCCGCGAGCCGGACCGACGCCCGAGTCGGCCCCCTGTCCAGTCCGGGCGCCGATCCCCGCCCCGCCGCTAGAATCGCCCCGTATGTCTGAGCTCACCCCGCCCTCCGATCGCGCCCACGACGCGCACCCGTTCACGACCGCGACCGGGAGCGACGTCCGCGTCCGCTTCTGCCCGTCCCCGACCGGGACGCCGCACGTCGGCCTCATCCGCACCGCCCTGTTCAACTGGGCGTATGCGCGGCACACCGGAGGCACCTTCGTCTTCCGGATCGAGGACACCGACGCGGCCCGCGACAGCGAGGAGAGCTACGAGCAGCTCATCGACGCGCTCCGCTGGCTGAAGCTCGACTGGGACGAGGGCGTCGGCGTCGGCGGCCCGCACGGCCCCTACCGCCAGTCCGAGCGCAGCGACGTCTACACCGACGTCATCCAGCGCCTGCTCGCCTCCGGCCACCTCTACGAGAGCTACTCGAACGCGGAGGAGATCGACGCCCGCAACGAGGCGTCCGGCCGCGCCAAGCAGCACGGCTACGACAACTTCGACCGCGACCTCACCGAGGAGCAGCGCGCCGCCTTCCGCGCCGAGGGCCGCAGCCCGGCGCTCCGCCTGCGCGTCCCGGACGCCGACCTCTCCTTCGACGACCTCGTCCGCGGTGAGATCACCTTCCCGGCCGGCTCCTTCAGCGACTTCGTCGTCGTCCGCCCCAACGGCCAGCCGCTCTACACGCTGGTGAACCCGGTCGACGACGCGCTGATGCAGATCACGCACGTCCTCCGCGGCGAGGACATCCTGCCCTCCACCGCGCGCCAGATCGCGCTGTACCACGCTCTGATCGACATCGGACTGACCACGTTCGTCCCGCGCTTCGGCCACCTCCCCTACGTGATGGGCGAGGGCAACAAGAAGCTCTCCAAGCGCGACCCCTCCGCCAACCTCTTCCACCACCGCGACCGCGGCTTCATCCCCGAGGGCCTGGTCAACTACCTCGCCCTTCTCGGCTGGTCGCTCACCCACGACCGCGACGTCTTCTCGATCGACGAGATGATCGCCGCCTTCGACGTCGCCGACGTGAACCCCAACCCGGCCCGCTTCGACCTCAAGAAGGCCGAGTCGATCAACGGCGACCACATCCGCCTGCTCGCGGTCGACGACTTCACCGAGCGGACGATCCCCTACCTGATCGCCGCCGGCGTCCTCGAGACCGAGCCGACCGCCGACCAGCGCGCCGTCCTCGACGCCGCCGCCCCGCTCGTCCAGGAGCGCATCGGCCTGCTCGGCGAGGCGCCTGGGATGCTCGGCTTCCTCTTCACCACGGCCGACGCCCTCTCCTACGACGAGGACGCGCTGAAGGGCCTGCCCGCGAACGCCGGCGAGGTCCTCGCCGCGTCGATCGGCGCCCTCGAGCTCGTGCCCGAGGGGGAGTGGCTGACCGCCTCGATCCAGGAGGCGCTCGCCTCCGCGCTGATCGAGGGCCTGGGCCTCAAGCCCCGCATCGCCTACGGGCCGCTGCGCACCGCGATCTCGGGCCGCCGCGTCTCGCCGCCGCTGTTCGAGTCGATGGAGATCCTCGGCAAGTCCGAGTCGATCGCGCGCCTCGCCCGCCTCGCCGACACCCGGAGCTGATCGTGGCGGAGGTGCAGGGCGGCCACTACGACGTCGTCATCATCGGCGCCGGCCCCGCGGGGCTCTCGGCGGGGCTCAACCTCGTCCGCGCGCGCCGCAGCGTGCTGCTGCTCGACAGCAACCGCCCGCGCAATGCGGCGACCCTGCACTCGCACGGCTTCCTCACCCGCGACGGCGTCTCGCCGCTGGAGCTGCGCCGCCTCGGCCGCGCCGAGCTCGAGCAGTACGACGAGGCCGAGGTGCACAACGCCATGGTCACCGCCGTCGAGCGCTCGGGCGGCGAGTTCGTCGTCACCGCGAAGGGCGTCCGCGGCTCGGCCGACCGCTCGGTGCTGGCGACCGCGGTCGTCGTCGCGGGCGGCCTCTCCGAGCGCCTGCCGACGCTCCCCAGCCTCCGCGCCTACTACGGCACCGCCGTGCACAGCTGCATGGAGTGCGACGGCTACGAGAAGGCCGGCGAGCCGCTGGCCCTGATCGGCGAGACCGCCGACCTCGCCGAGCGCGCCATGCTCCTCTCGCAGTGGTCGACCGACCTCATCGTCTTCACCAACGGCGTCGGAGTCGTCAGCGACACCGACGAGTCGCTCCTGAACTCGATCGGCATCCGCATCGAGCGCCGCCCCGTCGCGGACCTGGTGGGGGAGCGCGCCGTGATGACCGGCGTCGCCCTCGCCGACGGCGATGTGATCCCGCGCACCGGCGCCTTCGTCCGCCCGGTCTGGGTCCCCGTCCTCGACTACCTCGACCCGGCCGGCCCCGAGGTCGACCCCGACGGCTTCCTCCGCGTCGACGCCGGCGGCCGCACCTCTGTCCCCGGCCTCTACGCCGCCGGCGAGGTCACCGCCCCCGGACCGCAGCAGCTGATCGTCGCCGCGGGCTCCGGCGCGCAGGTCGCCTCGGCGATCAACCGCGACCTCGTCCGCGCCCGCCTCGGCGAGGCCGCGCCCGAGTCGGAGGCCCTCGCCGTGCACGATCGCGGAGCCGATTTGAGCGGCGTGCGTCCGTAGGGTACTGTCGTCTCTCGGCGCCGAGTTCCACTCCGGCCGCCGCCTGGTCCCGGCCTCACCGCCGGATGACCATTGGGGTATGGTGTAATTGGCAACACGACTGATTCTGGTTCAGTTGTTCTTGGTTCGAGTCCAGGTACCCCAGCTATAGTGCTCTTATTCTTCTCCGAGGCAGACTGGAAATTGTTCAGGATTTGAAGAGTTTTCTACGGAAATTTCGAGATTGTCTTAGTTTCCCGTGACAGCTTGCGGGTTTGTTCTTATAGCCACCGCGGCGTCGTGGAAGGCATAGGTGGCTGCCGTTTGCTCAGCCTCGATCTGGATAGTTTTGCCCTCCTAGTAGACGCGCAGGCAGACAAAGAACGCTTGAAGCAACTCGCGGCGCACCGTGTCTGGTGCATTGTGATACTGCTGGTCAGGGTTGCGCGGCAGGTGAAGGCACGCCAGGGCCGTCTCCGCACCGTCGCGCAGTCGGTCCGCAGCTCGCGCCAGCTTCTCCTGAAGTAGCACCTTCTGGCACCCTCTCTTCGAGCTTGGCGCGGAACCGCGAAATCGCAAAGGTGCCCGTGGCGGCGAGGTCGACGAGGCGCTCTTCCTGAGCTTCGAGGAGCGCCATTCGGCTCTGCAGCCGCGCCGCGATCGTCGAGTCGGAGCGTTCCACCGACTCATTTCAGGCGAGTGATGCACCGTGGTGGGGCGCTACGCATCTGGGTTGATCCGGAGGAGCCCTGTAGTTGCAGTAGTCAAAGTTGGCGGGCCCCGGGCGCCTGTCACGTCAAGGTGAAACCGACGGCCAGCCAAGCGGGACTGTGGTGGGGGGTGGTACAAAATGCCAGTTCAGCGTGAAAATTAGGGCAGCGATCCGCGACCTGCTGAGCAACCACCCGGTCGCGCCACCCCGAATCGAGTGCATCCCCGACGACGCCCGCGCGCCCCGATACCCTGAGAGCAAGTCCTGGGGAAGTAACTGTGATGCGCGCACAAACGCGTAGGAGGAGCCATAGAGCATGACCCGAACCACATACAGCCGATCGAGGCTTGCATCCGAGGAGCGCCTTGGTGAGCACGGGGCGACCGACCAGTCGCCGAAGGTGGTGACGAGATAGTGGGCCTGAAGAAGTCGGACCTCTACAGCTCCCTATGGGCGAGCTGTGACCAGCTCCGTGGCGGCATGGACGCAAGCCAGTACAAGGACTACATCCTGACGATGCTGTTCATGAAGTACGTCTCGGACAAGGCGAAGTCGGATCCCGACAGTCTCATCGAGGTCCCCGAGGGCGGCTCGTTCGACGAAATGTTCGCGACCAAGAACGACAAAGAGATCGGTGACCGCTTCAACAAGATCATTGGCAAGCTTGCCGATGCCAACGGTCTGCGTAACGTCATCGACCAGGCCGACTTTAATGACCCCGAGAAGCTCGGCAACGGCAAGGAGATGCAGGACCGCCTCTCGAAGCTCGTGACGATCTTCAGAGATCTCGACTTCCGCGGCTCCCGGGCAGAGGGCGACGACCTGCTGGGCGACGCGTACGAGTACCTGATGCGTCATTTCGCCACGGAATCGGGCAAGAGCAAAGGGCAGTTCTATACTCCAGCCGAGGTCTCGCGCGTGCTCGCCAGGGTTGTGGGTATCAACAGTTCGACGCGCCAGGATGAGACGGTCTACGACGCAGCCTGTGGATCGGGGTCTCTGCTGCTGAAGGCTGCCGCTGAGGCTCCTCGCGGGATGACGATCTACGGCCAAGAGAAGGACAACGCGACTTGGGCGCTCGCAAAAATGAACATGATTCTGCATGGCAACGCGACTGCAGAGATCCACAAGGGCGACACGATCACGAGCCCGCAGTTCACCAACGGCAACAGTCTGAAGACCTACGACTACATCGTGATGAACCCACCGTTCTCCATCAAGTCGTGGAACAACGGTCTCGAGGAGGACTTCGGTCGGTTCGAGTATGGCATGCCGCCCGAGAAAAACGGTGACTACGCCTTTCTCCTTCACGCCCTTACCTCACTGAAGTCTGAGGGCAAGGCGGCCGTCATCTTGCCCCACGGCGTTCTCTTCCGCGGCAACGCCGAAGGGAGCATCCGTCGCGAGCTCCTCAAGCGCGGCTTCATCAAGGGCGTGATCGGTCTGCCGGCGAACCTCTTCTACGGCACCGGCATCCCGGCGTGCATAGTGCTCCTCGATAAGGAGAACTCCGCCAGTCGGACAGGAGTCTTCATGGTGGACGCGAGCAAGGGCTTCACCAAGGACGGCAACAAGAATCGCCTCCGCGACCAGGACATCCACAGGATTGTCGACACCTTTAACCGTCAGGTGCCTATCGACGGCTACTCGCGCATGGTGCCGATGAGGGAGATTGCCGATCCAAAGAACGACTACAACTTGAACATTGCGCGCTACATCGACAGCTCGGAGCCCGAGGATCTTCAGAATCTGTCGGCGCACCTGCACGGCGGCATCCCCACCCGTGACATCGACGCGTTGCAGAAATACTGGGATGCGTTGCCCGCGCTGAAGGGCGCGCTGTTCGAGCCGCGCCGCGAGGGCTACTTGAAGCTCAAGGTCGAGCCTTCGGAGGTTCAGGACTACGCCCTCAACCGCAGCGGACTAGAATCGATCCGCCAAGAAGTGGCGTCTGTTGTGACGAACTGGTTCGAGGCTCACCGCAGCGCACTGCTCGGTATCACCGCCGACACGAAGCCGAATGACCTAATCCGAGATCTCGGCGATGATCTGCTCGCGCGCTTCAAGGACGTGCCGCTCCTCGACGAGTACGACGTCTACCAGCAGTTGATGAGCTACTGGAACGACATGATGCATGATGACGTCTACTTGATCATGGCCGAGCTCGGCAACGAAGGCTCGTGGGCGAGCGCAGCCAAGCCCCGCCCGACGATCGAGGACAAGGAGCGGAAGCTCACCGAGGATGCCGATCTAGAGATCGGAAGCGGCCGCAGCAAGAAGAAGTTCAAAACGGATCTCATTCCGCCGGCCCTGATTGTGGCTCGGTACTTCGCGGACCAACAGGCCGTAGTTGATGCTCTCAACGTCAAACTCCAGTCAGACTCCGCTGCTGTCGTCGAACACGCCGAAGAGAACGGCGCTGACGAAGGACTCCTTCCCGATGCCACCAATGACAAGGGCGCATATACCAAGAAACTCGTCACTGCGGTGATCCGGGAAGCGAGAGCCGGCCATGATCAGGAGACACTCAAATGCGCTCAAGCTGCCCTCGAGCTCCTGAACACTGAGGCTGCGTCAAAGAAGGCAACTAAGGACGCTCAGGCGACGCTCGACGCGAAGACGCTTCGGAAGTACGGCGAGCTCTCTGTCGATGACGTCAAATCCATCGTGCTTGACGACAAGTGGCATACCGCAGTTGCGGTGAGGATCGGCGATGTGGTCGGCGACCTGACACTCGCGCTCGTCGCACGCATCCAGCAGCTAGGCGAACGTTACGTGAGGACCGTCCTCGAACTGAAGGCTGAGCTGGATGCGTTCGAAGGAAAGGTCGCAACACACCTGGTCGCGATGGGGCTTGAACTGTGAGTGCGTCCACTGACTGGGTGAGCCTTCCTATTGGCCAGATTGCGCAGCTTCGGTTGGGTGGCAACTACAAGAACGGTGCAGATATAACGAATCGACCCCTCATTAAGATGGGCAACATTGCGCGTATTTCCATTGACCTTTCTCGCATTGATTACATCCCTACCTCAGAAAACGTTGACCTAACACATCAGTTGCGCTTTGGTGATGTCCTGTTCAACACCAGGAATACGCTGGAGCTTGTCGGGAAGGTGTCCATTTGGCGCAATGAGCTTCGTCTAGCTTTCTACAACTCAAATATTCTCCGATTGCGGTTTAAGCCAGAAATTTGTGGAGACTCTCAGTATTTTGGGTACGCGCTCAATGCTGTAGAGAATATCAAGGCGATCCGAAACCTCGCGACGGGGACAACCACCGTCGCAGCGATATACACACGGGATCTGCTTAAGCTTGAGGTCCTCGTCCCGTCGAAAGCGGAACAGCGCTCGATCGCGGAAGCCCTGTATGACGTCGATCAGCATATCTCTGCCCTTGAACGGATGATCGCCAAAAAGCAGGCGATCAAACGGGGCATGATGCAGGAGCTCTTGAGTGGCCGCACACGCCTTCCGGGCTTCAATGGCGAGTGGATAGAGGGAGTATGGGGGGAGTTCGCCGAATATATATCGAGTGGTGCTACACCTTCACGTTCCCGGGATGCTTTCTGGGGTGGCTCCATCCCGTGGGTAACAAGCACGGAATTGAAGCGAGGGCTAGTGACGCGCGTGCCGCAAAAAATTACCGAGGCAGGCCGCCGTGCAGCCAACCTTCAAATTTGGCCGGCGGGAACCTTTGTGATGGCAATCACTGGTCTCGAGGCGGCGGGAACGCGTGGTAGCTGTGGAGTCCTCGGCCATGCTGCTGCAACGAATCAGTCCTGCATGGTAGTCGTTCCTAGTGCTCGACTCGATACGGGCTACTTGTTTCAGTACTACCTGTACTATGGCGAGGAACTTGCACTCAAGTACACCCAAGGAACTAAGCAGCAGAGTTACACAGCAGGGCTCGTTCGTGAGCTTCCAATTCGACTCCCAGAGGATGTTTCTGAACAAGGAGCGATCGCCGGTGCGCTCTCCGATGCCGAGGAAGAAGTGCGAGCGCTACAAGTTCGGCTCACTAAGGCGCACGCCATCAAGCAAGGCATGATGCAGCAGCTCCTCACAGGCCGCGTTCGTCTTCCTGTGGAGGCACGGCATGACTAGGCCTAACACAAAGTTTGCACTCAAAGAGCTCGACAACCTCAACTACTCGACCGAACTTGTTCCACATCCGTTTTCGAATGTCATTGGCAGGTCCGTGCGGGGATCGAAAGAGGATATTGCCGCGCAAGTACAGATCCTGAAGCAGATATTGGATCGGGTTGTTGCACGCTGGCGAGTCGAGGTGCCGCACCGAGTGTACATAGCGTGGGCTGACTATGTTAATGCGGCACTGCGCGCGCGTCCGCACATAGAGCGTGCCGACGAGATTCGGCAGAAGCTCGGCGACGACACGCCAGGGATTTCGGGCGCGGACCTGCATACCGGGGTTGGGGGTGGTGCGCGGTTGCTCTGGCAGTCAGGGCACTTTGGACAGCCTGTGCGCGACGCAGCGACGAGGCTCAATGCCGGGACGCACAACAAAGTGGAGCGTCGAGACGTCAGCGAGACGAACCTCTTCAAGCAGTCCTTTTCGCTCGACGAACCGAAGCCCGGGAAGCCGCGGCTACGGCGGATGAGCCCAGAATTCAGCGACATTTACCGCCCCGTGAAGCGCGGGGCGATGTCGCTTGCCAAGGGCGTGTTCGCCGGGATGCGCGATTCGCCCTCGCGGGAATCGGACCAGGAGCTTTCCGACGAGGTAGCGTTTGGGAACCTGGCGTCGCTAAGTGTGCTCGCGCGCTGGGTAAATGAATCAAATGTGGAGCATACCGGGGGAGCATCATGAGCACAGTAGGTCAGATCGAGAAGAAGACGCAGGAGCGCGTCGTCAAGCTGTTCAGGGAGCAGCTCGGGTACGACTACCTTGGCGACTGGCACGACGGCAACCGGACTGGTGGAATCGAGGCCGACATCCTCAGGCAGAACCTGCGCGCACGGAACTACGACGATGCGCTCATCACTCGCGCGATCGAGCGGCTCGAGAAGGTGGCCGCCGTTGGTGTCGGGCGCAATCTGTACGAGGCCAGCCGCGAGGTCTATCAGCTGCTCCGCTACGGCGTGAAGGTGAAGCCGGCCGCCGCCGAATCGACACAGACGGTATGGCTCATCGACTGGCAGACCCCGTCGGCCAACCACTTCGCGGTCGCCGAAGAGGTCACCGTGCTCGGCCAGCACACCAAGCGCCCGGACATCGTGCTCTACGTCAACGGGTTGGCGCTCGGGGTCATGGAACTCAAGCGATCCAAGGTTTCGCTGACGGAGGGGATCCGCCAGTCCATCGGCAACCAGAGCAAGGACTTCATCCGTCCGTTCTTCTCGACCGTCCAGTACCTGTTCGCCGGCAACGATGCCGAGGGCCTTCGCTACGGCGTCATCGACACGCCTGAGAAGTACTGGCTCGAGTGGAAGGAAGACTCGGACGTCGACTCCCTGCTGGACCGTGCGCTGCTCCAGATGTGCGGCAAGGAGCGCTTCCTTGAGTTGATCCACGACTTCATCGTCTTCGACAAGGGAGTCAAGAAGGGGCCGCGCCATAATCAGTATTTCGGCATCAAGGCGGCACAGCAGCGCATCGCGACGCGCGAGGGCGGCATCATTTGGCACACCCAGGGATCGGGCAAGAGCCTAACGATGGTCTGGCTGGCGAAGTGGATCCGCGAGTCTCAGATCGGCACCGATCCCCGTGTCCTCATCATCACTGACCGCACGGAGCTCGACGACCAGATCGAGCAGGTGTTCAAGGGCGTCAATGAGTCCATCTATCGGACCAAGAGTGGCGCGGACCTCATCACTACACTCAACACCTCTGAGGAGTGGCTCATCGGGTCGCTCGTTCACAAGTTCCGTGACAACTCCGACAGCGCTGACTCCGATGACTACATCGCGGAACTCAATGCAGTGTTGCCGAAGGACTTCCGCGCCAAGGGCAACATCTTCGTCTTCGTTGATGAGGCCCACCGCACCCAGTCCGGCAAGATGCACCGCGCAATGAAGCTGGTCCTCCCGGAGGCCATGTTCATCGGCTTCACGGGCACGCCGCTCCTCAAGGCGGACAAGGCGAGCAGTATTGAGACCTTCGGGTCGTTCATCCACACCTACAAGTACAACGAGGCCGTCAGCGACGGGGTCGTGCTTGATCTTCGCTACGAAGCGCGTGACATCGACCAGGATCTGACCTCACCCGCCCAGGTCGACAAGTGGTTCGAGGCGAAAACAAAGGGCATGACCGATCTCTCCCGTGCCGAGCTCAAGAAGCGCTGGGGCACCATGCAGAAAGTCGTCTCCAGTAAGTCTCGCGCGGAGCAAATCGTCGCGGACATCCTGCTCGACATGGAGACAAAGCCGCGTTTGATAAACCGGCGCGGCAACGCAATGCTTGTCGGCGCCAGCATCTATCAGGCTTGCAAGTTCTATGACCTCTTTCTCAATGCGGGCTTCAAGGAGAAGTGCGCGATCGTCACTAGCTATCAGCCGAACGCCACGGAGATCTCGAAAGAAGACGCCGGTGCTGGCAAGACCGAGAAGGTTGCGCAGTACGACACCTATCGTCGCATGCTGGCTGACTACTTCGACGAGTCCGAGGATGCAGCCATGGGGCGCGTCGAGGAGTTCGAGGCGGCGGTCAAGAAGCAGTTCATCGAGGAGCCTGGTCAGATGCGGCTGCTCATCGTGGTGGACAAGCTCCTCACTGGCTTCGACGCACCGAGTGCCACCTACCTCTACGTCGACAAGAAGATGCAGGATCACGGGCTGTTTCAGGCGATCTGCCGCGTGAACCGCCTCGACGGCGACGATAAGGACTACGGCTACATCGTCGACTACCGTGACCTATTCAACTCGCTTGAGAGTGCGATCAACGACTACACCTCGGGCGCCCTTGAGGGGTACGAGAAGCAGGACATCGAAGGACTCCTGACCGACCGCATCGACAAAGCCCGGGAAGATCTTGACGATGCCCTGGAGCGGATTCGCGCGCTCTGCGAGGCCGTGCTTCCGCCCAAGGGGACGGATCAGTACCGTGCCTACTTCGTCGCAAAGGACGCGGGAGACGCGGCGCAGATCAAGGTTAATGAGCCGAAGCGCGTTGAGCTTTACAAGGCGGTCTTCGGTGTTGTCCGCGCGTTCGCCAACATAGCCAACGACATGGCTGAGGCTGGTTTCAGCCCTACCGACATCGAAAGGATTCAGAAGGAGATCGCTCACTACAGTGATGTGCGTGTCGAGGTGAAGCTCGCCGCGGGTGAGGACGTCGACTTCAAGGCCTACGAAGCCGACATGCGCTTCCTGCTCGACACCTACATCAAGGCTGGTGCGTCGGAGGTGGTGTCGGCCTTCGAGGACACGGGCTTGATCGACCTGATCGTGAAGCTCGGCCCGGCTGCCATCGATAAGCTCCCGCCCGGCATCAAGAAGAGCAAGGACGCGGTCGCCGAGACGATCGTCAACAACATGCGCAAGGTGATCATCGACGAGTACGCACTTAATCCGAAATTCTACGACCGGATGAGTGAACTGCTCGATGCGATCCTTGACGAAAGACGCAAACAGGCGCTCGACTACGAGGACTATCTTGCCAAGATCCTCGAGGCCGCGCAGCAGCTCGGGAACAAGGAATCCGGCAAGAGTTACCCCACGTGGGTGAAGCATGGCGGACAGAAGGCGCTTATCGACACGCTGGACGACGACACCGACCTTGCGCGAGCCATAGACGCCGCGGTGCGAAACGTAAAAAAACACGACTGGGTCGACAACCTAATGAAGCGCAAGCAGGTCCGGCAGGCCATAGTCCGCTCGTTGCCTGATTGCGACCCGCGGGTCGACGCCGTCTTTGACCTCATCAAATCGCGTGATGAATATCGCTAGCGCGCACCTAACCGTCCGTGGACTCGATATCGACGTCATCCGTAAGGACATCAAGCACCTTCACGTCGGTGTTTACCCGCCTGCGGGTCGGGTTCGCGTTGCCGCCCCGATGGGGTTCGACGACGAACACATTCGCCTGGCGGTGGTGCAACGGCTTGGCTGGATTCGTCGGCAACGCAAGGTACTCCAGGCTGCTGAGCGTCAGTCTGTGCGCGAGATGATGACAGGAGAGTCCCACTACGTGTGGGGGCTTCGGAAGCGACTCAGGGTAGTCGAGCGCGCCGGCCGCGCAGATGTTGAGGTCGACGGGAATCGACTCACGCTGTACGTGGCACCGGATGCGTCAGTCGAGCAGCGCCGCACCTGCCTCGATCGGTGGTACCGCAAGCAGCTGCGTTCGGCCCTACCAGACTTGATCAGCACTTGGGAGCAGCGCCTTGAGGTGAGCGTGCCAAAGTGGACGATCCGAAAAATGAAGACGAAGTGGGGATCGTGCAACCGCGCTACGCACGACCTTTGCTTTAACGTGGAGCTTGCTAAGAAGCATCCCGACTGCCTCGAGTACATCGTCGTGCACGAGCTCACCCACTACTTCAACGCGAATCATGGTGCACGCTTTACAGCGCTGATGGATTGCAACCTGCCGGATTGGCGGTCGCGCCGCGATGAACTCAACGGGGCGCCTTTGGCGGAAGAGGATTGGACGGCGTGAGTAGTTGAGCGAAGGCCATGACAGCGCGCGCAGCGCCGCGCGCGTTGCAAAAGGAATGGCAGGCGCGTCTGCTGACGAACAGGTGACATCTCATCTGGCTTGCCTGCTAGAGTGGCCTGGAAGATAGGCCGACGAAAGCGTGATTAGCTCATTCTGCTCGCGCTTGACGTGTCGGAGGGCGCTGTCATAGTCAGGGGTGCTAAGGGGAGCGAGCGCTGATGACCGCACGCAAGGAGATGGACCGACAACAGGGATGACAGAAGTCGTCTACTTTGAGGAAGAGTCCGCGTCAGACTTTCGGGATATCTCTGCCGAGTGAACACTAGTGCGATCGATCCGCGCGGCGACTGCTGCTGCCCCATCAGTCCGACGTGCACTACGACGGTCCTCGACCGCCCCGACTCGAGGCCGGCGAAGTGACCCTCGAGGATGTCCCCGACGGCGATCGCCTGATCGTGGTTTCGCGCCTTGATCGGCGAGAGCTTACAGAGGTCGCTGTTAACGATCTCGGGCATCGTCCGCTGGGAGAGGTGCTCCTCCGTGCGCCGACGTCGAACACCTCGTAGAACGTCCGGGGTAGAACTCGCGGTCGAAGTAGTCCGCGTCGATGATCCCGGCGTTGTGGTTCAGGACCGTGAGCCTGCCCTCGCCGGAGAGTATCCGCAGCAGGAAGGACTCGAGGTCAAGCCACACTGACTTGTTGCAGGTGTCGTCCAGGACGTCCTGCACACGCTCGAGTCGGCTCTTCTCGGAGAAGTCCAGATGCTGACGTAGGCGCCCCTCCGCATTGAAGGACTCGCCGCCGTAGACCTCCGCCGCACTGTCGAGGAAGTAGACGACGGGGCAGTTGCGGTGCCGTGGATGGGTGGCTTCCCACGCGCGGACCTGATCTGAGTCGAAGGGCGATCGCTCGAAGCTAGAGCCGGCTCTACTTGTCGCTCCGCCCACGCGCCGTTTCGACGGGGTACTTCCCACGGGTCTTCCGGCGTTTGGCGAGCACGATATCGTCGCGGTCGACGCCGAGCCTGTCGACGGGCGGGAAGCAATAGGTCAGCACGTCGGCGAACTCCTCGACGGCCGAAGGCAGGCGGCGTGCGTCCGGAGGCTACTGTCGTCTTTCGGTGCCGAGTTCTTATTTGGCTGCAACCTTGTCCCGGCCTCACCGCCGGATGAACAGCGGGATATGGTTAAATTAGTGACCAGATTGATTCTGGTTCAGTTGTTCTTGGTTCGAGGCCAGGTACCCCAGCACTGAAGGTCTAGGCACCCCAGCGCTGAATTGCTCGCAAGAGTCGAAGCTTCGCCCGGATCCTCCGCCGCGACGGCTCCTCTCGCCGCCTCCGCTCACTTAGATCTCGCCGGCTGTGCGTCCGCCCGCTGCGATTCCGCTCGCTGTGAGAGCGGCGATCCGGTTTGCGTATCGGCGTCCCGAGGGCGGTCGTGCCCTCCGTCCGGCACCGCCGCACGTCCCGCGCGAACCACCCCGCATCCGCCGTCCGGCCGACGCCCGGGAATCCCGTCCATGCCACGATGAACCTGTACATCGCTCAGAAACCCGCCCCCCGCGGGTTCCGAGAAGGGGGTCCCTCGTCCATGCAATCTGATCTGTTCTGGATCGTCGGCGCCGGCATCGCCGTCGGTGTCGTCCTGCTGCTCGCCATCATCGGCTTCTTCATCTTCCGGGCCTGGTACCAGGTCCCGCAGGCCGACGAGGCCATCGTGATCGTCGGAAAGAAGCAGAAGGGCGACGACGGGCTGACGTCCAACATGACCGTCATCACCGGCGGCGGCGCCTTCGTCAACAAGCTGACCCAGCGCTCCGACCGCATCTCGCTGCGGTCGCGGCAGATCAAGATGGAGCCGGTCGCGCAGACCAAGAACGGCGTGACCATCCACCTCGCGGGCGTCGCCCTCGTCAAGATCGGCTCGACGCCGGATCAGGTGCGCGCCGCCGCCGAGCGGTTCGCCTCGCAGGACCAGTCGATCGACGTCTTCACCACCGAGCAGCTCGAGGGCGCACTGCGCGGCGTCGTCGCGAAGCTCAGTGTCGAGGAGGTCATGCAGGACCGCCAGAAGCTCGGCGACGAGATCGCCGAGGGCATCAAGGGCGACCTGCTCGCCCAGGGACTCGTCCTCGACTCCTTCGCCATCCAGGGCGTCACCGACCGCAACGGCTACATCGAGGCGCTCGGTGCGCAGGAGATCGAGCGCGTCCGCCGCGAGGCCGACGTCGCCCGGATCAACGCGGCCCGCGAGGTCAAGGCCCGCCAGCTCGCCACCGACGAGGCGAACCTGATCGAGCAGACCGCCTTCGACAAGAACACCGCCGCCTCGAAGTCCGAGGTCGGCCGGGCCAACGCCGAGGCCGAGCAGGCCGAGAACCTGGCCCGCGCCGAGCGCGAGCAGGCCGTCCTCGTCCAGCGCGCCGAGAACCGGCAGGCCGAGCTCGACGCCGACGTCAAGCGCGTGGCCGACGCCGAGAAGTACCGGCGCCAGACCGAGGCCGACGCCGACGCCTACGGCCGCGCGAAGAAGGCCGAGACCGACCGCCAGGTCGCGCAGCAGGTGTCCGACGCCGAGGCCTACGCCGTCCAGCGCCAGGCGGAGGCCCGCCAGGCGTCCGCCGCGGCCGAGGCGGCAGCGGTGAGTGCCCGCGCCGAGGCGGAGGCCCACGCGCTGCGCGCCAAGGCCGGCGCCGAGGCCGAGGCCCTGCGCGCGAACGCCTCCGCCGAGGCGGAGGCCATCCGCACCAAGGGTGAGGCGAGCGCGGCCGCGATCCAGGCCGAGGCGGAGGCGCTCCGCGAGAACCAGGAGGCGATCCTGGGCCGCGAGCTGATCGGCCAGCTCCCCTCCCTCATGGCCGAGTTCGCGAAGGGCTACCAGAACGTCGGCACCATCACCCTGATCGGAGGCGACACCGCGGCCACCCACATCGCCCGCGAGCAGGCGGCGAGCCTCTCGGCCACGTTCGACAGCGTCAAGTCCGCGACCGGCGTCGACCTCGGAGCCATCCTGCAGGGCCAGGCCTTCGGCCGGGGCGTGGCCTCGACCTCGGCCGCCGAGCCCGCCCCGTCGGCCGATCCCACCGCCGTCCCCTCGACGAGCTGACCCCCGGGGCCGCCCGCCCTCGACGCGGGCGGCCCCGACCTGCCCCGCCCCCGCCGCTGCCGCCGCATCGATCCGTCACCAACGGCTGCCTCGACGGTCTCCAGACGACCCTCCGCGCCGGGTCGATGCGCCCTCCTGCGCACCGAGCACGCGGAGGCCGATCCGTCCACTCCCGGTGCGCTCCGCAGCTGCGACGTACGCTGGCGCGATGAGGCAGGGTCGGACGCGCGGGTTCGGCCTCGCGGCCCTCGCCCTGACGGCGGTACTCCTGCTGGCCGGCTGCAGCGGCGACTCCTTCCGCGCCGACTTCACACGCACCTTCGCCACTGACGAGGCGGTCGCCCACGTCGAGCTCGCGACGGTCGAGGACATGCCGTTCACCGGCGGCGTCAGCGCCGAGATCGTGGCCCGCGGGGACCTGTCCGACGCCGACCTGACGTCCCTCGCCGAGCGGTTGGCCGCCTTCGCCGCGAAGCGCCCGACGGGTGACGTGCGGATCCTCCTCGACGCCGACGACCTCACCCTGCCCGTGTCCGGCGACGAGGACCTCACGTCCGGCCGGATCGCCGCCGCCCTCGCGCTCCGGGACGCCCCGCGGGTCTCCTCCCTCGCCCTCGCGGCCGATGACAGCGAGGACCGCGTGAGCGGCCTGAGCCTCTTCCTGGCGGAGCAGGCGACCGCCGACGACGCCTTCGCGCTCGCCCGCGACGCCCCCGCGCTCCTCCCCGACGCCCCGCCCCTGCACGTGAGCGTCCAGAGCGCCGACCGCTCGCTGCTCGTCACCGGCACTCCGGGCCCCTGGCTCGACGACGCCCAGCGCCTCTGGACGGCGATCTCGGCCGCCGTCCCCACCGCGGGCTTCCGCGCCGCCCCCGACCACCTCGACGTGACCCTGACGAGCGACGCCGACCGCGCCGCGGCGACACTCGCGGCCGCCGCGGTCCCCAGCGGCGCGACCGCCGTCACGTTCTCCGGCCCCTGACCGCCGAGGACGCCACTCCGTTCGCTGCCCATCACGCAGCGCACGCCAGAATGACGCTCACCGGGCCGACCACGGTCAAAACAGTCCTGATTTCGGTACTGTTTTGGCAGAGGAGGGCGAGATGGGATATCGCAGAGACCTGTGGGAGTTGGCCGCCGCGCGGAGCGGCGTGGTGACCATCGCGGAGGCGGGGGATGCCGGCGTTCCGGCCGTCGAGGTCCGGAAGCTCGCTGCTCGTGGGGCGCTCCGGGCGCACGGCCAGGGTGTGTACACGCACCGCGACGTGCCGACGACCCGGGTCACCCAGCCGGCGATCGCCGTCGCGCTCGCGGGGGAGGGTGCGTTCCTGCATCGGGAGTCCGTGCTCGATCTGCTGACACTCGGGCAGTTCAATCCGCCGAAGGTGCGCGTGGGCACCCGCCGCCGGGTTCGGCGGGCTCTGCCGGACTGGCTCGATCTGCAGAACCGGACCGACCTCTCCGACCACGAGCTCACCCGCTACGAGGGTGTCCCGGCGACGACCGTTCGGCGAGCGCTGGAGGACATGGAGCACCGGATGCCGCCCGACCGCTGGTCCGCCCTGGTCGAGGAGGCAGGGCGGCGGGAACTGGTCGAAGACCAGGAGGTCAGGACGTGGACGGCAGCGGCGCGATGACGGCGGTGCCTCCGCTGAACGTGACACAGCTGAACGAGAGACTCGCGCAGTCGGCGAGCGAGCTGGGGATCCCGGTAGCGCGTGCACGGGTGATGCTCTGCACGCTGATCGTGTCGCAGATGCTTCCCGACTCCGTCGCGGTGAAGGGTGGAATGGGTGTGAAGCTCCGCTTCGGTGAGCGCGGCACTCGCGCCACCTCGGACTTCGATGTCTCCACCCGTGACCGCGGGGAGGAGTTCGAGCGCGACTTCCGCTCGCGTCTGGCCGAGGGGTGGGGCGCGGTTCCGGCGTCCCGGGGCGAGCAGCGCCGCGACCCGGATGCGCCACCCCGTGTGGCGTTCACCGCGACGGTGCGCGCCGTCAGGCTCCACGATCCAGGGCTCACCCGCCCCGAGTACGTGATGCACCCTTACCGGGTATCGATCGCTTTCCTCGGCAGTTCTTGGGGTGCCCTCGACGTCGAGGTGTCCGACCCGGAGACGGAGCCGGACGGACACCTGCCTTCGAAGATCGACGACGAGCTCGTGCGGTTCGGGGCCGCCTTCGGCTTCGGTGATCTGCGGCCCGTCCGGGTGGTCGGTCTCGAATACCAGATCGCGCAGAAGCTCCACGCCGTGACCGACCCCACCTGCGTGCGGGCGCACGATCTGGTCGACCTGCAGCTGCTGTGGGAGGCCGGTCCCGATCCGGCGCTCGTCCTCAGCCTGTGCGTCCGGACCTTCGGCTGGCGACGTCGACAGCCGTGGCCGCCTCTCCCTCTGCGGTCCATGGACGGCTGGGGGTCCGCCTATCAGGACGCTCGTGCGGAGACGGAGGTCGGTGGTCGGACTCCGGTTGTGCCGACAGCCGATGCTGCGAGGACCTGGCTGACCCGGATCCTCGAGGAGGTCGCCGGCTGTGGCGACACTGATGGGTGAGCTGATGACCTCGGACCCCGCTCAGAAGTAGCGCGCCAGGTGCGCGCGGAGCGCTTCGTCGCAGACGTACACGTAGGTCCCCCTGATTCCGCGGGTGAGCAGCACCGTGTAGATGTTGCGGACGTACGCGAGCAGGTCCTCGTCGCTGTAGGTGATGCCGAGCTTCTTGTTGTTCTCGCGGCCCTTCTTGTCGAAGGAGTGCGCGCGATCGAAGACGATGCGGCCCGAGGCGGTGTCGTAGCGCAGGTCCCGGCCGATGATCACTCCGGCGTAGTTGAGGTCGTAGCCCTGCACCGTGTGAATGGAGCCGACCTCGTCGATCGCGCCGGCGGAGTTGATCCAGTCGCGCTGCGTCTGATTCCAGCGGAGCGATTCGTCGCCGATCACGATGTCGAAGGCGCCCTTGTCCGTCTTCGTGACCCACTTCCACGCATAGCCGGCGACCAGGCGCGAGAGGCCGTGCTCCAGGTCACGCTGAACCACGGCCCGCCGCAGCTCGCTCGGATCGTCGAAGAAGCGCAGGTCGTACCCGCCGAAGTCCTCGCGATGCTCGGGAGGCTCGTCGGACAGCACTGCGCGCACGTAGCCGACGTAGTCCTTGTCCGCGGCGACGCGCATCTGCGAGCGGAGCGGGTAGAGCCGACCCGCGGCCGACGCCTCCGCCAGCACCCCGCGGGTGACCCGGGCGGGCAGGTCCGCCGGGCGCACGGTCTGCGCGGTGTCCAGCATCAGGATCGTGTGCCGGCTCTGCGCGCGGATCCAGTCGAGCTGCGTGTGCTCCAGCGAGTCCTCGCCGAAGAGGTGCTCGTTGATGTCGATGAACTTCCGGTTGAGCGGCCCCGACGGCTGGTTCGCGCGCTGGCTGAGCCGGTGCGCCTCGTCCACGAGCAGCAGATCGAACGGCTCGTGGCTCTCGCCGACCTGGAACGGCGTCAGCACGGGGTCCTTCGACAGCCCCGGCGTGAGGGTGAACACCCGCGAGATCGACCCGCGCAGCGACTGCTGCGGCACGACGAGGCCGACCCGCAGGGTCGACAGCAGCTCGGCGTGCCCCGGGGTGAAGAACTCGCTGAAGACGGAGTCGGCGTCCAGCGGCTCCTCCGGGTCGTGCCGGCGGATGTCCTGCAGGAGCTTCAGCAGGTAGATCGCGACCACGGTCTTTCCGGTGCCCGGGTCGCCCTGCACGACGACGGTGCTCCGCTCGCCGGACTCGAGGTCGGCGAACAGCCCCTCGAGGATGTCCTCGACGGCGACGGCCTGATCATGGTTGAGCGCCTTGAACGGCGACAGCTTGAAGAGGTCGCTGTTGACGATCTCCGGGAGCGTCCGCTGGAAGAGGTGCTCCTGGGTGCGGAGCACCTCGAAGACCTCGTCGAACGTCTCCCGGTAGGAGGCGCGGTCGAAGTAGTCGGCGTCGGTGATGCCGGCGTTCTGATTGAGGACCGTCAGACGTCCCTCGCCGGCGAGCATCCGCAGGAGGAACGACTCGAGATCGAGGCAGGCCGACTTGTTGAACGTGTCGTCGAAGACCACCCGCACGCGCTCGAGTCGGCTCTTCGCCGGCGAGTCCAGGTGCTGGCGCAGCCGTGCCTCCGCGTTCAGCGACTCGCCGACGTAGACCTCCGAGGCGCTGTCGAGGACGTACACGACGGGCCAGTTGCGGTGGCGAGGGTCGGCGGCTCCCCACACGCGCACCCGGTCCGCCTCGAACGGGAGCCGCTCGAGCTCAAAGCCGGTCATGCTTCTCGCTCCGGCCCCGCGCCTTCTCCACCGGGTACTTCGCGCGCGTCTTCTCGAGCTTGTCGAGGACGATCGCGCCGGGATCGACCCCGAGCCGGTCGGCGAGGAGGAAGCAGTACGTCAGGACGTCCGCGAGCTCCTCGACCGCCGCCGGGAGGTCGCTCCCGCCCCACTGGAAGCACTCGAGCAGCTCGCCCGACTCGATGCTGATGCTCTTCGCGAGGTTCTCCGGCGAGTGGAACTGCGCCCACTCCCGCTCCCGGACGAAGGCGCGGAGGGCGTCGAGGACGTCGTCATCGGACATGGCTGCCAACCTACAGCGGTGCTCCCGATACCCCCTTCCTCCGACGAGAGGTGTCCCGCCGCCCCGGTCATCGGACCGTTGTGGCCCCGTTCCGCGTCCACTCGACTCTCGGTCCGTCGCCGACCGGACCCGAACGGGGCCCCGCGGCGACGCCGGGCCGCGTTCCGCGTCCGGTCAGCCGAACTCCTTGCGCATCTGGATCGACGTCGGCTCGTAGCCGAGCGACTCGTACAGTCCCCGCGCCGTCGTGTTGAAGCCGAAGACGTTGAGCGCGAGCGCCCGGTAGCCGCGCGAGCGGGCGTGCTCCTCCGCCAGCAGCATCGCCGCGCGGCCGAACCCGCGGCCGCGCTCCGACGGGTCGACCTCGACGTCCCAGATGTAGGCGACGCCCTCGAGCTCCTGCGGGTGCGGGCCGACCCAGATCACGCCGACCGGGCGTCCCTCGTCGAGGACCCGCAGCAGGTCGTGGCCCGGTGCGAGCACTCCGCCCGGGAACAGCCGCTCGTCGTTCGCGTCCGCGTTCCGCAACGCCGCGGCCTCGTCGTCGCCCGCGCGCATCCGGTCCGCGACGTAGGACGCGCGCTGGACGGACATCCACTCGGCGAGTTCGGCGAGCGGGAACGGCGCGAGCGACACGGGCATGCCCCCACGCTCGCACACCCGCCGCGCAACATCAGCTGAGACGGGTGGGCCTCGCCCCACAGGGGAGGCCCACCCCTCTCAGCTGATGTTGCGCGCGGCTCCGGCGCCGAACCGCGATCAGGAGCGGTCCGCGCCCTCGCGCTCCGCCGCCGCGGTCTGCTCCGCGTGCTTCTTCTTGCCGAAGCGCGTCGCCAGGAACAGCAGCGTGCCCACGATCACGTAGCCGGCGGTACCCAGCCAGACCACGCCGGTCTGCTGCGTCAGCAGCACGACGCTCGCGATGATCGCGAGGATCGGAACGACCCGCGGCACCGAGAAGTGCGGGTGGTCGACGCGGTCCTTCTTCAGCACCAGCACCGAGATGTTCGCCGAGATGAAGACCAGGAGCAGCAGGAGCACGGTCGTCTCGGCCAGCGTGCCGACGTCGCCGATCAGGCTGAGCAGCATGGTCACGCCGCCGACGACGACGATCGAGACCCAGGGGGTGCGGCGGTTCGGCAGCACGCGGCCGAAGGCGCTGGGCAGCAGACCGGAGGACGCCAGTCCGAACCCGACCCTGCTCGCCATCACCATGAACAGCAGCGCGCCGTTCGCGATCGCGATGAGCGCGATCAGGCCGAACAGCCACGGCGGCACCGCCACGCCGCTGGCCGCGACCACGTCGAGCAGCGGGCCGGTCGACTCCGCGAGCTCCTCGTTCGGCAGCACGATCACCGCGCCGAGGGCGATCAGCAGGTAGACCACGGCGGCGGTGATCAGCGCGCCGAACAGCGCGCGCGGGTAGACCTTCGAGGGATTGCGCACCTCCTCGGCCATGTTCGCCGCGGCCTCGAAGCCGAGGAAGGAGAAGAAGGCGACGATGGAGGCGGCGAACGCGCCCTGCAGCGGCGCGACCTCCGGGTTGAACTCCAGGACGCGGCCGGCGTCGCCGTTGCCGCCGCCGAAGAAGATCGCGGCGCAGACGATCACGATCACGAGTCCGCTGACCTCGATCACCGAGGCGACCAGGTTCGCGGTCAGCGACTCCTTCACCCCGCGCAGGTTGATCAGCGTGAGCACCGCGATGAAGACGATCGCGGTCGGCACGGGCGGCACGTCGAGCAGCGCACCGAGGTAGTCGCCGGCGAACGCGTTGGCGAGCGAGGCGGCGGTGGTGATCCCGGAGGCCATCATCAGGAAGCCGACCAGGAACGACAGGTACGGCTTGCCGAAGGCCCGGTCCACGTAGCGGGCGGCGCCGCCGGCGTGCGGGTACTTGGTGATCAGCTCGGCGTAGGTGCCGGCGGTCAGCAGCGCGATGACGAGCGCGATCAGCAGCGGCAGCCAGATGACGCCGCCGACGTCCGCGGCCATCGTGCCGACGAGCGTGTAGATGCCGGCGCCGAGCGTGTCGCCGACGATGAAGGCGAAGAGCAGCGGGCCGGTGATGACCTTCTTCAGCGACCCTCCGCCCTTCACGGGGGCACTGGCGGCGGCGTTCGTCGTTTCGGTCATCCGGTGATTCCAACGAGAACGGGCGCCAGGCGCAACCCCTGCCGCGAGATCGCTGCGTGATTTCTCATGCTCGAAACACGCGGCCCCTCCCGCCGTGCGCCACGATGGGCCCACGCCCCGCGACGGATCGAGGACCCCCTGTACGACAGCACCCCGCGTCCCGGTCTGCCCGAGCGGCTCGCGCGCCTGATCCGCCTCCGCACCGTCTCCGCCGAGCTCGAGACCGTCGACGAGGCGCTCGCGCTGCTCCGCGAGCTCTACCCCCTGACTCACGAGCATCTCGAGCCCGAGCGGATCACCGACCGCGGACTCCTCTACCGCTGGCCGGGCCGCGACTCCCGTGCGGACCCGCTGGTCCTGATGGCGCACCTGGACGTGGTGCCGGTCGAGGACCCGGCCGCCTGGACGCACCCGCCCTTCGGCGGCGACATCGTCGAGGGCGCCGTCTGGGGCCGTGGCGCCCTCGACGACAAGGGCCCGCTCGTCGTCGTGCTCGAGGCGGTCGAGAACCTGCTGTCCGCCGGCGTCGTGCCGGCCCGCGACGTCCTGCTGGCGTTCGGCGGCGACGAGGAGGTGCGCGGGGCATCGGCCCGCGCGATCGCCGAGACGCTGCACGAGCGCGGGATCGTTCCCTGGCTCGTGCTCGACGAGGGCAGCGCCGTCGTCGAGGCGCCGCTGCCCGGAGTCGTCGGGCCGGTCGCGATGATCGGCGTCGGCGAGAAGGGCCTGCTCACGCTCCGGCTGACCGCGCGCTCCGCCGGCGGTCACGCCTCCGCCCCGCCGCGACTCACCGCGGTCGGCAGCCTGGCGCGGGCGATCACCCGGCTCACGCCCTCGACCTTCCCCGCCCGGGTCCCGGAGGCGCTGGCCCGCGCGCTCGCGCTCCTCGCCGACCGAGCACCCGGCGCCCGCGGCGCGCTCTATCGGCTGCTCGGCGCCCGGCCGCAGCTCGCCGGGCCCGTGCTCGCGGCGCTCGGCGGCGAGACGGCAGCCCTGGTCCGCACCACGATCGCGCCGACGATGCTCCGCGCGGGGACCGCCGACAACGTGCTCGCGGCGGAGGCGTCCGCCGTGCTGAACCTGCGACTCGCCCCCGGGGAGACCGCGGCCGGGGCCGCCGAGCGCGTCCGCCGGCGGATACGCGACCGCGAGGTGACCGTCGAGGTAATGCTGGGGGAGGACCCGTCGCCGCAGTCGCCGAGTGACGGCGCCCCCTTCGCGGCGCTGCGGGCGGCGCTCGCCGTCTCGCACCCCGAGGCGGCGGTCGTCCCCTACGTCATCAACGCGGCGACCGACTCGCGCCACCTGCACCGCTTCGCCCCCGCGGTGTACCGCTTCGCACCGCTCCTGATGACGAAGGAGCAGCGCGCCGGGATCCACGGTGTCGACGAGCGCGTCGACATCGCGGCCCTCGAGCGCGGCGAGCTCTTCCACCGCGCCCTGATCACCGGGCTCGACGCGTGAGGGCCTGGTGAGCCGCAGGCCGCGCAGGCGCCGGGTGTAGGTTCGTCCGTCGTGGAGACGGTGCCGATGCAGAGCCAGGATCACGAGCGGACCCAGGACGGGCCACCGGCCGGGGACCGCGTGCTCGCCGATCTGCGCGAGCTGCTCGGCGACCGCGTCCTCACCGACGCCGACGTCCTCGAGGCCTACCGCCACGACGACGCCGAGTGGGCGCCCTCCGGGCTGCCGCTGGCGGTCGTCCTCGCCGAGAGCGCGGAGGACGTGGCGCACGCCGTCCGCGTCGCCGCCCGCGCGGGTCTGAGCGTCGTCCCGCGCGGAGCCGGCACCGGCCTCTCCGGCGGGGCCAACGCGCTCGCCGGCTGCCTCGTCGTCTCGCTCGAGCGGATGGACGCCGTCCTCGAGATCGACGCCGACGAGCGCTTCGTCGTCGCCCAGCCCGGCGTGATCAATGACGCGCTGCGGGCGGCCGTCGCCGAGGCCGGACTCTGGTACCCGCCGGACCCGGCCAGCTCCGCCATCTCGACCATCGGCGGCAACGCCGCCACCAACGCCGGCGGCATCTGCTGCGTGAAGTACGGCGTCACCCGCGACTACGTCCTCGGCATGAAGGTCGTCCTCGCCGACGGCTCGCTCGTCAGCCTCGGCCGCCGCACCGCGAAGGGCGTCGTCGGCTACGACCTCACCGGCCTGATGGTCGGCTCGGAGGGCACGCTCGGCATCATCGTCGAGCTGACGCTCCGCCTGCTCCCGCTCGCGGGCCGCGAGCAGCGCGCGATCGTCGGCTCCTTCGGCTCGCTCGAGGACGCCGGAGTCGCGGTCGCCGCGATCTCGGCCGCCGGCATCATCCCCTCCGCCCTCGAGATCATCGACAGCACCTGCCTGCGCGCCGTCGACGACTGGCAGCACCTCGGGCTGCCGCACGGCGTCGACACGCTGCTGCTGGCCAAGGTCGACGAGCCGGGGGAGGCGGGCCGCACCGCCGCCGACCGCGTCGAGGCGCTGATGGCCGGCGCCCGCGCGCTCTCGGTCGAGCAGGCCACCGACCAGGACGAGGTCGACCGGCTCTTCCTCGCCCGCCGCCTGGCCTACCCGGCGCTCGAGCGTCTCGGTCCGGTGCTCACCGAGGACGTCTGCGTGCCGCGCCGCGCCGTCCCCGAGATGCTCGCCCGCATCCGCTCGGCCGCCGCCGACCACGACGTGGTCATCGCGACCATCGCGCACGCCGGCGACGGCAATCTGCACCCGCTGATCATCGCGCCCGAGGGCGACGAGGCCGCGAAGGGCCGGGCGAAGAGCGCCTTCGACCGCATCGTCGAGGACTGCCTCGACCTCGGCGGCACCGTCACCGGCGAGCACGGCGTGGGCCTCCTGAAGCTGCCGGGGGCGGCTGAGGAGCTCGGCCCGCGCGTGCTCGGGATGCACCGCTCGATCAAGGACGCGCTCGATCCGCTCGGCGTGCTCAACCCGGGCAAGGCGTTCCCGGCCTGAGCCGGCGCGGGCGTCGGCCGTCGGCGGTCAGCGCGCCAGGAACTCCAGCAGTGCCTCGGTGAAGGCCTTCGGCTGCTCGATGTTCGCCGCGTGACCGTCCTTCTCGATGACGAGGGAGTCGCCGCGCGGGGCGAGCGAGGCCGCGGCGGCCGCGTGCTCGGCCGGCCAGAACTCGCTCTCGCGGCCGGCGACGAAGAGCACCGGCACGCTCGTCCGCGCGATCACCGGCCGCCAGTCCGCCGTCGCGTGGTCGTTCAGCAGCCGCCGCTCGGTCTCGTTCAGCTCCCGGCGCTCGCCGCCGCCGAGCGCCTTCAGCAGCCGCGCGATCCGCACCGGCCCCTTGGACGCGACACTCCAGCGGCCGGGATCCGGGATCGTCGTCGCGAAGAGGGTGTCGCGGTTCGCCTCGGTGTAGTCGTAGAAGCCGTAGGGCCAGTCGTCGCCGTTGAGCATCCGGGGCGTCTGGTCGACGATGACGATGCGGTCGACGCGGCTCTCGTCGGTGCTCTCTCCGGCGCTCTCGTCCGCGCTCGCTCCGGTACTCGCTCCGGTGCTCTCGTCGGTGCTTCCCGCCGTGCCTCCCGCGGAGCCGGCCAGGAACGCCCAGATCGAGTTCCCGCCCATCGACCCGCCGACCAGCGCCGCGCCGCACAGATCCAGGTGGCGCAGCAGCTGCGCGAGATCCGCGCCGTGCCGGAACATCGTCGCGCCGGCCTCCGTCCGCTCGGACAGCCCGTGCCCGCGCCGGTCGAACGAGATCACCCGGTAGCCGGCCTCCGCGAGCGGCCCCTGCTGGGGCTTCCAGCTCGTCGCCGGCGCCTTGAACCCGGCGATCAGCACCACCGGCCGCCCGGCCGGGTCGCCCTGCCCGGTCCAGTTCAGCCGGACCCCGTCGTCCGTGGTGAAGTCCGGCATCGTCGCCCCTCGTCGCTCTCGTCGCGACCTGCTCCGGCCGCTCCTCGCCACGCTAGTGCGGCGGGAGGCGCGGGTCGCTGCAGACGGAAGGGCGACTCGCGATCAGGCCTCCTCGAGCACGCTCCGCACCGCGTCGTTGGCCTCGCGCCACTCCTCCGGGTCCGCCTCCTCCCAGAGCTCGGTGAGCTCGCTGCCGGGCGAGTCGGAGGCGGCCAGCGCAGCGAGGGCGAGCGCCACGAGCTCGTCGTCCGGACGCCCGGCCCGCTGCACGAAGTGCGTGATCGTGTCGGCGTGCGGACCGCCCTCCCGGCCGAGCCCGCGTGCGACCACCTCGGCGGCCGCGATCGCGAGGGTCGCGGCATCCGCGTCCACCTGCGCCGGCCCGACCGCGGCGTCCAGCGCCTCGCGGACGTACTGCCAGTCGCCGGCCTCGTCGAGCTCGTAGACCCAGTCGCTCGCCGTGTCGTTGCCGAACGGCTCTCCACTCCATGCACCCATGGCCCGACGCTACGCCGACGCACGCGCGGCCGCACCGCCGACGCTCCGATCGATCCGTCGGGGAAGCACCTGCCGGAGAACGCGAGGCAGCCCTTCACGACGGATCGAAGCGGGCGGGACAGCCCTTCGCGACGGATCGATCCGCGCGGAGGAGGGTCGTGCCTCAGGCCAGCCGCTCGCTGAGCGCGACGATGACGCCCTCCGGGCCGCGGACATACGCCATCCGCCAGGCACCCTCGTACTCGCCGACACCGCCGACCAGCCCGTACCCGTCGCCTGCGAGCCGCTCGAGGACGGCGGCGAGGTCGTCGACGACGAAGGCCAGACTCCGGAGCCCCGGCTCGTCCGCCTCGACGGGGGCGGGGACGGGCCGCGGTGCGGGCCGGACGAACCGCGAGAGCTCGACGGCGGTCCCGCCGCCGGGCGGCCGCAGCATCACGATGTCGGTCCGGGCGTCCTGCATGCCGACCACCGTGTCGAGGAACTCGCCCTCCACGGGCGCCCGCCCCTCGAGCACGAGGCCCAGCCCGACGACGAAGAACGCCGTCGCCGTCTCGAGATCGTGCACTGTCACGCCGACGTGGTCGAATGCGGTGATCCCCACCATGAGCGCCTCCTCGTGTCGAGCACAGTCAGGCAGGGTGGGGGCCCGCTGTCAACGGGCGGCCGATCCCTGCTCCGGGGCGGTGAGCGGGCGGGTCGGCCCGCCGCTCCGAGTTCCCGAGGCGTTCATCACCGGGAGTCCCTCGCGCGTGACCCGGCTCGCCCGCACTGGGTAGGCTGTACTGCTCCGTCGTCGAGGGGGAGCGGTCGCGGAGGAACGATGGGCAAGAAGCGCAATCAGGGACGATCCGGGAACGGGCGCTCCGGCGGCTCCGGCGGCCAGGGCGGCGGCCGCACGGCCGAGACCGCGCTGATGGTGCGGTTCCGCAGCTGGTACCGGTCGCACCTCGCCGACGTCGCCGTCCTGCACGAGCACCTCGACGTCGACGAGGCCGTGGAGGTCCTCACCGACCTCTTCGCCATGACCCGCGACCTCCGCCCGCGCGGCTCGTTCGCCCAGCCGGACGCCGAGCTCCTCGAGGCCGTCTTCGACCAGATCGAGGCCGACCTCTCCGGCGAGGAGAGCGAGGCCGACCTGGACGACACCCTCTTCACCGTCGCCGAGGTCGTCGAGCACTTCCTCGACTTCCTCACCGACGAGGACCTCTGGACCGGCACCGACGAGGAGCTCGACGAGTGCCAGGCCGTGCTCGACGAGGTCCTCGACCTCGCCGGCTCCTTCGTCGAGGCCGTCCTCGACGACCTGCTCGAGGTCGAGGAGGTCCCGGACGCCGAGATGCTCTCCGCCGCCCGCGCCACCGCCCTCGTGCACGCCGCCGACGTCGTCGTCGAGCACCTCGCCGCCACCGACGGAGCGACGATCTCCGAGCGCGCCGCCCGCGAGATCGTGGTCGAGGCCGGTGTCGCCTCCGCCGGCTCGTCGCCGAGCGACGACGCCGTCCGCATCCCGGTCTCCGCCTGGTGGGACGCGCTGGTCGCCTCCGACGTGCTCGACGCCGACGGCTCCACCGCGGGCCTCGGTGACGCCGCGCCGGCCTGGCGCAGCTCCGAGGCGCGCGAGGCCACGGTCGAGCGCATCGCCTACATCGCCCGCTTCATCGAGCTCTGGCTCGTCAGCGCGCAGGAGGCGCTCGCCGCCGCCGACACCGAGAACGGCGCCTTCTCGCCGCGCGAGCGCGCGATCACCACCACCGACGCCGTCCTCGCGCGGATCGCGGTCGCCTGCCAGGCGCAGATCCACGAGGGCCTCGTCGTCGGCGAGCTGGTCGACGAGCTCGCCGCCGATCTCGACGTCTCGCTCGAGGACGCGCTGGACGAGCGCGAGCGGATGGTCGGCGCGGCCGAGCGGATGCTCGACGAGGCCGCCGAGCTCGGACTGCTGCTGCACTCGCCCGAGTTCGGCTACGTGCTCCCCGAGGGCCTGCAGCCGGTCCTCGCCTCGGTCGTCCGCGCGAGCATCGTGCTGCTCGGCGCCCGCGACGCCACCCGCCTCGAGATACTCGACGAGGCGACGGAGGACACCGACGCCGCCTACGCCCTGCACGTCTCGCTGCTGGGCACGAAGCCGGTCGTCTGGCGTCGGCTCGAGCTGTCCTCGGAGTCGTCGCTGCGCGATCTGCACCTCGCCCTGCAGCTCTCGCTCGGCTGGACCGACGCGCAGCCGCACTACTTCAGCGTCGGCGTGCCCGACGAGGAGCAGGCGCCGATCGGCTCGCCGGCCGACGCGGAGGAGCTCGGCTCCGGCCTCGTCGACGAGGGTGGTGTCGCGCTCGCCGAGGTGCTCGAGAGCGTCGGCGACGAGCTGTTCTACGTCTACGACCTCGAGGACGAGTGGCGGCACGTCATCCGCCTCGAGTCGGTGTCGCCGCTCGGCGCCGCTCTGCCGCGCTGCACCGGCGCGCGCGGCGCGGCTCCGCTCGACGCCCCCGGCGGCCCGGCGGCTTGGGCCGACACCGTCCGCGCCGCGACCGACCCGTCGTCCGCCGACCACGCGGAGGCGCTCGACGCCCTGGGCCTCGCCCCCGGCGCGACGTTCGACCCCGCGAGCGTCGACGTCGACGGCATCAACCGCTCGCTCGGCCTGCTCCGCGCGGCGGTCTGACCCGTCCGCGCCGCAGAACGTCAGCCGAGAGGCCCCGTCATCGCCGATCGCGGCTGACGGGGCCTCTCGGCTGATGCTGTGTCGTCAGTTCTCCGTCACGGCGTGAGCAGCAGCTTGCCGATGTGCCCGGAGGCGGTCATCCGCTCGTGCGCCCGCTCGGCCTCGGCCAGCGGGATCACCTCGTCGACCACCGGCCGCACCGTCCCGTCCGCGACGAGCGGCCAGACGCTCTCGCGCACCGCGGCGACGATCGCGCGCCGCTCCGCCAGCGGCCGGGCGCGGAGCGTCGTGGCGTGGACCGCCGCGCGCTTGCGCATCAGCGTCCCGATGTCGAGGGAGCCCTGCGCGCCGGACTGGTTGCCGATGAAGACGACGCGGCCGCCGAGCGCGAGCGCCTCGACGTCGCGGGCGAGGTAGTCGCCGCCGACCGGATCCAGGATCACGTCGACCCCGCCGTCCGTCTCGGCCGCGATCCGCTCCACGAAGTCCTGCTCGCGGTAGTCGATCAGGATGTCCGCGCCCAGCGCCCGGCAGGCGTCGAGCTTCCGCGGGCTGCCGGCCGTCACGGCCACCCGGGCGCCGATCGCGGAGGCGATCTGGATCGCGGTGGTGCCGATCCCGCTGCCGCCGCCGTGGATCAGCACGGTCTCGCCGGCGCGGAGCCCGGCGACCAGGACCAGGTTCGACCAGACGGTCGCGGTCGTCTCGGGCAGCGCGGCGGCCGAGATCAGGTCGACGCCCTCCGGCACCGGCAGCAGCAGCCCCGCGTCGACGACGACGTGCTCGGCGTAGCCGCCGCCGGAGAGCAGCGCGCAGACCTCGTCGCCCTGGGCGACCGTCGTGACGCCCTCGCCGAGGCCGACGACGGTCCCGGACACCTCCATGCCGAGGATCTCCGACGCTCCGGCCGGCGGCGGGTACACGCCGGCGCGCTGCCCGAGGTCGGCGCGGTTCACGCCCGCGGCGGCCACGCGGAGCAGCACCTCGCCGGGTCCGGGGGAGGGGGTGGCGGTCTCCTCGAGCACGAGGCGGGAGTCGGGGCCGGGGTTCTCGACGCGGATCGCAAGCATCCCGCGATGCTACGCCGCGCGCCTCCACGGGCGGTCCCGTCCGATCCGCAGGTGATCCGGCGCTCCGCCGGCGCCTCCGCGCGGACGAGAGCGCGCTCCCGCCGGGACCGCCTGCGGATCGCGCGCCGGCGTCAGGCGTGCTCCGCGAGGAACGCCAGCACCGCGTCCTTGAACGCCCGCGCCGGCACCGTGCTCGTGTGATCGCGGCCCGGGACGCTGACGAAGCGCGCGCCCGCCTCCTCCGCCAGCCGCGCCCCGCCTGGCGCGATCGGGTCGGCCCCGCCCGTCACCATCAGCGTCGGCAGCTCGGGGTGCGCGCCGAGCTCCGGATGCGCCCCACCGCGCACCCCGTCGGCCACCGCCACCAGGGCGGCCAGGTCGTTCCCGGCGACGCCCTCCGCCATGCCGATGAACGCGCGGGTGAACCGGTCGTCGATCTCGCCGCCGTCGGCCACCCGCGCCCGGGCCGCCGCCGCATCGAAGTGCCGCAGCGGCTCGCCCACCGTGAGCCCGCCGAGGCTGAGCGTCGCCAGCAGCTCCGGGCGCTCCAGCCCGAGCACCCAGCCCATCCGCGCGCCGAGCGAGTAGCCGAGATAGTGCGGAGCGATCAGGTCGTAGGTCTCGATGACCCGCACGATGTCGGCGACCATCAGGTCGACCCCGTACGCGCCGGCGCGATGCGGCTTCTCGCTGGCGCCGTGCCCGCGCTGATCGAGCGCGACGACCCGGTACCCGGCGCGAGTCAGCGTCCGCAGCCAGCCCGCCGTCTCCCAGTTCAGCACCGCGTTCGACGCGAATCCGTGCACGGCCAGCACGGTCGGCGCCCCCTCGTCGCCGAGCGCGTACGTCGCGATCCGCGTCCCGTCGTCGGCGACCACGGACACGGGCGGGGGGAAGGCGATCGGCGTCACCCCACCACCCTGCCATCCCGCGGACGCCTGCTCCTCCGCGCTCCGCGGTGTCCGGACCGGCGAGCCGGTGTCGGACCCTCGGACGGCGACGAGCCCGCGTCCGGCGCCATCCTCCCGCGAGCGCGATGAACATCGCATCGATCTCCGTCTCCGTCGTGACCACCTTCCTCATCAGCCGGCTGGTGCTCTTCCTCCGGCACCGACGACGCTGAGCACGACGACCGACGGACGCCGCGGTCAGCGTCGCGGAACAGGACCTCGAGTCGCCGTCAGCGCACCGGACGGGAGGAGCGGACGAACGGCACCGCGATGACGAGGCGGACGCTCCGGCCGCGGCCCGAGCGGACGCCGAGCACGACGCAGAGCACGAGGTTCAGCACGAAGAGGCCGAGGATGGCCGCGATGGTGAGGGTGGGCCAGCCGCCGCCCCAGGTGACGCGGACCGAGACGAGCGCGAGGTGCAGCGGCACGAGCATCAGCTGGAGGGCGAGATAGGTCAGCTGCCAGTTCACGGCGACGACGCCGTTGCGGTCGCTCAGAGTGCCGCCGCGACGCCGGGCGCCCCAGGCCAGCACCGTCGCCGTCACCGAGATCAGCGGGGAGAGGATCACGAAGCCCGCGATCGCCGACAGTCCGGCGAGCCAGACCGCGCGGGCCCCGCGGCCGTCGCGGCGACGGCGCAGCGTCTCGTCGTCGTCCATCCGCGGCCGCTCCCTCGCGATCGTCCCGGCGCACCGCCGGTCGTCCCAGTCTCGCACCGGCCCCCGGGAGTGAGCGGGGGGTTCCCCCTCCCGCCCGGGGGTTAGCCGGATGGGGGAGGATCCGCGTCCTCCGTAGCGTGGAGGCATCGCCGGGCGCCCCGGCACCGCACCCCGCAGAAGGAGCACCGACCATGTCGAACGCCGAGACCACCCCGACCGCCGCCACCACGTCCACCCGCACCACCTCCGCCGACGAGCAGCCCACCGAGGTCTACGGCTCGACCGCCGTCCTCACCGACCCGGCCCCGGAGTCGCGGCAGCAGCAGTCCGAGCAGCAGGACCCGCCGTTCGAGCGGCCCGTCGCGCAGCACCCGGCCCCGTACGGCGTCCCGCCCGTCGCCGCCGCCCCGGCCCCGTCCACCCCGTTCTCGCTGACCAGCCTCATCCTCGGCGTCACCTCCGTCTTCTTCGGCCTCACCGTCATCGCCCCCGTCGCCGGCCTCGTCTTCGGCATCCTGGGCCTCCGCCGCGAGCCGACCGGCCGCACACTCGCGATCTGGGGCATCGTCCTCAACGCGGTGATGATCAGCCTCGTCGTGCTCTTCGTCGTCGCCCTGCTCTTCCTCGGCCTGCTGGTGCCGTTCGTCGCGATCGCCACCGGCACCGACGTCGACTGACCGGGCAGGCGCTCCCGACTCAGGTCAGGAACGCCCGCAGCAGCGCCGCGGAGGCGTGCACGTGCTCGGTCATCAGCCGGGCCGCCTCCGCCGCCCGACCGGTGAGGATCGCCGTCACGAGTGCCCGGTGCTGCTCGTCCGCGTGGGCGATGTTCCGCGGCAGCAGCGGGATGTCGTCCAGCAGGGCGTTCACCCGCGTCCGGCTCTCGGCGACGAGCGGCAGCAGCGACGGGACGCCGGCCAGCTCGGCGATGGTCAGGTGCAGCCGCGAGTCGAGCCGCCGGTAGTCCTCGGGGCTCGCGTCCTCGACGTCGGCGAGAGCCCGGAACAGCTGCTCCCGATCGGCGGCCGTCAGGTCCGCGCCGGCCGCGAGCCGCGCCGCCCCCACCTCGAGGATCTCGCGCAGCGCCACCACGTCGTCGATCTCGGCCCGGTCGAAGCCGCGCCGGCCGACCGGCGCCGCCGGCAGCTCCTCCGCCACGAAGGCCCCGCCGTACCGGCCGCGCCGCACCACCAGGTAGCCCGCGTCCGCGAGCGAGGCGATCGCCTCGCGCAGGGTGTCGCGCCCCACGCCGAGCTGCGCGGCGAGCTCGCGCTCGGAGGGCAGCCGCTCCCCGGGCCCCACGAGCCCGAGGTTCACCGTCTGCATCAGCCGCTGCACCGTCTCCTCGAAGGCGTTGCCGCGGAGCAGCCGTCGCAGGACCGCCTCCGCGGCGCTCGCCGCGGGGGCCGCCCGGCGGCCCTCCGCGTCGGCGTCCGCCCCGCCCGCCCCCGTGTCCGCGCTCACTCCGGGGTCACGTAGGCGGAGGAGATGCCGCCGTCGACGAGGAACGTCGCCCCGGTGATGAAGGACGCGTCGTCGCTGGCGAGGAACGCCACCGCGGCGGCGAGTTCCTCCGGCTCCGCGAAGCGCCCGACCGGGATGTGCACCAGCCGACGCTGAGCCCGCACCGGATCGGCCGCGAACAGTTCCTGCAGCAGCGGGGTGTTCACCGGACCCGGGCAGAGCGCGTTGACCCGGATGCCCTGGCGCGCGAACTGCACGCCCAGCTCACGGCTCATCGCGAGCACCCCGCCCTTCGACGCGGTGTAGCTGATCTGCGACGTCGCCGAGCCGAGCACCGCGACGAACGAGGCCGTGTTGATGATCGATCCGCGACCCTGCTTCGTCATGTGCCGGAGTGCGGCACGGCAGCAGAGGTAGACCGACTTCAGGTTGACGTCCTGCACGCGCTCCCAGGCCGGCAGCTCGGTGGTCTCGATGGAGTCGTCGTCGGGCGGCGAGATGCCCGCGTTGTTGAAGGCGATGTCGACCGAGCCGTAGGCGTCGACCGCGGCCTGGAAGAGCGCGTCGACCTCCGCCTCGCTGGTGACGTCGACCCGCACGAACATCCCGCCGAGCGCCTCCGCCACCTCGGTGCCGCGCGCGATGTCGACGTCGGCGATCACCACGCGCGCCCCCTCGCGGGCGAAGCGCGTCGCGGTGGCGAGGCCGATCCCGCTGGCGCCGCCGGTGACGACGGCGACCTTGCCGGCGAGGCGCTGCGTGAGGTCGATCGGGGTGGTGTCGAGGGGAGGGAGAGCCATGGTGCGGCCTTTCACGGGAGGGTGCGGGGGTGGAACGGGGCGGGTCAATCGGCCGCGAAGAAGATGTTCTTGGTCTCGGTGAAGCCGAGTGCCGCGTCCGGTCCGAGCTCACGGCCGAGCCCGGACTGCTTGAAGCCGCCGAACGGGGTCGAGTAGCGGACCGAGGAGTGCGAGTTGACCGACAGGTTGCCGCTCTCGACCGCCCGTGACATCCGCAGCGCGCGGCCGAGGTCGCGGGTCCAGATCGAGCCGGAGAGGCCGTAGTCGGTGTCGTTGGCGAGCCGGATCGCGTCGGCCTCGTCCTCGAAGGGGAGGACGGAGACGACCGGACCGAAGACCTCCTCGCGCCAGACCGGGTCGCCGCTCGAGGGCAGCAGCACGGTCGGCGGGAACCAGAAGCCGGGGCCGGCGGGCGCCGAGCCGCGGAACGCGACGGGCGCTCCCTCCGGGACGAAGGCGGCGACGCGCTCGTGGTGGGCGGCCGAGACCAGCGGACCCATCTCGGTCGCCTCGTCGCGCGGGTCGCCGACGACGACGCCCTGCACGGCCGGCTCGAGCAGCTCGAGGAAGCGGTCGAGGACGCGCCGCTCGACGAGGATCCGGCTGCGGGCGCAGCAGTCCTGGCCGGCGTTCTCGAAGACGCCGTACGGGGCGGTGCTCGCGGCGCGCTCCAGGTCGGAGTCGGCGAAGACGATGTTCGCGCTCTTGCCGCCCAGCTCGAGGGTGACCCGCTTCACCTGGTCGGCGCAGCCCGCCATCACCCGCTTGCCGACGCGCGTCGATCCGGTGAAGACGACCTTGCGGACCAGCGGATGGCTGACGAAGCGCTCGCCGACGACGTCGCCGCGGCCGGGCAGCACCTGGAAGAGGCCCTCCGGCAGTCCGGACGCGAGGGCCAGCTCGGCGAGGCGGAGGCTCGTCAGCGGCGTCCACTCGGCCGGCTTCAGCACGACGGCGTTGCCCGCGGCGAGCGCCGGCGCGAAGCCCCAGGAGGCGATCGTCATCGGGAAGTTCCACGGCGTGATGATCCCGACGACGCCGAGCGGCTCGTGCACCGTCACGTCCAGGCCGCCGGCGACCGGGATCTGCGCGCCGAGCAGCCGCTCCGGAGCGGCGGAGGAGTACTCGAGGACGTCGCGGACGTGCCCCGCCTCCCAGCGCGACTGCGTGATCGGGTGACCGGAGTTCCGGGTCTCGAGCTGCGCCAGCTCCTCGATCGCGTCGTCGACGGCGGCGGCGAAGCGGCGGAGGGCGCGGGCCCGGTCGAGCGGGGCCAGCGCCGCCCAGCCGCGCTGCGCCACGGCCGCGCGCTCGATCGCGGCGTCGATGGTCGCGAGGTCGGCGAGGTCGACCTCGTCGAAGGCGGCGCCCGTCGAGGGGTCGACGAGGGTCTGCGTCGTCGTCTGCGCGGTCGTCGTCCGCGGGGCGGGCGTCTGCGGTGTCATCGGAGTGCGTCCTTCGGGGTGCTGAGGGAGGAGCCTTCTGCCGCGCCGGTGCCCGCGCGGTGCGCGAGCGCGGCGGCCACCAGGCCGGTGAAGAGGCGGGTGTCGGCGGTGTCCTCCTCCGGGTGCCACTGCACGCCTAGCGCGAAGCGGCGCCCCGGCAGCTCGAGCGCCTCGATGGTGCCGTCGGCAGTCCGCGCGGAGACCTCGAGGCCGTCGGCGACCCGGTCGACCGCCTGGTGGTGGTACACCTGCGCGACGACGGCGTCCTCGCCGAGCAGTCCGCGCAGTCGTGACTCCGGCTCGACCGCGACGTCCACGTGCGAGAACACGCCGCCGCCCGCCTGGTAGCGGCGGTCGCCGACCACGTCGGGCAGGTGCTGGTGCAGGGTGCCGCCGAGCGAGACGTTGAGCAGCTGCGCGCCGCGGCAGATGCCGAGGAACGGCAGGTCGGCCTCGAGCGCGGCGGTCATCAGGTGGTCCTCCCAGGCGTCGCGCTCGGGGCGGGGCGCGTCTGTCTCCGGGTGCGCCTCCTGGCCGTAGCGGGCGGGGTCGATGTCCTTGCCGCCGCAGACGATCAGCCCGTCGAGGCGCTCGACGACGGCGCGGGCGGTCTCCGCCGAGGCGGGCTGCGGCGGCAGGAGCAGCGCGACGCCGCCTGCCCGCGTCACCGAGTCGATGTAGTTCGCGGGCAGGAAGGACGCCTCGACGTCCCAGACGCCGGAGACGGCGCGCTCGCGGTAGGTGGTGAGCCCGATGATCGGACGCGGGGCGACGGGACCCTGCTCGGAGTCCGTCCGCGGGTCAGAGCCGCTCAAAGCCGCGCACCCTCTCCCAGTCGGTGACGGCGGCGTCGTAGGCGGCGAGCTCCACCCGGGCGTTGTTCACGTAGTGGTCGACGACCTCGTCGCCGAAGGCTGCCCTCGCCAGGGCGGAGGACTCGAACAGGTCGGCGGCCTCGCGCAGGGTCGTCGGGACGCGCGGCGCTCCGGACCCGTAGGCGTTCCCGGTGCAGACGTCCTCGAGCTCCAGCTCGTTCTCGATGCCGTGCAGCCCCGCGGCGACGAGTGCGGCGACGGCCAGGTACTGGTTGACGTCGCCTCCCGGAACCCGGTTCTCGACGCGCATCCCGGCGCCGTGGCCGACGACGCGCAGGGCGCAGGTGCGGTTGTCGAGACCCCAGGCGACGGCGGTCGGCGCGAACGACCCGTCGACGTAGCGCTTGTAGGAGTTGATGTTCGGCGCGAAGAAGAGGGTGAACTCGCGCATCGCGGCGAGCTGGCCGGCCAGGTAGTGCCGGAAGAGCGGCGACATCCCGTGCTCGCTCTCCGCGTCGGCGAAGACGGGCGTGCCGTCGGTGCCGCGGAGGGAGAGGTGGATGTGGCACGAGTTGCCCTCGCGCTCGTTGAACTTGGCCATGAAGGTCAGGCTCTTGCCGTGCTTGTCGGCGATCTCCTTCGCCCCCGACTTGTAGATCGAGTGGTTGTCGCAGGTGACGAGCGCGGCGTCGTAGCGGAAGCCGATCTCCTGCTGGCCCAGGTTGCACTCGCCCTTGATGCCCTCGCAGTACAGGCCGGCGCCCTCCATCGACACCCGGATGTCCCGCATCAGCGGCTCCATCCGGGTCGAGGCGAGCAGCGCGTAGTCGATGTTGTAGTCGCTGGCGGGCGTGAGGCCGCGGTAGCCCTTCGCGAAGGCCTCGCGGTAGGAGTCGTCGAACACGATGAACTCGAGCTCGGTGGCGACGAACGCCTCGAGGCCGCGCTCGGCCAGGCGGTTCAGCTGCGCGCGGAGGATCTGCCGCGGCGCCTCGCCGACCGGAGCGTCGTCGAGCCAGGTGAGATCGGCCGTGACCAGCGCGGTCCCCGGCAGCCACGGCGCGAGACGCAGCGTCGAGAGGTCCGGGATCATCTTCATGTCGCCGTAGCCGCGCTCCCAGCTCGAGATCGCGTAGCCCGCGACGGTGTTCATCTCGACGTCCACGGCGAGCAGGTAGTTGCAGCACTCGGCGCCGTGCGCGGCGACGTCGTCCTGGAACAGCCGCGCCGAGATCCGCTTGCCGACGAGCCGGCCCTGCATGTCGGTGAAGGCGACGATCACCGTGTCGATCTCGCCGGCCCCGATGAGGGTGTCGAGTCGCTCGAGGGTGAGCATGCCCCGCACCGGGGCGGGGTCGGCGGCACGGCGTCGATCGGCGGCACTGCTCTCGGCGCTGACAGGTGCCATGGGATGCCTCCGGGGGTCACTCCGCCGGGTGGCCGGACGAGGCCGCATGGTCGGATCGGGGTCCATTGAAGCACAGCCGCTGTCGCCGGGGAGTGACGCCGCGCTCGCTGGCGCGGAGCTCGCGCCGATCGTCGGATCCTTCGGATCGCGCCGTTCACACCGTCGTAACGCCATCGGTCTTCCCAGCGTCCATTGAGGTCCCTATGCTCGGACCACCCGAGCCGAGGAGACCCGATGGCAGAGCAGACGAAGCAGACTCCGACGAGCAAGGGTGCGAGGCGTCCGGCGGCGTCCGGACCCGACTCCGCGAACGTCACCAGCACCGCGGGGGTGACCTACCGCGAGGCCGAGGCCGGCTACTTCGAGAAGCGCACCCTGCGCCGCTCCGCCGGCGTCTGGGGGCTGTGGGGCCTGGCGGTCGCCGCCGTCATCTCCGGCGACTTCTCCGGCTGGAACTTCGGCATCGACTTCGCCGGCTTCGGCGGGATGCTGATCGCCTTCGCCGTCCTCGTGGTGATGTACTACGGCCTCATCTTCTCGATCGGCGAGATGTCCGCCGCGATGCCGCACACCGGCGGCGCCTACTCCTTCGCCCGCTCGGCCATGGGGCCCTGGGGCGGCCTGGTCACGGGGCTGGCCGAGACCATCGAGTACGTGGCCACCACCGCCGTGGTCGTGTTCTTCTCCGCGCAGTACGCGAACGGGGTGACGAGCGAGCTGCTCGGCTTCGATCTCTCCGGTGCGATGTGGATCTGGTGGCTGGTGCTCTACATCGTCTTCGTCGCCCTGAACTCGGCGGGCGCGGCGATCTCGTTCCGCTTCGCGATCGTCGTCTCGATCGTGTCCATCGCGATCCTCCTGGCCTTCTCCGTGATGGCGCTGCTGTCGCCGGCGCTGGACTGGTCGAGTCTGTGGAACATCGCGCCGGACGCGGGTCAGACCGAGTTCCTCCCGCACGGCGTCCTGCCGATCCTCTTCGCGCTGCCGTTCGCCATGTGGTTCTTCCTCGGCATCGAGGAGCTGCCGCTCGCGGCCGAGGAGGCGCACGACCCGGTCCGCGACATCCCCCGCGCCGGCTTCTGGGCCCGCGGCACCCTGATCGTGACCGGCCTGCTCGTGCTCTTCCTCAACACGGCGCTGATCGGCTCCGAGGACATGGGCGTCTCGACCGAGCCGCTGCTCGACGGCTTCCGCGCGATGGTCGGCGACGGCGCGGCCGCTGTGCTCGCGCTCTTCGCCCTGATCGGGCTGCTCGCGTCGCTGCAGGGCATCATGTTCGCCTACGGGCGCAACATGTACTCGCTCTCCCGGGCCGGCTACTACCCGCGGGTGTTCTCGCTCACCGGCAAGCGCCAGACTCCGTGGATCGCGCTCACCGTGGGGGCCGTGATCGGCTTCGTCGCCCTCGTCGTCGTCGACGTGCTCAGCAGGCTCGACCCGGACAACGCCGGCGCCGTCGCGGGCGCGATCGTGCTGAACATCGCGGTCTGGGGCGCGGTCGTCGCCTACTTCATGCAGATGGTGTCGTTCGTGCTGCTGCGCCGCCGGTTCCCGAACGCGAGCCGGCCCTACCGCAGCCCGTGGGGCCTCCCGGGTGCGGTGATCGCGGCACTGATCAACGTGCTGATCTTCCTCGGCTTCCTCTTCAACGACGCGTTCCAGCCGGCGATCATCGCCATCGCCGTGGTGTACGTGATCATCCTGATCGGCTTCGCCGTCTGGGGCCGGAAGCGCCTCGTCCTCTCGCCCGAGGAGCGCTACGCGCTGAGCGGCGGACTGCAGGCCGCGCCGAGCATCCCGGAGCCGGACCGCGTCGACTGAGCGCGGGGTGGCGGCACCGTGTCAGGCGCCGCCGCCCCGGCTGTCGTAGGCGCGGTCGAACGCGACGGGGGAGTAGCCGTCGCGCCGGACCGCGAGTGCGAGCGGAACCGCGACGGCGGCGAGGAGAGCGAGGACGAGGAGCAGGGCGAGCATGGGGCATCCGATCTCGAGGTGATGCTCCGAGAGTGGCCCGGTCCACGCGTCCCTGGGGGCGAGAAGAAGGGCCACTCTGCGCGCCACGGTCTTTCGGTGGCCGCTTCGTCCGAGGTGGCCCGACCGACGGTGGATCCGTCCACCCGTCCGGCGTCCGGTGATCCGTCGAGCAGGAGGCGAGCCGGAGCCTGCGCCGAACGCCGCCGATCCGCCCGGAGAGGAGCCCGGCGTAGGCTGGCGGCGCAGTTCGCGGACCCCCTGCACCCTTCGGGGCCGCACGACGACAGCGACGGAGCTGACGTGACATCCGCCTCGACCACCCTCCCCGAGAGCACCGACCCTGCGAGCACCGAACCTGCGAGCAACGACCCCCTAAGCAACGGCCCGCGGGGCGCCGCCCTGCAGGCCCCGCCGGAAGGACCCCCCGTGGACGCCGACACCCGCACCGAGACCGACTCGCTCGGCTCGCTCGAGATCCCGGCCGACGCCTACTGGGGCATCCACACCGCCCGAGCGCTGGACAACTTCCCGATCTCCAAGCGCCCGATCTCGATCTACCCCGATCTGGTCCGCGCCCTGGCGACCGTCAAGCTCGCCGCCGCGCGGGCGAACACCGAGATCGGCAGCCTCGCCCCGGCGAAGGCCGAGCTGATCGAGCAGGCCTGCCGCCGGATCATCGACGGCGAGTTCCACGACCAGTTCGTGGTCGGCGTGATCCAGGGCGGCGCGGGCACCTCGACCAACATGAACGCGAACGAGGTCGTCGCCAACGTCGCCCTCGAGATCGCCGGGCGCCCCAAGGGCGACTACGCCTTCCTGCACCCGCTCGACGACGTGAACCGCAGCCAGTCGACGAACGACGTCTACCCCACCTCGATCAAGATCGCGATGACGTGGTCGCTGCGCCGCCTGCTCGACGAGCTCGCCCTGCTCCAGGCCGCGTTCTCGCGGAAGGCCGTCGAGTTCGGCAGCGTCCTCAAGGTCGGCCGCACCCAGCTGCAGGACGCCGTCCCGATGACCCTCGGCCAGGAGTTCCACGGCTTCGCCACCACGCTCGGCGAGGACCACGCCCGCCTCTCGGAGACGATCTGGCTGCTCGCCGAGGTCAACATCGGCGCCACCGCGATCGGCACCGGCATCACCGCCGACCCGCGCTACGGCGCGGCCGCCGTCCGCCACCTCAACGAGCTCACCGACCTCGACCTCGAGATGGCGCAGGACCTCGTGGAGGCCACCAGCGACACCGGGGTCTTCATGTCGTTCTCGAGCGCGCTGAAGCGCTCGGCCATCAAGCTGTCGAAGATCTGCAACGACCTGCGCCTGCTCTCCTCCGGCCCGCAGGCCGGCTTCGGCGAGATCAACCTGCCGTCACGCCAGGCGGGCTCGAGCATCATGCCCGGCAAGGTGAACCCGGTGATCCCCGAGGTGGTCAACCAGGTCGCCTACTCGGTGGCGGGCGCCGACGTCACCGTGACGATGGCGGCCGAGGCGGGTCAGCTGCAGCTGAACGCGTTCGAGCCCGTCATCGCGCACTCGCTCCTGCAGAGCATCACCTGGATGACCCAGGCCTGCCTCACCCTTCGCATCAACTGCATCGACGGCATCACCGCGAACGTCGACCGGCTCGAGGCGATGGTCGCCTCCTCCGTCGGCGTCGTGACCGCGCTGACCCCGAGCATCGGCTACACCGCGTCGGCGGCGATCGCGAAGGCGGCGCTCGCCACCGGCCGCAACGTCGCCGACCTCGTCGTCGAGGCCGGCCTGATGTCCCGCGAGGAGGTCCTGCGCCTCATCTCGCCCGCCCGCCTCTCCGGCATCGAGGCGATGACCGCGTCCCTCCCGATCATCGAGCCCCCCACGGAGTAGCCCGCCCCGCCCCCTCCGCGAGATGCCACTTGTGCACGCTTTCCTCGGCGTGTCGCGCTTATAAGTGGCATCTCGCGGGGAGCGATTGCGCGAGCAGCCGCCGAGACGCATCACTCGGGCGGGTCGCACTCAGCGGCAGTGCGTCGCGGTCAGCTTTCCGCGAGATGCCACTTGTGCGCGCCCTTTGCGGCGTGTCGCGCTCATAAGTGGCATCTCGCGGCGAGGTGGCGGGCGGCGTAGCTGCGCCAGGGGGCCCAGGGGCGAGCGGTCTCGGCGAGGGCTCGGGGAGTCGAGGGGAGGCCGAGTGCGGCGGCGCTGGCGCGGACGGCGCGGTCGCCGGCCGGCAGGACGTCCGGGTCGCCGGTGATCCGCGCCGCGACGGAGACGGCCGTCGCCGGGTCGATGCCGTCGACGGCGAGCAGGCGCTCCACCAGGTCCTCGCGGCGGAGGCCCGCGTCCAGGCGCAGAGTGCCGTCAGCCAGGAGGGCCGCGCTCCGCCGGACCGTCTCGATGAGGCGTTCGGAGCCGCGCAGCACGTCCGCTCCGTTCTCCGCGATCGCCGCGGGAGACGGGAACGCGTGGGTGACGCCGCCGGCGGCGAGGCCGGCGGGCAGCGGCTCGCCGAGCGCCGCGACCAGCCGGGTCAGCGCCGTGCGCGCGACCGCAGCCGGCGCACCGAGCCCGATCAGCGCGCGCAGCAGGGTCTCGGCCGGGTCGACGGAGCCCGCCAGGCGTATCCCGGGGGTCTCGGCGACCAGCGGCGCCAGCACCGGATCGGCGCCGAGCGCCTCGTCGATCGCGGCGGAGTCGGCGTCGAGGTCGAGCAGCCGGCGCACCCGCGCGACCAGGGGGCCGACGTCGGCCACCGAGACCAGGGTCGCGGTGCAGCGGATCGCCTCGCCGTCCGGCTCGAGCCGCACGACCGCCGGGCCGCCGGGCAGCGCGAGCGAGCGCGAGTACCGGCCCTGCCCCGCCTCCTCGAGCCCCGGCACTGCGTCGGCGCCGAGGACGGCGAGCACGCCCGGATCGAACGGCGCCCGCACGGCGAGCCGCAGCTCGAGCGTCGTCGCGCCCGCGTGGACGGCCGCCTCCGACCGGCCTCCCCGGGCCGAGGCCCGCAGTGCGCTCGGGCTCCGCTCGTACACCTCCTGGATCGTCGCGTTGAACTGCCGGATGCTCGCGAACCCCGCGGCGAACGCCACCTCCGACACCGGCAGCTCCGTGCCGGTGAGCAGCAGCCGGGCGGTCTGCGCCCGCTGCGCCCGGGCGAGGGCGAGCGGCGGCGCACCCAGCTCGACGCGCAGGATCCGCCCGAGCTGGCGGGCGCCGTAGCCCAGGCGCCCGGCCAGCCCCTCGACCCCCTCGCGATCGACCACACCGTCGCCGATCAGCCGCATCGCGCGCGCCGCGGTGTCGTCGCGCAGGTTCCACTCCGGCGACCCGGGCACCGCGTCCGGCAGGCAGCGCTTGCAGGCGCGCAGGCCCGCCTCGTGCGCGGCCGCCGCGGTCGGGTAGAACCGGACGTTCGCGGGCCGGGGCGTCGTGGCGGGACAGCTCGGCCGGCAGTAGATGCCGGTCGAGTGCACCCCGGTGATGAACCGGCCGTCGAAGCGGGAGTCGCGCGAGGCGACCGCGCGGTAGCGCTCCTCGAACAGCGGATCCTCGATCATGCTCCGAGACTGGCACGCCCCGCGGCCGGAGGATCGCGGGAATCGGACACGGCTCCGCGCGCTGCGCTGCCTCCGACCCGCACGACGAAGCCGCTTCGCGACTCGGTGGTGAGGGGGAGGATGCGGCGGCGTCCGTCTTCACGGTGGTGGATCTCGATACGCCCGCTGCGCGGGCTCCTCGATCAGCAGGGACCTCCCGGCACCGACGAGGTCATGGTGGTCGAGTGGCCCCGGAGGGGCGTATCGAGACCCGCCGTGGCCAGCGGGGCGGGTCTGCGGACCGGGCTTCTGACGGTGGTGGATCTCGATAAGCCCGCTGCGCGGGCTACTCGATCAGCATGGACATCCCCGCACCGACGAGGTCATGGTGGTCGAGTAGCCCCGGAGGGGCGTATCGAGACCCGCCGTCGTCGGCGGGGCGGGTCTGCGGACAGGGCTTCTGACAACGGCGGATCTCGATGCGCCCGCTCCGCGGGCTACTCGATCACCCTGGCGGTCCCGCGGCACGCCACACCCGCACCCCCTGTCAACCGCCGGACCGCGCGCCCGCCGGTGCCCTACCCTCGGAGCCCATGAGCGCCTATCCGCCGCCGGCCCCCGCCCGCCCCTCGATCGTCCCGACGGTGCTGGGCGCGATCGGCGTCGCGCTGCTCGGGGTCCTGCTGCTCCTCGTCCTCGCCTACGTCGTCTCCGGGCTCGGCGCGACCGCGGCCGGGATCTGCGCGGTCGTCGCCCTGGTGCCGCTGCTGATCGTGCTGGCCGGCGTCCGCTGGGTCGACCGCTGGGAGCCCGAAGCGCCGCTCGGCCTCTGGTTCGCCTTCCTCTGGGGAGCGGCCGGCTCGGTGGCCATCTCGCTGCTGGTCGACCTCGGCGTGCAGATCGCGGTCTACGCCTCCGGTGCGCAGCCGAGCGAGTCGGACTTCGTCGGCGCCGTGATCCAGGCGCCGATCGTCGAGGAGTCGGCGAAGGGCCTCGGCGTGCTGCTGATCCTGCTGATCTGGCGCCGCAGCTTCGACGGACCGGTCGACGGCATCGTCTACGCGGCGGTCGTCGCCTCCGGCTTCGCCTTCGTCGAGAACATCCTCTACTTCGGCAGCGCGCTGGTGGAGGGCGGTCTCGGCTCGCTCGCCGTCACGTTCTTCCTCCGCGGCGTGCTGTCGCCCTTCGCGCACGTGCTCTTCACGTCCTGCACCGGTGCGGCCCTCGGGTTCGCGATGAGCCGCCCGCCGGCCGCGCGCCTGCCGATCGCGCTCCTGGGACTCGCCCTCGCGGCGTTCCTGCACGCGCTCTGGAACGGCTCGTCCTTCCTCGTCGCCGACTGGTTCGGCTTCTACGGCGTGGTGCAGGTGCCGCTGTTCGTGGTCGCCGTGGTGGTCGTGGCGCTCCTGCGCCGGCAGGAGCGGCGGGTCACGCTCGAGCGACTCGGCGATTACGCGGCTGCGGGCTGGCTCTCGCCGACCGAGGTGCGGATGATCGGCACAGCCGAGGGTCGTCGCACCGCGGCGCGCTGGGCCCGGGTGGCCGGGGGCGACCGGCCCCGGGCGATGCGCGGCTTCATCCGCTCCGCGACGAGGCTCGCGCACGTGCGCCAGCAGCAGCTCGCCGGCCGCGGCGGTCGAGCGGCCGCCGTCGACGAGCGCGTGCTGCTCGACGAGCTCGTCGCCCGCCGCGCGGCGCTCACCGGCGGTTGAGCGGTCCGGACCGAGGCATCAGCGGGCCGCGGGGTCCGCGAGAGGACAGGAGCAGGACATGGCCCCCACCATCGAGGTCGCGACCGGCGACGGCAGGACGCTCGTCGTCCACGACAGTGGCGACGAGGGGCGGCCGCTGCTCTGGCAGCACGGCTCCCCGCAGACCGGCGCCCTGCTCCCCCCGGTGCTCGAGGCCGCCCGCGCGCGCGGACTCCGCCTCCTCTCCTACGCTCGCCCCGGCTACGGCGGCTCGACCGAGCTCCCGGGCCGCGACGTCGCCTCCGCGGCGGAGGACGTCCGCGCCGTGCTCGACGCGCTGGGCCTCGACCGGATCCTCACCGCGGGCGCCTCGGGTGGCGGCCCGCACGCCCTGGCCTGCGCCGCACTGCTCGGCGACAGGGTCGACGGCGTCGTCGTCCTCGCCTCACCCGCCCCGGACGACGGCGACCCCGCCTGGTTCGACGGCATGGCCGCTCCGGGCGGCCTCGCGTCGGCGCGCGACGGCCGCGAGGCGCGCGCCCGCTTCGCCGAGACCGACGAGTTCGACCCCGAGTCGTTCGTGGCGGCCGACTACGCGGCCCTCGAGGAGGAGTGGACGGCCCTCGGCGAGGACGTCGCGCGCTCGGAGGAGTGGGGTGACGGCGGCCTGATCGACGACGACGTCGCCTTCGCCGCGCCGTGGGGAGTCGACCTCGCGGCGATCCGCTGCCCGGTCGTCCTCGTCCAGGGCGGCCTCGACCGCGTGATCCCGGCGCACCACGCCCGACGGCTCCGGGCGCTGCTCCCGACCGCCCAGCTGATCGAGCACCCCGACGACGGCCACGTCTCGGTGCTGCGCCGGCTGCCCGAGGCGCTCGGCCGCCTGATCGCCGTCAGCTGACGCCGCCCTCAGCTGACGCCGCTCTCCGCGGTCGAGCGCGCCGATCAGCGCGGCTGGACCGCCGCGACCTCCGCGACAGGCGCCGTCTCGACGCCGCGCCCCTCCGCGAGGCGACGCCGCAGATCGACGACGGCGACGACCCCCGAGGCGAGAGCGAGGACCGCCACGGCCGGCGCGACCAGGTCGATCGCCGCCTCCAGCCCGAGCGCCGTCGCCACGGCCCCGGCCGCGACGGCCGTGATCGCCTGGACCAGATAGCTCAGGAGGTACACGGCCGAGATCATCGAGCCGCGGTGCTCGGCCGGAGCCGCCTGCCCGACCAGCGCGAGCCCGCCGGAGAAGCTGAGCGAGTAGCCGACGCCGCCGACGATCATGAAGGCGACGAACAGCACGAGCGAGCCGCTGGCCGCCGTCCACTCCATCAGCGCGAGCCCGGCGATCGCGACCACGGCGCCGACGATGATCGCGAGGTGCGCGTGCACGCGCTGGATCGCCAGGGCGGTGAGCCCGATCACGATCGACGAGAGCGCGAGCACCGAGCCGATCACGAGCAGGTCGGTCGTGCCGGTCAGCTCCCGGGCCATCTGGGCGCCGAGGGAGAGCACGAGGGCGCCGACCGCGTAGGCGACCGAGACGGCGAGGGTCGCGCCGGCGTACGCCCTTCGGAGGCCGACCGGCACGGAGGGGAGGTGCGGCCGCCAGCGGGCGCCCGCGACCGGGCGGTCGTCGCGGCCGAGCGCCAGCAGGACGAGGGTGACCGCCCCGACCAGCGCCAGGACCCAGTAGCTCAGCTGCAGCGGCAGCGGCGCGTACTGCGCCAGCGCGCCCGAGAGCAGCAGCGAGAGGGTGAGCCCCGCGGCGGTCGACACGGTCGTGAGCGAGGAGGGCAGGCGCGGGTTCGCGGACACGTTGTCGTCCACGAGGGAGGCGCTCGCCGCACTGAGCGCCAGCGCGGTCCCGACGCCCTGCATCGCCCGGCCGACGTAGAGGAGCGCGACGCCGTCCGCGAGCGAGAACACGACCGCCGAGACCGCGATCAGCGCGATGCCCAGCAGCATCGTCCGCCGCCGCCCGATCACGTCGGACAGTCCGCCGATCAGGAGCAGCGCGAGCAGCAGCGCGACGGGGTAGGCGCCGAAGACGGAGGTGATGACGACGGGGGAGAGGCCCCACTCCTGGACGTAGCTCGGGTAGAGCACGGAGGGGGCGCCGCTGGACCAGAGGCAGAGCGCCAGCACGAGCGTCGAGACCCAGAAGGCGCCTCGCCGCCCGAAGCGCGCGGAAGGGCGGACGAGAGTGCTGGGAGTCGGCATGGAGGTCACGCTAGTGCCCTGGCTTGGAATGTCCAAGCGAGGTCGAGCCGGGTTAGTCTCGGTGAGTGTCCACCGCCCGCAGCCCCGTCGACGTCGACGACGACCGCGCCGAGCGCTGCTCGGTCGCCCGGTCGCTCGAACTGCTCGGCGAGCGCTGGAGCCTCCTGATCGTCCGCGAGGCGCTGCGCGGGGCGAGCACCTACTCGGAGTTCCGCGAGCGGCTCGGGGTGCCGAGCGATGTGCTCTCGGCGCGGCTGCGGACCCTGACCGAGGCGGGCGTCTTCGAGAAGGTGCCCTACCGGCCGGAGGGCTCGCGGGAGCGCTCGCGCTACGAGCTGACCGAGCAGGGCCGTGCGCTCAAGCTCGTCCTCGTCGCGCTCGCCCAGTGGGGCGACGAGAACCGCCCGGCCCCGCACGGCGCGGCCTCGCTCGCCTCCGACGCGGACTCGGGCGAGCGGCTCGAGCTCGCCTTCGTCGACCGGGAGGGGCGTCGGTCGGCGATCGACCGCGTCCGCATTGTGCCGGGCCCTGCCGCGCGCACGACCTGGGAGAGTCTCTGAGCCGAGGCCGGCGGACCCGAGGCCGGCGCCTCCCGCGGGAGACGGCCGACCCTGAGCCCGAGCGGCCTCAGTCGGCGCGCAGCACCCGGCGCTCGCCGGCGGTGACCGCGACGCCGAGGCGGTTCTGCGCGGGCGGCAGCGGGCAGTTGTAGTGCGGCGAGAACCCGCACGGCGGGATGTAGGCGCGATTGAAGTCGAGCAGCACCGGGCCGGGCGTCCCGGCGTCGGCCGCTCCGCCCAGGCGCTGCACCACGAGGAACCGGCCGACCGGGTAGCTCTTCAGCTCCGGGTCGTCACTGCGGTTGGTCGGGTCGCCGAACGGGACGAGCAGCGTGCCGCCGTCGTCGAACGCGGCGACCGTGTACTCGTGCGCCCGCCCGTCGTCGACGAGCGAGAAGGTGATGTCGCCGGGCACGACGAGGTCGCGCGTCGCTCCGTTGTCGCGGAGGTGCTCGAACGGGATGGTGCGCGCGTCGTCGACCGGCTCGAACCAGGCCTCGAGCACCCAGGCGGCGTCGAAGGGGAAGGTCTCGATCGCGTCGAACGAGCGGATGCCCTCGGAGGCCGCGTCCCAGACGCGGTAGCCGTACTCCTCCTCGCCGGTGTCCAGGCTCGCGCGGCGCATGCGCGTGAGGGTCGCGGTCGGCCCGTAGCCGGCCAGCGCGGCCTCGTCGTCGACGCGCTCGCCCGGCTCGAGCCAGCGGGTCTCGACCAGGGCCAGGTCGCCGCGCGGGCCGGTGACCCGTTCGGCGCGGCGCGCGAGCCACGACTCCCAGCCGGCGCGGGCCGACTCGGTGGTGTCGATCGAGGCGCGGGAGGGGGCGGTGACAGTGCTGCTCGTCGAAGGCATGCACCGTGCAACGCGGGGGCGGCCGCTTCTCTTCCCGAGCGGCGCAGCGAGACCCTCAGCCAGGTACGCCCGTTAAAAGACCTCGACGCCCTGCGGCAGCGGCAGGGCCGGCTGCTCTGACGGGGCGTCGAACTCTTCTTGGAGGACAGCATGCGCCTCTCGGCGGCCGCCCGCAAGAGGGCGGCGCCGTTCGCCCTCGGCGAGGCGCGAGAAGCCCCGTCGCGCCGGTCGGCGCCCGCGCGGTCGTTAGACTGGACCGCCTGTTTTCGACGGTCCCCGGAGCGCATCCGCCTCCCGCCCGAGACCGCGGAACCGGCAGGGAAGGGCGCACGATGACGGACAGCGACACGATCCTCGAGTCCGAGCTCTCGCGCGAGCGCGCGTACGTGGCGGGGCTCTACGCCCGCCTCGACGAGCTGATCGCGCAGTCCAGGGAGGCGCTCGACTCGGTCCGGATCGAGAGCGTCGGCGGCAACCACCAGAGCCGGTCCGAGCGCGACGCGTTCGCGCGCCTCTACGAGGACCGCATCCGCTCGCTCTCGGGCGCCGACGACCGGCTCGCCTTCGGCCGGCTCACCCTCGCCGACGCCGAGACGGAGCACCGCTACATCGGCCGCATCGGCCTCCGCGACGACGAGCAGGACACCCTGCTGCTCGACTGGCGCGCTCCCCAGTCGGCCGCCTTCTACCAGGCCACCGCCGCCCGGCCGATGGGCACCCGCGCCCGCCGGCACCTGACCCTCCGCGGCCGCGAGGTGGTCCGCTTCGAGGACGAGGTCTTCGACGAGGAGCTGCTCCGCGAGGGCACGGCGCTTCAGGGCGAGGGCGCGCTGATGGCGGCCCTCGGCGCCCAGCGCACGGGGCGGATGCACGACATCGTCGCGACCATCCAGAGCGAGCAGGACCGCATCATCCGCTCCGAGCTGCGGGGCGTGCTCGTCGTGCAGGGCGGCCCTGGCACCGGCAAGACCGCGGTGGCGCTGCACCGCGCCGCGTACCTCCTCTACTCGCACCGCGACCGCATCGCCTCGTCCGGGGTGCTCGTCGTCGGGCCGTCGCGCTCCTTCCTGCGCTACATCGAGGCGGTGCTGCCGTCGCTCGGCGAGACCGGCGTCGTGCTCTCCACCCTCGGCCAGCTCTACCCGGGCCTCGACCTGATCGAGGAGGACCGCCCGGCGGTCGCCCGGGTCAAGGGCTCCGCGCGGATGGCCGAGCTGCTCAAGCGCGCCGTCCGCTCGCGCCAGGCCGTGCCGGCCGAGACGCTGGTCCTCGACGTCAACGGCGAGAAGCTGCGGCTCGAGCCGCACGAGGTCGAGCGGGCGATCACCCGCGCCCGCGACTCCCGCAAGCCGCACAACGAGGCCCGCGTCACCTTCGTCAAGGCGATGATCACCCAGCTGACGCGGCAGCTCGCCGACCAGCTCCGCAGCCACGGCAACACGGTCGACGAGGCCGACGAGGCCGTCCTCCGCGAGGACGTCCGCACCGCCTACGACGTCCGCGTCGCCCTCAACACCGCGTGGATCCCGCTCACCCCGGAGAAGCTGCTGCAGGACCTCTACGCCCGGCCGAACTGGTTCGCCTCGCTCACCCCGCGCTGGACCCCGGACCAGCGCGCCCTGCTCCGCCGCGACCGCGACGCAGCCTTCACCGTCTCCGACGTGCCGCTGCTCGACGAGGCGGCCGAGCTCCTCGGCGCCTACGACGACCACGCCGACGCGCAGAAGAAGGCCGAGAAGGAGCAGCGCCGCCGCGACGTCGAGAACGCCGAGGCCGCGATCCGCAACATGGGCGTCGACGGGCTCGTCAACGCCAAGGACCTCGCAGCCGGCTTCGCCGAGCGCACCAGTGTCGGCACCACCGCCGAGCGCGCGGCGGCCGACCGCTCCTGGACCTACGGGCACGTCGTGGTCGACGAGGCGCAGGAGCTCTCGCCGATGCAGTGGCGGGTGCTGCTGCGGCGCTGCCCGATGCGCTCCTTCACCATCGTCGGCGACGTCGCCCAGGCGTCCGGCGCCTCTGCCGCATCCAGCTGGGACGCGGCCCTCCGCGACACCTTCGGCCGCCAGGGCCGCGACGGCGAGGCCGCGCCGTGGCGCCTCGAGGAGCTGACGGTCAACTACCGCACGCCCGCGCAGATCGTCGCCTACGCCGAGCGCACCGCGCGCGAGAACGGACTCGAGATCACCCCGGGCGAGGCGGTGCGCTCCACGGAGTGGCCGGTCCGCACCGTGCGCGACCGCGGCGACGCCGTGCTCGCCGACCGGGTGCTCGCCGTCGTCCTGGAGGACCGCGCGATCGGGGACGGCACGCTCGCCGTGATCGCGCCCGACGACGAGCTCGACGCGATCACCGCACGGCTGGAGCAGGAACTGGGCCGCGAGGTCGGCCGCGGCTCCCGCGGACTCGACCGGCCGGTCGCCGTGCTCTCGACGGCCGACGCGAAGGGGCTCGAGTTCGACTCCGTCGTGATCGCCCGGCCGCGGCTGATCGCGGCGGAGGAGCGCGGCGCCGCCTCGCTGTACGTCGCGATGACCCGGCCGACGCAGCGCCTCACCCTGGTGGAGTGAGCCGGTCCGGGCGGGGGAGCGGCCGGACCGAGCGTCCAGGGCGGCCCTCCTAGGATGGAGAGCATGAGCAGCGAGAACCTGACCAAGCCCGAGCTCGACGCCCCCGACGGCCCGGCCCCCGACACCCTCGTCGTCGAGGACCTCGTCATCGGCGACGGCGCCGAGGCCCAGCCCGGCTCCACCGTCGACGTGCACTACCTCGGCGTCGAGTACGACACCGGCGAGGAGTTCGACTCCTCCTGGAGCCGCAACCAGTCGATCAACTTCCCCCTCAACAACCTCATCCGCGCCTGGCAGCAGGGCATCCCCGGCATGAAGGTCGGCGGCCGTCGCAAGCTGATCTGCCCGCCCGCCCTCGCCTACGGCCCCGCCGGCGGAGGCCACCCCCTCTCCGGCAAGACCCTGATCTTCGTGATCGACCTCCTCGGCACCAAGTAAGCCCGCACTCCGCCGCATGCTGGTCGAATAGCCCCGAAGGGGCGTATCGATTCGTGCTGGTCGAGTACCTCGAAGGGGCGTCTCGATTCATGCTGGTCGAGTAGCCCCGAAGGGGCGTATCGAGACCCACCCCGCAAGCACTGAAGGCGCAGCCCCCGGATCACCGGGGTCTGCGCCTTCGCTCGTCGACTACCGAGGCCCTCAGCGCGGCTGCGCCCTCTTCACCCGCTCGACCAGCTCGCGCCAGGCCCCGTCGAGCTCCGTCTCACCGAGCCGCACCGTGTGCGTCTGCACCCGGATCTCGTAGACGAACCGGTCGGGCCGCCCGGCGGGGGTCGCCGCGGCGCGCGGCCGGTCGTCCCAGTCGAGCGAGCCGATCAGAGCGTGCCAGGCGCCCTCGTCCGGCTGCTGATCGACATCGATCCGCCAGACCCGGCGGAGCCCGGCGAAGCCGCCACTGCGCGACACGATCACATCCATGGCCGCGATCGTACGCGCCCGCCCCCACAGCATGCTGGTCGAGCAGCCCGCGCGGCGGGACCTCATGCTGCCCGTGTGGTCCGCGCGACGGGCGCTCATGCCGGCCGTGTGACCCGCGCGTTGGGCCCCCATGCTGATCGAGTAGCCCGCGCAGCGGGCGTATCGAGATCCACCACCGCCGAGAGGCGAGCCTGCAGACGGGACTGCTGACGATGGTGGGTCTCGATACGCCCCTGCGGGGCTACTCGACCAGCAGGGGGAGGCGGCTGCGCCGGCTCCTCGACCAGCAGGGGGAGCCGGCTACTCCGGCAGCGCGACCCCCACCGTCGTCCAGCCGGTGCGGACCGCCGCCTCGACCTCGGAGCCGCCGCCGAAGCGCTCGGCCGCGGCGGCCACGGTGAGGGCGGCGAAGCCCTCGAAATCCGCCGTCGCGGTGAGCACGCCGCCGGTCAGCACGTCGTACCAGACCTGCCCCGCGCGCTCCCACGAGGGACCGCCGAGCTCGATCGCCGCGACGGCGAACGCGCGGTTGGGGATGCCGGAGTTGATGTGCACGCCGCCGTTGTCGTCCTCGGTGTCGACGTAGTCGGCCATCGAGCCGGGCTGCGGGTCCTTGCCGAGCACGTCGTCGTCGTAGGCGGTGCCCGGCGCGATCATCGAGCGCAGCGCGGTGCCCTGCACCTCGTCGGTGAAGAGGCCCTCGCCGATCAGCCAGCTCGCGTCCTCCGCGCTCTGGCCGGCGCCGAACTGCTCGAGCATCGCGCCGAACACGTCCGAGATCGACTCGTTGAGCGCCCCCGACTGCCCGCGGTAGACCAGGTTGGCGGTGTACTCGGTGATCCCGTGCGCCAGCTCGTGGCCGATCACGCTCTGCGAGACCGTGAAGCGGCGGAAGACCTGCCCGTCGCCGTCGCCGAAGACCATGCGCGAGCCGTCCCAGAAGGCGTTGTCGTAGTCCTCGCCGAAGTGCACCGTCGCGTCCAGCGGCAGCCAGGCGTCGTCGATCGAGTCGCGGCCGAAGGCCTGCTGCAGGAACTCGGACATCGCGCCGAGCCCGTCGTAGGCCTCGTCCGCCGCGGCGTCGCCGGTGGCGGGAGCGCCCTCGGTGCGCACGACGGTGCCGGGCAGGGTCTCGGTCGTCTGCGCGTCCGAGATGGTCCGCTGGAGGGCGGCGACCCGCTCCGCGCGGGGGACCGGCGACGCGGTGGCGGTCGAGCGACCGGGGGAGGGCTCGCCCGGCCGGACGCGACGGAAGGGCACGTCCTGCTCGAGCGAGCGGCTGGCCGCCCGCGCGGCCCGGGCGAACGCCGGGTCGTCGAGTCGGGCGATGCGGACGAGGAGATACGGCGGCACGACTGTTCTGCTCATGGCCCGATCCTCGCACCCACCCCCGACACGGTCGCGGGCTCGCCGCTCGCGGCCCGATGCGGTAGCGGGGCGCCGCGCGCTAGCCTGGCGAGCGACGAGCGGCATCCACGGACCGGGGCGCACCCGAGGACTTGAGGCGGACATGGGCATCATCACGCGGGGCTTCTTCGGCAAGCGCGAGCAGAACCCGGACATCCCGCCGGGCCAGTACCTGGAGAAGGGCTTCCCCGTCCTCTCGATCGGACCGACCCCGAACATCCACGAGTGGGCCTTCTCGATCGACGCCGGCCCCGCAGGAGTGCGCCGCTGGACGGCGGACGAGTTCGCCGCGCTGCCCCGCGAGGACATCCACACCGATCTCCACTGCGTCACGCGCTGGTCCAAGCTCGCGACGAACTGGCGCGGCGTCTCGGTCGACCTCCTGCTCGACGGCATCGAGAGCGACGCCGGCTTCGTGATGGCGCAGAGCTACGGCGGCTACACGACCAACCTGCCGCTCTCCGAGATCCGTGACGGCAAGGCCTGGATCGCGACCGAGTTCGAGGGGGCGCCGCTCGCGGCCGAGCACGGCGGCCCCGCGCGGCTGCTCGTGCCGCACCTCTACCTCTGGAAGAGCGCGAAGTGGGTCCGCAGCCTCCGCCTCATGCCCGGCGACGAGCCCGGCTTCTGGGAGCAGAACGGCTACCACATGCACGGCGATCCCTGGAAGGAGGAGCGCTACTGGTGATCTGGACGGAGGCGGTGACCGAGTCGGTCCTGCCGCTCACTCCGACCTCTCGCCTCATCGCGCTCCGCGTCCCCGGCTGGCCCGGGCACCTCGCCGGGCAGCACCTCGACGTGCGGCTGACCGCGCCCGACGGCTACCAGGCGAGCCGCTCCTACTCCATCGGCGCGCCCTCCGACGGCGAGCGCGTCGAGCTGGCCGTCGAGCGCCTCGACGACGGGGAGGTCTCGCCCTACCTGGTCGAGGGCCTGGAGGCGGGTGACCGCCTCGAGGTGCGCGGTCCGATCGGCGGCTGGTTCGTCTGGCGTCCCGAGCAGACCGAGCCGGTGCAGCTGATCGCCGGCGGCAGCGGTCTGGTCCCGCTGATGGCGATGGCTCGCGAGCACGGCCGCGTCGGCAGCGCCGCCCCGATGCGCCTGCTCTACTCCGTGCGCTCCAGCGTCTTCGCCTACTACCGCGACGACCTGCGCGCACTCGGCGAGCTTCCCGCCGACCGCGGCGGCGTCGAGACCGAGCTCGTGTACACCCGCGTCGCCCCGCCCGACGCCGCACGTCCCGCGGGCCGGCTCACGCCCGAGCTGCTGGCCGCCACGGCGATCCCCGCCTCGGAGGAGCCGACGGTCTACGTCTGCGGCCCCACCGCCTTCGTCGAGGCCGTCGCCACCGCCCTCGTCGCCCAGGGCCACGACCCCGCCCGAGTCCGCACCGAGCGCTTCGGCGGCCCGTAACCTCTGCCCCCCTCCGCGAGATGCCACTTGTGCACGCGACACGCCGCAAAAGGCGTGCACAACTGGCATCTCGCGGAAAGAGTCCGCACTTCTACCCCTCCCGCGAGATGCCACTTATGAGCAAGACACGCCGTGAAAAGCGTGCACAAGTGGCATCTCGCGGAGAGGAAGGAGCCGCGGCTACTCGAAGGAGACGGTGCGGTTCTCGCCGATGTCGGGCTGGCCGCCGGTGACGGCCGCCTTGGCGACCTTGAAGAGCACGACGGGGGCGGGGGAGTCGGTCACCCAGAGCTCGACGGTCTCGGCCGAGACGCGCAGCAGCGCAACGGTCGGGTCGTCCTTGCCGTCGGGGAACCAGGCCGAGATCGAGGGCGACCACAGCTCGTCCACCTTGGCGGGGTCGTGCACGACGGTCGCCGAGCCGGCCACCGACAGGTAGCCCTTCTTCGATTCGAAGGCGACGTTGACGCTCGGGTTGGCGCGGATGTCGTCGACCTTCGCCGACGGGTCCTGAGTGAAGAACCAGAGGTCGCCGTCGAAGTCGACGTCCTGCGCGGCGAGCGGCCGGCTGACGAGCTGCCCGGTCTCGTTGACGGTGGTGAGGAGTCCGATCTTCGCGCTCTTCACGATCTCGGTGATCTGAGCGCGGTCGTCGTCCGTGGCGGGGGTGATGGTGGTGTCGGTCATGCTGCCGACGCTACGCGGAAGCACGGCCGCCGCAAGGGGTGGCGAGCGCGCCGACGGCCTGGCTAGCGTCGAGGGATGGACACCACCACGTACACGGCCATGCTCGACAGCGGCGCGGAGCAGGAGAGCATCCGCCTCGAACTCATCGACGGCTCCCCGCAGCGCTCCCTCACCCGCGTCGCCGACATCGACGGCGAGGAGGTCGAGGTCGTCTGGGAGCTGGACGGCGAGATCGACGGCTTCCACGTCTACCGCCCCGTCCGCGTCGAGGGACGCGACGACGACAGCGGCGAGGTCTCGAACGACCTCACCGACGGCAACGCCGCCGGCGCCTACGCGGGCGAGTAGCCCGTCGACCGCGTCGCACGCCCGTCCAGCGGGGTGCGGCGCGGTCCCCCGGGCCTCAGGCCACCGGGTGCAGCGCGTCGTAGCGCCGGAAGCCCGGGCTGAGCCGCAGCACCGCCGCCAGGATCAAGACGATCGCCAGTCCGCCGGCCAGCGGCGGCAGCCAGAGCAGTGCGAGCGAGGCGAGCAGCCCCGTGTAGAGGTCGCCCACCCGCGGCCCGCCCGTGACCACCACGATGAAGACGCCCTGCAGCCGCCCGCGCATGTTGTCGGGCACCGCGGTCTGCAGCATCGTCTGCCGGAAGATCGAGCTGACGTTGTCGGCCGCACCGGCTCCCGCGAGCGCGACCGACGCCGCCGCGATCAGGCCGAGGTTCGGCTCGGAGGCGTCGTGCGCCGTCAGCTCCGCGACCAGCAGCACCGCGCCGAAGCCGAGGATCAGCGCGCCGTAGGCCTGGATCGACCGGCCGATCGCGAGCCCCTGATGCCGCACCCCGGTCAGCCGCCCCGAGAAGACGCTGCTCAGCAGCGCCCCGACCGCGTACGCCGCGGTGAGGAAGCCGACGGTCACCGCCCCGCCGCCCAGCAGCAGCGCGGCCGCCGCCGGGAAGACGACCCGCGGCTGCCCGAACGTCATCGCCACGATGTCGACGAGGAAGGACAGCCGGATGTTCGGCGCCCCGCGGAGGAACCGCAGCCCGTAGCGCAGCGACTCCAGCCCCGGCCGCTGCCGCTCGCCCTCGGGCACCAGCGCGGGCAGCCCGGCGATGCCGAGGAATGCCGCGAGGAAGAGCACCACGTCGATCGTGTAGGTCACCGCGAAGCCGGAGGAGGCGACCAGCACGCCCGCGAGAGCCGGCCCGACCGTCACCTCCACGCCGCCCGCTATCCCGCCGAGCGCCGCCGCCGCCGGCACCAGCTCGAGCCGCAGCAGCCGCGGCGCCACCGTCATCCGGGTCGCGCCGATGATGGTCGTCGCCACGGCGTTGACCGCCGTCAGCGCGTAGAGGGTGAGCGGGGTCTCCGCCCCGAACCAGGCGAGCGCCGCGATCGCCGCGGTCGAACCCCAGGCGACGATCGCGGAGAGCAGCAGCACCAGCCGCCGGTCGAAGGCGTCCGCGAGCATGCCGCCGTACAGCCCGGCGATCACGGTCGGCACCAGCGCCACCACGCCGACCATCGCGACGGCGAGCGTCGATCCGGTCAGCTCGTAGATGTGCAGGCCGACGGCGACGATCGTCATCTGCCCGCCGATGCCGGAGATCACGTTGCCCGCCCAGAGGCGGGCGAAGGCGGGGGACTCGCGGAGGGGGGAGAGGTCGACGACGTGGCTGCGCCGGGGCGCGGAGGGGGGCTGGCTCACCCGCTCCATTCTCGTGCCTGCCCGCAGGGTCCGTGCGGAGGCGACGGCGGTGGTGCTGGGCGGTGGTGCTGCGCGGCGGTGCAGCGCGGCGATCGGGCGCGCGGGGCCGTCAGGACGGAGCCCGTAGGGTGGGGAGCATGAGCACGTCATCCGACGGCGCGCCCCGACGCCCGCGCACCACCGCGCCGCGCGCCGCCGGCGCCGCCCCCGCGCGCCGCGCCGCCCCCGCTCCGCGCACCCGGACCCGCACCGCGAGCTCGAGCGCCGCGGCCTCGGGAGGCCGCTTCGCCGCGCTCCGCCGACGCTACGGGGCCGCGACGGCGTCGATCCTCCTCGCGATCGTCGTCGTCCCGATCGCGTTCTTCGTCTGGTACGCGATCATCTCGCTCGGCGCCTACCCGGGCGACCAGGCCGTCAGCGACCTGCTCGTGGGCGTCCTCTACACCGCGATCATCCACGCGCTCCTGCTCGCCGGCGTGCTGCTCGGCGTCTCCTCGATCCGCGCGCGACGCCGCGAGGGCCGTCCGGCGATCGCCGGCTGGATCGGCGTCGGGCTGAACGTGCTCGTCGTCCTCTTCTGGGAGCTGCTCGTCTCGCCGTGGCTCGTCGAGCTCTGGAACCGGGCCGTCGGCGCCTGACCCACCGGTCCCCGCCGGCCCCCGCCGGCAGGCGACCGATCCGCTCGACCACCGGCCCCTGTGCTCTGGTAGGCTCCTCAGGTTGCCGTCCAACGGCCGCGGATCAAGAGAGCCCACGCATCAGGCGCCGGGCACCGCGCAACGAGAGAGAGGGGATCCCATTCATGGCACTCGAAGCAGACGTCAAGAAGGCGATCATCGAAGAGTACGCGACCCACCCCGGTGACACCGGATCCCCCGAGGTGCAGGTGGCCGTCCTGACCAAGCGGATCAAGGACCTCACCGAGCACCTCAAGGAGCACAAGCACGATCACCACTCGCGACGTGGTCTGCTGCTGCTCGTGGGTCAGCGCCGTCGACTCCTCGGCTACCTGTCGGACGTGGACATCAGCCGCTACCGCTCGCTGATCGAGCGTCTCGGCCTGCGTCGATAGTCCTCCCCGCTCCTCCCCTCACCGGGTCGAGCGCGGGGTCTCGATGACACCGCGATCTTCTTCAGAACGGGCCGCTCTCCTCCGGGAGGGCGGCCCGTTCCGCGTTCCCGGCCACCGAGTTCCCCGGCATCGCGCGCCCCGGCGGCGTGCTCAGTCCAGGCGCTCCGGCCGGTCGACGCCGCCCCAGGAGAAGCCGGCCGACGCCGCGAACCAGTCGGCCGCCGACCGCGCGAGCGCGGCGTCCGCCTCGGGTCGTCCGGGCAGCGCCAGGGCCTCGGCGAGACCGGGGAGGGTCCACCGGTCGTCGAGGGCCTTCGCCTGCGCCCGCTGCCAGGCGTCCGAGCAGGCGGGCTCGCCGGCCGCCCGGGTGATCGACGCGGCGCCGGGGGCGGCGCCGTCCCGCACGAGCGCGAGCGCGCAGGTCAGCGCCGCCGTCCGGACCACGCTCCGCGGCGCTCGCGCCGGCTCGGTGGCCCGCACCTGATCCTGGGCGCCGACGATCGCCGTCAGCGCGAGGAACAGCCGGGTCGCCTCCTCGTCCGGTCGCGGCGCCAGCCGGCCCGGACCGGCCGAGATCGCGGCGGACGCTCCCGGAGGGAGCACCAGGCCGCGACCGATCCGAGCGGAGTACGCGCTCAGCAGACCGGTGACTCCGGCGTCGCGGCGCGGGTCGCTCTGACCGACCACCCCGCGCACCCCGGGATCGCTCAGCACCCAGGCGACGGGGGTGTCATTGTGGATGGTCAGACTCCGGTGGTCGGCGTCGACGCAGGCCAGCAGATGCCCGGCCAGCGCCTCGCCCTCGCGGTCGACCACTGAGGAGGCGGCGAGCAGCTCGCGCGGCTCGTCGCACGGCCCGGTCGTCCCGCCGGCCGCGGAGGGCAGCCCGGCGAGGGGAGCGAGGGCGGCGAGGGCGAGCGCGAGCACCGCGATCGCGGCGGCGGAGGCGGCGGTCGCGCCGAGGAGCCGGCCGGGGGAGTCGCGGCGACGCACGGCGGCGACGGAGCGAGTCGGCCGCACTCCACCCCGCCGCACCCGATCGAGCGCGGACGCCACCGTGCCTCGACGCACCATGCGGGACTCCCTCTCCTCGGAGGCTAGACCCGGAACCGGGCCCTGACCAGGCCCTGAGCGCGACCGGTGGGGAAGGGACGGGAATTCCTTCGAGAATTCTCCGGTCCGGTGCATCCGCGGAGGCCCCTCGGCCGGAAGTAGTGGTGAAGGCCCTTCTCGAGAACCCACCGACCCGCCCGCGGGTCCCGTCGTGAAAGAGGAACACCGTGACCACCTCCCGCCTCACCCACCGCCTGCTCGCCGGAGCCTGCCTCGGCACCCTCGCCGTCGCCGGTCTCGCCGCCGCCCCCGCGAGCGCGGCCGACGCCGACTCGGCCGACCTCTACGTGCTGCACGCGGTCCCCGACACCCCGGTCGACGTGTACGTCAACGGAGCACTGACGCTCGACGACTTCACGCCCGGCTCGCTGGCCGGCCCGCTCGACCTGCCCACCGGGACGTACACCGTCGCGATCACCGCCGCGGACGCCGCCGACGCGAGCGCTCCCGTCATCGGCCCGGTCGACCTCGCGCTCGAGGCCGGCAAGAGCTACACCGTCGCCGCGCACCTCACGCCCGACAACACCCCCACCGCGACGCTGTTCCCGAACGACATCTCCGCCACCGCGGCCGGAGAGGGACGCCTCACGGTCCGCCACATCGCCGCGGCGCCCGCCGTGGACATCCTCGCCGGCGGCTCGCCCGTGCTGACGAACGTGACCAACCCGAACGAGGGCGTCCTGAACCTCGCTCCGGCCACGATCTCGACCGTGGTCGCCGCGACCGGGACCACCACCCCGGTCATCGGCCCGGCCGACGTCCAGGTCCAGGAGGGCGTCAACACGATCGTCTACGCCTGGGGCAGCCTGGAGAAGGGCAACCTCGCCCTCGCGACGCAGACCATCGGCGGTCTGCACTCCTCGCCGTCCGGTGTCCCCGCCGGTGAGGCCGGCCTCGCCGCCGACAACCGCACCGACGCGGCCGCGGGCTGGTGGGGCGCTGCCGCCCTCGCCTCGCTCGCGCTGATCGGCGCCGCACTGGTCGGCCGCCGCAAGGCCGCCGCCGGTCGCTGACCGACGCGGACGACCGCCGGTCCCCGACCGGCACCGAAGACCGCCGGCCCGGTGTGCCCCCGCACCCGGGCCGGCCGCCGACCACGACGAGAGGAGGACGTGATGAGCAGGATCCCCACCCGGCCGCGCGCTCTCCTCGTGGTCGGCGCGATCGCGGTCGGCCTCGGCCTCGGCGGCTGCTCGGCACAGGCGGTCGGGGTCGTGCCCGCCCCTGACGCGAGTGCGCCGCTCCCGACGTCGACGCCGGCCGCGATCCCCTCCAGCACTCCCGGCCCGTCCGCCGCCGCGGTGCCGGACGTCCCGGTCGCGGACGCCCGCCTCGGTGCGACTCCCGCGCCGGTGGTGCTCGCGCCGACGCGCCTGGTCGTCGACGGCCTGCCGATCGACATGCCCGTGCAGCCGGTCGGCGTCGCCGACGACGGCACGATGGAGCTGGTCGCCGACACCGACGTGGCCGGCTGGTACCGCTACGGCCGGGGGCTCGACGCCGCGGAGGGGACGACCGTGATCGCCGCCCACGTCGACTCCCTCACCTACGGCCTCGGCCCGTTCGCCGAGCTGAAGAAGGCGCAGCCCGGCCAGCGCATCGGCCTCACGGGCGACGACGGCGTCCAGCGTGTCTACACGGTGGACACCGTCGAGACCACGGAGAAGACCACGGTCGACCTCTCCAGCGTCTTCGTCCAGGACGGCGCTGCCCGGCTGGTCCTGATCACCTGCGGCGGCGACTTCGACTACGACACCCGCCACTACCTCAGCAACGTGGTCGTCACCGCGACCCCCTCGCCGTGACCGCCCGACGATGACTCCCGCCGGCCGCTTCCGTGCTCCCGCCGTGAGCGAGCCGTAGCATGAGCGTCACCGCAGCGCCGCCGGCCGCAGAGCCACTCGCGACCGGGCTCCGCTGCCGCCCCCAGTCCAGGAGGACCCCCCTGAGCGACGCCCAGACCCGCGAGCCCGACGACGAGGCCGCCGACGAGCGCGCCCTCGTCCAGCGCCTCGGCCTCCGGTTCGCCGCGGGGGAGGAGTCGGCGCTCGCCGAGGCCTACTCCCGCTGGTCCCCGCTCGTGTTCACCCTCGCCCTGCGCTCGCTCGGCGACCGCGGCGACGCCGAGGACGTCGTCCAGCGGGTCTTCGTCTCCGCCTGGACCGGGCGCGGCAGCTTCGACCCCGGCCGCGCGGCGCTCGGCGCCTGGCTGGTCGGAATCTCGCGCAAGCGCATCGCGGACGCCCACGAGAACCGCTCGCGCGAGCGCCGGCTCACCGCCGCGCTGGTCGCGGTCGCCCCGGCGGACGAGGGCGAGCCGGCGGTCGATCTCGAGGAGCGGGTCCTGGTGGCCGACGAGCTCGCCCGCCTCGACCCTGTCCCGCGGCGGGTGATGAGCCTCGCCTTCTACGACGACCTGACCCACACCGAGATCGCCGAGCTGACGGGCCTGCCGCTCGGCACCGTCAAGAGCCACATCCGCCGCAGTCTCGACAGACTCCGCTCCCGATTGGAGGTGAGCAGCACATGACCCACCTCGATCCCGACGAGCTCGCCCTCCTCGCCCTCGGCGAGGACTCCTCCGCCGACGCCGCCGCCCACCTCGAGGCGTGCCCCGAGTGCGCTCAGCAGCTGGTCGAGCTCGGCCACGCCGCCGGTCTCGGCCGGCAGAGCCGCTCGCTGACCCTCGAGGCGCCGCCGGCGGAGGTCTGGGACCGGATCCGCGGGGAGCTCGCGCTGGGGAGCGCGGATGCGCCGATCGCCCCGGTCACCGCGCTCCCGGTGGGCCGCCACACGCCCTCGCACCGCCGACCGCGCGCTCGCCGGCTGCTCCCCGCAGCGCTCGCCGCCCTCGCGGCCCTGGCGATCGGCGTCGTCGGCGGCTTCTGGCTGCAGGCGTCGCAGGGCACCGACGCGGTCGTGGTCGCCCGCGCCGATCTCGCCGCCTTCCCCGACTGGCAGGGCGCGAGCGGCAGCGCCGAGCTCGAGGACGCCGACGGCGAGCGCCGGCTGGTCGTGCACCTCGACGCGGCCGGCGCGACCGACTCCTACCGCGAGGTCTGGCTGATCGCCGCCGACGCCACCGGACTGGTGGGGCTCGGGGTGCTGGACGGCACGGACGGCCGCTTCACGGTCCCCGCCGACATCGACCTCTCCGAGTACTCGCTCGTCGACATCTCCGAGGAGCCCGACGACGGAGACCCGCAGCACTCGGGAGACTCGATCGTCCGCGGGCCCCTACGCGAGGGCTGAGCGCGCGCCGGGCCGGACCGGCCGAGGCGTCAGACCGCCCCGGTCCGCTCCGCCAGCAGCGCGGTGAGGGCCTGCACGGCCGCGGAGGGACGCTGCGCACTGCAGACCGAGACCTCCCAGACCAGCCCGGGCCAGTCGAGCTCGATCGCGGTCACCCCCTCCAGTGGCGCGATGCCCGATCGGGGGACCACCGCCGGTCCCAGACCGGCCTGCACGAAGAGCGGGATGGCGGGCAGATCGGCGACCTCGGTCGCGACCCGTCGCGTCGCTCCCGCCGCGCGGAAGGCCCGGTCCACGCTGACGCGGTTGCCGAACCCGGATGGGGTGTCGATGAACGCCGCGCCCTCCAGGTCCGCGGGGGAGGGCCGCACGAGCCCCGCCAGCGGGTCCGCGCTGTCGACCAGCAGCACGTACCGGTCGCGGACGACGGTCGTCACGGCGAGATCGTCCAGCTCGGCGACAGGCAGCGCGAGCAGCGCGACGTCGAGCCGGCCACGGCGCAGGTCCTCCGCCAGCCCGGTCGATCCGCTCGGCGAGGTGCGCAGGAGCAGGTCGACCAGCGGATGCCGCCGCCGGAACGCGCCGAGGACACCCGGCAGGTCGAGGATGTCGAGCGCCGAGAAGGTGCCGACCCGGACCCGGCCGCGGAGCCCCGCCGCGTCCTCCGCCGCGAGCGAGCGCATCCGGTCGACGCTGTCGATCGCCGCGCGGGCCGAGGGCAGCAGCGCCTCGCCGACGGCCGTCAGCGCCACGCGCCGCGTCGAGCGGGTGAACAGCGGCGCCCCCAGGTCCTGCTCGAGCGCGCGGACGGTCGCCGACAGCGTCGACTGCACCACGTAGAGGCGGGCGGCCGCGCGGGTGAAGCTGAGCTCCTCCGCGACGGCGACGAAGGCGGCGAGCTGACGATCGTCCATCCGAGAATCATGCAGGATCGTCGATCAATGCGTCCATGATCCTCCGTTGGACGTGGACGATCGGGAGGAGCAGTCTGGGCGCATGCCGACCACCGGAACCCCCGCCGAGCGCACGACCGCCCGCACCGCCTCCTCCGCCGCACGCCGCCCCGAGCTCGGGCACCACCTCGGCTTCTGGGTGATCGCGGTCGCCTTCCTCTCCGTGATGGCCTTCTCGACCGTGCCGACCCCGCTCTACGCGATCTACCAGCAGCGCGACGGCTTCCCCGCCTTCGTCGTGACGGTGATCTTCGCGGCCTACGCCGTCGGAGTGGTGGCCAGCCTCTTCCTCGCCGGTCACGTCAGCGACTGGCTCGGCCGGCGGCGCATCCTGCTCGCCGCGATCCTCGTCGAAGTGCTGGCGAGCATCGTCTTCCTGCTCTGGCCGGACGTGCCGGGCCTGATCGTCGCCCGCCTGCTGACCGGCATCGGCGTCGGCGCGCTCACCGCGACCGCCACCGCCCACCTCTCCGAGCTCCGCGCGATCGCCCGGCCGGAGGAGGGACCCGGCGCCTCGCGCGCCGTCTCGACCCTCGTCAACGTCGGCGGCCTCGCCCTCGGCCCGCTGATCGGCGGCGTCCTCGCGGTGACCGTCGACCGCCCCCTCGTCGTGCCCTACGAGGTCTTCCTGGTACTGCTCGTCGTGCTCGGCATCGCGGTCGCCCTCGTCCCCGAGACCGTCGAGCGCCGCGAGGAGCTGCCCGCCTACCGCCCGCAGCGGCTCGCCGTCCCCGCCGCCTCGCGCGGCACCTTCCTGTCGGCCGCGGTCGGCGCGTTCGCCGGCTTCGCCGTCTTCGGCCTCTTCACCTCGCTCGCACCGATCTTCCTGGCCGGCCGCTTCGGCGAGACCTCGCACCTGCTGGCGGGCGTCGTCTCCTTCGGTGTCTTCGCCGCCGGAGCCGTCGCCCAGCTGACCGCCGCGCGCCTGCCGGTCCGCCGCGCGCTGCTCCTCTCCGCCGCGGCCCTCACCGTCGGGCTCGCCCTGGTCGCCTGGGGCGCCGTCGCCGTGGTGCTGCCCGCCTTCATCGGCGGCGGCGTGATCGCCGGGGCCGGCGTCGGCCTGATCTTCCGCCTGGCGCTCGGGGTCGCCGGCTCGCTCGCCTCCGACGAGACCCGCGGCGAGGTCCTCGCCGGGATGTTCCTCGCCTCCTACGTCGGTCTCGCGGTCCCGGTGCTCCTGATCGGCGCGGCGCTCGCCGTGCTCCCCGCCGTCCCGGTGCTGGTCGGCTTCGTCGCGATCGTGCTCGCGCTGGTGCTGGTGGCGATCGCGCGGATGCTGCGCTCGGCCGTCTGAGGACGCCCGCCGCGGGAGGCGGGCGCGGCCCGCGACACGGGCGGCCCCGGCGCTCCATGATGGAGGCATGAAGCTCTTCTCGTTCGGCCGCTCCGACTCCGACCCCCTGCCCGCCGGCGACCGCGGCTCGGGCAAGCTCGACGACTACGACTACGAGCTGCGGCCGAAGTCCAAGCGCGGCGACACCCTCCTGGGCATCGCCGACTCCCTGCCGCACCAGGACGAGCTGGCCCGCGTGCACGCCCTCGGCGAGGAGGAGATCACGGCGGTCATCCCGCGCCGCACGATCGAGGAGGAGCGCACCGACGCCCCGATGCCGGTCCGCCTCTTCGCGAACCACCGGCCGACCGATCTCGTCGGCTACGTGCCCCGCGGGCTCGAGAACGTGGTCGAGGCGGCCCTGGCCCGGCTCGCCGAGGCCGGCAAGCAGCCGCGCATCCCCGCCCGCATCGTGAAGGGCAAGGGCGGTCTCCGGGTCCAGCTGCTGATGCACGAGACCCGTGGCTGACGCCGAGGGCCCGGCCGGCGCCGACCGCTCGGCGGCCGGCTTCTGGGACGAGCCGGCTGCGGCGGGTCCGCCGGCCGGCTGGTACCCGGACCCGGCGCAGGTGAACACGCAGCGCTACTGGGACGGCCGCGCGTGGACCGGCGACCTCGCTCCGCTCGCACCGCCCGCGGCCCCGCTCGGCAACGCCGCCGCGACCGCGTCTCTCGTCCTCGGGATCCTGGGCGTGCTCCTCACCCCGATCCCGCTGTTCATCGGCCTGCTGCTCGGCGGCCCGCTCGACCTGCTCGCCGTCGTCTTCGGTGTCGTCGGACTCGTCAAGGGCGGCGCGCGGCGGGGCGCGGGCGTGACCCGCGCGGTGGTCGGACTCGTCCTCGGCGCGCTGATGCTCGCGGCGATCACCGTCGGGGCCGGCACGATCTGGTAGCCGTGCGGCGGTGATCCCGGGGCGGAGCCGCGCGGCGATCCCGCGGTTCCTGGTCGATCGGGGCCCGCACTGATAGCATGAACCGGTTCCGAATCCGGGAGCGACCGCCGGTCGCCGTCGGGTTCGAACCACGGAGCAGGCCGGCAGGAAGCTGGTCCTCGGTGGTGGAGTCCCGGTTCGCGACATCACGCGCTGCTGCAGCGCAGTGGACGATGTCGGGCAGACCCGGAGCCCTTCTACTGGTGGCCAGCACGAACGCCCTCCACACGACGGCACGGCGCGAAGCCCTGCCGTGGGATCGCGTGCGATTCCTGACCGTCATGCCGCTCCGACGAACGCCGGCGCCCAGAGGGGTGCCGCTGCAGACGTTAAGGAGACAGACCTCTTGGAAGGTCCTGAAATCACATTCGCCGAAGCCGTTCTCGACAACGGCTCGTACGGCACCCGCACCGTCCGCTTCGAGACCGGCCGCCTCGCGCAGCAGGCTCAGGGCGCGGTCGCCGCGTACCTCGACGAGGACACCATGCTCCTCTCCGCCACCTCGGCGTCGAAGAACCCGAAGGACAACTTCGACTTCTTCCCGCTGACCGTCGACGTCGAGGAGCGCTCCTACGCCGCCGGCAAGATCCCCGGCTCGTTCTTCCGCCGCGAGGGCCGCCCCTCCACCGAGGCGATCCTGGTCTGCCGTCTGATCGACCGGCCGCTGCGCCCCTCGTTCGTCGAGGGCCTGCGCAACGAGGTCCAGATCGTCATCACGGTCCTCAGCATCGCCCCGGACGAGTTCTACGACGCCCTCGCGATCAACGCCGCGAGCGCCTCGACCCAGATCTCCGGCCTGCCCTTCTCGGGCCCGGTCGCCGGTGTGCGCCTCGCGCTCATGTCCGACGGCTCCGGCAACGACCAGTGGGTCGCCTTCCCCAAGGCCTCGCAGCTCGAGAACGCCGTCTTCGACCTCACCGTGGCCGGCCGCGTCGTCACCAACGAGGACGGCTCCTCGGACGTCGCCATCATGATGGTCGAGGCCGAGGCCACCGACGTCTCGTGGAACCTCATCAAGGCGGGCGCCACCAAGCCCGACGAGGCCGTCGTCGCCCAGGGCCTCGAGGCCGCCAAGCCCTTCCTCCGCGCGCTCGTCGAGGCGCAGTCGAAGCTGGCCGCCGAGACCGCGAAGCCGGTCAAGGACTACCCGGTCTTCCTGCCCTACGCGCAGGAGACCTACGACAACGTCGCCGAGCTCAGCTACGACGAGCTCGTCCGCGTCTACCAGATCGCCGACAAGGTCGAGCGTCAGGACGCCGACGACGCCCTCAAGGCGAAGGTCAAGGAGCAGATCGCCGAGCGCATCGCCTCCGGCCGCCTCTCCGCCGAGGCCTTCGCGCAGGTCGGCGCCGCGTACAAGTCCGTCACGAAGGTGGTCGTCCGCGGCCGCATCCTCCGCGACGGCGTCCGCATCGACGGCCGCGGCCTGGCCGACATCCGACCGCTCGACGCCGAGGTGCAGGTCATCCCGCGCGTCCACGGCTCGGCGATCTTCCAGCGCGGCGAGACCCAGATCCTGGGCGTCACCACGCTGAACATGCTCAAGATGGAGCAGCAGATCGACTCGCTGTCGCCCGTCACGAAGAAGCGCTACCTGCACCACTACAACTTCCCGCCCTACTCGACCGGTGAGACCGGCCGCGTCGGGTCGCCGAAACGTCGCGAGATCGGGCACGGCTTCCTCGCCGAGCGCGCCCTCGTGCCGGTGCTGCCGAGCCGCGAGGAGTTCCCCTACGCGATCCGCCAGGTGTCCGAGGCGCTCAGCTCCAACGGCTCCACCTCGATGGGCTCCGTCTGCGCATCGACCCTGTCGCTCCTCAACGCCGGTGTGCCGCTGCGCGCCCCGGTCGCGGGCATCGCGATGGGCCTCGTCTCCGACGTGGTCGACGGTCACACCCGCTACGCGGCGCTGACCGACATCCTGGGCGCCGAGGACGCGCTCGGCGACATGGACTTCAAGGTCGCCGGCACCTCCGAGTACGTCACGGCCATCCAGCTCGACACGAAGCTCGACGGCATCCCGTCGTCGGTCCTCGACGCCGCGCTCAAGCAGGCCAAGGACGCGCGCACCACGATCCTCGCGGTGCTCACGGCGGCCATCGACCAGCCCGACGAGATGGCCCCGACCGCGCCCCGCGTGATCTCGGTCCAGATCCCCGTCGACAAGATCGGCGAGCTGATCGGCCCCAAGGGCAAGACGATCAACGCGATCCAGGACGAGACCGGCGCCGACATCTCCATCGAGGAGGACGGCACCGTCTACATCGGTGCCGTCGACGGACCGTCGGCCGAGGCCGCTCGCGCCCAGGTCAACGCCATCGCGAACCCGACCAACCCCGAGGTCGGCGAGCAGTTCCTCGGAACCGTCGTCAAGATCGCGACCTTCGGTGCGTTCGTCTCGCTCCTCCCCGGCAAGGACGGCCTCCTGCACATCAGCGAGGTCCGCAAGCTCGCCGGCGGCAAGCGCGTCGAGAACGTCGAGGACGTCCTCGGAGTCGGCCAGAAGCTGCTCGTCTCGATCACCAAGATCGACGACCGCGGCAAGCTGTCCCTCGCGCCCGTCGTGGCCGAGGACGCCGAGGCGCCCGTCGAGGTCCCCGCCGAGAGCTGATCCCTCCCGCACGACCGACGCCCGTCCCACTCCGGTGGGGCGGGCGTCCGTCGTTCCTTGGTGCGGCCGCACCCCGGTGGGCCGGCGGCCCGTCGTCCGTGGGGTACGGTGGCGGGACCGTGCCGTCGCACCGCCCCGACCGGAGGACCCCGTGACCGACTCGACGCCCCCGGCCTTTGCGCCGGAGACGCCCCTTCCGCCCCGCCTCCTCGGAGCCACCGGTCTGCCCGTGCACCCGGTCGCCCTCGACGGCTCCGTCTTCGGCTGGGCCGCGAGCATCGACGAGACCACCGAGGTCCTCGACGCGTTCGCCGAGCTCGGCGGGACGCTGATCTCGACCGCCGACCACTACGCCACCGGGCGCAGCGAGTACATGATCGGCCGCTGGCTCGAGCAGTCCACCCGGCGCGACGAGCTGCTCGTCGCCACCAAGGTCGGCCGCCACCCCGACGCCCCGGGCCTCGCGGCCGAGGACGTGCGGGTCGCGATCGAGGGCTGCCTGGAGCGGCTCGGCACCCGGATCGACCTGCTCTCCTTCGACAGCGAGGACCCGGAGGTCCCGATCGCCGAGAGCCTCGCCGCCGTCGCCCCGTTCATCGAGAACGGCTCGGTCGGCGCCCTGGGCGCGGCGCACTTCAGCGGAGCCGCCCTGGCCGAGGCGGAGGCGGCGGCTCGCGACCTCGGCCTGCCCGCCTTCACCACGGTGATCGCCGAGTACAACCTGATGGAGCGCAAGCACTACGAGGCCGACGTCGCCCCCGAGGTGCTCCGCCAGGGTCTCGGCACCCTCGCCCGCCTGCCGCTCGCGAGCGGCTACCTGACGGGTCGGCTGCGCCACCGCTCCGACGAGCCGGAGTCGGTCATGTTCGAGGCCGCGCTCGACTACGTCGGCCGGCACGGCAACAAGGTGCTCGCGGCGCTCGACGAGGTCGCGGAGGCGCACGGCAGCAACCCCGGCACCGCCGCGCTCGCCTGGGTGCTCGCGCACCAGGAGGTCTCGGCCGTCATCGTGCGCGCCCGCGGCGCCGAGGAACTGGCGTCGATCTTCGGAGCCGCCACGCTGCCGATCACCCGGAGCGAGATCGCCCAGCTCGACCGCGCCTCCGCCTGAGCGGCGCCCCCACAGGTCGGTGGGCAGCACAGGCCGGCTCGGCAGCACCCCGCCGGAGCAGGGGCGCTGCCGAGCCGGCGGTCAGCGACGCAGGATGCGCGCCTCCCACGGTCCGAGCGTCGAGCCCGACGCGCCCGCGACGTTGCCCAGCACCGTCTCGGCTGCGGCCCACTCCTCGAGCAGCGCGACCTCGAGCGGCTCACCGGAGACGTTGCCGACCACGAGCAGCTCGCTCGCCCCGGTGCGGGTGAACGCGAAGAGCGTCGGATGCTCGGCCTCGAGCAGGGCGAAGCGGCCCAGCTGCACCGTCTCGTCCTCGTGCCGCAGCGCGATCAGCGCGCGGTAGTACTCGAAGACGGAGCGCTCCGCCCCGCGGTCGGCCGCGACGTTCACCTCGACGTGGTTCGGGTTGACCGGGATCCACGGCTCGCCCGTCGTGAAGCCGGCCTGCGGTCCGCCGTCCCACTGCACCGGCGTCCGCGCGTTGTCGCGGCTCTGCGCGCGCAGTCCCGCGAGCACCTGCTCCGGGTCCTCGCCGCGCTCCTCGACCGCCTCGGCGTAGTAGTTCAGCGACTCGACGTCGCGGAAGTCCTCGATGCCGGCGAACGGCACGTTGGTCATGCCGATCTCGTCGCCCTGGTAGATGTACGGCGTGCCGCGCTGCAGGTGCAGGAGCGTCGCCCAGAGCGTGGCCGACTCGTAGCGCCAGGCGCCGTCGTCGCCGAAGCGGGAGACCAGCCGGGGCTGGTCGTGGTTGCCGAGGTAGAGGCTGTTCCAGCCGCGCTCGGCCAGTCCGTCCTGCCAGCGGGCGAGATTCGCCTTGAGGGCGACGAGATCGAGTGGGATCGGGTGAAACTTGTCGACGCCGTGGTCGATCCCGACGTGCTCGAACTGGAAGACCATGTCGAGCTCGCGCCGCTCCGGGTCGGTGACGAGCACCGCCTCCTCGAGCGTGACGCCCGGCATCTCGCCGACCGTCATCAGCGCGGCGTCGCGCCCGGCGAACACCGCCTCGTTCATCTCGCGGAGGTACTCGTGCAGCCGGGGGCCCACCCCGCCGACGATCCCGGAGCCGCCGCCCGGCCCGTCGATCTCCTCGACGTTCTTCGAGACCAGGTTGATGACGTCCATCCGGAAGCCGTCGACCCCGCGGTCGAGCCACCAGTTCATCATCGCGTGCACCGCGTGCCGGACCTCCGGGTTCTCCCAGTTGAGGTCGGGCTGCTGCACCGCGAAGAGGTGCAGGAAGTACTCGTCGGTCGCCGGATCGAGGGTCCAGGCCGGGCCGGAGAAGTAGGAGCGCCAGCCGTTGGGCTCGGCGACGTCGAGGCCCGCCTCCGCGGTCGCCTCGAGCTCGGCGTCCGGCGCGAGCACCGCCTCCCGAGCCGCGTTCTCGCGCCCCTGCCGCCACCAGTACCAGTCGCGCTTCGCGTCCTCCTGCGAGGAGCGCGACTGCACGAACCAGGCGTGCTCGTCGCTGGTGTGGTTCACCACGAGGTCCATCACCAGCTTGATGCCGCGCTCGTGCGCCTCGGCGAGCAGCAGGTCGAACTCCTCGAGCGAGCCGAACAGCGGATCGATGTCCTGGTAGTCCGAGATGTCGTAGCCGTTGTCGTGCTGGGGTGACGGGTAGACCGGCGACAGCCAGACGACGTCCACGCCGAGGTCGGCGAGGTGGTCGAGATGCGCGCGGATGCCGCCGAGGTCGCCGAATCCGTCGCCGTTCGAGTCGGCGAACGAGCGGGGGTAGATCTGGTAGACGACCGCGCTCGTCCACCAGGGCGTCGCGGGGGTCGGGGTGAGGGGCTCCATGGCCCGAATCTAGCCGCCGCCACCGACGCCGGCGGGGTCGCCGCACCGTCGCCGGGCACCCTCGCGAAACTGCCGGAGAACACCGTGTAACGATCGGATTAAGCGTTCCCGAGCGCCCCGCGAGGCGCCCGCCGCGCTCGGATACTCTCGGTCTCGGCGGACCCGACCGCCGCGGGGGAGTGGGCGAGTGGCGAGGGTGAAGGCCGGCTCCGGCGCGCGGACGACGCGCGGCACCGCGGCGCATCCGCCCCTCGCGGACAGCGGGCCCGTCGTGGCCCCCGCCGCCCTCCGCCGCTCGCTCGGCGACACGGCCGAGGCCCTCTTCCCGCTCGTCCTCGACGCCGCAGCGCTCGCGCGGCGCGAGGTCGACGGCCCCGAGCTGCTCGAGCGCTTCGCGGCCTGGGGCGGCGACGGCGTCGTCGTCGCGGACACGGCCGGATCCGCGCCGGGGGAGGAGCGGGTCGGCGCCTGGCTCGCCGGCCACCGCGACCGCGATCGGTTCCGGCTGCTCGGCCGATTCGGCGGCTCCCCGTCCGCCGTCGCCTCCCCGCGCGCCCTGGTGACCCGCGTCGAGGAGTCGCTGCGACGCCTCGGAGTCGAGCGACTCGACGTCCTCGCAGTCCGCCCCGACGGCGCCGGTCGCCTCGACCAGCTGCTCAGCGCCGTCGAGGTGCTGCTCGCGCGCGGTCTCGTCGGCACCGCCGTCGCCTCGGGATTCGCCGCCGAGGAGCTCTTCGAGGCGCGCGTGCTCGCCGGCCACGGCCACCCGCGGTTCGCCGGCGTCGAGCTGCCCTACAGCCTGCTCGACAGCACCCGGGCGGACGGCGACCTCGGTCTGGTCGCGGCCGGCCAGGGTCTCTCGCTGCTCTGCACGGCGCCGCTCGCGCACGGCTTCCTCGAGGGCGTCGAGCGCGGGCGACGGCAGCTCGGCCGGCTCCCCGACGGCGTCCTCGCCGCCGCCCACGTCGGGCGGCGCGGGCGGCGCGTGCTGGTCGCCCTCGACGCCATCGGCGCCGAGCTCTCGGCCACCCCGGCCGCCGTCGCACTGGCCTGGCTGCTCTCCCGGCCGGGAGTGACCGCGGCTGCGGTCGCCCCGCGATCTCCCGCCGACGTCGACGCCGTGGTGCGCGCCGTCTCGCTCGAGCTCGACGCCGGGCACCTGGCGGCCCTGGAGCGCGCCCGCCGCTGACGGGTCGCGCAGGGATCACCCGGTGCAGGTGGCCTAGGCTGTGCCGGATGAACCACGGTGTCGCACTCCCTCTCGAACAGCCGGAGACGACCATCGGGGCCGCCGGCGGCTCGCTCGTCCGCCGGACCGTCCTCTCGAGCGGTGTCCGCATCCTCAGCGAGGCGATGCCCGGGGCTCGCAGCGCGACGATCGGCTTCTGGGTCGCGGCCGGCTCCCGCGACGAGGCGCCCGCCCTTCCCGCGGTCGACGGCCGTCCCGCCGTGCCGTCCAACTTCGGCTCCACGCACTTCCTCGAGCACCTGCTCTTCAAGGGCACGGGCACCCGGTCTGCGCTCGACATCGCGGTCGCCTTCGACTCGGTCGGCGGCGAGCACAACGCGCTGACCGCCAAGGAGTACACCTGCTACTACGCCAAGGTGCAGGACCGCGATCTGCCGATGGCGGTCGAGGTCATCGGCGACATGGTCACGTCGAGCCTGCTCGACCCGGCCGAGTTCGAGACGGAGCGGGGCGTCATCCTCGAGGAGCTCGCGATGGCCGACGACGACCCGGCCGACGTCGCCAGCGAGCGGCTCTTCGAGGCCGTCTTCGGCGAGCATCCGCTCGGGCGCCCGATCGGCGGCACCCCCGCCATCATCGGCGAGGCCACCCGAGACGCCGTCTGGGCGCACTACCGCGCCGCCTACCGCCCGCGCGACCTCGTCGTCACGGTCGCGGGAGCGGTCGACCACGAGGTGCTCGTCGCGCAGCTCGAGCGCGTCCTCGCCGCCGACGGCTGGGATCTCGGCACGCCGGCCGCGCCGGTCGAGCGCCGGGTCGGCGGCTCGGCCGTCTTCACCCGCGGTACCGCCCTCTCGATCACGCACCGCCCGACCGAGCAGGCGAACCTGCTGATCGGCTTCCCCGGCCTGGCCGCCGCGGACGACCGGCGGATGACGATGGGCGTGCTGAACTCGATCCTCGGCGGCGGCATGTCCTCGCGCCTCTTCCAGGAGGTGCGCGAGAAGCGCGGCCTGGCCTACTCCGTCTACTCCTTCGCCCCGTCCTACTCCGACGCCGGGCTCTTCGGCCTCTACGCGGCCTGCACGCCGTCGAAGGCCGGCACCGTCGCCGAGCTGCTGCTGGCCGAGTTCACCCGGCTGGCGGAGCACGGCGTCACCGCCGAGGAGCTCGCCCGCGCCCGCGGCCAGCTCTCGGGCGCGGCAGCGCTCGCCCTGGAGGACTCGGACACCCGGATGTCGCGGCTCGGCCGCTCCGAGCTCACCTTCGGCGAGTTCGTCGACCTCGACGAGAGCCTGCGCCGACTCGCCCTCGTCGGCGCGGAGGACGTCCAGGCACTCGCGGCAGACTTGGCCCGGGGGCCGTCGTCGATCTCGGCCGTCGGGGCGGTCGACGAGTCGACCTTCGCCGGCATCGCCGAGATCGAGACCACTCCAGCGGCCTGATCCGCTCTGAGAACACCCGCTGACCGCGCACCGTCGCGCCGCACCAGGGAGGACCTCCGTGTCCCACTACATCTACCTCGTCCGCCACGGCGAGCAGCAGGACGCCGAGCACGGCATGCCCGACGGGCCGCTGTCGGCCCGTGGCGAGCGCCAGGCCCGGCTCATCGCCGAGCGGCTCGGCGGCGTCCCCTTCACCGGGGCGTGGCACTCGCCGCTGCGCCGGGCGGAGGAGACCGCCGCACGCTTCCAGGCGGTCCTGCCCGGGCTGTCGATCGAGCCGTCCTCGCTGCTGTTCGACTGCATCCCCTCCGGCCCGACCCCGGACATGCCGCGCGCCTTCGAGCCGTTCTTCGGCAGCGTCACCCCGGCCGAGATCGACGCCGGGCACGCGCAGATGCAGGACGCCGTGGCCGAGTTCCTCGCCCCGTCCCGCGAGGACCGCCACGACCTGCTCATCACGCACAACTTCGTCATCGGCTGGTTCGTCCGGCACGTCTTCGACGCCCCCGACTGGCGCTGGCTCGGCGTGAACCAGGCCAACTGCGGCCTGACGATCATCCGCGTCCGCTCCCGCAAGCCCCCGGTCCTCGTCGTCCACAACGACCTCGCCCACCTCCCGGTCGAGCTGCGCACCGGCCTCCCCGAGGCCCAGTCCTACTGACATCGCCTGCATGCTGATCGAGCAGCCCGCGCAGCGGGCGTCTCGAGATCCACCAGCGTCAGAACAGAAGCCTGCAGACCCGCCCTGCCGGCGACGGTCGGTCTCGATACGCCCCACCGGGGCTGCTCGACCAGCATGAAGCGGAGCTGTCGCCGTCCCCGTGATCGCGCAGTCGCCTGCGGCCGTGTCGCCCTCATGCTGATCGAGTAGCTCGCGCAGCGGGCGTATCGAGATCCCGCTCCGCCCGCAGTCCCACCCCACCCGCGGTCGTTAGGCTGGCACGGTGACCACCTCCGTCGCCGTCGTCGGTGCAACCGGCAAACTCGGCTCCCTCACCTGCTCGCTCCTCGAGGCCTCGGAGGAGTTCGACCTCGTCGCCCGGCTCGGCTCGCGCAGCGACCCGCGCGAGATGCTCGCGGCGGACGTCGTCGTGGACATGACGCTTCCCGCCGTCAGCCAGCAGATCGTCGACCTCGCCGTCGCGAACGGCAGGAAGGTGCTCGTCGGCACCTCCGGCTGGACCGGCGACCGCATCGCGGCGCTCCGCCGCAGCGTCGACGCGCAGCCCGGCGCGGGCGTGGTGATCATCCCCAACTTCTCGCTCGGCTCGGTCCTCGCCACCGCGCTGTCCACCGTCGCGGCGCGCTTCTTCGACGCGGTCGAGATCGTCGAGACCCACGGCGCGCGCAAGGTCGACTCGCCCTCCGGCACCGCCGTGCGCACCGCCGAGCTGCTGCTCCGCGCGCGCGCCGAGCTGGGCCCCGTTCAGGCGCCGCACACCGACCAGCGCGCCCGCGGCCAGCAGGTGGCGAGCATCCCGGTGCACAGCCTGCGCCTGCCCGGGGTCGAGGCGCGCCAGGAGGTGGTCTTCGGCGGCACCGGCGAGACGGTCACGATCCGCCATGACACCACGTCCTCCGCGTCCTACGAGGCCGGCATCCTCCGCGCCCTCGACGCCGTGCGCAGCACCACCGGCGTGGTCGTCGGCCTCGACGCGCTGATCGACCTCCGCGCCGCCTTCGACGCCGCACCCCTGGCCGAGCAGGTCCGCGACGAGCCGGCGATCAGCGACGACGTGCCCTCCGGCCAGGCCGCGGCCGCCACGAGCGCCCCGTGAGGACCCGCATCGGCGTCGGCCTGATGGCCGTCCTCCTCGCGCTCTACCTCTTCGTCTGCCTGCAGTACTCGTACGTCGCCTTCGCCGCCGGAACGGTGCCGGGCATCGTGATGGGCATCGGCCTGCTCGTCCTCGGCGGAGTCGGCGTCTGGGGGCTCGTGCGCGAGATCTCCTTCGGCGTCCGCGCCGAGAAGCTGGCCCGGCGCCTCGAGTCCGAGGACGCCCTGCCCTCCGAGGTCCTCGAATCCAGTGCGACCGGCCGACTCGACCGGACCGAGGCCGACGCGCTCTTCCCGCGCTACGCGGCCGACGTCGACGAGGACCCCGAGAGCTGGCGCGCCTGGTACCGGCTCGGCCTCGCCTACGACGCGAGCGGTGACCGCAAGCGCGCCCGCGGGGCGATCCGCCGCTCGATCGCCCTGGAGCGCGAGCGGCCCGCCTGATCGGCGGCGCTCAGTCCGCCAGCACCGCCTGCAGCGCCTCGGCCACCGTGCGGTGCCGGAAGACGAAGCCGTCGTCGAGCAGCCGCTGCGGCACCAGCCGCTGACTCGAGAGCAGCAGCTCGTGCCCCGCGTCGCGCAGTGCGAGCTCGATGATCTTCTCGGGGACGGGCAGCTTGAACGGCCGGTGCAGCAGCTCGGCCAGCGTGCTCATGACCTCGTTCGCCGTCGCGGCCTCGGGCCCCGCGAGGTTGACCGGGCCGGACAGCGACGAGGTCAGCAGGTGCCGGATCGCGGCGGCCTCGTCGTAGTGGCTGATCCACGGCCAGTACTGCTGTCCGCCGCCGAGCGGGCCGCTCAGTCCCAGCTTCGTCAACGGCAGCAGCGGCTTCAGGGCGCCGCCGTTCCCGAGCACGAGCCCGGTGCGCACCGTCACGACGCGCGCGGTCTCGGGAGCGAGCAGCGCCGCCTGCTCCCAGCGCTCGACGACGTCGGCGAGGAAGCCCTCGCCGCGGGGGGACTCCTCGGTCAGCTCCTCGCCCGGCCGGTCGCCGTAGTAGCCGACGGCCGAGGCGTTGAGCAGGATCGACGGGGGAGTGGACGCCATCCGCATCGCGTCGGTGATGGTCTGCGTGGCCTGCACCCGCGAATCGAGGATCTCGCGCTTGTACGAGGAGGTCCACGGGAGGCGGCTGATCGAGGCGCCCGAGAGGTTGATCACGGCGTCGACCCGGTCGAGCACGCTGAAGTCGAGCATGTGCGAGGCGGGCGCCCAGTGGAACTCGTCCGGGCTGGTCGGGGCGTGGCGGACCAGGCGGAAGATCTCGTGCCCGTCCGAGCGGAGCTGGCGCACCAGCTCCGAGCCGATCATGCCGCTCGCCCCGGAGATCAGGACCCGCAGCCGCTTCGGAGCCGCGGGCTCCTCCTGCGCGCGGGTCGCCGTGTCCGGCGCCTCGCCGGGCGGCACGGCCGGCCGCGGTGCCGCCGTGCGGGTGGAGCGCCGGGGGGAGTCGCCGGCGCTGCCGGTGCCGTCCTGGTCCGAGTGCCGTGCGGTCGATTCGCTCATGGTGCCTCCCGAGGCCCGTCGCGGGCCGCCCGCGAAGCGGGATTCAGCCTAGGGCCTCAGGCCCGGGAGCCGGCCGTGCGGCCGAGGACCCCGGCGCGCACCAGGAGCAGGTAGAGCTCGCAGCCCAGGCAGAGGCCGAACGCCGCGTTGAGGAAGGCGGCGAGGAAGGCGATCGCTGCGGCGACGGGGACCGCGCCCGGCACTCCGGCGAGGTGCAGGACGACTCCCGCGGCGGTGACGAGCAGCCCGACCAGCTGGGCGAAGCGCGGGGGGCGGGCGTCCTCCCACTCCGCCGGCGGAGCGAGGCGGGGCCGGATGAGGCGGCGGAAGACGACCGCCCAGGGCCCCGAGCCGACACCGCGGGAGGCCGACCAGGCGAACAGCGCCGCGAGGACCGCCAGCAGCAGGAAGCCGGGCTGGACGAGTCGGGCGGTGGAGTCCGCCGGCACCGGCGCCGCGAGCCCGAGCCCCACGGCAGCGAGCAGCAGCACGGCGGTGACGGAGGCGGCGAAGCGCGGTCCGCGCGGATCGACGGAGCCGGCAGGCGGGGCGGTGGTCATGCTGTCTCCAGTCGGTCGAGCTCGGCGAGGACGACGGCGCGGGCCGGAGCGCCGGCGATGCGGCTGCGGGCCACGCCGTCGGCGTCGAGCACGAGCAGGGTCGGGGTCTGCAGGATGCGGAAGCGGTCGGCCAGGTCGGCGCGGCGGGTCAGGTCGACGTCGAGGTGCACGACGCCGTCGCGACCGCCGGAGACGTCCGTGAGCATCCGGTGCACCGCCGGGCAGCGCGCGCAGTAGTCGGTGGAGAACTGCACGATCGTCGCTCGCCGGCCGAGGACCGCGCCGTCGACCAGCGCGGCCGGATCGATGCGCTCGGCGGAGGCGTCGGGCCGCGCGCGGACACGCCCGGCCGCGCGGCGGCGCAGCAGCCCGAGGGCGGTTCCGAGCGCGACGAGACCCAGCAGGGCGGCCGCGATCTGGAGAGGGTCCACGCGATCACGGTAGGCGCCGACTGCCCTGCACGCCCGTTCATTGCGCTCTGCGTCGACGGACCGTGCTCTATCGTCGAAGCCGTGACCGAGCAGAGCGAACCCGACAGCCCCGTTTTCCGCTCCGATGTCGTGGTCGAGCTCGTCCGCTCCAGTGCCCACGACTCCGATGTCCTCTTCGCCGCCCGCGTCTCGACGCAGGGCGAGAAGACCCTCGCCGGCGCCCTCGACGAGGAGTCGGCCGACAGCGAGCTGCAGGGCAAGCGCGACCGCGGCCTGATCAACTACCTGATGCGCGACCGCCACGGCTCGCCCTTCGAGCACAACTCGATGACCTTCTACGTGCAGGCGCCGATCTTCGTCTTCCGCGAGTTCATGCGGCACCGCATCGCCTCCTACAACGAGGAGTCGGGCCGCTACCGCGAGCTCCGCCCCGTCTTCTACGTGCCCGGCCCCCAGCGCAACCTCGTCCAGGTCGGCAAGCCCGGCGCCTACTCCTTCGAGCCCGGCACCCCCGAGCAGACGGAGCTCGTGGTAGACGAGACGCGACGCGCCAGCACCCAGGCCTTCGAGGCGTACCAGCGGATGCTCGGCGAGGGCGTCGCCCGCGAGGTCGCCCGCATCGTCCTGCCGCTCAACATCTACTCCTCGATGTACGTGACGCTGAACGCCCGCTCGCTGATGAACTTCCTCTCCCTCCGCACCAAGCGCGAGGACTCGACGTTCCCCTCCTTCCCGCAGCGCGAGATCGAGATGGCCGCCGAGCAGATGGAGCAGCACTTCGAGCAGCTCATGCCCCTCACCGCCGCCGCCTTCACCGCGAACGGCCGCGTCGCCCCCTAGCAGCGTCCCTGCCCGCACCGCGTCCGCTCTGCAGGCGCCTCTCCGTTGTGCAGGTACCTGTCCGGTCTGCAGGCGATCCGAGGACGAAGCCGCCTCGAGCCGCGCGCGTAGGCCCGGGCAGGCCGGGATCGCCTGCACACCGCACCACTCCCCGCGGAGGCATCACCCTCCACAGGAGCCGTGGCGTCGGATTCTCCACCGATCGGAGCCCGCGCCGCCCGCGCGCCCTTCCTGCGCGGCCACGCTCTCCCTGTGCGCGCGTCCTCCGGCTCCGTCCTCCGCGCCGGAGGCCTGGTGAAGACCGAGCAGTTCCTCCGCGAGGGCTCCTCCGCACGCGAGCTCCGCGAGGCGGTGAAGACCGGAGCGCTCCTCCGCGTCAGGAAGGGCTGGTACGCCCTTCCCGGAGTCGACACCGGAGTCGAGCGCGCCTTCCGCGTCGGCGGGGCCCTCGCCTGCGCGAACGCCGCCGTCGCGCACGGGCTCTGGGTGCCGCGCTTCCGTGGCCTGCACATCGCTGTCCGCGCCCACGCCTCGCGACTCCGCGATCCGGACCGTCACGCCGTCCGGCTCTCCCATGATCCCGGCGTCGTCGTCCACTGGTCGAAGGAGGCACCGCGGCCCTCCGCGCTGATCCAGGCGCTCGAGGACTGCGTCGTCGAGGCGGCGGCCTGCCAGGGTGCCGAGTTCGCCTTCGTCCTCCTGGAATCGGCGCTGCACCGGCGGCTCCTCGACTCCGCAGGTCGAGCGCGGCTCCTCGCGCGGCTGCCGGCTCCCCATCGGCGGCTCCTCCGCTGGGCCGGTTCGTCCTCCGAGAGCGGGCTGGAGTCGATGGTCGCCTTCCGGCTGCGAACTCTCGGGATCGCCTTCCGCCAGCAGGTGCGCATCGGCCACCGGCGCATCGACTTCCTGCTCGGCGAGGTGCTCGCCCTCGAGGTGGACGGTGCTGCGTTCCACGATCCCGAGCACGACAACCGGCGCGATGTCGAGCTCGGCCTGCTCGGCTACCGCGTCCGCCACTACCGCACCTCCCTCGTCCTCGACGACTGGCCCCTCGTCGAGGCCGACATCCTCGCCGCCCTCTCCCGCGGAGATCACGTCCGCACCTGACTCCCTCCGTCGGCGCACGGCGGGGATCCGTTCGATCTGCAGGTGTTCCAGCCCCGTCGAGGTCTCCGGCGCGGCTGAAGAGCCGTTCGGCTCGGCGACGCCTGCAGATCGAACGAGCGCCCGCAGACCCGGCCGGCACCCGCGGATCAGAACGCCTCCAGCCCGCGGCCGCCGACCCGTTACCCTGGGCTCGTGTCAACTCCGGAGAATCCTTTCGGCCAGGTCCTGGTCGCCCTGGTCACCCCGTTCACCGCCGACGGCGAGGTCGACTGGCCCGGTGTCGAGAAGCACATCGACGACTGCATCGCGAAGGGCGCCGACGGCATCGTCGTGACCGGCACCACCGGCGAGACCAGCACCCTCACCGACCCGGAGAAGATCCGGCTCGTCGAGGTCGGCAAGTCCGTCGCCGCGGGACGCGCGAAGATCATCACCGGCGGCGGCTCGAACGAGACCGCGCACGCGATGCAGCTCGCCCGCCAGAGCGAGAAGGCCGGCGCCGACGGCAACATGATCGTCACGCCGTACTACAACAAGCCCACCCAGGCCGGCATCCTCACCCACTTCCGGATGATCGCCGACGTGACGGACCTCCCGGTCATCCTCTACGACATCCCCGGCCGCACCGGCGTGCCCATCCGCTACGAGACGATCCTCCGCGCGGCCAAGCACCCGAACATCCTCGCCGTGAAGGACGCCAAGGGCGATCTCTCCGAGGTCAGCCGCGTCCTCAACCAGACCGACCTGATGTACTTCTGCGGCGACGACGCCAACGTCCTGCCCGAGCTGGCCATCGGCGCCACCGGCCTGATCGGCGTCACCGCCAACATCGCCGCCTCGCCGTACCGCACCATCGTCGACGCCGTGAACTCCGGCGACCTCAGGGCCGCCACCCTCGCGCACCAGCAGCTCGAGCCGCTCGTGCGCGCCGTGATGACCCACGTCCCCGGCACCGTCGCGGCGAAGTACATCCTGCACGGCCTCGGCCGCATCTCCTCGCCCCGCGTGCGCCTGCCGCTGGTCGGCCCCGAGGAGTCGGAGGCCGCCCTGATCGAGGACGAGCTCGGCCTCGTGCGGGACATCCCCGGCGTCGACTTCCGCAACTTCCGGCCCGACCGCAACGCCGCCGCGGGCGGCGCGCTGCCGAAGGTCGCCGGCACCACACGCTGACGCCGCACGAGCGGCACGGACGACTCCCGACCGAGGAAGAGGAGGGCGCATGCCCAGTCCCGTGATCACTCCTGCCGCGCTCGAGGCGGGCACGCTGCGGATCATCCCGCTCGGCGGCCTCGGTGAGATCGGCCGCAACATGACGGTCTTCGAGATCGACGGCAAGATCCTCGTGGTGGACTGCGGCGTGCTCTTCCCGGAGGAGAACCAGCCGGGCGTGGACCTGATCCTCCCCGACTTCACCCCGATCAAGGGCCGCCTCGAGGACATCGTCGGCGTCGTGCTGACCCACGGCCACGAGGACCACATCGGCGCCGTCCCCTACCTCCTCAAGCTCAAGCGGGACATCCCGCTGATCGGCTCGACCCTGACGCTCGCACTGGTCGAGGCGAAGCTGAAGGAGCACCGGATCAAGCCGTACACGCTCGCGGTGAAGGAGGGCGACGTCGAGAACCTCGGGCCCTTCGAGCTCGAGTTCGTGGCCGTCAACCACTCCATCCCGGACGCTCTCGCCGTCGCGATCATCACCGACGCGGGCTCGGTGCTGCACACCGGCGACTTCAAGATGGACCAGCTCCCCCTCGACGGTCGCATCACCGATCTCCGCGCCTTCGCCCGCCTCGGCGAGGAGGGCATCGACCTCTTCCTGGTCGACTCGACCAACGCGGACGTTCCCGGCTTCACGCCGAACGAGCGCGACATCGGCCCGGTCATCGAGAGCGTGATCGCGAAGGCGACCCGCCGGGTGATCGTGGCCAGCTTCTCCAGCCACGTGCACCGGGTGCAGCAGGTGCTCGACGCCGCGCACGCGAACGGGCGCCGCGTGGCACTGCTCGGCCGCTCGATGGTGCGCAACATGGGCATCGCGGCCACCCTGGGGTACCTCAAGGTGCCGGAGGGTGTGCTGATCGACGTCAAGAAGGCGGGCGACATCCCGGAGGACAGGATCGTCTACATGTCCACCGGCTCGCAGGGCGAGCCGATGGCGGTGCTCAGCCGGATGGCGAACCTCGACCATCAGATCCAGCCCGGCGAGGGCGACACCGTCATCCTCGCGTCGAGCCTCATCCCGGGCAACGAGAACGCCGTCTACCGCGTGATCAACGGCCTGACCAAGCTCGGCGCCACCGTGGTGCACAAGGGCAACGCGAAGGTGCACGTCTCGGGTCACGCCGCCGCCGGCGAGCTGATCTACTGCTACAACATCCTCAAGCCGCTCAACGTCCTGCCGGTGCACGGCGAGTACCGCCACCTCGTCGCCAACGCGAAGCTCGCGCAGGCCACCGGCATCGCGGAGGAGAACACGATCATCGCCGAGGACGGCACGGTCCTCGACCTCCGCGACGGCGTGGTGACCGTGGCCGGCCAGCTCGACCTCGGCTTCGTCTACGTCGACGGCTCGTCCGTCGGCGAGATCACCGACGCCGACCTCAAGGACCGCCGCATCCTCAGCGAGGAGGGCTTCATCTCGATCATCGTCGTCGTGGAGGCGGGCACCGGCCGGATCGTCGTCGGTCCCGAGATCCACGCCAAGGGGTTCGCCGAGGACGACCGCGTCTTCGACGACGTGAAGCCGCGCATCGCAAAGGCCCTCGAGGAGGCGGTGCAGAGCGGAGTCAGCGACCAGCACGCGCTCTCGCAGAGCATCCGCCGCGTCGTCGGCCGCTGGGTGAACACCACCTACCGCCGCCGCCCGATGATCGTCCCCCTCGTCATCGAGGCCTGACCCCGGGCGGAGTGCCCCCGACGCTCCGACCCGTTCCCGCACCGTCACCCGCCCCCGGGCACCCGTCCGCACCTCATGCCAGACCCGATCCCCCACGGAGACCGCGCATGGACCACTCGATCCGCCCCGCCCGCCGCGAGGACGCCCCCTTCCTCGCCGACATGCTCGTCGACGCGGCGAACTGGAACTGGACGGCGGCCCGCACCCGCATCGACGTCCTCGAGGAGGAGTCGACCCGCCGCTACGTCGCCGGCTGGCCCCGGCCCGGCGATCTCGGCTCGGTCGCCGAGACCGCCGACGGCGAGCGGATCGGCGCCTGCTGGTTCCGCCTCTTCAGCGCCGCCGAACCCGGCCGCGGGTTCGTCGCCGCGGGCGTGCCCGAGCTGACCCTCGGGGTGCGGCCGGTCTGGCGCGCGCAGGGCATCGGCCGCGGGCTGCTGCGCGCCGCACTGGATCAGGCACGCACCGCCGGCTACGCGCGCGTCTCGCTCAACGTGTCGACGGACAACTTCGCCCGCCGGCTCTACCGGAGCGAGGGCTTCAGCGCGGTGGCCGACCGCGGCGACGCGGAGACGATGGTCGCGACGCTGCGCTGAGCAGGCGCGGTGAGGGCGCGGTACGGGCCCCGCGCGCCCGCCGCCCCCCGGCGCGGGTCCGCGGCGATGACGGAGGCGGCGGGTACGGTGGACCTATGGCGACGACTCCGAAGACGACCCCCCGCGCGAAGGCGAGCGCCCCCGCGCGCTCGAGCACTCCGCGCAACGGCCGCGGCTCCGGGCGGGGATCGTCCGAGAAGAGCACGGTCGCGTTCAGCTCGACCCCGCGCACCAATCCGCTCGTCACCGTCTGGATGGCGCTGGCGCACCTGGCCGGCGGTGCCGCCCGCGCGCTCGGTCCGGAGCGCCTGGCGAAGGAGGAGCGCCGCGACGGCGTCCCCTTCCTGCTCCTGCTGCTCGCAATCACCGGCGCGGTGGTGGAGTGGTTCCTCGCGACCGACCCGGTCGCCCTCGTGCTCGACGCCTGGAGCTTCGGCGGCCTGTTCGGCCGCGTCGCCTACGTCCTCCCCGTGGTGCTGCTGCTCTTCTCGCTCTGGCTGTTCCGCCACCCGCGCTCGGTCGACGACAACGGCCGCATCGGCGTCGGCCTCGCCGTCCTGCTGATCTCCTCCGCCGGGCTCTGCCACGCGCACCTCGGCGCGCCGCAGCCGGGGTCGGGCATCGAGCAGATGGCCGCCGCCGGTGGTGTCCTCGGCTGGCTCGTGGGCGCGCCCCTCGTGGCGATCGCGACCGTGCCGGGCGCCACGGTGCTCCTCTCCCTGGTCGTCCTGCTCTCCCTCTTCATCATCACCAAGACCCCGCCGAACCGGATCGCCGCCCGCTCGCGCGAGCTCTACGGCTACCTCTTCGGCGCCCCCGTCCTCGACGACGAGGAGCGCGCGCGCCTCAAGGCGGAGAGGGCGGCGAGCAAGGCCGCCGCGAAGGCCGAGAGCGAGAAGGCCGAGGACGAGCAGGAGGACGGCGGCGAGCTGCCCTGGTGGCGCCGCACGGACTCCGGTCGCGAGGACGAGCCGACCGTCCAGGCCGAGCTGCCGATCGACGCGCTCGGCGACGAGGACGAGGCGCCGAAGGGCCGGAAGGGCCGCGGCCGCGCGAAGGGCTTCGACACCGCGCTCGAGGAGCCGGCGTCCGCCGAGCGTGACGAGCCGGCCGACCCGCCCACCCGCTCCTACGCGACCGAGGTGATCTCCGAGGCCGAGTCGGCCGAGGCCGCCCTGGCCCGCCACGATCAGAGCGCGACCACCCGCATCCCGCTGGGCGTGGTGGACGACGACGCGACCGGCGTCATCGCGCTCGACGACCTCGACGTCGCCCCCGCGGTCCCGCTCCCGCCGGTGATCGAGACCGGTCCGATCGCGCCGATCGCCGCCGACCCGACCGCCGATTTCGACTCCTCCTTCGAGGAGGAGACCCCCTACCGCCTGCCGTCCGCCTCCGCCCTCTCCACCGGCACGCCGTCGAAGGCGCGCTCGGCGGCGAACGACGAGATGGTCCGCGCGCTCACCGAGGTGCTCCAGCAGTTCAACGTGGACGCGACGGTCACCGGCTTCTCCCGCGGCCCGACGGTCACCCGCTACGAGATCGAGCTCGGCCCGGGCGTCAAGGTCGAGCGCGTCACGGCGCTGAGCAAGAACCTCTCCTACGCGGTCGCCAGCAACGAGGTGCGGATCCTCTCGCCGATCCCGGGCAAGAGCGCGATCGGCGTCGAGATCCCGAACACCGACCGCGAGATCGTCTCGCTCGGCGACGTCCTGCGCTCCGCCGCGTCGACCACGTCGACCCACCCGATGACGATCGGCGTCGGCAAGGACGTCGAGGGCGGCTACGTGGTGGCCAACCTCGCCAAGATGCCGCACCTCCTCGTCGCCGGCTCCACCGGCTCCGGCAAGTCCAGCTTCGTGAACTCGATGATCACGAGCCTGCTGATGCGCGCGAGCCCGCAGGACGTCCGGATGGTGCTGATCGACCCCAAGCGCGTCGAGCTCACGATCTACGGCGGGGTCCCGCACCTGATCACGCCCATCATCACGAACCCCAAGAAGGCCGCCGAGGCACTCCAGTGGGTCGTGAAGGAGATGGACATGCGGTACGACGACCTCGCGTCGTTCGGCTACCGGCACATCGACGACTTCAACGCGGCGGTGCGCAGCGGCGAGATCAAGCTCCCCGCGGGCAGCAACCGCGTCCTCCGGCCCTACCCCTACCTCCTGGTGGTCGTCGACGAGCTCGCCGACCTGATGATGGTCGCCCCGCGCGACGTCGAGGACTCGATCGTCCGCATCACCCAGCTCGCCCGGGCCTCCGGCATCCACCTCGTGCTCGCCACCCAGCGGCCGAGCGTCGACGTCGTCACCGGCCTGATCAAGGCCAATGTGCCCAGCCGCCTGGCCTTCGCCGTGACGAGCGTCACCGACTCTCGGGTCATCCTCGACCAGCCCGGCGCCGACAAGCTCATCGGCCAGGGCGACGGCCTGTTCCTGCCGATGGGCACGAACAAGCCGATGCGCGTCCAGGGCGCCTGGGTCCGCGAGGAGGAGATCGCCAAGGTCGTCGAGCACGTCACGCGGCAGGCCCAGCCGGAGTACCGCCAGGACATCACGGTCCAGGCGCAGCGCAAGGAGATCGACTCCGACATCGGCGACGATCTCGAGCTGCTGATGGCCGCGGCGGAGCTCGTGGTCAGCACGCAGTTCGGCTCGACCTCGATGCTGCAGCGCAAGCTCCGCGTCGGCTTCGCTAAGGCGGGCCGCCTGATGGATCTGCTCGAGTCCCGCGAGGTCGTCGGCCCCTCCGAGGGGTCCAAGGCGCGCGACGTGCTGGTGACCGCCGAGCAGCTGCCGGGGGTCCTCTCGCGGATGCGCGGCGAGGAGCCCGGCGAGCACGCCGCCGCGCCGTCGCCGACCGCACCCGACGCCTACGCCGATCCGCTGGCGGAGCCCTCGGGCCCGGTCGCGACCGACTACCACGACGACGACGAGGGCTCCGACGACGACGCCTGGGCGCTCACGGGGCGCGACTGAGCGATGACCACGCCGCCGAATCGACCGATCACGAGGAACGGCTCAGACCGATGACCAGCCCCACCGCGCACGCCGACGCCGCCCCGAGCAACTGGAACCTGCCCAACGCGATCACCGTGGTGCGCATCCTGCTCGCCCCGGTGTTCTTCTGGCTGCTCCTGGCCGACAACGGCGAGGACGGCGGCGTGCGCATCGCGGCCGCGCTGCTCTTCGTCGTCGCGATCGCGACCGACGGGATCGACGGCCACATCGCGCGCAGCCGCGGGCTGGTCACCGACCTCGGCAAGCTGCTCGACCCGATCGCGGACAAGGTGCTCACCGGCGCCGCGCTGGTCGGCCTCTCGATCCTCGCCGAGCTGCCCTGGTGGGTGACGATCGTCATCCTCGTCCGCGAGATCGGCATCACCGTCTTCCGGATGGCCGTCCTCTCGGACCGGGTGATCCCCGCCTCCCGCGGCGGCAAGCTGAAGACGATCGTGCAGTCCGTCGCGATCTCACTCGCGCTCCTGCCGCTCTGGACCTTCCTCGGCGAGTGGGTGCACTGGCTGAACGGCATCACGATGACGGCCGCGGTCGTGCTCACCGTCGTGACCGGCATCGACTACCTCGCCGACGCGGCGCGCCAGAGTCGCGCGGCCCGCGGGCGCCGATGAGCGCCGAGGAGCTGCTGCAGGCACTCGCGGAGCGCGGTCTCGCGCTGGCGGTCGCGGAGTCGCTGACGGGCGGGGCGCTGAGCTCCGCACTGGTCGAGGTGCCCGGCGCCTCCGCCGTCTACCGCGGGGGAGTGGTGTCCTACGCCACGGACCTGAAGCACCGCCTGCTCGGGGTCGACGCGGAGCTCCTGGCGCAGGAGGGACCCGTCCACCCCGTGGTCGCCGTGCAGATGGCGCGCGGCGTCGCCCGGCAGCTCGGCGAGGCCGGCGCGCGGACCGTCGGCGTCGCGACGACGGGGGTCGCGGGCCCGGAGCCGCAGGGCGGAGCGGCCGTCGGCACCGTGTTCGTCGCGGCGGTCCTGGGCGGGGTCGAGCTCGTGCGCGAGTACCGCTTCGGCGGCGGGCGGCCCGAGATCCGCGCCGCGTCCGTCGCCGCGGCACTCGATCTGGCCGGCGAGCTCGCGGCCTCGGCCGTGTGACGTCCGAGAGTCCCGAACCGCCTCGGAATCGTGGAATGCGCGGGGTTTCGGCCGGGTTACATCTGACGTCGCTCACACGCAAAGTCCAGTCATCCGGTATTAGAGTCGACTCACACGAGCCGGGTAGTGAACAGCTATCCGGCTCTCTCGTACACATCCCCTTCGAATCCGATGCTCCGGCATTCCTCGAAGCGGTGCGCGAGAAGCGGTTGACGTGGAGAAGGAGGGTCCAGTGGTTCTAGTTCGTCAGGAGATCGGCGATGTCCTCAGGGACTTTCGCCTGCAGAAAGGTCGCACCCTGCGCCAGGTGGCGAGCAAGGCGAGTGTCGCTCTCGGCTACCTCAGCGAGGTCGAGCGCGGTCAGAAGGAGGCGTCGTCCGAGATCCTCGCTTCGGTGGCCGATGCGCTCGACACTCCGATCTCGGTGATCATGCGCGAGGTCGGCGACCGTCTCGCGGTCATCGAGGGGATCGACACGATCCCCGACACCATCCCGGCCGACATGGTCGCCGGATTCGACGCGGACCTCGTCTCGCAGTAGCGGATCCGACCTCTTCCCACCCACCGCACCGCACCTCGCGAAGGGCGCCCGAGCTCCGGCTCCGGCGCCCTTCGTCGTTCCCGGAGACGCACCCGCCCGCACCCTCCGGGCTTCCGCCCCGGTTCGGCTTGTTACCGTGGACGCATGCGCCTGAGCGAGTTCCAGCAGCTGGTCGACGACGAGTTCGGCGACGCGTACGCGCGCGTCCTCGTCTCCGACCTCGTGCTGACCGAGCTCGGCGGGAGGACCGCGCAGAGCGCCCTCCGCGACGGCGCGGAGCCCCGAGAGGTCTGGATCGCGCTGTGCCGCGCCAACGACGTCCCCGAGGGCCGCTGGCACGGGATCGACCCGGCGAAGCGCCGGCACTGACGTCGCGCGGCTCCGGCGGCGGTCTGCGGCCCGAAGTCGTGTTCGACACGCCGGGCGCGCCACCATCGAATCCCTGTTCGAACGGGTCTAAGCTCCTCACCAGAAGCAGGATCGCCTCCGTCTCCACAGAAGCGGTCCGGCTCGGCGCCGATGTCGGTGGTCGGGCCTACCGTCGACATCAGTCACACGGACTGCTTCACCGCCTTGTCGCAACCGGCCGGGACCGCATTCAGGGGCACTCACCCGCGAACGGTCCCGGTACGACACGACAGCCTGTAGGCGATACCACCACGACACGAGAGCGAGACGGCCATGCCCAGTTCCTCAGACCGCGAGAAGTCCCTCGAGACCGCACTCGCCCAGATCGACCGCCAGTTCGGCAAGGGCGCCGTCATGCGCCTCGGCAGCGACGACCGCGCCCCCGTCGAGGTGATCCAGACCGGCTCGATCGCGCTCGACGTCGCGCTCGGGATCGGCGGACTCCCGCGCGGCCGCATCGTCGAGATCTACGGCCCCGAGTCCTCGGGAAAGACCACGCTGACCCTGCACGCGATCGCCAACGCCCAGCGCAACGGCGGCATCGCGGCCTTCATCGACGCGGAGCACGCGCTCGACCCCGAGTACGCCAAGAAGCTCGGCGTCGACATCGACTCGCTCCTCGTCTCGCAGCCGGACACGGGCGAGCAGGCGCTCGAGATCGCCGACATGCTCGTGCGCTCCGGCTCCATCGACCTCATCGTCATCGACTCCGTGGCGGCGCTCGTGCCCCGCGCCGAGATCGAGGGCGAGATGGGCGACTCGCACGTCGGCCTCCAGGCCCGCCTGATGTCGCAGGCCCTCCGCAAGCTCACCGGTGGCCTGAACACCACGAACACCACGATGATCTTCATCAACCAGCTCCGCGAGAAGATCGGCGTCTTCTTCGGCAGCCCCGAGACCACCGCGGGCGGCAAGGCGCTGAAGTTCTACGCGTCGGTCCGCCTCGACATCCGCCGCATCGAGACCCTCAAGGACGGCACGGACGCGGTCGGAAACCGCACCCGTGTCAAGGTCGTCAAGAACAAGATGGCGCCGCCGTTCAAGCAGGCCGAGTTCGACATCCTCTACGGCATCGGCATCTCCCGCGAGGGCAGCCTGATCGACTTCGGTGTCGAGCACGAGATCGTCCGCAAGTCGGGCGCCTGGTACACCTACGACGGCGACCAGCTCGGCCAGGGCAAGGAGAAGGCGCGCCAGTTCCTCATCGACAACCCGGACATCGCGGCGGAGATCGAGAAGCGCATCCTGATCAAGCTCGGCGTCGTCGCCGACCCGAACGCCGTGGTTGACGCCGCCCCGGTCGCGATCGAGACGAAGCAGCCGGTCCGCGAGACCAAGCCGCCCGTCCGCAAGGGCGCCTAGCCCGTGGGGGAGAAGGCTGCGGAGGGGGCACAGGGTCGGCCCGTGGCCTTCCTCCCCTGGGTCAAGGACGACGGGGCGGCCGCCGAGGCGGCCGGGCCCGCCGTCGACGCGATCTCCGAGCTGTCGGCTCACGTCGCGCGGCGCGACGCCGCGCCCTCGAGGGCTCCGGGTCGGTCGTCCCGATCGGACGACTCCGCGGCGGACGTCGCAGAGGACTCCCCGGAGGAGGACTCCTTCGCTGAGGATCTCCCCGAGGAGCCCGACCCCGAGCAGATCGCCGACCGCATCGTCCGCGGCCTGTCACGCAAGAGCCTCTCGGTCGCCGAGGTCGAGGCACGCCTCTACACCGAGGGCGTCGCCGAGAAGGACGCGATCGACATCCTCGAGCGCTTCACCCGCTTCGGCTACCTCGACGACTACAAGATGGCGGAGTCGCTGGTGATCCAGCTGCGCGAGCGCAAGAAGCTCGGGCGCTCGTCGATCATGCAGGAGCTGCGCGCCCGCAAGCTCGACCCCGACGCGATCGCGACCGCGCTGGACGAGTTCGACGGCGACGACGAGTACCGCACCGCGATGGAACTCGCGCGCAAGCGCCTGCCGAGCCTGCGGTCGCTCTCCGACGAGGTCGCCGAGCGCCGCCTCTCCGGGTTCCTCGCGCGCCGCGGCTACGCCGGCGCGCTCGTCCAGCGCGTCGTCCGCGAGACGGTGCGCAAGCCCGGCTCGAGCGTCCGCTTCCGCTGAGCCTCCGCGCCGCCCGGTTGCCGAGAGTCGGCCGGAGCGGCGCGTAGAATCGCACACCATGAGCACGCTCGGTCCGGTGACCTCCCCCCTCGTCGATGCGCGGCCGAGGACCTACGAGGTCCGCACCTTCGGCTGCCAGATGAACGTCCACGACTCCGAGCGGCTCAGCGGCTCGCTCGAGGCGGCGGGCTACGTCTCGGCCGACGGCGCCGAGGCCGACATCGTCGTCATCAACACCTGCGCCGTCCGCGAGAACGCGGACAACAAGCTCTACGGCAACCTCGGCCACCTCGCCTCGGTCAAGCGCCGGCACGAGGGCATGCAGATCGCCGTCGGCGGCTGCCTCGCGCAGAAGGACAAGAGCGTCATCCTCGAGAAGGCTCCGTGGGTCGACGTGGTCTTCGGGACGCACAACATGGGCGCACTGCCGAGACTGCTCGAGCGGGCCCGGCACAACGACGAGGCCCAGCTCGAGATCCTCGAGTCGCTCGACGTCTTCCCCTCGACGCTGCCGACCAAGCGCGACTCGACCTACAGCGGCTGGGTCTCCATCTCCGTCGGCTGCAACAACACCTGCACCTTCTGCATCGTCCCCGCGCTGCGCGGCAAGGAGAAGGACCGCCGTCCCGGCGACGTGCTCGCCGAGATCCAGGCACTCGTCGACGACGGTGCGATCGAGGTCACCCTCCTCGGCCAGAACGTGAACTCCTACGGCGTCGAGTTCGGCGACCGGCAGGCGTTCTCGAAGCTGCTCCGCGCCGCGGGCACGATCGCGGGCCTCGAGCGGATCCGCTTCACCAGCCCGCACCCGGCCGCCTTCACCGACGACGTCATCGACGCGATGGCCGAGACGCCGGCCGTCATGCCGCAGCTGCACATGCCGCTGCAGTCCGGCTCCGACCGCATCCTCAAGGCGATGCGCCGCTCCTACCGCTCCGAGCGCTTCCTCGGGATCCTCGACCGTGTCCGCGACCGGATCCCGCATGCGGCGATCAGCACCGACATCATCGTCGGCTTCCCCGGTGAGACCGAGGCCGACTTCCAGGAGACCCTCCGCGTGGTCGAGGCGGCCCGCTTCGCCTCCGCCTTCACCTTCCAGTACTCCATCCGCCCGGGGACGCCCGCGGCGACGCTGCCCGACCAGATCCCGAAGGCCGTCGTCCAGGAGCGGTTCGAGCGACTGGCCGCGCTGCAGGACTCGATCAGCGAGAGCGAGAACCGCACGGTCGTCGGGCGCCGGGTCGAGGTGCTCGTCGCGACCGGCGAAGGCCGCCGCGACAGCGAGACGCACCGCCTCAGCGGCCGCGCCGAGGACAGCCGCCTGGTGCACTTCGACGTGCCCGCCGGCTCCGAGCGGCCGCGCCCGGGCGACGTCGTCAGTGTCGAGGTCACCCGCGCCGCACCCTTCTACCTGATCGCCGACTCGATCGACGGTGCTCCGCTGCAGGTCCGCCGCACCCGCGCCGGCGACGCCTGGGACCGTGCTCAGACGGAGTCCTGCGGCGTCCCCGCCGCGCCGGACGCCACCGGAGCACCGAGGGTCTCGCTCGGGCTGCCCTCGCTCCGCCTCCGCCCGATCACGCCGGCCGCGCCGGAGACGCTGACCACGCCGATCTACGACGCCCTCGATGGCGAGCGCTGAGCGGGCGGCGTCCGCCCTCCTCACCGTCGTCGGCGCCACGGGCACCGGCAAGTCCGACCTCTCGCTCGCCCTCGCCGCAGCGATCCGCGCGTCCGGCGTCGCGGCCGAGGTCGTCAACGCCGACGCGATGCAGCTCTACCGCGGGATGGACATCGGGACCGCCAAGCTCCCCGTCGAGGATCGGCAGGATGTGCCCCACCACCTGCTCGACGTCCTCGAGGTCACCGAGGACGCCTCCGTCGCCCGGTACCAGCGCGAGGCCCGCGCGGTGATCGACGACGTCCTGGCGCGCGGCGCGACCGCGATCCTCGTCGGCGGCTCCGGCCTCTACGTCTCGAGCGTGATCTTCGAGTTCTCCTTCGCCGGCACCGATCCCGCGCTCCGGCGGTCCCTCGAGGAGACGGCCGAGCGCGAGGGGTCCGCGGTGCTCTTCGAGCGGCTCCGCGCCGTCGACGCCGAGGTCGCCGCCCGGATCGGCCCGCACAACGTCCGACGGATCGTGCGCGCTCTCGAGATCACCGAGCTCACCGGCTCGCCGAACAGCGCGCTGATGTCGGACACCCCCGTCCCGTGGCGGCCGAGCACGGTCCTCGCGCTGTCCGCGCCGCGCGACGTCCTCGTCGAGCGGCTCGACCGCCGCGTCGAGCGGATGTGGGCGGGCGGCATGCTCGACGAGGTCGAGCGCCTCGTGCCGCTCGGCATCGAGCGGGGCGTCACCGCCAGCCGCGCCATCGGCTACGCCCAGGCGCTCGCGCAGCGCTCGGGCGAGCTGACCCGGGAGGAGGCGATCGCCTCCACCCAGGCTCTCACCCGCCGCTACGCGCGTCGGCAGAACAGCTGGTTCCGCCGTTACCAGGCGGCGCACTGGCTGCCCTTCGACGCTCCGGACCTGCTCGAGCAGGCGCTCGTCCTCGCCCAGGCCGGCGCTCCGGCGCCTCGCTAGGCTGAGCGCCATGACGATCGAGCTGCACTTCACCAAGGGCCAGGGCACCGGCAACGACTTCGTGCTCTTCAGCGACCCGGACGGTGAGGTCGACCTCTCGCCCGCGCAGATCGCGACGATCTGCGACCGGCACTTCGGCGTCGGCGCCGACGGCATCATCCGCGCGGTCCGCTCCCGGTCCCTCGCCGACGGTGCCGCCGCCCTCGAGCAGGAGCCGGAGGCGGAGTGGTTCATGGACTACCGCAACGCCGACGGCTCGATCGCCGAGATGTGCGGCAACGGCATCCGCGTCTACGCGGCGTTCCTGCTCGCCGGCGGTCTGGCGACCCTCGAGCAGGGCGACACCCTCCCCATCGGCACGCGTGCCGGGGTCCGCGACGTCACCCGCAGCGGCGCCGGCTTCCAGGTGGACCTCGGCCGCTGGGAGCTGGCCGGCGGCGAGCCGCTCGTGCGGGCCAAGGAGCTGAAGGTGCCGCGTCCCGGTCTCGGGCTCGACCTCGGCAACCCGCACATCGTCGTGGCGCTGAGCAACGACGAGGAGCTCGACGAGGCCGACCTCAGCTACATCCCGCAGATCGAGCCGGAGCCGGCCGACGGGGCGAACGTCGAGTTCGTCGTGCCGGGCGAGCCGCTGGTGCACGACGGCATCGGCCGGATCCGGATGCGCGTCCACGAGCGCGGCAGCGGCGAGACGCTCAGCTGCGGCACGGGCGCCGCCGCGGCGGCCCTCGCCGTGCGCTACTGGGCCGGAGCGCGCGCTCCGCAGTCCTGGCGCGTGGAGGTCCCCGGCGGCACGCTGGGCGTGACGATGTTCCCGACCGAGGAGGGCGAGCACGTCGGCCTGTCCGGCCCGGCCGACCTCGTCTACACCGGCACGATCCGGATCGACTAGCTCGGGATCGATCGATCGACCGGCGCGGCACCGATCCGTTCCGGCGAGCGCGGCCGACTCCTGCGATCAGGCGGTGCGCGTGGTGCGGATGACGCGGAAGCCCTTGGCCGAGGAGATCCGGTCGACCTCGAGGCGGCCCTCGAACGTCTCGGTCAGCCAGGTCAGCAGCGAGTCGGCGCCGAGGTTGCGCTGCACGACGAGCCAGCCCTCGGCATCGGGCTCGAGGCGCGGCAGCCAGCGCTCGAGCAGCGCGTGCAGCTCGGCTTTGCCGACCCGGATCGGCGGGTTCGACCAGACGGCGGCGAAGCGGACGTCCTCGGGAACATCCTCGGGCAGCACGGCGTTGACATTGGAGACACCGAGTTCTGCGCAGTTGCGACGGACGAGCTCGAGCGCCCGCTGGTTGACGTCGACCGCCCACACCCGGGCGTCGGGGGAGCCGAGCGCCAGGGCGAGCGAGATCGGTCCCCAGCCGCAGCCGAGATCCAGGAGGTCCCCGCTCGCGGGGGCGTCGGGGACCGCGTCCAGCAGGACACGGGTGCCGAGATCGACGTGGCCGGGGCTGAACACCCCGCCGGCGGTCGTGACCTCGAGGTCGCGGCCGGCGATCCGGGCGCTGATCCTCCGGGGTCGGAGGTCGCCGTCGGGAGTGCTGGTGAAGTAGTGCTCGGCGGCCATGAGAAGTGAACTTATCAACAGCTGAGGAGTTAGTGTTATCCGGATGACGGAAGACCTGAACGAGACCGACACGACCGAGGCCGTGGACGTCGTCTCGCGGGTCCTGGCGAACGCGCAGTCGCGCTCGTCGGGATATTCGCGGTTCGTCGCGGGCGGAGCCCAGGCGCTGCAGAGCGCCGGAGGCGACGTCGAGCGCGACGCCGAGCAGACCAGCGACGGCGATCAGTTCGATCGCGAGGACCGGCAGGCGCTGCGGCGCGTGGCGGGCCTCTCCACCGAGCTCGAGGACGTCACCGAGGTCGAGTACCGCCAGCTGCGCCTCGAGAACGTGGTGCTGATCGGCGTCTACTCGCAGGGCTCGATCGAGGACGCGGAGAACTCGCTGCACGAGCTCGCCGCCCTGGCCGAGACCGCGGGAGCGACCGTCCTCGACGGCCTGCTGCAGCGCCGGCCGCACCCCGACCCGAGCACCTACCTGGGCAAGGGCAAGGCCGAGGAGCTGGCCGGGCTCGTCGCCGCCCTCGGCGCCGACACGGTCGTCGCCGACACCGAGCTGGCTCCGAGCCAGCGCCGCTCGCTGGAGGACGTGGTGAAGGTCAAGGTCATCGACCGCACGGCCGTCATCCTCGACATCTTCAGCCAGCACGCCACGAGCCGCGAGGGCAAGGCGCAGGTCGAACTCGCGCAGCTCGAGTACCTGCTGCCGCGCCTGCGCGGCTGGGGCGAGTCGATGTCCCGCCAGGCCGGCGGCCAGGTCGGCGCCGGCGCCGGCATGGGCTCGCGTGGTCCGGGTGAGACGAAGATCGAGCTCGACCGCCGCCGCATCCACACCCGCATGGCGCGCCTGCGCAAGCAGATCACCGCGATGAAGCCCGCCCGGGAGGCGAAGCGCGCCAACCGCAAGCGCAACGCGGTGCCGTCGGTCGCCATCGCCGGCTACACCAACGCCGGCAAGTCCAGCCTGCTCAACCGGATGACGCACGCGGGCGTGCTCGTCGAGAACTCGCTCTTCGCGACCCTCGACGCGACCATCCGCAAGTCCGAGACCCCCGATGGGCGCGGCTACACGCTCGCCGACACCGTCGGCTTCGTGCGCGCCCTGCCGCACCAGCTGGTAGAGGCGTTCCGCTCGACCCTGGAGGAGGTCGCCGACTCGGACATCATCGTCCACGTCGTCGACGCCTCGCACCCGGACCCCGCGGGGCAGATCGCGACTGTCCGGGACGTCATCGGCGAGGTGGGCGCACGGAGCATCCCCGAGATCATCGCGTTCAACAAGTCCGATCTCGTCGACGAGGGCCAGCGGCTCGTGCTGCGCGGTCTCGCCCCCGGCGCCGTCTTCGTGTCGGCGCGCACCGGCGAGGGGATGGACGAGCTCCAGGCGAAGATCGCCGAGATCCTGCCGGAGCCGCAGATCGAGATCGACCTGCTGGTCCCGTACGACCGGGGCGACGTGGTCTCCTCGCTGCACCGCAACGGCCGGATCCTCTCGACGCAGTACGTCGAGGGCGGCACGCACGTCCACGCGCTCGTGCACGAGGACCTCGCCGGCTCGCTCGGCGAGTTCGCGGCTCCCGTCGCCGCCGTCGAGGCGTAGCGGCGGAGCCGGCACCCGGCGCTCGAAGCGCCCGCGACCACGGATCACCTCCGCGGTCGCGGGCGCTTCGTCGTCACGCTGCGCGAGCTGCTCGCCGTGCGTCCCGGTGAACGCAGGAGGGGCGGACGGCTCGATGCCGTCCGCCCCTCCTGCGTGTGTGCGCCGCCGCGTCAGACGGAGCGGAGCACCGCGACGATCTTGCCGAGGACCTCGGCCTCGTCGCCGAGGATCGGCTCGAAGTTGGAGTTGCGGGGGAGCAGCCAGGTGTGGCCGTCGCGCTGGCGGAGGACCTTGACGGTCGCCTCGCCGTCGAGCATCGCGGCGACGATCTCGCCGTTCTCCGCGGTGCGCTGCGAGCGGACGACGACCCAGTCGCCGTCGCAGATGGCGGCGTCGATCATGGACTCGCCGACCACCTTGAGCATGAACAGCTCGCCCTTGCCGACCAGCTGGCGGGGGAGCGGGAAGACCTCGTCGATCTGCTGGTCCGCCATGATCGGCACACCCGCCGCGATCCGGCCCACCAGCGGCACCATCGCCGCGTCGGCGACCGTCGCCGTCGACTCGAACGAGCCGTCGTCCTCGGTCGAGCTCGGCACGTCGATGAGGATCTCGAGCGCCCGGGGGCGGTTGGGATCGCGGCGCAGATATCCGCTCAGCTCGAGCTGGTTGAGCTGGTGGGTCACGCTGGAGAGCGAGGCGAGCCCGACGGCGTCGCCGATCTCGCGCATGCTCGGCGGATAGCCGCGGCTGGACACCGAGCGCTGGATGGCGTCGAGGATCGCGAGCTGCTTCGCGCTGAGGTTCTTCCGGCGGCGGCCCGCCGCGGGCTTCGCCGCCGCCTTCGCCTTCGGCGCCGGAGTCGTCGTCCTGGCCGCCTTCGCCCCGGCCGTCTGCGCGTCGCTCACGATCGTCCCTCTCTCGGTGCGCACGCCGCGTGCGCGCCCTCTCCGTCCGCGTCGAGCACCGATGTCGGTGGTCGCTGCTGTACTGACTGCGGACTCTCGAAACTGTATCCGGCGGGGGTCCGCGTTCGAAACATTCGTTCGAGTGTGTCGCGCGATCCAGCAACGGATGCGACGCGACCGGGTCTTGCCCGGCGCGGTGTTCGAAGATATATTCGGAACAGAGGTTCGGACCGGGTCCTCCCGGCCGAGGACCCGGCCCGAACCCCTGCTGAAAGGAGCGATCACCATGACCGCACAGCCCTCCACCATCGCGCAGCACCAGACCTCCGCACAGCACGTCACCGCTGCCGAGCAGCCCGGTGCGCGCACTCGCCTGCGCCTGACCCGTCGTGGCCGCGCCGTCCTCGCGACGCTCGGCGCCCTGCCCCTCGTCGCGGGCGCCTTCGTCTTCGGACTCAACGGCGGCGGAGCCGTCGCCTCGGGCGAGAGCGCCGACGTCGAGTTCCAGTACGTCACCGTCCGCGCCGGCGAGTCCCTCTGGTCCCTCGCGGAGGAGCTCGCACCGGACTCCGACCCGCGCGACGTCGTCTACGACATCCAGTCGCTCAACCAGCTGGCGAACGCCGGCCTCGAGCCCGGGCAGCGCCTCGCGATCCCGGCGCAGTACGACCTCGCGGACTGATCGAGCGCACCGAGTGCCCCGGTACCATTCCGGGGTGACGACTCTCGACGATCTCCCCCTCCGCGACGACCTGCGCGGTCAGCAGCCCTACGGCGCTCCGCAGGCCGTCGTGCCCGTGGCCCTCAACGTCAACGAGAACACCCACCCCATCCCTGACGACGTCATCGCCGACATCGTCGAGCGGGTGTCCGTCGCCCTCCGCACGGTCAACCGCTACCCCGATCGCGAGTTCCGGGAGCTGCGCGACTCCCTGGCCGGCTACCTCGGCCACGGTCTGACCGCCGACTCGATCTGGGCCGCCAACGGCTCGAACGAGGTGCTCCAGCACATCCTGCAGGCCTTCGGCGGCCCCGGACGGTCGCTGCTCGGCTTCTCGCCGACCTACTCGATGTACTCGATCCTCGCCTCGGGCAGCGGCACGCGCTGGATCGGCGTCGAGCGCGAGGCCGACTTCCGCGTGTCCGCTTCGTACGCCGCCGACTCGGTGCGCCGCGAGCGCCCCGACATCGTCTTCCTCTGCGCGCCGAACAACCCCACCGGAACCCCGCTGGACCTCGAGACGATCGCCGCCGTCTACGACGCGACCGACGGCATCGTCGTCGTCGACGAGGCCTACGCCGAGTTCGCCGGACGGGACGCGCCGACCGCCCTCGGCCTCCTCGAGGGCCGCCCTCGCCTGCTCGTCTCCCGCACGATGAGCAAGGCCTTCGCCTTCGCCGGCGTCCGCCTCGGCTACCTCGCCGCCGACCCCGCCGTCGTCGACGCCCTCCGACTGGTGCGCCTGCCGTACCACCTCTCCGCGCTGACTCAGGCGGCCGCGACCGCGGCGCTCGCCCACGCGGACGAGATGCTCGCGATGGTGGGCGAGATCATCGTCCAGCGCGACCGGATGATCGACGGACTGCGCGAGCTCGGCTACACCCCGCACGAGACCGGCAGCAACTTCGTCCTCTTCGGCGGCGTCGCCGACCCCGGAGCGATGTTCGAGGCGCTCCTCGCCCGCGGCATCCTGATCCGCGACGTCGGCATCCCGAACCACCTGCGGGTGAGCGCGGGCACCGAGGCCGAGACCACCGCCTTCCTCGAGGCGGTCGCCGCGCTGCCCGCCCGGACGGCGGACCCCGCGGTCGCCCTGGCCCGCGAGTAGCCGCCCGGAGGGTCGGCGGCCCCCGAATACACTGGAGACCATGACCTCCTCGAGCGCCGCTCCCGGGCGCACCGCCTCCCTCCGTCGTGCCACCAGCGAGTCGAGCATCGAGCTGTCGATCGACCTCGACGGCACCGGTGTCGCGGACCTCTCCACCGGCGTGCCCTTCTTCGATCACCTGCTGACGGCGTTCGCGAAGCACTCGCTGACCGACCTGACCGTCCGAGCCACCGGCGACATCGAGATCGACATCCACCACACCGCCGAGGACATCGGCATCGTGCTCGGCACCGCGATCAAGCAGGCGCTCGGCGACAAGGCCGGCATCTCCCGCTTCGGCGACGCCCTCGTGCCGCTCGACGAGGCGCTCGTCCAGGCCGTGGTCGACATCTCCGGCCGCCCCTACCTCGTGCACGGCGGCGAGCCGGAGGGCTTCGCGCTGCACCTGATCGGCGGCCACTTCACCGGATCGATGGTCCGCCACGTCCTCGAGGCGATCGCCTTCAACGCCGGTCTGACCGTGCACGTCACCGTGCTCGGCGGGCGCGACCCGCACCACATCGCCGAGGCCGAGTTCAAGGCGTTCGCGCGCGCGTTCCGCCAGGCCAAGGCCTTCGACCCGCTGGTCGCCGGGGTGCCGTCGACGAAGGGCGCGCTGTGAGCGGCGCCCAGCCGTCCGTCGTCGTCTACGATTACGGCTCCGGCAACGTCCACTCGGCCGTCAAGGCGCTCGAGCTCGCCGGCGCCGACGTCGAGCTGACCTCCGACCGCACCCGCGCCCTCGAGGCCGACGGCCTGCTGGTCCCGGGGGTCGGCGCGTTCAGCGCGGTGATGTCGGCGCTGACGGCGGCGCGCGGCGGCGAGATCATCGAGAAGCGCCTCGCCGGCGGTCGCCCGGTGCTCGGCATCTGCGTCGGGATGCAGGTGCTCTTCGAGCGCGGCGTCGAGCGCGGCGTCGAGAGCGAGGGTCTGGGGGAGTGGCCGGGGACGGTCGACCTGCTCCCCGCCGAGGTCGTGCCGCACATGGGCTGGAACACCGTCGCGGTGCCGTCCGGCTCGCGGCTGTTCGACGGCATCGAGGACGAGCGCTTCTACTTCGTGCACTCGTACGGCGCCCGGGAGTGGACGCTGGACGTCATGCCGCCGTTCCCGCGTCCGGCCGTCACCTGGGCCGACCACGGCGGCCCCTTCATCGCCGCGGTGGAGAACGGCCCGCTCTCGGCGACGCAGTTCCACCCCGAGAAGTCCGGCGCCGCGGGCCTGCGCCTGCTCTCGAATTGGCTGGGCGGGCTCCGCACGAACTAGGATCGGCCGGTGGTCGGCGGCTCCGGTGGAGCCGCGGCCGCACCAGCTCCGAGACTGAGGATGACGATGAGCGAGTTCACCAAGGCCCCGGGCCTGGTCCTTCTCCCCGCGATCGACGTGGCCGGCGGCAAGGCCGTCCGCCTGACGCAGGGCGAGGCGGGCACCGAGACGAACTACGGCGACCCGATCGACGCGGCCGGCGACTGGGCCGACCAGGGCGCGGAGTGGATCCACCTCGTCGACCTCGACGCCGCCTTCGGCCGCGGTGACAACCACGGCATCATGAAGAAGGTCATCCGCCAGGTCAAGGGCGTCAACGTCGAGCTCTCCGGCGGCATCCGCGACGACCGCAGCCTGGAGTCCGCGCTCAACGCCGGGGCGAAGCGCATCAACCTCGGCACGGCCGCTCTGGAGAACCCGGAGTGGGCCGCCAGCGTCATCGCGCAGTACGGCGACCAGATCGCGGTCGGCCTCGACGTGCGCGGCACCACCCTCGCGGCGCGCGGCTGGACCAAGGAGGGCGGCGACCTCTGGCAGGTCCTCGAGCGCCTCGAGGAGGCCGGCTGCACCCGCTACGTCGTCACCGACGTCACCAAGGACGGCACCCTCAAGGGCCCGAATCTCGAGCTGCTCGAGCAGGTCATGGCGCGCACCCACCGCCCCGTCATCGCCTCGGGCGGCATCTCCAACCTCGACGACATCGCGGCGCTCCGCGACCTCGTGCCGCAGGGCCTCGAGGGCGCGATCGTCGGCAAGGCGCTCTACGCCGGAGCGTTCACGCTCGCCGAGGCGCTCGACGTCGCCTCCGAGTGACCGGATCGCCCTCGGGTGAGGGCCGGGCGCTCCCCGCGCACCTGACCGACTCGGCCGGGACCCCGTGGGCCGGCCGCCACTTCGAGCAGAGCGCCTCGACGGACGACGACGGCAGCGCGCCCGAGGCCCTGGTCGCTGCCCTGCGCTCGTTCGGCGCCGGCATGGCGGGCCCGGAGGCGGTGGTCGACGCGCTGCGCGTCTCGCGCCTGCTCATCCCCCTGGTCGCGAAGCTCGGCGAGGAGGCCGAGGGGGTCGCCGGGCTGCGCGCCGACAAGTCGCAGGAGCTCTCGATCGTGACGGTCGCCGGGCCGGACGGCCGGACCGTGCTCCCGGTCTTCAGTGACGTCGAGGCGATGCGGCGCTGGGACCGCCTCGCACGCCCCGTCCCGGTCGACGGCCGGCGCGCGGCGCTGGCCGCGGTGGCGGAGGAGACCGAGCTGATGGTCCTCGACCCCGCCTCGCCGCACGAGTTCGCCGTCCGGCGCCCCGCGCTCTGGGCGATCGCCGAGGGCTCGCCGTGGCGATCGAGCCCGGCCGATCCGGAGGTCCTCACCGCGCTGCGGGCGAGCGCCGAGGGGGAGGACGCCGTCGTCTCGCTCGCCGTGCGGCCGGGCGACGCCCGTCAGCGGCTGACGGGACCGGAGCTCGTCATCGTGCTGGAGCTGCGGCCCGGCCTCGACCGCTCGGCGCTCGGCGAGCTGGTCGCGCGACTGGGCGAGCGCTGGGCCGCCGACGAGATCGTCGCCGCCCGGGTCGACTCGATGACCCTCCAGCTGGCGTCCGCTCCTCCGAGCTGACGCGGGGCCTCCCGACTCAGGTGACCGGGCCGGTCCACTTCTCGCCGGGGCCCTTGCCGATCGGGTCGGCGATCGGGGAGGCCTCGCGGAAGGCGAGCTGCAGCGTCCGGAGTCCGTCGCGCAGGCTGCGCGCGTGCATGTCGCTGATGTCGGGGGCACCTGCCGTGACCAGGCCGGCGAGGGCGTTGATCAGCTTGCGCGCCTCGTCGAGGTCGACCTGGGCGCCCGGCTCGTCGGCGAGGCCGCACTTCACCGCGGCGGCGCTCATCAGGTGCACCGCGGCGGTCGTGATGATCTCGACCGCCGGCACCTCGGCGATGTCGCGGGTCGCCTCCACGTCGGAATCGTCGCCGAACCGTCGGGCGTAGTCGTCGTCGTGCTGAGCCATGGGTCCCTCGTTCGGTGAGTCCGGCGCTCGCGAGGACCCCGAGGCGGTGCTCGAGGGGGCGCTCGCGGGGGAGGGGGAGTGGCGGGCTCCGCCCGCTGCCCTTCCGGCCGGAAGTCTGCTATGGTGATGCGGGCTCCGAGGCATGTCCTCGGTTCGAAAGTGGAGATTCTCCCACCCGCGCTTGACCGCTTCACTAGGTTACCGGGTCAGAAGCACTCCGCCTCCGGCAACGGGGGCAGGGCTGCGGTCCTCGAGACACGTCTCGGGGAGCGCGTCGTAGGGTGCAGCGCAGCGCAGTAGACGCGCTTCGCACAGGGAATCACCTCTCTCGGGATGCGCCGGACGAAGAATCCGGCCGCAGAGCAGCAACTCACCGAGATCAGAGGAGAAACGCAATCAGCGATCCCCGTACCAACGACCGAATCCGCGTCCCCGAGGTCCGCCTCGTGGGTCCCGCCGGAGAACAGGTCGGCGTCGTGAAAATCGAGGTCGCCCTGCGACTCGCGCAGGACGCAGACCTGGATCTGGTCGAGGTTGCTCCCAACTCCAAGCCTCCCGTCGCCAAGATCATGGACTACGGGAAGTTCAAGTACGAGCAGGCCCAGAAGCTCAAGGAAGCCCGTCGCAACCAGGCGAACACGATCCTCAAGGAGGTCCGTTTCCGCCTGAAGATCGACAAGCACGACTACGAGACCAAGCGCAAGCGCGCCGAGGGCTTCCTGAAGGCCGGCGACAAGGTCAAGGCCATGATCCTGTTCCGCGGTCGCGAGCAGTCCCGCCCCGAGATGGGCGTCCGGCTCCTGCAGCGCTTCGCGGAGGACGTGTCCGAGTTCGGCCAGGTCGAGTCCACCCCGACCATCGACGGTCGCAACATGGTGATGGTCATCGGCCCGCTGAAGAACAAGTCCGAGGCGAAGGCCGAGGCGAACGCCGTCCGCGCCGCTCGTCGCGAGGCCAACACCCCCGAAGAGGAATCGGCCGAGTCCGAATCCGTCTGATACTTCGCCGCCCCGTCCTCGGGGCCGGTGGACGCCCCGCTCGCGGGGCACCAGTTTCGCCCGCCGAGTGCGCGTGCGACGTCGACAAGGAGAGAACATGCCCAAGATGAAGACCCACTCGGGTGCCAAGAAGCGTTTCAAGGTCACGGGCTCCGGCAAGCTCATGAAGCAGCAGGCCGGCATGCGTCACAACCTGGAGTCGAAGTCCAGCGTCCGCACCCGCCGCCTGAACCAGGACCAGGTCCTCGCCCCGCAGGACGCCAAGGTCGCCAAGAAGCTTCTCGGCCTGTAGTCGACCACCGCGGCAGCCCCTGCCGCCGTAGTCCTCGACAACCGACCCGGATCGTAAGGAAGAAAGAGAAATGGCAAGAGTCAAGAGGGCGGTCAACGCCCACAAGAAGCGTCGCGTCATCCTCGAGCGCGCCAAGGGCTACCGCGGCCAGCGCTCGCGTCTGTACCGCAAGGCCAAGGAGCAGGTCACCCACTCCCTCGTCTACTCGTACCGCGACCGCCGCGCGAAGAAGGGCGAGTTCCGCCGCCTCTGGATCCAGCGCATCAACGCCGCGTCCCGCGCCAACGGCCTGACCTACAACCGCTTCATCCAGGGCCTCGCCCTGGCCGGCATCCAGGTCGACCGCCGCATCCTCGCTGACCTCGCGATCACCGAGCCCGCGACCTTCACCGCCCTCGTGGCGAGCGCGAAGGCCGCACTGCCCGCCGACACCTCGGCCCCGAAGGCCGCGTAGTCCGCAGCACTTCCCCGAAGGGGGTCACGACGACAGTCGTGGCCCCCTTCGTCGTTCCCGCAGGACCTGGTTCCCGCAGAACCTGGTTCCCGCAGGACCTCGTCCCCGCGGGTCGGCCTTCCCCACGGGCGACGTGTCGACCGGGCCCCGCGACGGTGCGCCGATAGGCTCGCCGCATGCTCGACAACCCCCGTTCTCCCCGTGTCCGCTCCGTCGCCAAGCTCACCCGGCGTCCGGCACGGCAGGAGTCGGGGCTCTTCCTCCTCGAAGGCCCGCAGGCGATGTCCGAGGCGCTGCGCTACCGGCCCGAGCTGCTGATGGAGTCTTTCGCGACCCCCACCGCGCTCGAGCGCCACCCCGAGATCGTCGCCGCGGCCGAGGAGGCCGAGGTCGAGATCGAGTACGTGACCGAGGACGTCCTCGACTCGATGGCCGACACCGTCACGCCGCAGGGCTTCGTGGCCGTCTGCCGGCAGTTCCCGACCTCCCTCAAGGACGTCGTCGCCTCCGAGCCCCGCCTCGTCGCCGTGCTCGAGGAGGTCCGCGACCCCGGCAACCTCGGCACGATCATCCGCGCGGCCGACGCCGCGGGTGCCGACGCCGTCGTGCTGACCGGCCGCTCCGTCGACCTCTACAACCCCAAGGTCGTCCGCTCGACCACGGGCTCGCTGTTCCACCTGCCCGTCGCGGTCGGTGCCGAGCTGCCCGACGTGCTGCAGCGGCTGCGCTCCGCGGGCCTTCGCGCCGTCGCCGCCGACGTCAAGGGCGAGGGCCTGCTCGACGTGCGCGCCCGGGGCGACCTCGCGCAGCCGACGGTCTGGGTGTTCGGCAACGAGGCCCGCGGCCTCGAGGACGAGTCGCTCGAGCTGATGGACGGCGTCGTGGCCGTGCCGATCTACGGCGCCGCGGAGTCGCTGAACCTCGCCACCGCCGCCTCGGTCTGCCTTTACGAGAGCGCCTTCGCGCTCCGCTCCTGACGACCCGACGCGCACTCGACCTGAGACGTTTCACGCCAGAACTGAGAGAAGACCACCTCGGCATGGTACGAGGCTGGGAGCGAGCCTCGGTTGTTGCGCTCTGGTTAAGAATCCGCTCATGATTTGACCCACCCATGCCCGTGTGATTCTCTGACGGAATGGAAGCACCCTCCCAGGCCGGGCGATCGTCCGCTGCCGCCCGCGAGCCCCTCGTCGTCCTCGACGGGGTCCAGAAGCACTACGGCGAGTTCCAGGCGCTGAAGGGCATCGATCTGACGATCAACCGCGGCGAGGTGGTCGTGGTCCTCGGTCCCTCCGGGTCGGGCAAGTCCACGCTCTGCCGCACGATCAACCGCCTGGAGACCATCTCCGGCGGCACGATCTCGATCGACGGTCAGACGCTGCCGGAGGAGGGCAAGGGGCTCGCCGCCCTGCGCGCAGACGTCGGCATGGTCTTCCAGTCCTTCAACCTCTTCGCGCACAAGACGATCCTCGAGAACGTCACGCTCGGGCCGATCAAGGTCCGCAAGCTCTCGCGCAAGGCGGCCGAGGCGGAGGCGCAGGCGCTGCTCGACCGCGTCGGCGTCGGGCACCAGGCGGGCAAGACGCCCGCCCAGCTCTCCGGCGGTCAGCAGCAGCGCGTGGCCATCGCCCGCGCCCTCGCGATGAAGCCGAAGGTGATGCTCTTCGACGAGCCGACCTCGGCGCTCGACCCCGAGATGATCAACGAGGTCCTCGACGTCATGGTCGGCCTCGCCGAGGAGGGCATGACGATGATCGTCGTCACCCACGAGATGGGCTTCGCGCGCAAGGCCGCGCACCGGGTCGTCTTCATGTCCGACGGCGAGATCCTCGAGGACACCGATCCCGAGTCGTTCTTCACCGCTCCCCGGACCGACCGTGCCAAGGACTTCCTCTCGAAGCTGATCACCCACTAGGTCTCCGGCGCCGCGGACGGACTCCGCCTCGGCCGCCGTTCGACGGGTCGCCCCCCGAACCCCCGGGAGCGACCGGACATCGCCCGCTCCAGCGGGCCACACCCCAGGAAGGACGATCATGCGCACCAAGCTCATGTTCATGACCGCGGGACTCGCCGCAGCGGCCCTCACCCTCGCCGGCTGCGCCGGTGACTCCGGGACCGGCACCGGCTCCGACTCCGGCTCCGAGGGGAGCGGAGCGGCCTACGAGGTCGCCACCGACGTCACCCTCGAGGGCAGCCCCACCTTCGACGCCATGACGGAGGACGGCACGGTCACCATCGGCGTCAAGGAGGACCAGCCCGGTCTGGGCTACCTCGACGCCGCGACCGGCGAGCGCTCCGGCTTCGACATCGAGATCGCGAAGTGGGTCGCCGCCTCCCTCGGCTTCTCCGCGGACAAGATCGAGTACCAGCCGATCCCCTCGGCGAACCGCGAGGCGTCGATCGTGAACGGCGACATCGACTACTACGTCGGCACCTACTCGATCACCGACAAGCGCAAGGAGCAGGTCGGCTTCGCCGGACCGTACTTCGAGACCGGGCAGCAGCTGCTGGTCGCCGCGGACAACGACACCATCACGGGTCCGGACGACCTCTCGGCCGACACCACCGTGTGCTCCGCGACCGGCTCCACCCCGATCCAGAACATCCGCACCAACTACCCCGAGGTCCCGACCGAGGAGTTCGACACCTACTCGCAGTGCGTCGACGCCCTGGCCGACGGCCAGGTCGACGCGGTCACCACCGACGGCGCGATCCTGATCGGCTACGCCGCCCAGCGTCCGGACGACCTGAAGGTCGTCGGCGAGCCCTTCAGCACCGAGCTCTACGGCATCGGCCTCGCGAAGGACGACACCGCACTGCGCGGCTTCATCAACGAGATGCTGACCGACGGCGGTGACACCTGGAGCGCGATCTACGACGAGACCCTCGGCCAGTCCGGCACCACGGTCGAGCAGCCCGCGGTCGACGCGTACTAGGCCGACACCCCTGAGGAGTCCCGGGGCGGCGCGTCGCGCCTCGCCCCGGGACCTCCTCTGCCCCGCGCCGCACCGGCGACCGCTTCCACCTCCCCGATGAAAGGGCACGCAGCATGGATGTTCTCCTGAACAACCTCGACGTGTTCGTCCCCGCGTTCGGCAACACCCTGCTGCTGTTCGTCGTGTCGCTCGTCTTCGCCCTCCTCCTCGGCACCGTGGTCGGAGCGATGCGCGTCTCGCCCGTCCCGATCGCGCGAGCGGTCGGCACCGTCTACGTCAACACCATCCGGAACACGCCGCTGACGCTGCTGATGTTCTTCTTCGCCTTCGGCTACCCCAAGCTCGACCTGCCGGACGTCGAGTACACGAACCTCGCGATCGCCGCCCTGAGCATCTACACCGCGACCTACGTCGCCGAGGTGCTCCGCTCCGGGATCAACACCGTGCCGATCGGCCAGGCCGAGGCGGCTCGAGCGATCGGCCTCGACTTCGGGCTCACGATGACCCAGGTGGTGCTGCCGCAGGCGTTCCGCTCGGTCATCCCGCCGCTGATGAGCGTGCTGATCGCCCTCCTCAAGAACACCACGGTCGCCGCCGGCTTCTCGGTCGCCGAGGCCGGGACGATCGTCCGCGTGCTGAACGAGCGCGGCGAGAACAGCCTCATCGTCGTGCTCTGGGTCGCCCTGGTCTTCGTGGTCCTCGTCACCGCACTCTCCCTCCTCCAACGTCAGCTCGAGAAGAAGTGGAGGGTCGCCCGATGAGCTCCGTCCTCTTCGACAACCCCGGACCCCGCGCGGTCGCCCGCAACCGCGTCATCGGCGCCGTCGTCGTCCTCGTCCTCGTGGCGCTGCTGGCCTTCGTGCTCTGGCGCTTCGCCGAGTCCGGCCAGTTCTCGCCGGCCAAGTGGCGGGCGTTCGGCTACCCGCTGGTCTGGCAGAGCATCGGCGCCGCTCTCGGGCAGACGCTCGCCGCCTTCGCCACCGCCGGCGTCGCGAGCATCGTGCTCGGCCTGCTGCTGGCGATCGGCCGCCTCTCCGACCGCCGCTGGATCAACATCCCGGTCACGCTCTTCATCGAGCTGTTCCGCGCGATCCCGGTCCTCATCCTGATGATGCTGATGTACTACGGGCTCCCGTTCGTCGGGCTCAAGCTCACGCCGTACCTCGCCGTGGTCATCGCGCTCACGCTCTACAACGGCTCCGTCTTCTCCGAGATCTTCCGCGCCGGCATCGAGGCGCTCCCGCGCGGCCAGAAGGAGGCGGGCTACGCGATCGGCCTGCGCAAGGCGGGCGTCATGCGCCTGATCCTCTTCCCGCAGGCGATCCGGTCGATGCTGCCCGTGATCATCGCCCAGCTCGTCGTCGCCCTGAAGGACACCGCGCTCGGCTCGATCATCACCTACAACGAGCTGCTCTACTACGCCCGCTACCTCGGCAACCAGCCGAGCCTGGACAGCCCGATCATCCCCGCCGCCATCGTGGTCGGCGCCATCTACATCGGCATCTGCCTGATCCTCTCCGGCATCGCCAAGTGGGTCGAGATCCGCACCAAGACCGGCGGCCGCAAGGGCACCGGCCACCCGGCGGTCCGCGCCACCACTGACACGGCACTGATCGCCGCGCAGGACTGAACCCGATGGTGGGGATCGCCTGCGGCGACCCCCACCGCGGTCGGCCACCGAGGCGGTCGCATTGGGAAGAGCGTCTTGCGTCCGGCTAGCGCGAATCGCTCGTATGCGATTCACACGTTCGCCTCGAGGGCGATCGCCGATCTGCAGGGTTCCTGTCCGGCAACGGTGCACATGCTGGTCGAGTAGCGCCGGAGGGGCGTATCGAGACCCACCGCTCCGCGAGGAGGACTGGCGGGCGTCGGTTCCGGCGCTGGTGGATCTCGATACGCCTGCTCCGCGGGCCGCTCGATCAGCATGGGGCCGGCCGGGTCCGCGATCAGCCGCGCCGGCGGGCGAGCGCGTCCGCCCGCCGCAGCGAGCGGGCCGCGCGAGGCATCCCTACACTGGGGGATCGTGTCTGACAGCAACCCGATCACCGACGAGGCCGTCTCGGCGGCGACCGCGGAGGCGCTCACCGCGATCCGCGCGGCCGCCGATTCCGCCGCCCTGAAGGCGGCTCGCACCGCCCACCTCGGCGAGGGCTCGGCCCTCGCCCGACTGAACGCGCTGATGCGCTCCGTTCCCCCGGAGTTCAAGGCGGCGTCCGGCAAGCTCGTGGGCGGCGCCCGCAAGCAGGTCGGCGACGCGTACGCCGAGCGCGAGGCGGAGCTGGTCGAGGCAGAGCAGGCCGCGGCGCTCGACGCCGAGCGCGTCGACGTCACCGCCGGCGCGAGCTTCGTGCGCCAGGGCGCCCGCCACCCGCTCTCGCTCCTCCAGGAGTCGATCGCCGACGTCTTCGTCGGCATGGGCTGGGAGATCGCGGAGGGGCCGGAGCTCGAGAACGAGTGGTTCAACTTCGACGCGCTGAACTTCGACGAGGACCACCCGGCCCGCGCGATGCAGGACACCTTCTTCGTCGACCCGGTCGAGTCGCACCTCGTGCTGCGCACCCACACCTCGCCGGTGCAGATCCGCTCGATGCTCGAGCGCACCCCGCCGATCTACGTGATCGCGCCCGGCCGCGTCTACCGCACCGACGAGCTCGACGCCACGCACACCCCTGTCTTCACGCAGTTCGAGGGCCTCGCCGTCGACCGCGGCCTGACGATGGCGCACCTGCGCGGCACCCTCGAGCACGTCGCCCGCCTCCTGTTCGGCGACGAGGCGAAGATCCGCCTGCGCCCCAACTACTTCCCCTTCACCGAGCCGAGCGCCGAGCTCGACATCTGGCACCCGACCTTCGTCGGCGGTGCCCGCTGGATCGAGTGGGGCGGCTGCGGAATGGTGAACCCGAACGTCCTGCGCTCGGTCGGCATCGACCCGGACGAGTACTCCGGCTTCGCCTTCGGGATGGGGATCGAGCGGACCCTGATGTTCCGCAACGACGTGAAGGACATGCGCGACATGGTCGAGGGCGACGTCCGCTTCAGCAAGCAGTACGGGATGGTGATCTGATGCGCATCCCGCTGAGCTGGCTGGGCGAGTACGTCGACCTCGAGCAGGGCGTCACGACCGAGGCCGTGCACGCGGCGCTCGTGTCGGTCGGCCTGGAGGAGGAGGACGTCCACCGCTTCGAGGTCTCCGGCCCCGTCGTGGTGGGCGAGGTCCTCGACCTCGTGCCCGAGCCGCAGAAGAACGGCAAGACCATCAACTGGTGCACCGTCCGCGTCGCGCCCGAGGGTGAGCGCGCGGCCGACGGCGGCGACGACGTCCGCGGCATCGTCTGCGGCGCGCACAACTTCGCGGCCGGCGACAAGGTCGTGGTCTCGCTGCCCGGCGCCGTGCTGCCCGGGCCGTTCCCGATCTCGGCGCGGAAGACCTACGGGCACGTGTCCGACGGGATGATCGCGTCCACCCGCGAGCTCGGCCTCGGCGACGACCACGAGGGCATCCTCCGGCTGGCGAGCCTCGGCATCGACCCCGAGGTCGGCACCGACGCGATCGCGCTGCTCGGGCTGGACGACGCCGCGGTCGAGGTCAACGTGACCCCGGACCGCGGCTACGCCTTCTCCATCCGCGGTATCGCCCGCGAGTACGCCCACGCGACCGGCGCCGCCTTCCGCGATCCCGCGCTGGCGATCAGCGCGCCCGAGCGGCTCGAGTCGGCTCCCGTCTTCCCTGTCACGGTCGAGGACGAGGCGCCGATCCGCGGTCGCGTCGGCTCGTCCGTCTTCGTCACCCGCGTGGTGCGCGGCATCGACCCGTCGCTGCCGACCCCGCCGTGGATGATCGCGCGGCTGCGCCTGGCCGGTGTGCGCTCGATCTCGCTGGTCGTCGACATCACCAACTACGTCATGTTCGAGCTCGGCCAGCCGCTGCACGGCTACGACCTCGAGCGCCTGGAGGGCGGCATCGTCGTCCGCCGCGCGCGCTCGGGCGAGACGCTCGAGACGCTCGACGGCCAGACCCGCCGCCTGCACCACGAGGACCTCCTGATCACCGACGACGGCGGGCCGATCGGGCTCGCCGGCGTGATGGGCGGCGCCCGCACCGAGATCACGGACACGACCGTCGACGTCCTGATCGAGGCCGCGAACTTCGACCCGGTCTCGATCGCGCGGACGGCCCGCCGCCACAAGCTGCCGAGCGAGGCCTCGCGCCGCTTCGAGCGCGGCGTGGACCCGCTGGTCGCGCCGGTCGCCGCCGCGCGCGCGGTGCAGCTGCTGGTCGAGCTCGCGGGCGGCACCGCCGACGAGCTCGGCTCGGTGCTCGCCGATTCCGGGATGGCGTCGGCGATCGAGCTCCCCGACGGCTACATCTCCGGCCTGATCGGCCTCGAGTACACGCCCGAGGAGATCCGCGGCGCCCTGGTCGAGATCGGCGCGAGCGTCGAGGCCGGGGGAGGGGGCCTGCTCGTCACCCCGCCGAGCTGGCGGCCCGATCTGACCGACCGCTCGACCCTCGCGGAGGAGGTCGCCCGGATCACCGGGTACGACCGCATCCCGTCGATCCTCCCCGTCGCGCCTCCCGGTCGCGGCCTCACGCCCGGTCAGCGCCTGCGCCGGACGGTCGCGCAGTCGCTGGCGGCCGCCGGGCTCACCGAGGTGCTGTCCTACCCGTTCCTCTCCCGCTCGATGAACGACCGCTTCGGCTCCGTCGACGGCGAGCCGGTGCAGCAGGTCTCGCTGGCGAACCCGCTGGACGCGACCGCGGGACAGCTGCGGCTCTCCCTCCTCCCCGGACTCGTGCAGGTCGCGGCCCGCAACCGCTCGCGCGGTCTCGTCGACCTGGCCGTCTACGAGATGGGCTCGGTCTTCCTGCCGCAGAGCGGCGCTCCGTTCGGCTCCGAGGGGCTGCCCCTCGCCGGCGCGCGTCCGTCCGCGGAGATCGAGGCGGCCCTGAACGCGGGGATCCCGCGGCAGCCGCTGCACGTGGCCGCGCTGCTGACGGGTTCGGCGCTCGAGCGTCAGCCCGGAGTGGCCGCGCGCGACTTCGACTGGCGCGACGCGCTCGACGTCGTCCGCGACGTCGCGGCCGCCTCGGGCGTGCAGCTGGAGATCCGGCAGGGCTCGCACGCCGCCCTGCACCCGGGCCGCACGGCCGAGGTGCTGCTGGACGGCGCCGTGGTCGGCCACGCCGGCGAGCTGCTCCCGTCGCTCGCCGACGACCTCGACCTGCCGCACCGCGTGGCGGTGGTCGAGCTCGACCTCGATCCGCTGATCGCCCGCGCCGGCCGCCTCGTGGCGGCGCGCCCGGTCGGGGCGCTGCCCGCCGCGACGCAGGACCTCTCGCTGGTCGTGCCCGTGGCCGTGCCGGCGGCCGACCTGCAGGCCGCCGTCGCCGAGGGCGCCGGCGAGCTGCTCGAGGCGATCCGCCTGGTCGACGACTACCGCGGTGCGGGCGTCCCCGAGGGCTCGAAGTCGCTGACCTTCGCGCTGCGCTTCCGTGCCGCCGACCGGACGCTCACCGCCGCCGAGGCCAGCGCGGCGAAGGAGAGCGGCACCGCGCTCGCCGCCGAGCGCTTCGGCGCGAGCCCGCGCGAGTGAGCGGACGGCCGCCGGCTCCGGTCGGCGGCCGCCCGCGGCGACCGGGCCAGGGCGGGTCCCGCCAGCGACTAGGCTCTCGGGCATGACTTTTTCCGTGGCGGTGGCCGGAGCGAGCGGGTACGCGGGCGGCGAGCTGCTCCGCCTGCTCGCCGATCACCCCGAGTTCGAGGTGCGCACGGTCACGGCGCACTCGAACGCCGGCCAGCCCCTCGCCGCGGTGCAGCCGCACCTGCGCTCGCTGCGCCACCTCGAGCTCGTCGACACGACGACCGAGAACCTGGCGGGCCACGACGTCGTCTTCCTCGCCCTGCCGCACGGCAGGTCCGGCGAGATCACGGCGACGCTCCCCGACGACGTGCTCGTCGTCGACTGCGGCGCCGACCATCGGCTGACCGACGAGCAGGACTGGGCCGACTACTACGGGGGCGAGTTCGCCGGCGCCTGGCCCTACGGGCTGCCCGAGCTGATGCTGCCCGGCACCGGCAGGCAGCGCGACGTGCTCGCGGGCGTCCGCCGCATCGCGGTGCCCGGCTGCAACGTCACCGCGATCACTCTCGGCCTCGCGCCGGGGCTGCACGCCGGCGTGATCGAGGCCGCCGACCTGGTCTCGGTCCTCGCCGTCGGCCCGTCCGGGGCGGGCAAGAGCCTGCGGACCGATCTGCTCGCGAGCGAGCTGCTCGGCTCGGCGCACGCCTACGGCATCGGCGGCGGGCACCGCCACAACCCGGAGATCCGGCAGAACCTCGCGCTCGCCGGTGCCGGTCCCGTCTCGATCTCGTTCACCCCGATCCTGGTGCCGATGTCGCGGGGCATCCTCGCGACCTCGACCGCTCGGCTCGCGCCGGGCGTGTCCGCGCAGGACGTGCGCGCCGCGTGGGAGTCGGCCTACACCGACGAGCCCTTCGTCCAGCTGCTGACGGAGGGGACGTTCCCGCGCACGGCCGACACCGTCGGCGCGAACACGGCGCTGATCGGGGTCGCCGTGGACGAGCGCGCGCGCCGCGTCGTGGTGGTCACCGCGCTCGACAACCTGGTCAAGGGCACCGCCGGCGCCGCGATCCAGTCGACCAACATCGCCCTCGGTCTCCCGGAGACCCTCGGCCTGAGCACGAACGGAGTCGCGCCGTGAGCATCACCGCCGCAGCAGGATTCGCCGCGGCCGGCGTCGTCGCCGGTCTCAAGTCGACCGGCGCCCGCGACCTCGCCCTCGTGCACAACCTCGGCCCGCTGCAGAACGCCGCTACGGTCTTCACCAGCAATCGCTGCAAGGCGAACCCGGTGCTCTGGAGCGAGCAGGTCATGCGCGACGGCGTCGTCTCGGCGATCGTCCTCAACTCCGGCGGCGCCAACTGCTACACCGGCGCCGCGGGCTTCCAGGTCACCCACGCGACGGCCGAGGCCGTCGGCGGGAGCCTGGGCGTCTCGGCCGGCGATGTGCTCGTCTGCTCCACCGGTCTCATCGGCGATCAGCTCGACCTCGGCAAGCTGACGGCCGGGGTGACCGAGGCGTCGGCGGCTCTTCCGGGCGCGACCGGTTCGGAGGCGGGCGAGGACGCGGCCCGCGCGATCATGACGACCGACACCGTGCCCAAGCAGGCGACCGTCCGCTCCGAGCAGGGCTGGACCGTCGGCGGCATGGCCAAGGGCGCGGGGATGCTCGCTCCCGGGCTGGCGACGATGCTCGTCGTGATCACCACCGACGCGGTCCTCGACTCCTCCGAGCTCGACACCGCGCTGCGGGCGGCGACCCGGGTCACCTTCGACCGCCTCGACTCGGACGGCTGCATGTCGACCAACGACACCGTGGCGCTGCTGGCGAGCGGCGCGAGCGGGGTGCGCCCCGAGGCGGCCGACTTCACCGCCGCGCTCACCGACGTCTGCCGCGATCTCACCCTCCAGCTCCAGGCCGATGCCGAGGGCGCCGCGCACGACGTCGCGATCCGGGTGCTGAACGCCGCGACCGAGGACGAGGCCGTCGTCGTCGCCCGCGCGGTCTCGCGGAGCAACCTCTTCAAGGCCGCGATCTTCGGCAACGACCCCAACTGGGGCCGGGTGCTGGCCGCGGTCGGCACCACCGATGCGCAGTTCGACCCCTACGGCATCGACGTGGCGATGAACGGCGTGCAGGTCTGCCGGGCCGGCGAGCCCGACGCGAGCCGCGACCTGGTCGACCTCGCCCCGCGCAAGGTCTCGGTCGACATCGATCTGCACGCCGGCGACGCCACGGCGACGATCTGGACCAACGACCTCACCCACGACTACGTCCACGAGAACTCGGCGTACTCCAGCTGATGGCCGACGAGAATCCGAGGGCCTCCGAGAACCCGGTGAGCACCGGGGACCCCACCGAGGCCGAGACGCTCGCGCTGCGCGACGCCGTAACCGTCAAGGCCGGCACCCTGATCGAGTCGCTGCCCTGGCTGCAGCGGTTCCACGGCAGGACGATGGTGATCAAGTTCGGCGGCAACGCCATGGTGTCGGAGGAGCTCCAGCGCGCCTTCGCGCAGGACATCGTCTACCTGCACTACGCGGGCATCCGCCCCGTCGTCGTGCACGGCGGCGGTCCGCAGATCTCCGCGATGCTCGACCGGCTCGGCATCGCCAGCGAGTTCCGCGGCGGCTACCGGGTGACCAGCCCCGAGGCGATGGACGTCGTGCGGATGGTGCTCACCGGCAGCATCAGCCGCGACATCGTCCGGCGCATCAACGAGTACGGGCCGCTGGCCGCCGGTATCTCCGGCGAGGACGCCGGCCTCTTCGTCGGCCGCCGGCGGGGCGTGGTCCTGGACGGGGTCGAGCACGACCTCGGCCTGGTCGGCGACGTGATCTCCGTGGACCCCGCGGCCGTTCTCGCCCAGCTCGACGCCGGCCGCATCCCGGTCGTCTCCTCGATCGCGCCCGACTCCGACGACCCGACGCAGTCGCTCAACGTCAACGCCGACGCCGCCGCGGCCGCGCTCGCCGTCGCCGTCGGCGCGGAGAAGCTCGTGATCCTCACCGACGTCCCCGGTCTCTATGCCGACTGGCCCGACCGCGACTCGCTCGTCTCGCACATCGCGTCCGACGAGCTCGCGGCGCTGCTGCCGTCGCTCGAGTCGGGGATGATCCCCAAGATGACGGCCTGCCTCGACGCGGTCCGCGGCGGCGTGCCGAAGGCCGCGATCATCGACGGCCGCGTCCCGCACTCGATGCTGCTCGAGGTCTTCACCTCCGAGGGCGTCGGCACCGAGGTCGTCGCCTCGGCCGACCCCCGCGACCGGGAGCGAACGTCGGGCCGCTGACCACCAGCGGCCCCGGCTCCGAGCGCCGCCCCGACGGGGTGCGCGCACCGACGGCCCTCCCGGCCGGTCCGCTTCTGCTCGAAAGGCTCGACATGTCCACCGATACCGCTCCCGGCGTCCCCGCGCCCGAGGTCCCCGCCTCCGATCCCGCACCCGTCTCCGCCCGTACCGCGGAGGCCCGCGACCGCTACGCCGCCGCGATGATGCAGACCTTCGCCGCTCCGCTCGCCGTCCTCGAGCGCGGCGAGGGCTGCCGGGTCTGGGACGTCGACGGCCGCGAGTACCTCGACTTCCTCGGCGGGATCGCGGTGAACTCGCTCGGCCACGCGCACCCGGTCTTCGTCGAGGCCGTGAGCCGCCAGGCCGGCGCGCTCGCGCACGTCTCCAACTACTTCGCCACCGCTCCGCAGATCCGGCTGGCCGAGAAGCTCCGCGAGCTCACCGGCGCGGGCGAGGCGGGCCGCGTCTACTTCGCGAACTCCGGCGCCGAGGCGAACGAGGCGGCCTTCAAGCTCGCCCGCCTGCACGCGGCCGGCGGCCGGCATCGGATCCTGGCGCTGCAGAACGCCTTCCACGGTCGCACGATGGGCGCCCTCGCGATGACCGGCAAGGCCGCGATGCGCGCGCCGTTCGAGCCGATGCCCGGTGGAGTCGAGCACATCGAGGCGACGGTCGAGGCCCTCGAGGCCGCGATCGACGAGTCGGTCGCCGCGCTGATCGTCGAGCCGATCCAGGGTGAGGCGGGCGTGATCCCGCTGCCGGACGGCTTCCTCGAGCGGGCGCGGGAGCTGACCCGGGAGCGGGGCGCCCTGCTGATCGTCGACGAGATCCAGACCGGCATCGGCCGCACCGGCAGCTGGTTCGCCTACCAGCGGGCCGGCATCCTCCCCGACGCGATCACCCTCGCCAAGGGACTCGGCGGCGGCTTCCCCGTCGGAGCCCTGGTCACCTTCGGCGCGGCCTCCGAGCTGCTGCAGAAGGGCCACCACGGCAGCACCTTCGGCGGCAACCCGCTCGCGACCGCGGTCGCCGGCGCGGTGATCGGCGAGATCGAGCGCGCCGACCTGCTCCGGAACGCCCGGGAGCGCGGGGCGCAGCTGACCGCGGGTGTGCTCGGCCTCGGCTCACCGCTGATCGCCGGCGTGCGTGGCGCCGGTCTCCTGCTCGGCATCGCGCTCAGCGAGCCCGTTGCCGCCCGGCTCGCCGCGGCCGCCATGGCGGAGGGACTCATCGTCAACGCGCCGAACGAGTCCAGCATCCGGATCGCTCCGCCCCTCATCATCACCGCCGCCGACGTCGACGAGTTCGTCGCCCGCTTCGGCCGCGCGGTGCAGGCGCTCGACGCCTGAACGACCCGACCTCCTTCCCCGATCGAAAGCGAACCGCAGCCGTGACCCGCCACTTCCTCCGCGACGACGACATCACCCCCGCCGAGCAGGCCGAGATCCTCGATCTCGCCCTGGAGCTCAAGCGCGACCGCTTCTCGCGGACGCCGCTCGCCGGCCCGCAGACCGTCGCGGTCATCTTCGACAAGTCCTCCACCCGCACCCGGGTGTCCTTCGCCGTCGGCATCGCCGATCTCGGCGGCAGCCCGCTGATCATCTCGACGGCGAGCAGCCAGCTCGGCGGCAAGGAGACCGCCTCCGACACCGCGCGCGTGCTCGAGCGCCAGGTCGCGGCCATCGTCTGGCGCACCTACGCGCAGTCCGGGCTGGAGGAGATGGCGGCGGGCACCCGCGTCCCCGTCGTCAACGCGCTCTCGGACGAGTTCCACCCGTGCCAGCTGCTCGCCGACCTGCTGACGATCCGCGAGCACCGCGGCCGCCTCGCCGGCCTCACGCTGACCTTCTTCGGCGACGGCGCGAGCAACATGGCGCACTCCTACCTGCTGGCCGGCGCGACGGCGGGGATGCACGTCCGGATCGTCTCGCCCGCGGACTACGCTCCCGCTCCGGCCGTGCTCGCGGACGCCCAGCGCATCGCCGCCACCACCGGCGGCTCGGCCACCACCACGACCGACCCGGCCGCGGGCGCCGCCGGCTCGGACATCGTGATCACCGACACCTGGGTGTCGATGGGCAAGGAGGAGGAGAAGGCCGCGCGGGTCGCCACCTTCCGCGACTACCGCGTCGACTCGGACACGATGGCGGCCGCCGCGTCCGACGCGCTCTTCCTGCACTGCCTCCCGGCCGACCGCGGCTACGAGGTGACCGCCGACGTGATCGACGGCCCGCAGAGCGTGATCTGGGACGAGGCGGAGAACCGCCTGCACGCCCAGAAGGCCCTGCTGGTCTGGCTCCTCGAGCGCGCCGGCACGCCCGACGCCGCTCAGTAGACTCGACAGCCGACCCCGAGGAGAACCATGACGGAACGACCCTCCGCCCGCGCGGGCGAGGCCGGCGCGCTCTGGGGAGGCCGGTTCGCCGGCGGCCCGTCGCCGGAGCTGGCCGCGCTCTCGAAGTCGACGCACTTCGACTGGCAGCTCGCCGAGTACGACATCGCCGGCTCCCGCGCGCACGCCCGGGCCCTCGCGACCGCCGGCTACCTCGACGACGCCGAGCTGACCGGGATGCTCGACGCGCTCGAGCGCCTGCGCTCGGCGGTGGTCGAGGGCCGCTTCACCGCGGACGACGCCGACGAGGACGTGCACGGCGCGCTCGAGCGCGGCCTGATGCTCGAGGCGGGCCCGGAGCTCGGTGGCAAGCTGCGCGCCGGGCGCTCGCGCAACGACCAGATCGCGACCTTCGTGCGGATGTACCTCCGCGACCACGCCGCCGTCATCGCCGAGCTGGTGGTGCAGCTGATCGACGCGATCGCCGCCCAGGCCTCCGCCCACCCGGCGGCGATCATGCCCGGCCGCACGCATCTGCAGCACGCGCAGCCGGTGCTGCTCGCGCACCACCTCCTCGCGCACGCCTGGGCGCTGCTGCGCGACCTCGAGCGGCTGCGCGACTGGGCGGTCCGCGCCGACGTGTCGCCGTACGGCTCCGGTGCCCTCGCCGGCTCGACCCTCGGGCTCGACGCCGAGGCGGTCGCCCGCGAGCTCGGCTTCGCCGCGAGCGTGCCCAACTCGATCGACGGCACCGCGAGCCGCGATCTCGTCGCCGAGTTCGCCTTCGTCAGCGCGATGATCGGCATCGACGTCTCGCGGATCGCGGAGGAGATCATCCTCTGGAACACGCGCGAGTTCGCCTTCGTCACCCTCGACGACGGCTACTCGACCGGGTCGTCGATCATGCCGCAGAAGAAGAACCCCGACATCGCCGAGCTCGCGCGCGGCAAGGCGGGTCGGCTGCTCGGCAACCTGACCGGCCTGCTCGCGACGCTGAAGGCGCTCCCGCTCGCATACAACCGCGACCTGCAGGAGGACAAGGAGCCGGTCTTCGACTCGGTGACCACGCTCGAGGTGCTCCTCCCCGCCTTCAGCGGGATGATCGCGACGCTGACCTTCCACACCGAGCGGATGGCCGAGCTCGCCCCGCAGGGCTTCTCGCTCGCGACCGACGTCGCGGAATGGCTGGTCAAGAAGCACGTGCCGTTCCGCGACGCGCACGAGATCACCGGAGAGCTGGTCAAGCTCGCCGAGACCCGGGGCCTCGGTCTCGAGGACCTCGACGACGAGGCGCTGCGCTCGGTGTCGCCGCTGCTGACGCCCGACGTCCGCTCGGTGCTCAGCATCGAGGGCTCGGTCGCCAGCCGCGACGGGGTCGGCGGCACCGCACCCGACCGTGTGGCGGAGCAGCTCGCGCAGCTGACCGAGCGCGTGCGCGTCGTCCGGTCCGCCCTCCGCGGGGACGCGTCGTGACCCTCCAGGGCCCGCCCGGCGACGACGGCCGTCCGCCGCTGCCGCCGTGGCAGCAGCGGACCCTGGTCGTCGTGGCCGGCGTGGTGATCATCGCGGTGATCATCGTCACCGTGGTCTCGGGCCAGAGCTTCTTCTAGGGATGCCGGAGCCGATCGACCTCTCGCGCCCGGCCCTCGAGGTCGCTCCCGATCTGCTCGGGGCGGTGCTGCTGCACCGCACCGGCGAGGGCGTCGTCGGCGTCCGGCTGACCGAGGTCGAGGCCTACCTCGGACTCGGCGAGGACCCGGGTTCGCACGCGCACCGGCGCCGGTCGCCGCGGAACGCCCCGATGTTCGGGGAGCCGGGGACGGTCTACGCGTACTTCACCTACGGCATGCACACCTGCGTCAACCTGGTCTGCTCCCCGGCGGGCACAGCCTCCGCGGTGCTGCTCCGCGCGGGCGAAATCGTGGCGGGGGAGGAGCTGGCCCTGCTCCGACGCGGACCGGTCCGCCCGAGGGACCTCGCCCGCGGTCCGGCGCGGCTCGCCAAGGCGCTGGGGGTGACCCTCGCGGAGTCGGGCGATCCGATGGCTCTCTCCTTCGAGCTGCTGCCGCGCGAGTCGCCGGTGCCGATCGAGTCGTCCGCCCGGACCGGGGTCTCCGGCGAGGGCGGCGACGCCGCCTTCCCCTGGCGGTTCCTCATCGCCGGCGACCCGACCGTCTCGCCGTACCGGCGCGCGGTGGCGCGTCGTCGCCCGGAGACGGGCGGCGGTCAGCCCGCCAGGTAGAGCCGCGCGAGGATCCCGAGCGCCGCGGACCAGGCGAGGCTGGCGAGCGTGCCGATGATGAAGCGCTCGCGTGCCTCCGGGGACGCCAGCTCACTGAAGCGGCCGACGCCCTTGACGGCGACGATCACGGCGACGCCCTCCGGCAGACCGCTGAGCAGGGCGCCCGCGGTGGCGATCCGCTCGAGCACGCCGATGGTGGTGCCGCCGCGCAGCACCTCGATCGGCTGGCCGATCGCGGACGGAGCGACCCCGGGGGTCCCGGGACGCTGAGCGGCGGCGATCATGATGCCGCCGTGTGCGCCGCTGCGGGAGTCGGTGGTCGCGAGATCGAGGGTGAGCAGGACCAGCGGCCCGCCGCCGAGGACCGCGAGTGCGAAGGCGAGCACCACGACGGCGAGAGCGAGCGCCGGGGGAGCGGAGGCGCCGGCCACGCCGGTCAGCAGGAAGGCGGCGGCCGCGGCGCCGATGCTGATCCAGCCGAGCGAGGGGCGGCGCAGGCGCGCCGCGAGGACGGCGCCCGCGACTCCGGCGAGGAGCACCAGGAGCACGCCGGTCCAGGAGGCGGACTGCGCGGCGACGGCGAAGGTCTCGGGCAGTGCGGTGCGGAGTGCCGTCATCGGGGTGTCCTCTCGGAAGCGGAAGCAGAAGCGGAAGGGTCGCTGGTCTCCGTGGAGCCGTGCGCCGACGGGTCGGCGGTCGCCGCCGCGTCGGGGTCGAGCGTACGGTCGACCACCGTCAGCAGCCGGGCGAGGGCGTCCCGTGCCGGTCCGTCGGCGCGCGCGCTCGCGGTCCGCACCCGGAGGCTGACCGCCTGGGGGGAGACGGCGAGACGCTCGGCCGCCTCCTTCTGCGAGAGCCCCGCGTCCAGGAGGTCGACGATCTCCCAGCCGGCCGGGGTCCGCGAGTCCCGGAGGTGGAGCAGCGGATCGAACAGCGCCTGGGCGTCGCCGACCGAGGGGAAGGCGTCGTCGGGGGAGCCGTGGCCGGACGGATCGGAGCCGGAGGCATCGGGGTCGAGCGAGAAGCGGGTCGCCCGTCCCTTCGCCGCCTCGACCGCGCGCCGCGCCGCGAAGTACGCCGCTCCGCGGGCGGCGCGGGTGGTCCGGGGCAGCGGCCGCTCGATCGCGCCGATGCCGAGGCCGATGCTCCAGTGCCCGGAGCGGTGGAGCGCGAGGACCACGGACACGACGGCCTCGGCGCGGTCGAGCACGAACTGGAACTCGTCGCCCGCGGTGCGCTCGGGAGGGAGCACGAAGGACGACTCCTCCGATTCGAGCAGAGCGGCGATCGCCTGCTCGACCCGGTCGTCGTCGTGACGACTGTCGCGCTGATCGGCAGTGATGACGAACACGATGACCTCCTCGATCAAGTATCAGGGCTTGATGCCGTGAGATCAAGCTCTTGGACTTGATCGCGCGCCGGGCGAGCCGCCGGCCTCGCGCTACCCTGGACGGGTGACCGATCAGGACTCCCGCGGATCCGCGACCATGCCGTCGCTCGATCCCTCGTTCGAGAACGTCTGGGACGAGCTCGTCTGGCGTGGCGCGATCCACGTGTCGACCGACGCGGCAGCGCTGCGCGAGCTCCTCGCCGGAGACCCGATCACCTACTACTGCGGCTTCGACCCGACCGCGCCGAGCCTGCACCTGGGCAACCTGGTCCAGCTGATCGTGCTCCGCCGGCTCCAGCTCGCCGGGCACCGGCCCCTCGGTCTCGTCGGCGGATCGACCGGGCTGATCGGCGACCCGCGGCCGACGGCGGAGCGGACGCTCAACTCCCGCGAGACGGTGGTCGAGTGGGTGTCCCGCCTGCAGGCGCAGGTGTCGCGGTTCCTCTCGACCGAGGGGGAGAACCCGCTGCGGCTGGTGAACAATCTGGACTGGACGGCGCCGCTGTCGGCGATCGACTTCCTCCGGGAGATCGGCAAGCACTTCCGGGTGGGCACGATGCTCAAGAAGGACGCGGTCAGTGCCCGCCTGAACTCCGACGCGGGGATCAGCTACACCGAGTTCAGCTACCAGATCCTGCAGGGGCTGGACTACCTCGAGCTCTACCGCCAGTACGGCTGCATCCTGCAGACGGGTGGCAGCGACCAGTGGGGCAACCTCACCAGCGGGACCGATCTGATCCACCGGACGGAGGGGGTCTCGGTGCACGCCATCGGGACGCCGCTGGTGATGAACTCCGACGGGACGAAGTTCGGCAAGAGCGAGGGCAACGCCGTCTGGCTCGACCCGTCGCTCACCAGCCCGTACGCGTTCTACCAGTTCTGGCTCAACACCGACGACCGCGATGTGGCGGCCCGGCTGAAGACCTTCACCTTCCTGCCGCGCACGGAGATCGAGCGGCTCGAGCAGGCGAGTGTGGAAGCACCGTTCAAGCGCGAGGCGCAGCGCGCGCTCGCGAGCGAGGTCACCGTCCTCGTGCACGGGGAGGCGGTGACGGCCTCGGTGATCGCGGCCTCCTCGGCGCTCTTCGGTCGCGGGTCGCTGGAGGGCATCGACCCCGGGATCCTGCGGGGAGCGCTGCAGGCGGTGACGACGGTCGAGGCGACCGCGGCGACTCCGGTGGTGCAGGCGTTCGTGGAGGCCGGACTCGTCGCGAGCCTCGGCGAGGCCCGCCGGGCGATCGGCCAGGGCGGGCTCTCGGTGAACAACGCCGCGGTGTCGGACGACGCCGCCGTGCTCGGCGACCTCCCGCTGATCGACGGGATCGCGGTGCTGCGTCGCGGCAAGAAGAGCTTCGCCGGCGCCTTCGTCTCCTGACGCGGACGCGGTCCGCCCCGCGAGGAGCCCGAATCGCGACACGCCCGGGCGACGAGCGATTTGCAGGGCCGCGAAACCTCGACGTAATGTAACTCCTCGTCAGCCCAAAGGAGCGGACAGCGAGAGTCGGATGCAGAGCATCGTGACCCGCCGGCCCCCCTCAAGCGATGACCATCCCCTCGCTCTCAAGCCTGTTAGAGATTCGTCTCTTGATGGCGGCGGATCGCGAGCGTAAGATGCAAAGCCTCCGCGGGACTCAGGTCCTCGGCTTCGGTGACGGCGAGACGATCTCCGGATCCGACGCTGAGCATCACGAAGACGCCGACTTGACACGGCCTGCGGATGTGCTAAGTTAGTCGAGTTGCCACGGAGGCGATCGGGACTTCGGTTCTGATAAGCCTACCCGGTCTCGGCGACACGAACAAATCGAACGGCCCGCCTGAATCAGGCCGGCTCTCGGTACAACTACTTCGATCACTTCCGTTGTGAAGCACCTCTTCAGGTGTGGAGGCGGGATGTGTCCGATTCTTGAGAACTCAACAGCG
>NZ_JALGRT010000008.1:0-258840 GCF_022815525.1 Rathayibacter sp. VKM Ac-2927
GCCTCCTCAAACGAGCCCTCTGCCGCGAACTCTTCCCCCTCCTCTGCCGACCTTGACAAATAGAAGCTTCGAGATCCTCCGTTGTCGGAGCGGGAGGCGATCGGCCCCTCGTGACGGAGGGGTGGGTCTCGATACGTCCCTGCGGGACTACTCGACCAGCATGAGAGAGAGATGCTGGTCTTACTTCCCCTCGCCACCGGGCCGGGACGGCGTCCCGCGCACGCCCGCCGTAGGCTGGCCGGATGACGTCCCGGGTGCGCCTCCTGCTGGCCTCGTCGCATCCCGGGCCGACCGTCACCGTCACCGTGCTGGCGACCGTGCTCGCCGCGGCGTCCGGGCACGCACCAGGGATCGTCGTCCTCGTGGCGCTCGCCGTCTTCGCCGGGCAGCTCTCGATCGGGCTGGCGAACGACTGGATCGACGCCGACCGCGACCGCGCCGTCGGCCGCACCGACAAGCCCGTCGCGCTCGGCCGGATCAGCGTCGGCGAGGTCCGCGCCGCGGCGCTCGGCACCGCCGCGGTCGCCGTCGTGCTCTCGCTCCTGCTCGGGCCGGTCGCCGCCGTCGCCCACCTCGTCCTCGTCGCCGCGGGCTGGGCCTACGACGCCGGACTCAAGCGCACCGCGTTCTCCGTCGTCCCGTTCCTCGTCGCCTTCGGGCTGCTCCCCGTCGTCTCCGTCGCGGCGGGCGGCGGGCAGCTGCCGGCCTGGTGGGCGGTCGCCACGGGCGCGGTCTTCGGCGTCGCGATCCACTGCACCAACGTGCTCCCCGACCTCGTCGACGACGCGGCGACCGGCGTCCGCGGCTTCCCGCACCGCCTCGGGCTGCGCCTCTCCGGCGTCGTCGCGTTCGGCTCGCTGATGCTCGGCGCCGTGCTCGTGCTGCTCGGCCAGGTCGTGGGTGACGATCCGGTCGGCGGCCCGGGAATCGTCCTCGCCGTCGTCGCGACCGTCGCGGTCCTCGTCCTCGCGGCCGCCGGCGTCCGCCTGGTGCTCACCGGCCCGCCGACCCGCACGCTGTTCCGCCTGGTGATCGCCTCCTCGCTCGTCCTCGTCGTCGAGCTCGGCCTGGCGGGCGCGCGACTCGTCGCCTGACCGGCCCCGGCAGCCCCGGCAGCCCGAGCAGCCCGACCGCCGGCCCTACGACCACCGCATCGAGTACACCCGCGCGAGCAGGTCCGAGGTCGGCAGCGCCAGCAGCGCCCGCAGCAGTCCCTCGCGCCCGAGCAGCCCCGCGCCGCCGGCCGGCCGTCCCGCCGCCATGTTCAGCTCGGCCTGCCGCGCCGCGCGCCGCGCCACTCGCATCCGCCGCCGGGCGAAGGCGGGGAACGGCCCGGCCCCACCACTGCGCACGGCGTCCGCGAGCAGCGGCGCGAGCTCGGCCGCGTCGAGCCAGCCCAGGTTCATCCCCTGCCCGCCGATCGGACTGATCTCGTGCGCCGCATCCCCGATCAGCACCACCCGGCCCACGCCGATCCGCTCCGCCGCGCGCCGCCGCACCTGGAAGCCGCTGAGCATCGTGCAGGTCGCCGGGTCGGGCTCCGCGCCGGTCCGCGCCCGCACCACGGTGCTGAGCGCCAGGGCGGAGGCCGGATCGGGCGCCGCGTCCGGCCGCCACGCGGGCGCCACCAGATCGTCACCCGCGAGCGCCACGTAGCGCCGCCGCCCGCCCGGCAGCGGGAACGACTCGATCACGCCGTCCGGCCCGACGTCGACGAGCGCCGACGACGCCCGCGCGGCCGGCTCCGGGTCGGCGAAGTCGCCCATCACGTAGGAGTCGGGGTAGTCGCGGCCCGTGCTGCGGATCCCGAGCAGCTCGCGCACCGCGCTGCGCGCCCCGTCCGCGCCGACGACGAAGGCGGCGCGCACCGTTACTGGAGCGCCGTGCTCGTCCGCCCCGGTCGCGTCGACGTGGTCTCGCCCGCGGTCGAGTCCGGTCAGCGTGACGCCCGAGCGCAGCGCGTCCGGCGCCACCTCGCGAAGCCGTTCGCGCAGGATCGACTCGGTCCGGTGCTGATCGAGGGTGACGACGTACGGATGCGTGCGCGAGGCCCGCGCGAACGACAGCGCCCCGAGCACCCGGCGCCGGCTCACCGCGACGCCCTCCGCGACCCGGACGCCCTCGGCGAGGATCCGCTCGGTGGCACCGATTTCGGCCATCGCGTCGAGCGAGGGCGGATGGATGCCGATCGCCCGCGACCCGGCGGGCACCGCGGTCCGCCGCTCCCAGACCTGCACGTCGACCCCGCGCCGGGCGAGCAGCGCGCCCAGCAGCACGCCGACCGGTCCGCCGCCGACGACCAGCACGTCGGTCCGCTGCAGGCTCATCCCCCCATGCAATCAGACGCGCGAGAGCGACAGGCCGGAGAAGAACGTCACCGCCCCGAAACAGCCCCGGCATCTGCGCTCCCTAGCCTGGCCACGGTCTCCGCGGTCGGCGCGGAGCACGACGCCGCTGAACGGGGCACACATGAGTGGGAACACGGTCCGCCGCGACGCGATCAAGGACGTCGAAGCCTACGTCCCGCCCGCGGTCGTCTTCGATCAGACCGAGGCGCCGGGCGAGATCTTCGGCTCGAACGTCTTCAGCACGATCGTGATGCGGCAGCGCCTGCCGAAGTCGGTCTTCAAGTCGGTCATGGCCACCATCGAGCACGGGGCCGTGCTCGACCCGCTGGTCGCCGACGCCGTCGCCTCGGCGATGAAGGACTGGGCGCTCGAGAAGGGCGCCACCCACTACGCGCACGTCTTCTACCCGCTCACCGGGCTCACCGCCGAGAAGCACGACAGCTTCTTCGAGCCGGTCGGCGACGGCTCGGCTCTGGCCGAGTTCGCCGGCAAGACCCTGGTCCAGGGCGAGCCCGACGCGTCGAGCTTCCCCAACGGCGGGCTCCGCAACACCTTCGAGGCCCGCGGCTACACCGGCTGGGACGTCACCAGCCCGGCCTACGTGCTCGAGAACCCGAACGGCAACACCCTCTGCATCCCGACCGTCTTCGTCTCGATGACCGGCGAGGCCCTCGACCACAAGACGCCGCTGCTGCGCTCGCAGCAGGCGATGGGCGAGCACGCCGTCCGCATCCTGAAGCTCTTCGGGCACGTCGCGCCGAAGCCCGTCGTCTCGTTCTGCGGACCGGAGCAGGAGTACTTCCTGATCGACCGGCACTTCTTCCTCGCCCGCCCCGACCTGCTGAACGCCGGCCGCACCCTCTTCGGAACCAAGCCGCCCAAGGGCCAGGAGTTCGACGACCACTACTTCGGCGCCATTCCGGAGCGCGTGCTCGGCTTCATGATGGACACCGAGCGCGAGCTGTTCAAGCTCGGCATCCCCGCGAAGACCCGGCACAACGAGGTCGCTCCCGGTCAGTTCGAGATCGCCCCGATGTTCGAGCGCGGCAACATCGCCGCCGACCACCAGCAGCTCCTGATGACCACGTTCAAGTCGGTCGCGAAGAAGCACGGGATGGAGTGCCTCTTCCACGAGAAGCCCTTCCTCGGGGTCAACGGCTCCGGCAAGCACGTCAACTTCTCGCTCGGCAACAGCGAGCTCGGCTCGCTCCTCGTCCCCGGCGACACCCCGCACGAGAACGCGCAGTTCCTGGTGTTCTGCGCCGCAGTCATCCGCGCGGTGCACCGCTACGGCGGGCTGCTGCGCGCCTCCGTCGCCTCCGCCTCGAACGACCACCGCCTCGGTGCCAACGAGGCCCCGCCCGCGATCATCTCGATCTTCCTCGGCGACCAGCTCGCCGACGTCTTCGAGCAGCTCGCGAAGGGCCCGGCGACCTCGTCGAAGGGGCGCGGCGCGATGCAGATCGGCGTCGACACCCTGCCGATCCTCCCGACCGACCCGGGCGACCGCAACCGCACCAGCCCGTTCGCCTTCACCGGCAACCGCTTCGAGTTCCGCGCGCCGGGCTCGATGCAGTCGGTCGCCGGCCCGATGGTGACGATCGCCACGATCATGGCGGAGTCGCTCGACTTCGCGGCGACCGAGCTGGAGACCGCGGTCGCCGCCGGTACCGACTTCGACACCGCGGTGCAGGACCTCCTGACCGCGATCATCACCGAGCACGGCGCGGTCGTCTTCAACGGCGACGGCTACGCGGACGCCTGGCCGATCGAGGCCGAGAAGCGCGGGCTCGCCAACCTGCGCACGACGCTCGACGCCCTGCCCGAGCTGATCACCGACTCCGCCCTCGAGCTCTTCGAGAAGTACCGGGTCTTCAACCACCGCGAGATGCACAGCCGCTACGAGATCGGCCTCGAGCAGTACGCGCTGTCGGTCGGCGTCGAGGCGCGGTTGACGCTCGAGATGGGCACGACCTCGATCCTGCCGGCCGCCGTGCGGCACCAGACCGAGGTCGCGCTGAACGTCGGCGCGCTGAAGGCCGCCGGAGTGGAGCCGGATCTCGCGCCGCTGCACGAGGTGAGCGCGCCGATCGCCGACCTGCGCACGGCGCTCGCCACGCTGAAGGACGCGCTCGCCGCGGAGCCGGGCCACACGGCCCTCGCCGAGGCGGAGCACGCCCGTGCCGCGCTGATCCCGGCGATGGCGGCCGTCCGCGAGGCGGCCGACACCATCGAGGGGCTCATCGCCGACGACCTGTGGCCGCTGCCGACCTACCAGGAGATGCTCTTCATCCTGTAGCCGGGCCAGGCCTGATCGCCTCGCCCTGCTCGCCGCCTCAGCGCGCGCGGAGCAGGGCGAGGAACTCGTCCGCCATCGCCAGCTGGTCCTGCAGCTTCGCGCGGCGGAGCGACGCCTCCTCCTCGAAGGCGGCCAGCCGCGCGCGGATCGCGGCGGTCTCCTCCGGGGTCTCCGCCTGCTCCAGGCTGTCGACGACGCGGAGCAGCTCGGTCATCGCGTCGAGCGTGTAGCCGAGCGGCTTCATCCGGCGGATGAGCAGCAGGCGGTCGAAGTCGCGCTCGGTGTAGAGGCGGAACCCGCCCTCGGTGCGGCCGCTCGGCCGGAGCAGCCCGACCTCGTCGTAGTGCCGGATCGTCCGCAGCGACAGCGACGACCGGTCGGCGAGCTCGCCGATGCGCATGGTCGCCTCGACATCCTCGGCCGTCAGCTCGGTGCTGTGCTCGTCCGTCATCTCGACTCCGTTCCGTCAACCCTCACGTTACGGTAGGTTGGTCCGTCGTGTCCGTCCCCATCAGCCCGACCAGCCTGCCCGGGCCCCGCCCCGCCGTCGCGAACCGCGCGATCACCGTCCTCGACGCCCTCCGCTCACCGCGCCAGCTCTCCCGCGAGGTGCTCGCCGGCATGGTGACGACGCTCGCGCTGGTGCCCGAGGTGATCTCCTTCTCGGTCGTCGCGGGAGTGGACCCGATGGTGAGCCTCGTCGCGTCGATCGTCCTCGCGCTGACCATGTCGATCCTCGGCGGGCGCCCCGGTGTGATCACCGCGGCCGCCGGCTCCGTCGCGCTGGTCATCGCGCCGCTCGTCTCGGAGCACGGCGTCGAGTACGTGCTGCCGACGGTGATCCTCGCCGCGGTCATCCAGATCGTCTTCGGCTTCGCCGGTCTCGCGAGGCTGATGCGGTTCATCCCGCGCTCCGTGATGATCGGCTTCGTCAACGCGCTCGGGATCCTGATCTTCCTGGCGCAGGTGCCGCATGTCATAGGAGTGCCCTGGATCGCCTACGCCCTCTTCGCCGCGACCCTGCTGATCATCTTCGTGCTGCCCCGCTTCACCACCGCGGTGCCGGCTCCGCTGGTCGCGATCGTCGTCGTGACGGCCGTCGTCATCCTCGCGAACCTGGCCGTCCCGGACGTCGCGGACGAGGGACCGCTGACCGGGCAGCTGCCCGGCATCACGCCGTTCCTGGTGCCGCTGGACCTCGCGACGCTGCAGCTGATCCTGCCGACGGCGCTCAGCGTCGCCTTCGTCGGACTGATGGAGACGCTGCTCACCGCCAAGCTCGTCGACGAGATGACCGGCACCCCCTCGCACAAGGGCCGCGAGTCCTGGGCGCTCGGCGTCTCGAACCTGCTTGCCGGCTTCTACGGCGGCATCGCCGGCTGCGCGATGATCGGCCAGACCGTGCTCAACGTGAAGACCGGCGGCGCGCGCACCCGGATCTCGACGATCGTCGCCGGCGTCTTCCTGCTCGCGCTGGTCACCGGGCTCAGCTCGGTGATGGGCCGCATCCCGATGGTGGCGCTCGCCGCGGTGATGATGATCGTCGCGATCAGCACCGTCGACTGGCACAGCCTCCGCCCCTCGACCCTGCGCCGGATGCCCGTGCCCGAGACGCTCGTGATGGTCGTCACCGTGGTCGTCGTCGTCGCGACCGACAACCTCGCGCTGGGCGTGCTGGTCGGCGTGATCCTGGCGATGATCCTCTTCGCCCGCCGCGTCGCCCACGTCATCGCGGTCGAGCGCGCCCTCGCCGACGACGGCGCGTCCGTCCGCTACACCGTGACCGGCCCGCTCTTCTTCGGCAGCAGCAACGACCTCGTCGACCGCTTCGCCTACTCCGACGACCCGGCCGCCGTCGTCATCGACCTCGGCCGCGCCCAGATCTGGGACGCCTCCACCGTGGCCGCCCTCGACTCCATCGAGACGAAGTACCGCGACCACGGCGCCACCGTCACCATCGAGGGCCTCGACGAGCGCAGCACCGGCTTCCACCGCCGCCTGACGGGCCGCCTCGGCAGCTGACCCGCGTCCGTGCTGAGCGAGCGGCCCGCGGATCGGGCCCTCTCATGCTGATCGAGTAGCCCGCGCAGCGGGCGTATCGAGATCCACCACCGTCAGAACGCGAGTCTGCAGCCCCGCCCTGCTGGTGGTGGCGGGTCTCGATACGCCCCTGCGGGGCTGCTCGACCAGCATGAAAAGGGGCGCGGCGCGTCCTCGCCCTCGTCCGGCACGGTCCGGGTTGCGCGCGGGGGACCGAGTGGAGGAGCCTCGGAGGCCCCCGGAGTACGCTCGCGCGCATCCCTTCCGACGCTCAGCAAGGAGCACGACCATGACCGACGACGCTCAGGGCTTCACCCTCACCCGGCTGTTCGACGCGACGCCCCAGGAGATCTGGAGTGCGTGGACCGACCCCGACGAGCTCGCCCAGTGGTGGCACCCGCGCGGGCTGACCACTCCGCGCGACACCGTCGAGGTGGACCTGAAGGTCGGCGGCCGCTATGCCTACACGATGGTCTCGACCGCGAGCGAGGAGACCTACCCGACCGGCGGTGTCTACCGCGAGATCACGGCTCCCGAGAAGCTCGTCTTCACCTGGGGCGAGCCCGGCGACGCGGACGCGCCCGTCGTGACCGTGTCGATCCGCTCGGCCGGCGAGCTGACGCGCCTGACCTTCGAGCTGGCCGGCGTCGACGGCGAGCAGGGCGACGACTCGTTCTACGACGGCTGGGACCAGGCGATCGACGCGCTGGCCGACCACCTCGATCCCGCAGCCTCCGTCGCGGGCTGAGACCTTCGCCTCCCTGCTCGGAAGCGTCAACCCCTGGAGCGGACGCCGCTGCGCGGGGTTGTCTGGTGGGCCCGCTCGACTCCGAGACGCGGGAGAGACGGAGGGCGCCCTTGACCGCGCACACCAGCAGGAGCGGCGACCGCATCGCCGCCATCGAGACCTACGCCGACGACGCCGGCTGGCACAACCGCATCGCGGGCGCCGCCGTCCCGCTCACCCGCCACGACTCCCGCGAGGAGGCGGAGCGCCTCGGCGCCGAGATGGCGCGGCAGCGCGGCGGCGGCCACCGGGTCCTCGCCTAGCGGCGCTGCCCCGACCCGCGCCCGCCGCCGCTGCCCAGGGCCTGCCCAGGGCGCGGTGACACGCTGGCGGGAGCCGATGACGGCGAACCGGACGAGGGAGCAGTACCCGGCAGCACGACAAGACTGACTCGAAGGAGTGAGTCGTCGTGTCCTGGATCGTCCTGATCGTCTCCGGTGTCCTCGAGGCCGTGTGGGCCACCGCCCTCGGCAAGTCGGAGGGGTTCACCCGCCTCTGGCCGTCCGTGATCTTCGGAGTCGGCGTCGTCGCCAGCCTGTCCGGGCTGGCCTACGCGATGCGCGACCTGCCCACCGGCACGGCCTACGCCGTCTGGGTCGGGATCGGCGCCTCGCTGACCGTGCTCTACGGCATGTTCTTCGGCGGCGAGGGCTTCTCGCTCGTCCGCACGCTGCTGGTCCTCGGGATCGTCGGCTGCGTGATCGGGCTGAAGCTGCTGCACTGAGCCGGTGCTTTCCCAGGCGACGTTCCGCGCCAGCGCGTTGCAGGAGAACGATCGTTCCCCTAGGCTCGGAATCCCAGGGAGAGCGCCGGCACGGCAGGTGCTCCCCGCCCCGAAGGAGGAACCATGCCCACTCGTTCTGCACGCACCGCCTGGAACGGCTCGCTCGAGACCGGCGAGGGCCAGGTCGAGCTCTCGAGCTCGAAGCTCGGCACCTACGACGTCTCGTTCCCCAAGCGCGCGGCCGACGACGCCAACGGCTCGACCAGCCCCGAGGAGCTCCTCGGCGCCGCGCACTCGGCCTGCTACGCCATGCAGTTCTCGGCCGTCCTCGGCCAGGCCGGCGGCACCGTCGAGGCGCTCGACGTCCGCGCCGACGTCTCCCTCGGCCCGGACTCGGCCGGCGGCTTCAAGCTGACCAAGATCGCCCTCGTCGTCAGCGGCGAGGTCTCCGGCATCGACGAGGCCGCCTTCCTCAAGGCCGCCGAGGACGCGAAGAACACCTGCCCCGTCAGCAAGGCGCTCACCGGAGTCGAGATCACCCTCGACGCCACATTCGAGGGCTGACGCTCCTCGCCCACGCACACGAGCACCCCGTCGCGCACTGCGGCGGGGTGCTTCTGCGTCCGGCGGGCGGATCCCGAGCACGTGCCCGCGCACAACATGAGCTGAGAAGGGGGTCCCTCCGCTGACAGAGGAGGCCGGGTGCTCTCAGCTGAGGTTGTGCGCGCCGACGCCGGCGACGGCGACCCCATGCTGGTCGAGTAGCCGCGGGACGCGGCGTATCGAGACCCGGGGTCAGGCGTCCGCGCGGTAGCGGAAGCCGGCGCCGAGGTGCTCCTCCGGCAGGCGGTCGCCGCGGCCGTGCAGCTTCTGGCGGAGCGTGCCCTCGACGTACTCGTCGGGGTAGGCGCCGCGGCGGCGCAGCTCCGGCACGATGAACTCGACGACGTCCTCGAAGGTGCCCGGGGTGATCGCGTAGGCGAGGTTGAAGCCGTCGACGTCGGTGTCCTCGACCCACTCCTGCAGGTGGTCGGCCACCTCGGAGGGCGAGCCGACGATGAACGGGCCGAGGCCGCCGATCGCGCCGAGCTTCGCGATGTCGCGGACCTTCCACTCGCTGCCGTCCTCGTTCGCCTCCTGGAAGTTGGCGACGGTCGACTGGATCGCGTTGCTCTTCACGTTGCCGATCGGCTCGTCGAGGTCGTACTGCGAGAGGTCGATGCCCATCCAGCCGGACATGAAGACCAGCGCGCCCTCCTCGCTCGCGTAGGAGAGGTAGTCGCGGTGCTTCGCGTGCGCCTTCTCGCTGGTCTCGTCGGTGATGATCGTCAGCAGCGTGTAGATCTTCGCGGAGTGGCGGTCGCGGCCGGCGGCCTCGAGCGCGTCGCGGATCCGCGAGACGGTGGCCTTCAGGCCCGCCTTGGTCGAGGACGCGACGAAGATCGCCTCCGCGTTGCCCGCCGCGAACCGGATCCCGCGCGGCGACGCGCCGGCCTGATAGATGACGGGGGTGCGCTGCAGCGACGGCTCCGAGAGGTGGATGCCGGGCACGGTGAAGTTCTTGCCGCGGTGGCCGATCTCGTGCACCTTCGCCGGGTCGGTGAACACGCCGGACTCGCGGTCGCGGATGACGGCGTCGTCCTCCCACGACCCCTCCCACAGCTTGTAGAGGACCTCGAGGTACTCGTCGGCGACGTCGTAGCGGTCGTCGTGCTCGAGCTGGTCCTCGTGGCCCATGTTGCGCGCGGCGCTGGGCAGGTAGCCGGTGACGACGTTCCAGCCCACGCGGCCCTTGGTCAGGTGGTCGAGCGTCGACATGCGGCGCGCGAACGGGTACGGGTGCTCGTAGGCCGTGCCGGCCGTGATGCCGAAGCCGAGGTGCTCGGTCGCGGCGGCCATCGCCGAGACGAGCAGGATCGGGTCGTTCACCGGGACCTGCGCGCCGTGCCGGATCGCGGCCTCGTTCGAGCCGCCGTAGACGTCGTAGGTGCCGAGGACGTCGGCGATGAAGATGCCGTCGAAGGTGCCCCGCTCGAGCAGCTTCGCCAGACCGGTCCAGTAGGAGAGGTCCTTGTAGCGCCAGGACTGGTCCTGAGGGTGGCGCCACATGCCCGAGGACTGGTGGGCGACGCAGTTCATGTCGAAGGCGTTGAAGCGGATCTGACGAGTCATCCCTCGATCGTGCCCAGAGTGGCCGGGAATCGGCACCGCTGTCGTCGCACGACGTCACAAAGCGATGGCCGTCGGACTGCACCCGCAACCCGAATCAGCTTCGCCCTTGATTCGGGTTGTAGCTTTAACCCGATACAACGCACCCGCTGGTTCGGGTTGTCGAAGGGAGCCCGATGACGTCCGAGTGGCCGGCGCACGAGTACGAGACGCGCCCCTGGCGACAGACCGTCCGGGCCGGCACGCGCGCTGACCGGATGCTCAGCGAGGTCGTGGTCGCCCTGCCGCCGCTGATCGCGGAGTCCTCCTGGGAGCCGCCGCCCGCCTCCCGGCCGGCCCTCGACGACGCCAGACACGCGGTCATCGCCCTGGACGCCGAGTACGGGAACCGGCTCGGCGTGCTCGGCCGGCTCCTCCTCCGCACCGAGGCGGTCTCCTCCTCCAAGATCGAAGACGAGGACGCGAGCCTGGAGGACTGCGCCCGCGCGACCATCGGCATCCGGGCGAACTCCAGTGCGACGTCGATGGTGGCCGCGGCCGAGGCGATGACGGGCATGGTCGACGCCGCCGGCCGGACGGGCCTGATCGACGAGGCGGCGATCCTCACGGCGCACCGGGTCCTGATGGCCGACGACCCGGTGGACGCCCGGTCCGCCGGGGCCTACCGGCCGATGCAGAACTGGATCGGCGGCAGCGACCACTCCCCGCGCGGTGCGGTGCACGTCCCCCCGCCGCCCGAGACGGTCCCGGCGCTGATGGCCGACCTGATCCGGTTCTCGAATCGGAGCGACCTCGACCCGATCGTGCAGGCCGTGATCGCGCACGCGCAGTTCGAGTCGATCCACCCCTTCACCGACGGCAACGGGCGCATCGGCCGCGCGCTGATCACCGCGATCCTCCGCCGTCGCGGGCTGACGAGGACCACGGTCGTCCCGGTGGCGTCGGCGCTGGTCGCGGATCGCGAGCGCTACTTCGAGCTGGTGAACGACTACCGGGACGGGGCGCTCGCGCCCTTCGTCGACGAGCTCGCGCGCGCCTGCGCGATCGCGGCTCCCGAATCGGCCCGGACGGCCGCCGTCCTCGAGGCGCTCCCGGCCGCCTGGTGGGCCGCCGTCCGGCCGCGGGCGGGGAGTGCGGCGGCGCTCCTCCTCGACGGGCTGCTCGACCACCCGATCGTCACGACCGCCCGCGCGATCGCGCTGACCGGACGGGCGCCCTCGAGCGTCGGCGCGGCGATCGGGCAGCTCGTCGCCGTCGGGGTGCTCACTCCGCTGACCGACCGGAAGCGGGACCAGGCCTGGGTGGCCGTCGACGTCCTGGACGAGCTGGCCGACCTGGAGGACCGCATCGGCACGGCGATGCTCGACGCGCAGTCGGGCTGAGCCGGCCGAGTGCGCGGGGCCGCGCCTACGCCAGCTCGCGGGCCAGGAAGCGCACGTGCTCGCGGATCTGGAACACCTCGCCGCCCTCGTGGCCGTTGAACGGGTAGACCCGGATCTCGCGCGGGCCGGCGTAGCGGTTGTAGGAGGCGTAGACGGTGGAGGGCGGGCAGATCTCGTCGAGCAGGGCGACGGAGAACATCGCCGCGACCTCGGCGTGCGGGGCGAACGAGGTGCCGTCGAAGTAGGACAGCGTGTCGAACACGAACGACTCCGAGCCGCGGTGGGTGCGCAGGTAGCGCACGACCTCGCCGTACGGCATGGTCTCCACGATCCGCACGGCGTGGCCGATGTGGCTGAGGAACGGGACGTCGATGATCGCGGCGCGCGCCGACTCCGATTCGCCGAGCATGCCCAGGACGCCGGCGACGGCGAGGCAGATGCCGCCGCCCTGGCTGCCGCCCGAGATCGCGACGCGCGCGGGATCGACGGCGGGGTGGGCCCGCAGCACGTCGAGCGCGCGGACCGCGTCGGTGAAGACGCGGCGGTAGAAGTGGTCTGCGGGGGACTCGATGCCCTGGGTCATGAAGCCGCTGACGTGCGGGCCGCTGCCGACGGGGTCGGGGGTGTCGCCGCCGCGGTGGCCGGAGCCCTGGCCGCGGGTGTCCATCACCAGGTGCGCGTAGCCGGCGGCGCTCATCGCGGTCCACTCGTCGACCAGGCCGCGGCCGCCGCCGTAGCCGATGTAGGTGACCAGCGCGGGGAGGGGCCCCTCGACGCCGCGGGGGAGGATCAGCCAGCCGCGGATCGGGTGGCCGCCGAAGCCGGAGAAGGTGACGTCGAAGGTCTCCAGGAGCGGGAAGCCGGCGTCGACGGGCTCGAAGACGGGCTCGGTCGCGAGGCCGCGGGCCTCGGCGATGGTCTCGCGCCAGAAGTCCGCGAAGCCCTCGGGCTCCGGCAGGTCGGGCTGGTACTGCTCGAGGAGCTCGAGCGGGAGGTCGAACTGCGGCATCGCGGTCTCCGGGGTCGTTCGTCAGCGGACGCTCGAACCTATCGCGGCGACGCGCGTCCGCGGTGCCTGGACGCGGCGTGGGAGTGCGCCCCAGGACGGAATTCCTCCCCTCCGCGGGCGTTCCCTTCCCCATGACCACTTACGGAATCATCGGAGCAGGCAACATCGGCAGCCAGGTCGCGCGCGCGGTCCTCGCCCAGGGCGACGAGGTCGTGATCGCGAACTCGCGCGGTCCCGAGACCCTCGCCGACCTCATCGCGGAGCTCGGCCCGAAGGCGCGCGCCGCAACCGCGCAGGAGGCGGCCGAGGCCGCGGAGATCGCGGTGGTGACCGTGCCGCTGAAGAACCTCGAGGAGGTGCCGGTCGCGCCGCTCGCCGGCAAGATCGTCCTCGACACGAACAACTACTACTTCGAGCGCGACGGCCGCATCGAGGCGCTCGACAAGGGCGAGACGACCACGAGCGAGATGCTGCAGAAGCACCTCCCGGAGTCGAAGGTCGTCAAGGCGTTCAACCACATCATGGCCGCGGACATCACGACCGACGGCACCCCGGCCGGCACCGAGGACCGCCGCGCGCTCGCCACGTCGAGCGACTACCCCGAGGCCGTGCACTTCGTCACCGACCTCTACGACCGCCTCGGCTTCGACACCGTCGCGATCACGCCGCTGAGCGAGTCCTGGCGCGTCGAGCGCGACCGCCCCGCCTACGTGGTGCGGCAGAACCGCGAGGAGCTCGAGGCCAACCTCGCGAAGGCCCCGCGCACGGTCTGACCGAGCGGTCTGTCCGACCCCTCGTCCCGCGGGAGGGGGGCAGCGCCTGCGACACTGGAGCGAGACCCACCGCGCACCAGTGAGCCCGCCGGCTCCGAGAGGAGAGGTCCGCGCATGCCCCCCGAGATCCCGGACGTCCCCGCCGTCGATCGGCTGACCCGCCGCGGCCTCACCCGCCGCGGCGTCGTGCTCGGCGGCCTCGCCGTCCTGCCGCTGCTGAGCGCCTGCACCTTCGACTCCGCGTCCCCCTCGGACTCCGAGCCGCAGGAGGCGCCGCGCACGCAGGCCGCCGCACCCGCCGGTCCCGTGGCGCTCGCCGCCGACGCCGCGAGTGCGAGCGCCCTGCTGTTCACCGCGGCGCCGCTCGTCGTCGTGGTGGAGGACGTGCCCGCCTCGGTGCTGCTCGCCGCGCAGGTGAGCATCGCCTGGGGCGTGCCGCTGCTGGTGGAGAGTGCCGGATCCACGTCGACCGCGACTCCCTCGGCCTCGCCGTCCGACTCGTCGATCGACGCCGAGCTCTCCCGGCTCGGCACCACCCGTGTCGTCGCCGTCGGCGCCGTCGCGGAGCACGCGGGTGTCGACACCGTGACCGCCGCCGCCGAGGCCGCCGCGATCGAGGAGGCGACCGGAGTCGCGGTCGACCCGCTCGACGCCGCCTCCCTCGTCGCCCTCGCGCCCGGCGCCCCCGCGGCGCCGCCCTTCGGCGCGCTGCCGGCGCGGGCCGAACCGCTCGCCGGGGTGACCGCCCTCGCCCAGGCCGCCGACGTCGCGGCCGTGGCGAACGCGCGCGCCGTCGGCGTGCCGGTGACCCTCGTCGGCGACTCCGTGACCGACCTGCTCGCCTCGGGCCCGGCCGTCACCGCGATCGCCGACGCGGGCGCCTCCTGCACCCTGCTGCTCGGACCGGTCCTCGCCGCGCAGTCGCTGCCGGAGTGGTCGGTGCGCGCCGCCGCGAGCGGCTGGCAGCTGCCCGGCGGCGGGCAGCGCCTCTTCGGCGGGCACCTCTACGTCGCGATCTACGGCACGCCCGGCGCACCCGTCCTCGGCGTGCTCGGCGAGCAGGGTCTCGACGCGACGATCGCGCGGGCGGAGGCGGTGGCCGAGCCGTACCGCTCGCTCACCGATCTGCAGGTGGTGCCGAGCCTCGAGATCATCACCACGGTCGCGGCGGGCAGCGCCGGCGGCGACGGCGACTACTCCAACGAGCTCGACCCAGCGGGCATACGCCCCTACATCGACGCGGCCGCCGCGGCGGGCATGTACGTCGTGCTCGACCTGCAGCCGGGCCGCTCCGACTTCCTCACTCAGGCGCAGGCCTACGAGGAGCTGCTGCGCCTCCCGAACGTCGGCCTCGCCCTCGATCCGGAGTGGCGGCTCGCGCCCGACGAGGTGCCGCTCGCGCAGATCGGCCGCGTCCAGGCCGCCGAGGTCGACAGCGTCTCGAGCTGGCTCGCGGACCTCGTGCAGCGCGAGGGCCTGCCGCCGAAGATGTTCGTGCTGCACCAGTTCCGGCTGTCGATGCTGCAGGACCGCGACAGCATCCGCCGCGACCGCCCCGAGCTCGAGTTCCTGATCCACGTCGACGGCCAGGGCGGCCAGCCCGACAAGCACGCCACCTGGAACGCCCTGCACGAGGGCGCCCCCGAGGGCATCGCCTGGGGCTGGAAGAACTTCTACGACGAGGACCTCCCGATGCTGACCCCCGCCGAGACGATGGCCCAGGTCGCCCCCCTCCCCGACCTGATCACGTACCAGTAGCCCCCCCCTTCCGCGAGATGCCACTTGTGCACGCGACACGCCGTGAAAAGCGTGCACAAGTGGCATCTCGCGGTCGGGGTCAGCGACATGAGCGCCGTCGAGGGAGACCTCGTCGATGTCGACGGTCGTCCTGGTGAGGAGGCGGGTCATGCTTCGTGCAGGCCACGCTCCAGGGTGTCCCCGGAGTGTGCGCTCGCGACCGCCGAGAGGAGTCGGCGAGCGTTCTCCGGGGAGTGGAGCAGATACGCGGTCTCGACCTGCGACTCGTCCTCCTCCGGCGCGCCTGCCATGAGAGGCTCGATCCTCTGACCCATACGAGCATGGTCCCAAGTCCACCCGGCTGACGTGTGAGTTCTCGCGAGATGCCACTTGTGCGCGCGACACGCCGTGAAAAGCGTGCACAAGTGGCATCTCGCGGAGGGGGACGGACGGGGCCGGGGTCAGGAGGGCTGGTGGGCGGCCTCGCGGCGGCCCTCCTCCTTGGCCTGCTCGACGAGGGCGGCGACGCGGCGGCGGGAGCGGGTGCGGCCGGCGAGGAGCGCGGCGAGGATCAGCGCGAGGCCGAGCAGGACGGCGAGCTGGGGCAGGGGGACGGCGGTGGTGGTGGTCGACTCGGTGAGCGGGGCGATGTCGACGGGGTCGAGGCCGTCGGGAGTGACGACGGTGGGGGCGACGGTGAGGTCGATGCCGACGGCGAAGAGGGGCCAGACGTCGTCGAGCGGGAGGGTGACGGCGCGGCGGTCGCCGGGGAGCAGCTCCTGCTGGGCGGCGTCGGCGGCGACGAGCGGTGCGGAGGCGCCCTGGGCGGTGGCGCTGCCGTCGAGGAGGAGGCGGACGTTGCCGGTGTTGACGATGTCGGCGGTGACGGTGAGGGCGCCGGGCTGGAAGGGGTTCCAGGAGAGGCGGTAGTCGCCGGCGAGGTTCTCGACGGCGACGGCGGGGGCGACGTCGCCGGTGACGCGGGTCATCACGCGGAAGCCGATGCGGCTCTCGACGCCGACGGAGGAGCCGCCGACGTCGGTGCCGACGGAGACGAGGGAGGCGGCGAGGCCGGCGGCGTGGTCGCCGGGCTCGGCGTCGTCGGGGACGGTGACGGTGAAGGGGACGATGCCGGTGCCGCCGGGTTCGACGGTGACGGTCTCGGGGGCGGTGATCCAGGTGCCGGCGTCGACGGACTCCTGGTCGGAGGGGAGCATGTTGAAGCGGCCCTTGTCGGTGAAGTAGCCGTCGGCCGCGTCGATGCGGAAGGTGACGGTCTGGTCGCTGAGGTTGCGGACCGCGGCCTGCTCCTCGGCGGTGGCGCCGGGGTCGAGGTCGAGCTCGACCCAGGAGCGCTTGTCGACGGCGCCGTCGGTCGCGGGGCTGACGGCCCAGGTGATCTGGTCGGTCGCGGCGGCGAGGGCCGGGGGAGCGGCGGAGAGCGCGAGCGCGCCGACGAGGACGGCGAGGAGGGCGCGGAGCACGGAGGTCATGGGGAGTCCAGGTTCTCACGGGGTGGAGGGGACGCGGGCCCTCTGCCTGCGGAGCGAGGAGGCAGCGGAGCGGGCTCTCTGCATGCTGATCGAGTAGTCCGCGGAGCGGACGTATCGAGATCCGGCGTGTTCGGCGGGGTGGGTCTCGATACGCCGCCTGCGGCGGCTACTCGACCAGCATGGAAGGGGCACGCCGGCGGCTGCTCGGCCGGCGTGCGCCGGCTCACTCGAAGAGGGAGAGGGTGAGCGTCGAGCTGTAGTCGCCCGCGTCGACGGTGGTCGGCGTCTTGAGGGTCAGCGCCGCGTTCGCGGTCCAGGAGCCCTCCTCGGCGACGCCGGCGGAGTCGTTGGTGATGGCGAGGAGCTCCTGGTCGACGAGGCCGACGCCGTCGGGGCCGCCGTCGAGGGCGGTGTCGACGACGTCGCCCTCGGCGACGAGGCCGGAGTCGCCGCCGTCGATCAGGTTCGGGGCCCAGCCGAGGTTCTCCGCGCCGATGGTGTCACCGGTCGACGAGGTGAAGTCGCTCGCGGTTCCGAGGACGTACCAGCCGGCGCCGTCAGGGATGTCCGCGGCGTCGCGGGTGTCGGTGACGGTGACCGTGGGGAGGGTGCCCGTGAACTGGCGGGCCACGCTGTTCGAGCCGTTCTCGGTCAGGGCGGTGGAGTCGCTCGCGACGGTCATCGAGAGCGAGCCGGGCGTGGTGAGCGGCGCGATCTGCACGTTGACATCGACGTCGTCGGCGCCCTGCTGCTCGTCGGCGAACGCGGTGCCGGCGACGCCGAGCAGGAGCAGGCCTCCGGCGATGCCGGCGGTTCCGCGGAGGAGGAAGGAGCGGGTGTTCATCAGGGTGTTCTCCGTTCTCGAGACGGCGTCGTCGCCGTCCGGTTCAGTGGTGTGGGGTCGGTGGTGTCGGGTGGTCGGTGAGGTCGGTGGGAGGCGCGAGCGCGTCAGCCGCAGCTCGCCGCCGCGTACGGCGCGGTGGCCGTCGCGGTGGCCGGCTTGCCCGCGACGAACGCGGTGGCCGTCGCGGTCGCGGAGCCGGCGGGCAGCGTGGCGGTGCGGGTCGTGAACGAGTGGGTGACCGACTTGCCGGCGGCCACCTCCTCGAACGTCTTCGAGCCCGAGGTCGAGGTGACGACCATCTTCACCGGGAAGGCGTTCGGGTTCGTCGCGACGACCGAGAGGACGACCTTGCCCTGCACGCAGCGGGTCGAGGCGGTGGCGGTCGCCGTGATGGCAGGGGCCGCGGTCGGCACCGTCTGCGGGCTGACGCTGGTGAGGGTCGGGACGACCTTCTGCATCAGGCCGGTCGCCGGGTCGAAGGTCACCTTGTCGATGGTGGTCTCGCGGTGCTGCCCGTCTCCGCCGGGGACGGCGAAGCGGTGGTAGGCGATGTACCAGTCGTCGGTGCCGGGGACGTTGACGATCGAGCTGTGGCCGGTGGCGAGGATGCCCTGCGAGGGGTCCTTCTCCAGGATCACGCCGCGGTACGTCCACGGTCCGTCGATGCTCGTCGAGGTCGCGTAGCCGACCTTGTAGTTCTCGGAGCCGGTGTCGTCGATCGAGTAGGTCAGGTGGTAGAGCCCGTTGCGGTGGTTCATGAACGCGCCCTCGCGGAAGTCCGTGAGGCCCGAGATCGTCTTGATCGTGCCGGCCTTGACCGAGAGCATGTCGTCCGAGAGCTCGGCGTACACGGGTGCGCCGTTGCCCCAGAAGAGGTAGCTCTTGCCGGTGGCCGGGTCGGTGAACGCGGCCGGGTCGATGGCCTGGCCGGACTTCACGGACTCGCCGTTGGTGATCATCGGGGACTGCTGCGCGGTGAACGGGCCCATCGGGTTCGACGCGACCGCGACTCCGATGGTCTTGCGGTCGAGTGCCGCGTTGTGGCCGGAGAAGTAGAAGTAGTACTTCCCGCCCTTCTCGATGATCGTCGGTGCCCAGGCGTTGCCGGTCGCCCACGGGACGTTCCCGTTCGCGCCGTCCAGGGTGAGGATCGGCTGCGCGGAGCGGGTCCAGTCGACGAGGTTCTTCGAGGACCAGGCGTAGAAGGTCTTGCCGCCCCAGCCGGGGAAGCCGTCGGCGGTCGCGTAGAGGTAGTAGGTGTCGCCGAAGACCGCGATGTTCGGGTCGGCGTAGAGGCCCGGGAGGACGGGGCTCTTCATCTCGACGGCCTTGAGCGTCCAGGTGGTGGTCGCTCCGCCGCCGGCCGGGGTCAGCACGACGGTCTGCGGGGTGCGCAGGTCGCGGACGGTGCCGGAGGCGGGGCTCGCGGTGACGCCCGCGGCGGTCGAGTAGGTGGCGGTGAGCTTCGAGCGGTCCGTGCCGGGCTTCACCGGGAGGGTGACGGTGCGGGTCGCCTGGTCGACGATCGGCGCGGTCTTCAGCACGTCGCCGGTGAGCGTCACGTCGGCCAGCACGGTGGTGTTGCCGGAGGAGGCGAGCACCTCCGCCGAGCTCAGCGCCCGGTTGTAGAGGGCGAACTCGCGGACCTGGCCGCGGAAGCGGTTGTCGGCGTCGTAGTTCGAGCGGCCGATGGAGTTCGCCGTGGTCGTGCCGCCGCCGATGTCCTTCGGGTCGGCCGTGACGGTGCCGCCGCCGACGCGGACGCCGTCGAGGTAGAGCGTCGCGGTGGTGCCGGAGAGCGTGTAGGTCAGCTGCGCCCACTGCCCGCGGGGCACGGCCGAGCCGGAGGAGACGGTCTGCTCGGTGGTGTAGTTCCCGGTGGTGAGGCTGGTGCGGTAGTTGTTGCCGGAGGTGAAGAGGTAGCCGTCGCCCGCTCCGTTGGTGGTGTTGCCGAGGCCGTAGAGGAAGTACGCGCCGCTCTGCGCGGGGTCGATCCAGACCTCGGTCTGCACGGTGACGTCGGTGACGCCGGCGAGAAGATTGTCCGGCAGCTTGATGTAGTCGTCGGTGCCGTCGAGCTTCACCGAGCCGGTCTGCCAGGCGCCGCCCGAGACGATCGTGCCGTTCAGGCCGTTGCCCGAGCTGTCGGTGACGGTCGTGCCGGAGCCGCCGTCGAAGGTGTAGCGGAGGATCTCGCCCTTCGCGTTCACCGGCTTCGGGGTCGGTCCGGTGGTCGTGCCGCCGTAGGCCGCGGTCAGGCGGGCCTCCTCGGCGCTGGAGAGCCGCAGCACCGAGCCGTGGCGGAAGGGCTTCGAGAACGAGTAGGTGTTCGCTCCGGTGGTGCCGACGGGCAGGGCGGTGAACCGCATGTCCGCGAGGGTGTCAGTGACGTAGGCGGAGTAGCCGAACGAGTCGCCCATCACGACCCAGCGGCCGTCGGGCAGCTGGTAGACGGTGAGGCCCTCGAGGTGGTCGGCGAGGCCGCGGGAGGTCTCCTCGCCGCGGGCGATCACGCGGGTCCACGGGCCGGCGAGGCTCGAGGCCTTGTCGACGACGGTGCGCCAGTCGGAGGTGGAGAAGCGGTAGTAGACGCCGTTCTCGACGGCGATGGTGGTGTCGATGATGTTCGGGCCGTCGGCGCTGTTGGTCGACGAGTTCTCGTCGAGCCAGACCGTCGGGGTGGAGAAGCTCTGGAAGTCGCGGGTGGTGGAGACGTAGACGCGCAGCGCCCAGTCGTCGGTGCTCACCTGCGTCTTGTCGCGGCCGGACCAGTAGACGTAGTACTGGCCGGTGGCCTCGTCCCAGATCGCCTCGGGCGCCCAGACGTTGCCCGCGTTGGGCGAGCCGGCGAAGACGAGGTTCTGCTGACCCCAGGTCACGAGGTCGGTCGAGCGCCAGACGACGAGCTTCTGGCTGGCGTTCACCTGGTCCCAGGAGCCGCCGCCGGCGGTGCCCTCGGCGTGCAGGTCGGTGCCGAGGATCCAGTACTCGTCGCCGGTGGGGGAGCGGACGAGGTGCGGGTCGCGGACGCCCAGCGTGCCGGCGAGGTTGGCGAGCACGGCCTTGTCGTTGTTGAGCTTCGACCAGTGCAGGCCGTCGGTGCTGGAGCCGAAGTAGATCTTCTCGTAGTCGGTCGACGCGAAGTGGGTCCAGAGGTAGCCGGCGTCGTACGCGGTGTCGAGGTCCGCGGGCGCGGCAGTCACGGTGACCGGGAGCTGCCGGGTGGCGGTGGTGCCGGCGACGGTCGCGGTGAGGGTGACGGGGGTCGAGGCGGCCTGGCGCTTCACGACGCCGGTGGTGCTCACGACGGCGGCGTTCGAGGAGGTCCAGGTGACGTCGTAGGAGCCGGCCTTCGCGGGCAGCGTGACGTTGCCGCGGACGTCGCCGGCGTTGACGATGCTCAGCGCGTCGAGCGCCTTCTGCGCGTCGGCGTTCGCCTCCTGCGCGGGCACGGTGGCGGTGAAGGTGCGGGTCTGCGTGGCGGAGCCGCGGGTGACGGTCGCGGTGAGCACGGCCTGGGCGCTGCCCGTGGCGGGCCGGGTGACGACTCCGCTCGAGGAGACGACGGCGGCGTTGCTGGAGGACCAGGCGATCGCGGAGCCGTTGGGCCCGGTGGTCGGCAGGGTGAGGTTCGCGGTGACGGCGGAGAGGTCGCCGAGGCTCAGTGCGGCGGCGTCGCGGGTGGTGCGCGTGGTGTCGCTCGCCTGGAGGGTGGCGACGTCGGCGGCGCTGAGCGCGCTGCTGTAGATGCGGAAGTCGCGCACCGAGCCGGCGAGGAACTTGTCGCCGGTGTAGACCGAGCGGCCGATCGCATTCGCGGTGGTGCTGCCGCCGCCGATCGCGCCGGGGGTGATGGTCACGCCGGTCTGCTGCGCGACCTGGGCGCCGTCGAGGTAGAGCCGCGCGGTATCGGAGGCGTCGTCCAGCGTGTAGGTGAGCGTCTTCCAGACCCCGCGGGCGAGGTCGGCGCCCGAGTTCACGGTCTGCTCGGTGGTCCAGTTGCCGGTGGCGATCGAGGTCTTGTAGCTGTTGCCCGTCGTGTACAGGTAGCCGTTGCCGGCGCTGTTCGTCGTGTTGCCGAGGCCCCAGATGAAGTAGGGGGTGCCCTGGGAGGGCTTCACCAGGACCTCGGTGCTCACGGTGATCGAGCTGAGGCCGGCGAGCACATTGTCGGGCAGCTTCACGAAGTCGTCGACGCCGTCGAGCGTCACGCCCGCGGCGCCCGAGGCGACCGCGCCGCCGGAGAGGACGCCGTCGCGGCCCTTGCCCGAGCTGTCGACGGCGACCGTGCCGCTCGTCTCGTCGAGCGCGTAGCGGAGGATCAGATCGTCGGCCGGGGCGGCTGCGGCGGACTGCGCCGTCAGCAGCGGGACGGTGAGGGCGAGCGCCGTCACGAGGACGATCGGTCGCAGGAAGGGCTTCATCGCACTTGCTCCTAGTTCGGCACCATTGCTGAAGGGAAAGGCTCCGGCACGCACCGGCGATGTTCACGGTAACACGATGTTGACGTCAACGCGACGGCAGTCTGTCACAAGTTCTCGGACCCGGGCTCGCCCCGGCCCGGGCTCCGAGGTCACCCGTCACAAGCGGTCGCCTTCGACGTCCGGACCCGACCGTTCTCGACGGATCGAGGGGATCCGCGGGGTGTCGTGAGCGCGGGTGCGGCTCAGGATGCGAGCTGCTGGACGCGCTGCTTCGAGAGGCCGAGCATCACGCCGGCGTCGGCCTGGCTCATGTGCGTCGTGCTGAGGAGGGTGCGGACGGCCTCACGGCGCAGGGCGGCGGCGCGGTCCTCGGCCTCCTCGGCCTGCGTGCGCAGAGTCTCCGCCTCGTGCCACGCGGTCGCGACCTCGGCGGGCAGCTCGTAGGAGAGGCGGATCGTCAGCTCCTCCTCCTCGACGTCGAGGAGGGCCGAGACGACACCGGTCGCCATGGCGGGCACCTCTCGGAGCGACCGCGCCTGCGTCACCGCGTCGAGGGCGGGGACGTGGATCATCCACCAGCGGCCCTCCCGGGTCACCACGGCGTCGAACGAGCGCTCCGTGGTGCGCAGCAGATCCGTGCTGGTCATGACGCCCTCCTCCTCCCCCCGCGATGCCGTTCGCACCTGTTGCGGTCGTTCATCGCCAGCCCGCCGGACTGCCCGGCTGGGCCCTGATGACCTGGCGGACGACTCCCGGAGACACCTTGCCGTGTCGCGGAATCGCGAGGACCTGCGTGCCGTCTGGGGAACCCCAGACGTTGTGCGGACCCTTCTCGCGGAGGAGCCGCCATCCGCAGGACTCGAGGAACCGCTCGACCTCGCGCTGCTTGACTTCCTTGACCACGGTAGCGGACCATACCCCCTTGTCAAAGCAGACAAGGGGGTATGGTCGCGCACCGACGCGGGGCGTCGGTCGGCGGGCGTCAGGTCCGGTTGCGGGCCATCACTGCGCGCTGCAGGAGCACGAAGACGAGCAGGATGCCGCCGGTGATGATGGTGGTCGCCTCGGGCGGGATGCCGCCGTCGCGGGTGATCAGGACGTTCATCAGGCCGAGGACCAGGGCGCCGATCACCGAGCCGAGGACGAAGCCTACGCCGCCGGTGAGCAGCGTGCCGCCGATGACGGTCGCCGCGATGGCGTCGAGCTCCCAGCCGGTGCCGGTGATGTTCTGCGCGCTGCCGAGGCGGGCGGTGTAGACCACGCCGGCGAGGCCCGCGAGGGTGCCGCTGATCACGTAGATGAGCAGCTTGGTCCGGACGACGGGCAGGCCCATCAGCGCGGCCGACGGCTCCGAGCCGCCCATCGCGTAGACCGTCCGGCCGAGGCGCGTGCGGTGCAGCACGAAGAACGCGGCGGCGACGACGAGCACGGCGATGATCACGCCGGGGCTGATCACGAAGTCGTTGACCTTCGGTCCGTCGATCAGCTTCATCGGCGTCGCGAGCGACAGCACGGCCGAGTCCTCGGGGAGGCGCTCCGGGACCGTGCTCAGCATCGAGGCGAGACCGCGGGCCAGGAACATCATCGCGAGGGTCGCGATGAACGGCTGGACGTTGAAGTACTGGATGAGCACGCCCGAGATCAGGCCGAACGCGGAGCCGATCAGCACCATCAGCAGCATCACGAGCCAGGGGTTCCAGCCGCTGTTGATGAGCAGCACGCCGCTCACGCTGCTGAAGGCGATCACCGCGCCGACCGAGAGGTCGATGCCGCCGGTGAGGATCACGAAGGTGAGGCCCACGGCGAGGATGATCAGGTGCGCGTTGTTGATCAGCAGGTTCGAGATCGTGCTCGCCTGCAGGATGCGCCCGTAGGCGACCTCGCCGTAGACGATCATGCCCAGGAAGATGACCAGGGCGGCGAGGGTCGGCAGCTTGTCGAGGTGCTGGCTCAGCCACGAGGTGGCGGAGGAGCGGTTCGACTTCGCCGGCGGGGCGGGTCGGGTCAGCACGGCGCTCATGCGGGGATCGCCTCTTTCTGCGGGACGCTGCGGCGCGCCTCGCGACGGTTCTTGAAGGCGGAGCGGACCCGCTCCGACTGCAGCAGGCACAGGGCGACGATGACGATCGCCTTGAAGGCGGGCGTCGCCGAGGACGAGACGCCGAGGAAGACGACCGTCTTGTCGAGGGTGGCGATCAGGATCGCTCCGACGGCCGCTCCGGTGATGTTGAACTTGCCGCCCGCGAGGGAGGTGCCGCCGACCACGACCGCGAGGATCGCGTCGAGCTCGAGCTGGTAGCCGGTGCGCGAGACGTCGACCGTCATCACGCTCGCGGTGGCGAAGACGCCCGCGACGCCGGCGAGCACGCCGGAGCCGATGTAGGCGGTCATCAGCAGGCCGCGGCGGTTGATGCCGGCGAGGCGGGCCGCCTTCGGGTCCATGCCGATGGCCTCGATCATCAGGCCGAGCGCGCTGCGGCGCACCAGGACCCCGACGACCACGACGATCGCGATGGCGAGCAGGAAGACGACGGGGAGTCCGAAGACGTAGCCGTTGGCGAGCCAGCGGAACGGCTCGTTCGTCGCGGCGGTGTTCTGGCCGCCCGTGATGACCTTCGCCAGGCCGCGGCCGGCGAGCATCACGACGAGCGTGCTGATGAAGGGCTGGAGCCCCACCACCGAGACCAGGATGCCGTTCACCGCGCCCAGCACTCCGGCGACCAGCAGCGCGAGGCCGAAGGCGGCCGCGGCGGCGCCGAGCGAGTCCGGCGCGCCCTGGGCGTTGAGGAACTCCATCGAGACGGCACCGGCGACGACCATGATCGAGCCGACCGAGAGGTCGATGCCCCCGGTCGCGACCACCAGGCACATGCCGACCGCGATCATCAGGATCGGGGCGGCGGCGCGGGCGATGTCGATCACGTTGCCGACGAGGTAGCCCGTGGTCGGGCTGACGGTGACGCCGAGGTAGCTCGGGTCCTTGACGACGTTGACGAGCAGCAGCAGCACGATGGCCACCGCTCCCCAGAAGTACTGACGGCGGATCAGGCTCGCGAGGAGCGAGCCCCGGTCCGGTCGCGTGTCGCTGCTCATGATGCGGCCTCCTGCGTGGCGCCTTCGAGAACGACGACGTCCTCGTCGACGACTCCCTCTGCGGCGATGGTAGTGACGATCGACTCCGCAGTGACAGCGGGTCCGTTGAGGATCTCCGCGATCACGCGGTGGTCCTTGAGGACGATGATGCGGTCGCTGAGGCGGACGACCTCGTCGAGCTCGGACGAGATGAAGACCACGGCGACGCCCTCGCCGGCCAGGGCGACGACCTTCTCCTGGATCTCGGCCTTGGCTCCGACGTCGATGCCGCGGGTCGGCTCGTCGAGGATGAGGATCTCCGGGGCGGTGGCCAGCCAGCGCCCGAGGAGCACCTTCTGCTGGTTGCCGCCGGAGAGCTTGCTGATCGGGCGGTCCGGGTCGGCGGGGCGCACGTTGAGCTCGACGAGGTACTTCGCGACGATCTCGTCCTTCTCCTTCTTGGAGAGGGGGCGGGCCCAGCCGCGCTTGGCCTGGACGGCGAGGATGAGGTTCTCCCGGACCGAGAGGTCGCGGATGATGCCCTCGTCGCGGCGGTTCTCGCTCGAGAAGGCGATCTTGTGCGCGAGGCCGGCGGTCGGCGTCGGGACGTCGATCTTCTTGCCGTGCAGCGTGATCTCGCCGGTGTCGGGCTTGTCGACGCCGTAGATCAGGCGGGCGAGCTCGGTGCGGCCGGAGCCGAGGAGACCGGCGAAGCCGACGACCTCGCCGCGGTGCAGGGTGAGGTCGGTGGACTCGATGGAGCCCTTCTTCGAGAGGCCCTTCGCGGTGTAGAGCGGGGCCTCGCGGTAGAGGTGGTCGCTGTCCGCGCGCTCGGAGTCGAGGGAGCGCAGGGCGGCGATGTCCTTGCCGATCATCTTGGAGATCAGCGAGGTGCGGTCCAGCTCGTGGGTGAGGTACTCGCCCACGTAGGTGCCGTTGCGCAGCACGGTCAGGCGGTCGCTGATCGCGTAGACCTGGTCGAGGAAGTGCGAGACGAAGAGGATCGCGACGCCCTCCGCGCGGAGGCGGCGGATGACGACGAAGAGGTTCTCGACCTCGTTCGCGTCCAGGCTCGAGGTCGGCTCGTCGAGGATGAGCACGCGCGAGTCGCTCACCGTGGAGCGGCTGATCGCGACCAGCTGCTGCATCGCGATGGAGAGCGAGGAGAGCGGGCGGCGCGGGTCGAGGTGGCCGAGGCCGAGGCGCTCGAGGGCGCGCTTCGCGGCGTCGTGGGTCGCCCGCCAGTTGATGCCGAAGGGACCGCGCACCTCGTAGCCCAGCATGACGTTCTCGCCGATGCTGAGGTTGGTGCAGAGGTTGACCTCCTGGTAGACGGTCGAGATGCCGGCCGCCTGCGCGTCCGCGGTGCCGGCGAGGCGCCGGGGCGTCCCTCCGACGACGATCTCGCCGCTGTCGATCTTGTAGACGCCGGTCAGCGCCTTGATGAGGGTGGACTTGCCGGCGCCGTTCTCGCCCATGAGGGTGTGGACCTCGCCCGGGAACAGGCGGAAGTCGACACCGTCGAGGGCTTTGACGCCGGGGAAGCTGATCGAGATGTTCTTCATCTCGACGATCGGAGGCGAATCCGCCATGTCGCGTCGTTCCGTTCTCGAGTGGCGCTGCTCTGCGCCGGAGGTGGGAGCGACCGGGACCCGCGGTGGAGTCCCGGTCGCTCCCGGTGGGGGGTGGTGCTTAGAACTTGCGGTCGGGCAGGGCGGTCGCCGCGGCCTCGGGCGAGTCGAAGGTCTCGCTCGGGACGACGATCGAGGACTCGACGGTCTCGCCGGCGAGGGTCTTCTCGACGGCGTCGAGGGCGGTCTCGCCGAAGAGCGGGTTGTACTCGGCGACGAAGCTGAGCTCACCGTCGGCGAGGGCCTGCAGGGCGTTCTTGGTGCCGTCGATCGTGGCGATCTTGACGTCGACGCCCGGGGTGAGGCCGGCCTCCTGGACGGCCTGGACCGCGCCGAGACCCATCTCGTCGTTCTGGGCGAAGACCATCTGGACGTCGTTGTTGTTCGACTTCAGGACGGTCTCGAAGACGCTCTTGGCCTCCTCGGTGGACCAGTTGGCGGTCTGCGCGCCGACCTTGGTGAAGGCGGAGTCGGCGCCGATGACCTCGTCCCAGCCCTCGTTGCGCTCGTTGACGACCGAGACACCGGCGGGGCCCTCGAGGGTGAAGTACTTGGCGCCGTCGGGGAAGGCGGTCTTCGCCCAGTCGGCGACCGAGGTGCTGACCGCGATGTTGTCCGGCGCGATGCGGGTGACGTAGAGGTCGCTGTTGTCCGGCTCGATGCCGCGGTCGATCAGGATGACCGGGATCTCGGCCTCCTGAGCGCGCTCGAGCGAGTCCTCCCAGCCGGAGCCCTCGGTGGCCGACAGCAGGATGATGTCGACGCCCTCGTCCACGAAGGACGTGAAGGAGTCGATCTGCGACTTCTGGTCGCCGTTGGTGGCGGGGGCGTACTTGAGGTCGTAGCCCGCGTCGGCGGTGAACGTCTCCTCGATGTTGGTCTCGTTCGCCTGACGCCACGCGCCCTCGGGGCCGACGGCCACGAAGCCGATGGTGGTGACGTCGTCGCCTCCGCCGCCGGCGGCCGTGTCCGAGCCGCCGGAGCAGCCGGCGAGGCCGAGCGCGAGTGCGCCGACTGCTGCGAAACCGAGGAACTGGCCGAAACGCCTCGTGTTGTACATGGATCTCCTCCTTGAGATCACGGACGCGCGGGAGCGCCCGTGGGTGCGGGCCCAGGGGCCCGGATGTGATGAGTGCAGTGCGGGCCTGGCGCCCGAGGTGCAGTGAGTGCAGGATGTGCGGTGGACGCCCGTCGTGAAGTGACACGTCCGGGTGCGTCCTGGGCAAAATGTTACCGTGAACAATTCTTGTGACGCAACAGCGCCGGAGCGACTTCGGTAACGATCGTGCATTAACGCCGAGGACCCGCCGCCTCCCGGAGGAGGGGGCGGGCCATGAGGAAGCCGCTCCGCGGCTGCTCGACCAGCAGGGGTGCGCCCCTGCAGGGGTCAGACGAGGGCGCCGCCCGCGGCGACGAGCCGGCCGCGGTGCAGCACCAGGCGGTCCGGGTCGCGGTCCATCACGGCGGCGGTGGGAGTGTCGCCCCGCAGGACGACGAGCTCGGAGGGGTCGCCCACCGCGAGTCCCGGGCGGTCGGCGACGGAGGCGAGCCGGTGCAGCCCGCCGTCGATGACCGACGCGCCGCCCCAGGTCGCGACCGCGAGCGCGTGCTCGATGTCGATGTCGTTGTCGAAGCCCTGGCCGTGGGACAGGAGGAACGCCCGCTCGAGCATGTCGCCGTTGCCCCACGGGGACCAGTAGTCGCGCTGGCCGTCCATGCCGAGGCCGACGCGCACCCCGGCGGCGAGGAGGTCGAGCAGGGGGAGCTCGGCGCCGTGGCCGGGCGCGATCGTCGTCAGCGCCACATCGAGCGACGCGAGTGTCTCGATGGCGGCGGCCACTCCCCGGGCGGGTGACGACAGGGCGAACGCGTGCGAGATCGAGACTCTGCCCTGGAGTCCGTGTGCGCGGATCCGCTCGGCGATCAGGTCCATCGAGAAGAGCCCGAGGGAGCCGCGCTCGTGCAGGTGGATGTCGAGTCCGACGTCGTGCTTCTCCGCGAGGGCGAAGACGGCGTCGAGGTGGCGGACCGGGTCGCGGTCGATCTCGCACGGGTCGATGCCGCCGATCAGGTCGCCGCCGAGGGAGAGGGCCTCGTCGAGCAGCTCGACCACTCCGGGCTCGACGAAGACGCCGACCTGGGGGAAGACCACGATCTCGACGTCGCTGCGGTCGCGGTGCGCCTCGCGGGCGGCGAGCACGCCCTCGAACTTCTCGAGCCCGGAGTCGGCGTCCACCTGGGCGTGGCTGCGGACCCGGGTCGCCCCCTTCTCGATCATCGTCCGGAGGGTCGCGGTCGCGCGGTCGGCGACCGGCGCCTCGGCGCTGCGCCAGTGCGCGCGGTCGTTCATGATCCGGCCCCAGCGTCCCTCCTCGCCGGTGCGCGGCCGGAAGGGCAAGCCGAGCCGCGTCGAGTCGAGGTGCACGTGCACGTCGGAGAAGGAGGGGATCAGGATCCCGTCACGCCCCTCGATCACCGCGTCGACCTCGCCGGGTGCCCCCTCGCCGACCGCGGTGATCGCGACGATCCCGGTCTCGTCGACGACGACGTCGCGTGCCTCGCCGCCCCAGGGGCGGACGTCGCGGAGGAGCGTGGAGTGCGGCATGGGCGGAGCCTTTCGGATGCGAGGAGTGGTGGTCACGGGTCAGTCGGCGAACGTCACGTCGCTCAGCACGTACTCGCCGTCGGCGCGGGGCGTCCAGTCGAGGCCGGGGGCGACCGCGTAGTCGGCGTCCGGGGTGAACAGTGGTGCGATGAAGGCGTTGTCGATGTTGGTCTGCGCGATCTCGCCGAACACCGCGGTGCGCTCGTCGCCGGTCACGGTCCGCTGCTCCTCGACCAGGGCGGCGAGCTCGGGCGACTTCGCGTAGTCGTTCTGGCCGCCGGCGAAGAGGTTCGTGGCCGGCATGTCGCCGTCCATCGTCGACGGCGCCCAGGTGTTGAGATAGAGCCCCTCGACCGAGACGGTGCCGTAGATGATGTTCGACAGGCTCGCCTGGTCGGTGCCCTTCAGCTCGACCGTCATGCCCGCCGCCTCGAGGTAGCCGCCGATCGCCTGGGCGATCTCGGACGACAGGGGGATGCGCCCCTCCGTCGCGTACTGGAGAGGGATGGTCTCGCCCGAGTAGCCGGCCTCGGCGAGCAGCGCCTTCGCGGCGTCGGGGTCGTACTCGGTGGCGTCGAGGTCGGCGTAGCCCGCCACGTCCGGCGCCACGATCTGGTCGTTCGGGACCGCGCGGCCGCTGAGGACGCCGTCGACCAGGGACTGCTTGTCGATGGCCAGCCCGATCGCCTGGCGGATGCGGGGGTCGGCGAGCACTCCGGTGCTCGAGTTCATCCCGAGGAAGGTGACGCCGTTCGCCGTGCGCGAGGCGACGTCGACACCGCTCCCGCTCAGCGAGTCGACCTGGTTGGGCGAGATGAGGGCGATGTCGAGGCTTCCCGACGAGACGCCGTTCAGCCGTGCGTCGGAGTCGCCGACGGTCTGGAAGGTGACCTTCTCGACCTCGGGCTCCTCGCCCCAGTAGTCGGGGTTCCGCTCGATGACGTACTCGACGCCGCGGGTGTAGCTGACGAAGCGGAACGGCCCGCTGCCGACGGGAGCGGCGGCGAAGCCCTCGGAGCCGAGCTCGGTGTAGACCGATTCGGGCACGATCGAGATCGCGGTGGTGATCGAGGGCCACGGCGAGAACGGGGCGTTCAGGGTGAAGACGACGGTGGTGTCGTCGGTCGCCTCGACCGACTGGAGGACGCCCATGTAGCCGAGGTTGTCGGAGTCCGGCGAGGCCAGGATCGTGCTGTACGTGAACGCCACGTCGCCGGCCGTGACCGGGTCGCCGTTCGAGAACGTCGCGTCGTCGCGGAGCGTGAACGTCCACGTCGTGAGGTCCTCGCTCGGCGTCCACTCGGTGGCGAGTGAGGGCTCGATCGCCCCGTCCGCATCGAGCTTCGTCAGCTGGTCGAAGACGTTGTAGTAGTAGTTGTAGCCCGCGAGCGACCCGTCCATGATCGGGTCGGGCGCGCTCTCCGGCTCGGCCACCTGGCCGATGACGAGGTCGCGGTCGGCCGAGGCGCTCGAGGCTCCCGAGCAGCCGGTGAGAGCGGCGATCGCGAGGGCGATCGTCGTGAGGGCGAGGGTCGAGGTGGCGCGGTTCCGGGTCATGAGCGGTGGGTTCCTTCGCTGAGGGTGGAGACGGGCTGAGGGGAGGCGGCCGGCGCGTTCGGCCGCTGCCGGGGATCGGAGAGAGGGATGGAGTCGAGGAGCGAGCGCGTGTAGGGGTGCGCGGGGGCGCCGAACACCTGATCGCGGGTGCCGACCTCGACGAACTCGCCGCGGTTCATCACCGCGACCCGATCGGAGAGGTAGCGCACCACCGCCAGGTCGTGGGCGATGAAGAGATAGGAGAGCCCGCGGGCGGCCTGCAGGTCCTTGAGCAGGTTGATGACCTGCGCCTGCACCGACACGTCCAGGGCGGAGACGGGCTCGTCGAGCACCAGCACGTCGGGCTCGAGCGCCAGAGCACGGGCGATGCCGATCCGCTGGCGCTGTCCGCCCGAGAACTGGCCGGGACGCCGCTCCAGCGCGTCGGTCCCGAGGCCGACGTCGTCGAGGAGCGAGACCACGCGGTCGCGGGAGTAGCGGCCGGCGATGCGCAGCGGCTCCGCCACGATCTCGTGCGCCGTCAGCCTCGGGTTCAGGGCCGAGTACGGATCCTGGAACACCAGCTGCATCCGGTTCTGCACGCTCCGGCGCTCGCGGCTGGAGAGGGTGTCGAGCCGGCGCCCGAGCACCTCGATCGAGCCGCTCGCCACCGGGTTCAGGCCGAAGACCGTGCGGACGAGGGTCGACTTGCCGCAGCCGGACTCGCCGACCAGCCCCAGGGTCTCGCCGCGCGCGAGCTCGAACGACACGCCCTTGACGGCCTCGATCACGCGGCGCGAGCGCAGGCCCGTGCGCTGGGTGAACCGCACGTGCAGGTCGTCGACCTTCAGCACGGCGTCCTTCAGTGCCGGGGCGCTCACGCGGTCACCTCCGCGGCGAAGCGCGGGGTCTGCTGCGCGTAGTGGCAGGCGGCCCAGCGGTCGCGGCCGAGGTCCTCGAGCAGCGGCTCGAGCTGTGTGCAGAGCTCGGATTTCGCGGGCAGCTCGCAGCGCGGAGCGAAAGGGCAGCCGCGGGGGCGGTTCTGCGGCGACGGCGGCGAGCCCGGGATCGCGTAGACCCGATCGCCGGAGTCGCGCTCGGCCGAGAGCAGGCTGCCGAGCAGCCCCGCCGTGTACGGGTGCGCGGGCCGGCCGAAGACGTCCCAGACCGAGCCCCGCTCGACCACGCGACCGGAGTAGAGGATGCAGACCGCATCGGCGACCTCGGCCACGAGGCCGAGATCGTGCGTGATGAGCACCATCGCCGCGTCGGTCTTCGCCCGCACGGTGCCGAGGACGGTCATGATCTGCGCCTGGATCGTCACGTCCAGCGCGGTCGTCGGCTCGTCGGCGATGAGCACCGAGGGCTCGTTGGCCATCGCCATCGCGATGACGGCGCGCTGCCGCATGCCTCCCGACCACTGGTGCGGGTACTGGCGAGCGCGCTGCTCCGGCTCGGGGACCCCGACATCGGTCAGCAGTCCCGTCACGCGGCGGCGCACCTCGGCGCGCCCGAGCGCGCGGTCGTGCACCCGGAGGGCCCGCCCGATCTGACCGCCCACCCGCTTGACCGGGTTGAGCGCCGTCATCGGGTCCTGGAAGATCATCGCGAGCTCGCTGCCGCGCAGACCCCGCAGCTCGGGCTCCGGCATCCCGAGGACGTCGCGGCCGCGGTAGTGCACGGTGCCGTCGAGCACTTCCAGGCCCTCGGGCAGCAGGCCGAGCACGGCGAGCATCGTGACGCTCTTGCCCGAGCCCGACTCGCCCACGAGGCAGAGCACCTCCCGCTCGTGCAGGGTGAAGGAGACGCGGTCGACGAGGACGACGGTGTCGCCGTGCTCGTCGGTGTAGCCGACGCTGAGGCTCCGGACGTCGAGGAGGACCGCACGGTCCTCGGGGGAGGCGGTGGTGGTCATCGGAGGCTCCGCTTCACGGATCGTCGTGACGTGCGTCGGACAGTGGTGGCCGAGCCCTCGGCGGTGAAGCGCTGGCTCAGCAGGTTGGTGCCGGCGACCGTGAGGAAGATCGCGGCGCCGGGGATGATCGCGAGGTGCGGCGCCTGGCGGACGTAGTCCTGGCCCTCGCTGATCATCAGGCCCCAGCTCGGTGTCGGCGCCTGCACGCCGAGACCGAGGAAGTCGAAGGAGGAGGTCAGCAGCATGACCGCGCCGATGTCGCTGGAGGCGAGGATCATCATCTGCACCGCGACGTTCGGCACGATGTGCCGCCGCACGGTCCACAGCCCGCCCGCTCCCTGCAGGCGCGGTGCGAGCACGAAGTCGCGGTCGCGCAACGCCATCGCGGTGCTCCGGGCGACCCTCGCGTATCCGACCCAATAGGTCGCGGCGAGCACCGTGATCATCAGCCAGACGCTCGGGCCGAGCGAGGCGGCGAGGGCGATCAGCACCAGGATCACGGGCATCGCGAGCTGGATGTCGGCGAGCCCCATCAGCACGTTGTCGGTCCTGCCGCCGACGTAGCCCGACCAGGTGCCGACGGCCATGCCGACGAGGCTGTTGACGACCACGATCAGCAGGACGATCCCGAGGGTGACCCGGCCGGCGAGCGCGAGCCGACTGGCCTCGTCCCGCCCGAGCGCGTCCGTGCCCAGCCAGTGCTCGGCGAACGCGCCCGGCGCGGCGAGGACGCTCGAGAGGTCCTGCGCGAAAGGGTCGTAGCCCGGCAGCAGCGGATACACGAGCGAGAAGAGGACGATCGAGCCGACCATCGCCGCCCCGAGGACCTGCAGCGCGGGAACGCGGCGACCGCGGGCGAAGGCCGTGGTGATGCCGGCGCGCAGGGCGCCGGTGCGGATGATCTCGGTGGTGGTCATGCGAGCCTCACTCGGGGATCGATGAGCCCGGAGACGACGTCGACGAGCAGGTTGGCGAGGATGAACAGCAGGGCGACGACGATCAGACCCGACTGGACGACCGGGAAGTCGCGGGAGTAGACCGCGCCGAGCATCAGCTGCCCCATCCCGGGCCAGGCGAAGACGTTCTCGACGATCACCAGGCCGCCGAGGAACGAGCCGAGGCTGATGCCGGCGACCGTGAGCACGGGGAGGAACGCGTTCGGGAGCAGCTCGCCGACGACCACGCGGAAGCGGTTCTCGCCCCGGGCGAAGGCGGTGCGGGCGTAGTCCTGCGTCGACTGCTCGGTCAGCGCGTTGTCGAGCAGGCGCGTGTAGAGCACGAACTGACCCGTCGCGATGGTGAGCGCCGGCATGATGATCGCCAGCGGATCCCGGTTGCCGAGCGAGGGCAGCAGGCCCAGCCAGACCGACAGCACCAGCACCAGCAGCAGGCCGAAGAAGAAGTCGGGGATCGCCTGGCGGGTCGAGCCGAGGCCGAGCGAGAGGGCGCGGAGCCCGCGGGAGCGGGTGAGCTGGATGACGACTCCGGCGACCAGTGCGAGCGCCAGCCCGAGCAGCAGGCCGACCGCGCCGAGCGAGAGCGATGCGGGCAGCCGCTCGAGCACCAGCTGCATCGACGAGACGCCCGCCTGACGGTAGGAGTCGCCGAAGTCGCCGGTGAGGAGCCCGCCGAGGTAGCGGAGGTACTGCTGCCAGAGCGGCAGGTCGAAGCCGAGGCGCTGGTTCAGGTCGGCGATCTGCTCGGGTGTCGCGTTCTCGGTGAGCAGGAGCGCCGCGGGGCTGCCGCTGAGGCGGCCCAGGCCGAACGCGATCGTGACGACGGCGAAGATCGTCGCGAGACCCTGGGCGAGTCGTCTGACGAGGTAGGGGCCCATCGCGCCGCCTCCGTTCGAGTGGGTGTCCGTGGTGCTGTCGGTATACAGAATTGCGCCTTCTCTGTTTCGTGCGCGTCTCCGGAGGTTTCCGGGGTGTAAACACTTTTGCGCCGATTAGTATCCTTCTGACCTCCGAAACGCGCCTAAAAGCCGGTATTTGGTGCGTTGCCACTCGTTCTGGATACCAAAATGACGACGCCTGCGATAGACCACGATGATGCGGTTGGGCGGTCAGTGCATACAGAATGAGCGCAGGAGGATCACATGTCGACACGCATCATCACGTCGGAGGAGTGCGAGGCGCTCACCGAGTGGCCCGGTCTGATCGCCGCACTCGCCGACGCCCACCGGGCGCTCGCCAGTGGCGGCGCGGTGCAGCCCGTCCCCGAGGCCCTGCGGATCCCGGGGGACGCCAGCGCCGACGGCCCCGCCGCCGTCCCGATGGTCGCCTTCGCGCCGTACCTCGGTCTCGCCTCGGTGAAGCTGCTGATCGACGCCCCGCGCAACCGCGCGAGCGGGCTGCCGCCGCAGCGCTCGACGGTCTCGCTCTACTCCGCCGACACCGCGGAGTGCCTGGCACTGATCGACGGCCGCGCGCTGACGCGCCTGCGGACGGCGGCGGTCTCGGCGCTCGCGACCTCGGCCCTGGCCCGTCCCGACTCCCGGATCCTCACCCTGGTCGGCGCCGGTCCGCTCGCCCGCGAGCACGCGCTCGCCCTCGGCTCGGTGCTCGAGCTCGACGAGGTGCGGGTCTGGTCGCCGTCGGGCTCCAGCGCCACGGCGCTCGCCGCGGAGCTCGTCGCGAACGGCGTGTCGGCGACGGCTCCCGAGGGTCTGGCGGATGCGGTGCGCGGCTCCGACGTCGTGTGCACGCTGACGCCGTCGGTCGAGCCGCTGCTCGACGCGGCCTGGCTCACCGATGGCGTGCATGTCAACGCGGTCGGGTCGCCGCCTCGACACGGCTACCGCGAGCTCGGCGCCGACGTCTTCGCGCGGGCGGACCGGGTCGTGGTCGACACCCGCGGGATCGCCTTCTCCGAGTCGGACAACGTGCGCCGCTCCGGTCTCCGGCCCGCCGACGTGGCGGAGCTGGGGGAGGTGCTGACCGGCCGGACCGGGGGCCGCTCGTCGCGCGACGATGTGACCGTCTTCAACAGTGTCGGCATCGGCCTGCAGGATCTGGCTGCGGGCGCCCACGTGCTCGCCCGGGCTGAGCGCGCGGCCCTCGGTGTCGAGGTCGAGACGCGGGCCGTCCGGTGACGGTCGCGCCGCCGACCCGGTTGAATAGGGGGAGCCGAGCGAAGGAGGCCCGCGTGACCGGCATCGCCCCCGAGGAGTCGCTGACGGCGCAGACCTATCGCACGCTCCGCCGCGAGATCATCCTGGGCCGGTATCCGCAGGGGTCGCGGCTGGTCGAGTCGACGCTGGCGAGCGAGCTGAAGGTGTCGCGGCTGCCGATCCGCGAGGCGGTGCCGCAGCTCGAGAACGAGGGCTTCGTGCGCACCCTGCCGCGGCGCAGCTCGCGCGTCACGGAGTGGACCACCGCCGATGTCACGGAGCTGTTCGACGTGCGCCTGAGCCTGGAGACGCTCGCCGCCCGCCTGGCCGCCCGGCGCGTCGCAGAGGGCGTGTCACCCGAGCCGCTGCACGAGGCCATCGCAGCCGAGCACCGGGCGCTCGACAGCGAGGACTGGCTGCTCGTCGCCGAGACCAGCACGATCGTGCACGAGGCGATCGTCGACATCGCCGGCAGCGCACTGCTCGGCTCGCTGATGCGGGCGGTCAGCGGGCGGATGACGTGGCTGTTCTATCTGACCTCCGCGCGCGACCAGCACCAGCAGTCCGACGAGCACCAGGGACTGCTCGAGGCGATCCTCTCCGGGAACGACCGTCTCGCCGAGTCGATCGCCTTCACCCACATCGAGAAGGGCCGTGCCCCGTCGCTGAAGCTGCTCGCCGGCTAGCCCGCCGTGCAACTCCCTGAGGGTGCCCGCTTCATGCTGATCGAGTAGCCCGCGTGCGGGCGTATCGAGATGCACCGTGTGCAGTTGGTGGGGTCTCGATACGCCGCTGCGCGGCTACTCGACCAGCAAGGGCTCGCTACGCGCGGGGCGTCGCGCGCCGGCGCAGGAGCAGCGCCCCGCCGCCGAGCAGGAGCGCGAGCGCTCCGAGCGGCAGCAGCGACAGGTCGGTGCCGGTGGCGGCCAGGTCGCCGTCGGGGCCGGCGACCGGCGCGGGCGCGTGCGGCGCGGGATCGCCCGGCGCCGGAACCACGGGCGGCGCGGTCTCGGTCGGCATCGGCACGGCCGTCGCGGTGGCGGTGGCGGTCGGCGTCGGCACCGGCTCCGTCCCCTCCTGCGCGAGCACAGGCACGGTCGACCAGTCGATGTCGCTCGCCAGGCCGTACGAGGTGTACGACGGCTGGTTGTACGCGGTCTGCTGGCGCGCGACCTCGACCCGGTACTGCGGGTCGTGCATCAGCGTGGTCAGCTTGCGGTCGGTGACCTCGGTGCTCGAGTAGATCCGGATCGCGCTCGAGTCCGCGGTCGGCAGCAGCAGCTCCTCGCGCCAGTCGCCGAGCACGTCCGCCACGAGCGACGGGTTGCCCTTCGTGCCGTTGTTCGTCACCGTGCCCTCGGCCGAGAGAAGCACCGTGCCGTCACCGGTGACGATCGTCGGAGTGACGGGCGTCGCGTCCTGCATCGTCGTGCTGGCCACGATCTGCGTGGTCATGTCCGCGGCCCAGCGGATGCTCTGGTTGGTGCCGGGCTGCTCGGCGGGGTCCCCGCCGTCGAGCGGCTCGCCGCTCGCCGAGAGCGTTCCGATCGCCCAGACCTCCTGGCCGGGGATCGCGGGATCGATGTCGCCGATCATCCCGCGGCCGGTGTCCTTGCCGGAGTAGGCGCCGAAGAGCACCTCGCCGGTCGCAGCGTCGCGCAGCGCGTAGCCGTAGGGGGCGCCGACTCCGCCCTCGTGCACGGAGAAGATCTCGAGCCCGGGGTTCGCCGGGTCGATGTCGGTCACGTGCATCGCGTCGCCGTGGCCGAGCTTGGCCTCGGTGCCGGGCGCGCTGCTGCCCTCGGGCAGGGTGTCGTAGGAGCTGTAGAGCAGGCTGCCGTCGTCGTCGAGGGTGGCGGAGCCGTAGACGATCTCCTGCCGGCCGTCGCCGTCGACGTCCGCCGCGCTGAGCGAGTGGAAGCCCTGCGTGGTGAGCGTCGCCCACTCCGGGCTGGTGCCCTCGCGGCCGTGCGGGGTGTCGTTGAAGGGGTTGGTCAGCGGGACGTGGCCGCTGTCGGCGACCCAGCGCTGCGAGAGCTCGCTGCCGTCCCAGTCGTAGGCGACGACGACCGCGCGGGTGTAGTAGCCGCGGGCGAAGACGGCGGACTGCGTCTCGCCGTCGAAGGAGGCGACGCCTGCGAGGAAGCGGTCGTTGCGGTTGCCCGGCTCGATCCGGGAGTAGGCGTAGTCGCCCCAGAGCAGGCCGTCGTCTCCGCGGGCCGGCTCGTAGGCGACGGTCTGCAGCTCCTCGCCGGACTCGCCGTCGAACACCGTGAGGTACTCGGGGCCGGTCAGGATGAAGCCCTCGAAGGTGGTGAGGTCGTTGCGGTCGCTCCGGCTCGGCGCGTAGACGTCGATGAAGTAGTCGGCGAGCTCCGTCGCCCCGGCGCGGTCGAGGGGGTAGGCGTGCGTCGGCGCGATGCCGAACGCCTCCTCGAGCGTCGCGGGCCACTGGCCGGAGGTGACCTCCTCGCGGGTGCCCCAGCCCTCGAAGACCCCGATGAGGTGCTCGCGGTAGCCGGCGGCGGAGAGGCGGTAGTCGTCCTGCGGGGTGACGCCCGCGGCGACGTCCTCGGGGAGGAGCGTGATCGACTCGGCGCGGGCGGTGTCGCCGCCGGGCAGGATCGTCGTGCCCGGCGCGGTCTTCGTCATGATCTCGGAGCGGCCGTCGCCGTCGAAGTCGGAGACGAGGAACTGCGTGTAGTGCGCGCCGGAGCGGATGTTCACGCCCAGGTCGATGCGGTGCAGCAGCGTGCCGTCGGCCTCGTAGGTGTCGAGGTAGGTGCTGCCGGTGTAGCCCTTCTGCGAGACGTCCTTCGCGTTCGAGGGGTACCACTTCACGACGTACTCGTAGTCGCCGTCGCCGTCCATGTCGCCGACGCTCATGTCGTTGGCGCTGTAGGTGTAGGCCTCGCCGGCGGGGGTGACGCCGTCGGCCGGCTTCTGCAGCGGCAGCGTCTCGAAGGCGTCGGCCGAGGCGGTGGCCGGAGCGCTCGGCTCGCCGGGCTCGCCGTCGACGAGCGGGACGACGCGGTACTCGTCACCGGGTGCGCCCGCCGGGTCGTGCAGGTTGGTGCTGTCGGTGACGACCCCGATCCGCTCCGCCCCGCGGTAGACGGCGAAGTCGGCGCCGACCATCCCGCTGTCGGAGGAGCCGGTCACCTCCGTCGCGAGCAGCCGCCAGCTGACGAAGACGCCGCCGTCGGGCGAGGCGAGCGCGACGACACCGCGGTCGAGGTCCTCGAGCTGCGCGGTGAGGACGGGGTTGGCGGGGACGGCGGGCGGCGCGGTGGTCTGCGCTGCGGCAGCGGATGCGCCGGTCAGCGCGAGCCCCGCGGCGAGCGCGAGGCCGAGGCCGGAGCGGAGCGCCCCGGCGGCGGTGGTCGGACGGAACGGACGTGAATTCGGCATTGAATCCCTCGGCATCGATGGTCCGGGATGCAGGAATGCGCTTTCCCCGGTCCCGCGCCACCCTAGTGAGACGTTTCACAGGGGTCAACCGTGTCCACCGGATCTCGATACGCCCTCTGCGAGGGCTACTCGATCAGCAGGGAGCGCGTCACCAGGGGTCGTCGGTCGCGTCGTCGTCCGTCGTGTCGGCGGCGATCATCTCGACGATGGTGTCGACGGTGAGCCAGGGGCCGTTGCTGACCTCGCCGATCTTCTCGCGGTCCTTGAAGACGACGATGCGGTCGCTGAGGCGCACCACCTCCTCCAGCTCGGAGGAGATGTAGACGATGGAGACGCCCTCCTTGGCGAGTTGGGCGATGTGCGCCTGGATCTCGACCTTCGAGGCGACGTCGATGCCGCGGGCCGGCTCGTCGAGCACCAGCAGACGGGGCCGGGTGGCGAGCCAGCGCGCCAGGACGACCTTCTGCTGATTGCCGCCGGAGAGGTACTTCACCGGCATGTCCGGGTCGGCCGGCGTGATGTTCAGCGCCTCGACGTAGGTGGCGACGAGCGTGTCGGTCTCGGCCGCCGACAGCGGGTGCGCCCAGCCGCGCAGCGCCTGCAGCCCGAGCACGAGGTTCTCGCGCAGCGACAGGTCGCCGATGATCCCGTCCTCGCGGCGGTTCTCGCTGGAGTGCGCGATGCGGTTGCGCAGCCCCGACACCGGATCGACGATGTCCGCGTGCTCGCCGTCGATCAGCACCTCGCCGCTGTCCGGCCGCTCCACGCCGCTGAGCAGCGACGCCAGCTCGGTGCGTCCGGAGCCGCGCAAGCCCGCGAAGCCGACGATCTCGCCGCGGTGCAGCTCGATGTCGGTGGGGGAGACGGCGCCCCGGCGGCCGATGCCGACCGCGCGGTAGATCGCGGGGCCGGTGGGCTGGCGGCGGTGCTCGCGGCGGTCGGAGCCGATCTGCCGGAGCGCGTCGATGTCCTTGCCGATCATCTTCGCGATCAGCTCGGCCCGGTCCATCCGCCCGGCCGGGTACTCGCCCTCGGTGCAGCCGTCGCGGAGCACGGTGATGCGGTCGCTGAGGGTGAGCACCTGCTCGAGGAAGTGCGAGACGAAGACGATCGCGACGCCCTGGCCGCGCAGCCGCCGCAGCACCGTGAAGAGCCGGGCGACATCACCGAGGTCCAGGCTCGAGGTCGGCTCGTCGAGGATCAGCACCCGCGGCCGGTCGACCATCGCGCGGCCGATCGCGACCAGCTGCCGGATCGCGGGCGAGAGCGAGCGCAGCGGCAGGCGCGGGTCGAGGTCCTCGAGGCCCAGCTCGGCCAGCATCTCGGCCGCCCGCGCGTGGGTGCGCGACCAGGAGATGCCGAGGCGCCCGCGGATCTCGTGCCCGATCATCACGTTCTCGCCGATGCTGAGGTTGTCGGTCAGCCGCTCGTCCTGGAAGACCGCGGTGATGCCGGCGGCCTTCGCGTCGGCCGGTCCGCTGAAGCGCCGGGCGACGCCGTCGACGACGATCTCACCGGCGTCGGGCTGGTGGATCCCGGTGAGCGTCTTGATCAGCGTGGACTTGCCCGCGCCGTTCTCGCCCATCAGGCCGTGGATCTCGCCCGGCACGAGGCGCAGCCGCGCACCGGCCAGCGCGGGCCCGGAGGAGAAGGAGACGTGGATGCCCGTCATCTCCACGACCGGGTCCGGGCGTGCGGGACCGGGGCGTGCGGGAGTCGTCGTCGACTGAACTGACACGTGCCGTCCTCGGTTCGTGTGCGGGGCGGCGCCGGGGGAGCGTCGCGCCAGGGGTGCCGCCGATGATACGCGAGCGCCGGTCGCGAGCGTCAGCTGCGGGGCGGCGCCGTCGACTCGCGCACCACGAGCTCGGTGGGGATGCGGGTGCGCTGCGGGATCTCCTGGCCACGGATCCGCGCGTGGATCACCTCGGCGACGGTGGTGCCGAGCTTGTCGAAGTCCTGCCGAACCGTGGTCAGCGGGGGCAGGAAGTGCCGGGCGGTGGGCAGGTCGTCGAAGCCGACGATGCTGACGTCCTGCGGCACGCGGATGCCGCGCTCGACGAGACCGTGGATGACGCCGAGCGCCATCTCGTCGTTCGCGACGACCATCGCGGTGAACTCCGGGACCGACTGCAGGCTGCGGGCGAACTCGTAGCCGGAGTCCGGAGTCCAGTCGCCGATGACGATCGGGCGCTCGCGCATCCCCCACGCCTTCGCCCGGCTGTGGAAGGCGCGCTCGCGGGCGCGGGCGTCGAGCCAGTCGAGCGGGCCGGACATGTGCAGCACGTCGCGGTGGCCGAGCGAGGCCAGGTGGTCGACCGCCTGGCTCATCCCGGCCTGCTGGTCGACCGAGACGGTGAGGAAGTTCGCGTCCTTGTCGGACTTCACGACGAGAGTGGGCACGCCGATCTCGACGGTGCGGAGCGTCGCGACGGAGGAGGAGCGCGGCGCGATCACGCAGAGCGCGTCGATCCCGAGGCCGGAGAGGTGCCGGATCGCGTCGACGGGGCTCATGTCCTGGTCGTCGCGCAGCGCGACGGAGGTGACGGAGTAGCCCTTCTCGCGCGCGGCCCGCTCGATGGCCCGGAGGGTGCTGGAGGGGCCGAACTCGGCGCCGCTCTCGATCATCACGCCGATGCGGTCGGTGCGCTGGGTGACGAGGGAGCGCGCCGCGATGTTGGGGCGGTAGTCGAGCTCGGAGACGGCCTCGAGGACCTTCTGCCGGGTCGACTCCTTGATGTTCGGGTGCCCGCTGAGCACCCGGGAGACCGTCATGTGCGAGACGCCGGCGACCGCGGCGACATGCCGGAGGTTGGGCCGATCGGCCATGGCGCGGACCTCCTCCGCTCCCCTGAGGGGAGAGCCGGGCACCCTCGGTGCGGCGGGATGACGAGGGCTCGACATCGCGGGTCCGTTCAGCATAGTCAAGCGGGCCCGGGGGATCGGCTCCGGGGCGATTCAGCCGGTGACGCTCAGGATCAGCGACCGCGCTCCCGGCTCGCCGGGGACGGAGCGGACGGTGAGGAGTCCGGTCCCCGCGTCCCAGCTCGTGCGCCAGGCGGGGAGCCCGGCGGGGAAGGCCGTCCGCACCTCGACCGCGCGGCCGAGGAGGCTGGGGGACGCGAGGGTCGTCTCGCCCGCGTCGTCGCCGCGGTCCCAGAGCGAGAGCGAGATCGCGTCCGGTCCGCGCAGCGCGGAGGCGACCCAGCGGTCGGTCCAGCCCGGCAGGCCGAGCGGCCAGAGCGGCACCGACGCGACCAGGTGCGCCCGGAGCTCGCCGGCGGTGCGCACGGCCTCGGCGACGAGCGCACGCTGCTGCGCCGTCATCCGATCCAGGTGGCCGGTGAGGAGGAGCCGGCCCGCGAGGCCCGTCACCAGCGTGAAGGCGATCGCCTCGTCGCTCATCTCCGGCTGCGGGCAGGCCCAGTTCGCGGCCTGCTCGGGGAGCATCGAGAGCGGGGCCGCTGCGGCGATCGGCGGCGCGAGCACCGGATCCTCCTGGTCGGAGGTCGACTGCAGCTGCAGCCGGGAGAGCATCGCGGAGTCGGCGCGCATCGCTCCGGAGGCGCAGTTCTCGAGGATCAGCTGCGGGTGGCGATCGAGCACGCCGTCGATCCAGGCGAGGTGCGCGCGGGAGTGCTCGAGGAGTCCCGCGCCGGCGCTCGTCGCGTCGCGGTCGGTGCCGGGGCCCGGATCGATGTTGTAGTCGAGCTTGACGTAGCCGATGCCGAACTCGCGGACGAGCCGGTCCACGGTCTCGTCGAGGTGCGCACGGGCTGCAGGATGGCGCAGATCGAGGTGGTGGCGGCCGCTCTCCTCCACCCGGATCCCCGAGCGGGAGAGGAACGCCCCGTCGGGCAGGGACCGGGCGAGCGGGCTGCCGGTGCCGATCACCTCGGGCTCGAGCCAGAGCCCGGGCACCATGCCGTGGCCGCGGATCGCGTCGACGACCTCGCCGAGTCCGCCCGGGAAGCGCCGGGTCGACGGCGTCCACGCGCCGACGGTGTCCCACCAGGACTCGGTCTCGGCGTACCAGCCGGCGTCGACGCAGAACACCTCGGCGCCGACCTCGGCCGCCGCGGCGATCAGCGGCAGGAGCTTCGCGGTCGTCGGGTCGCCGCCGAGGGTGTTCAGGTAGTCGTTGAAGACCAGCGCGGGGCGGCGGTCGTCCGGGTGGGCGCGCCGGGCCGACCGCTTCGCCCGGGTGAGGGCCGCGGCGGCGTGCTCGAGGCCGGTGCCGACGGCGACGAGCGCCGGCACCGAGGTGAAGGACTCACCGGGCGCGAGGAGCACGGACCACTGGTGGTCGCGGTCCGTGGGGCCGGAGGCGGCGAGGTAGGCGTCGCCGATCTGCTCGCCGGCCTCCCAGCGCCACGGGCCGTTGTGCGTGACCTCGCAGAGCCAGGTGACGTCCTGCCGCCGTGAGCGGAGCGCGGCGAGCGGGAGGGCGCCGCCGGTCGACCAGGTGCCGGTCGCGGTGCGGACGACCGACTCGCGCGGGGGCTGCTCGGTGTGCTCCGGATGGAGGTCGGGCAGGAGTGCGCGCAGCTCGCGGGCCTCCCAGCGGCCCTCGCCCAGCCACTCGCTGCGGCCCTCGAGCAGCTCCCAGTCCGCGGCCGGGTCGGCGGCGGCGCCGGCGTCCAGCCGGGTGCCGAGCGGCATCGCCCAGCTGGTGACGGCGGTGAGCAGCACCGGCCCGGTGCCCGCGTTCTCGACGGTCGTGCTCGCGCGGAGGGCGGTGCCGAGCGCGTCGATCGTGGTCGTGGCGCGCAGGCCGTCGTCGCTCGCCGAGACGATCCGAAGGACGGTCGCCTCGCCCTCGCCCCCGCCCCCGGCCTCGTGCGAGACGTAGCGGAGGGAGTCGCCGATCGCGGTCTGCACGAGCCGGTCGGTGGAGGTGACGTGGCCCCGGCCGGCGGTCAGGATCCCGACCAGCGGCAGTGCGTGCTCGAAGCGGATCTCGAGCTCGCCGGAGACGAGTCGCGTGAGGCTCACGGGGGCGTCGGGGGAGCGGCGGAACTCGAGCTCGAGCGGCCCGGCGCGCCAGGAGAGGGTCTGCGCTGACATGGGGGATCTCCGATCGCACGAAACGTTCGCCTCGGACTCTAGGCGCGGTGTGCGGGAGGGATCAAGGGCGGAAGCGAAACGTTTCGCCCCAGTGGTGGGAAGGAGCCGGGGAAGGGCTGCTCGGAGGGGTTTGACCTTGCGCAACTGCCGCTGTTACCGTGAACAAATTCTCGCCCCGGCTCTCGGGGCCGCGCTCCTGCGGCCCGACGGGGGCGCCCGCATCACGATCGACGACGGAGTCATCCATGCACCTGACCGCGCCCGCACCGGGCCTGCGCCGCCGGCTGATCGCCGGTCTCCTGATCCTGCTGGCGGCGATCGTGGCGCTGCCGCTGGCCGCCGCGAGCCCCGCGGCCGCGATCGGCGAGTCGACCTTCACGAATCCGCTCGAGCCGGACACGGCCGACCCGACGATCGAGTTCCACGACGGGAACTACTACCTCGTCGCCACGACCTGGGACAACCGCGTGGTGATGCGCAAGGCGCCGACGCTCGCGGCGCTCGGCACCGCGACTCCGGTGACCGTCTACTCCGACACGAACCCGGGCCGGAACGCGAACATGTGGGCGCCCGAGCTGCAGCGGCTCGAGGGCCCGAACGGCTGGCGCTGGTACCTGATGTACACGATGGGGACCGCCGGGAACTTCGACGGCCAGCACCTCCAGGTGATCGAGAGCGCGGGCGACGACCCGATGGGCCCCTACAGCTACAAGGGCCGGCCGGTCCCGGTCGACTCCTGGAACATCGACGGCGCCTACCTGCAGCTGAACGGCGAGCTCTTCATGACCTGGTCGGCGTTCCAGCCGGGCAACGGGCTGCAGAGCAACTACATCGCCCGGATGTCGGACCCGTGGACCGCGGTCGGCCCGCTGAACGTGCTGTCGGAGCCGGTCGAGCCGTGGGAGACCATCGGCATGCCGGTCAACGAGGGCCCGATTCCGCTGCAGAAGGACGGCCGCACCTGGATCGTCTACTCGGCGAGCTTCTGCGGCACCGAGGACTACCAGCTCGGCACCCTCGAGTACGACGGCACCGGCGACCCCGTGCTCGCCTCCTCCTGGACCAAGAGCGACGGACCGGTCTTCTCGAAGGCGAACGGCGAGTACGGCACCGGCCACAACGACTTCTTCGACTCGCCCGACGGCACCGAGACCTGGAATCTCTACCACGCGAACCCCGGCCCGAACGACGGCTGCAGCCGCCAGCGCTCGGCCCGCGCGCACCTCGTGGACTGGACCGCCGAGGGCGAGCCCGACTTCGGCACGCCTCTCGGCACCGCCGCCCGGATCCCCGTGCCCAGCGGCGAGAACGCGCCGATCACGGCCCGCGTCGATGGTGCGCCCTGGCAGCTGGTCAGCCGCAGCACCGGCCTCTGCGCCACGGTGTCCTCCGCCCAGAGCGGCGACGGCGCCGGCGTCGTGCAGGGCTCCTGCGCCACGCCCCGCGCGAGCTGGACGCTCGACAGCACCGGCGACGGCTTCGTCCGCATCGTGAACGCCAGCAGCGGGAAGTCGCTCGGGCCGGTCGGCTGCTCGACCGCCTCGGGTGCGTCGCTGCAGCAGTCCGCGTGGCTGACCGCCTCCTGCCAGCAGTGGACGGTGGCTCCGGGTTCCGGCGGCTACTCGACGCTGACGAGTCGCACGGGCGGCAAGGCGCTCGACGCGGTCTCCGGAGCGATCCGCCAGTCGACGCCGAGCGCCGCCGCCTCGCAGGAGTGGGCGCTGCGCCCGGTCGGCGCGGTCGCCGTCACCTCGCTCGTCACCGGCAAGGCCTTCGACCTGCCGAACTGCTCCACCGCCGACGGCGCGGTGCTGCAGCAGCGGGAGTGGCTCGGCTCGCCGTGCCAGCGCGTGACGTTCACGGCCGCCGCGGACGGCGCCGTCGAGATGCACCCCGTCTCGGCCGCGGCCAAGTGCCTCGCGGTCACCGGAGGCTCCAGCGCCGACGGCGCGACCGTCACGCAGGGCGCGTGCGGCGTGACCGGCAGCAGCTGGCGGCTCCGCCCGGGCAACGACGGCACCGTCGAGCTCCGCGCCGTTCACAGCGGCAAGGCGCTCGACCTGTCGAACTGCTCGGACCAGAACGGCACCCGGATCGGCCAGTGGAGCGTGCTGAACAACGACTGCCAGCGCTTCCGCGTCTCGCTCGGTGCGCCGGCCGCTCCGGTCGCTCTGCAGCTCGCCGCCACCTCGTCGGTGCGCTGCGTCGCGGGCAAGCCGGTGCTCACCACGACGGTGAAGAACGCGGACGACCTGCCCGCCGACATCACCGTCACCACCGCCTCCGGCACCAAGACCTTCCCGGCGGTCGCCGGCGGGAAGAACGCCACGGCGAGCTTCACGGTGCGCCAGCCGACGCTGGCCGCCGGCTCGGCCTCGGTGACAGGCGCCGGAGTCGACGACGCGGGCCGCGCGGCCACGCAGTCGGCCGCCTACCCCGCGATCACCTGCTGACGCCGGGGTCTCGATACGCCCCTGCGGGGCTACTCGACCAGCATGGGGCGCCCCCTTTTTCTGCTGGTCGAGTAGCCCGCGCAGCGGGCGTATCGAGACCCACCCTTCAGACCACCCGCCCCCCGTGCAAAGGAGCACCATGCCCACCCCCACCCGCCGCGCGCCCTTCCGTGCGGCCCTCGCCGCCCTCGGCCTCGGGGCGGTGCTCGCCGCCGGCCTCGTCGCCCCCACCGCGACGGCCGCCGACGCCGCGGTCCCCACCGCCGGCCTCCTCGCCGACTACCGCTTCAGCCAGACGACCGGCGCGACCGTCCCCAACTCGGCGGGCGGAGCTGTGGGAGCCGCGCGCGTCGTGAACGGGACGGACGCGCTCTGGACCGGCACGTCACTCCGTCTCACCGGCGGCGCGAAGACCAGCGCTGCCCCCTGGGTCGAGCTGCCCGACGACCTGCTCACGGGCAAGACGTCAGGGACGGTCACGATCGAGACCCGCGCCGACGCCTCGATGCTCTCGAACTTCCACTTCCTCTGGAACATCGGCAGCGACAGCACCTCGCAGTACTGGTTCGCCTCTGTGCGCGACAAGGTGCGCACCGCGATCACGACCACCGGCGGCGGCGGCGAGAACAACGCCCGCAGCGCGTCCGGCATCGCGGCCGACCGCTGGTACAGCCTCAGCTCGGTGATCGACGGCGCCGCCGGCACGATCTCGTTCTACGTCGACGGCACCCGCGTCACCTCCGCGCCCACCGCGCTGCGGCCCGCCTCGGTGGCGGACCAGTCGCTGAACGCCATCGGCCGCGCGCCCTACCCCGACCCCTTCTTCAAGGGGGAGGTGTCGACGTTCCGCGTCTACGACCGCGCCCTCACCGGCGAGGAGGTCGCGACCGTGTCGACCGTCGACGCGAAGCTGCACGCCTCGTCGTTCGCGCCGCTGACCGCGGCCGTGCTCGACGGCGTCACTGCGCTGACCATCGACGACTCGACCACGAACCTGCCCGACTACGGTGGCACCGTGACCTGGGCCTCGAACGACCCCACCCTCCGCGTCTCCGCCGACGGCCGCACGCTCGCCACCGATCGCCCCGCCGCGGGCCAGGCCGCCCGCACGTCGTCGCTGACCGCGACCGCGTCGATCCGCGGCGTCGCGCAGTCCCGTGCCGTCGCCGTCACCGTCGAGCCGCAGGTCGGCGTCGACACCCCCTACGGCTATCTGATGGTGCACTTCGTCGAGGACGCGCAGGGCTACGCCGAGAAGATCTACCTCGACGTCTCCCGCGGCGACGACCCGGAGAAGTGGGACCCGCTGAACGGCGGGAAGCCGATCCTCGCGTCCGACCTCGGCACGACCGGCGTCCGCGACCCGTACCTCACCTACAACCCCGAGACGAAGAAGTACTACATCATCGCCACCGACCTCCGCGTCTTCGGCGGCGACCAGGGCTCGGGCTCGTGCACCACCTGGTGCTACTGGACCACGCAGGGCAGCACGAAGATGAACGTCTGGGAGTCGAGCGACCTCGTCTCCTGGAGCGACCTGCGCCAGTTCGACGTCGCGCTCGATGCGGCCGGCGCGAAGCAGCTCGAGGCCGGCATGATGTGGGCGCCCGAGGCGACCTGGGTCGCCGACTACAACGGGGCCGGCAAGGGCGCGTTCGTCGTCTACTGGTCCTCGACCGTGTACCCGAACGCCGCGCACACGCCCGGCACCGGAGCGTCGCGGGTGCTCTGGGGTGCGACCACCGACTTCACCCAGGCCACGTACTCCTACGGCGGCACCTTCATCGACACCGGCGCCGACGTCATCGACACCACGATGATCCAGGACGGCGGCACGACCTACCGCATCTCGAAGGACAACGGCACCGGCCGCGGCATCTACATGGAGTCCACGACCGCGAAGCAGTGGTGGCTGCCGTCCACTGCGTGGACGCAGCTGCAGGACCGCATCGGCGCCGTCTGGGCCGGCGGCAACGCCGGGGGAGTGGAGGGGCCGGCCGTCTTCAAGGACCACGACGCGGATCGCTGGTACCTCTACGTCGACGTCATCCCCTCCACCGGCTACCGGCCGATGGTGACCACCGACCTCGACGCCGGCTGGACCCAGCTGAACGACCCCGGCTTCTCGCTGGCGCCGTCGACCAAGCACGGCGGCATCGTCTCGCTCACCGCCGGCCAGTACACCGAGGTGCGCGCGGCCGACGCCGCGACCGCCGTGCGCTCCGACCTGGGCGAGGTCGGCTCCGTCGCCGCGCTGCCCGCCCGGGCCGACGTCGTCCTCGCCTACGACCGCGGCACCACCTCGCAGCCGGTGACCTGGGACACGTCCTCCGTCGGCACCGCTTCCGGCCGCTACCCGGTCACCGGAGTCGTGCGCACCATCGGCGCGAACGACAACCAGTGGGTCGGAGCGGGCGGATCGACCGCGTACAACGCGCCCGGCCGCGTGCTCTCCAGCTCGACGGCCGTGCGGGTGACCGCGACGGTGGTCGTGTCCGCGGCGACGGCGACCCTGACGTCGTCCACCCGTTGCGTAGCAGGCAAGGTCGTCGTCACCGGAGTCGTGAAGAACACCGGCACCTCGCCGCTGTCCGTCGTGATCCGCTCGGCCTGGGGCACCTCGCCCACGCTGACCGCGGCCCCCGGCGCGAACGCGACCCACGCCTTCACCACCCGCGCCACGTCCGTCCCGGCGGGCACGCTGACCGCGACGGCCGGCGGCGCCACCCTGCAGTCCCCGTACACGGCCCGCACCTGCGGCTGACGCGAACATGCTGGTCGAGTAGTGCGCAGCGCGTATCGAGACCCACCCGTCGGGTGATGGTGGGTCTCGATGCGCCCTCTGCGAGGGCTACTCGATCAGCATGGATCAGGGCAGGTGTGCTGGGCAGGGATGAGCGACCCATGTTGGTCGAGTAGCGCGAAGCGCGTATCGAGACCCACCCATCAGGCGACGGTGGATCTCGATACGCCCTCTCGGAGGGCTACTCGATCAGCATGAGGCGGCGCGTATCGAGACCGGCGTTCGTCAGAACGGGGGCGGTGCGTCGTCGAAGCGGGGGCCCGGCGGGGCGCCGGCGAGGGCGGGTGGGCGGATCGTGACGAGGCGGCCGGTGGGGGTGGTCCAGACGATGCTGCCGTCGGGGCGGGGGACGTAGGTCCAGCGGTCGCCGTGGCGGACGTGGTGGTGGGACGTGCAGAGGGAGACGAGGTTCTCCAGCGATGTCTCTCCGCCGTTCCTCCATTCGAGGGTGTGGTCGGCCTCCGCTCGGGAGGCGGTGCGGGTGCAGCCGGGGAAGCGGCAGGTCTGATCGCGCAGCTGGAGGTGCAGACGCATCTGGGGCGGCGGGACCCGGTAGGTGCGGCCGACGGACCTCACGGCGCGGGTGTCCGGATCGGTGAGCACTCGGGTGAAGGACGCACCGGTCGCGACCAGGGCGCGGGCGAGGTCGGCGGGGATGAGGCCGTAGCCGTCGAGGTCTGCGGGCGCGTCGTCGAGACCGACGGCGGTGGATGCAGCGAGGGTGAGGCGCACCTCCGCGCGGATCCCGGGCACGTACGACGCCGACACCTGAGGTCCGTCGCCCGCGGGGGTGGTGCCGGCGATGTCGCCGTCGCGGAGGAGGTCCGTGAGCACGTCGGCCTTCAGCTGTGCCAGCGTGCGCTCGTCGCCGCCGTCGCGGAGGGAGCGGGCGATGCGGTCGACGCGCTCGGCGATGCCCATCGCGTCCGGCGCGGGCAGCAGCGCACAGAGCGTCGCCATGCCGTCGACCTCCGGCGAGATCCAGACGGCGCGGTCCTGCCGGGCGCGGACGTGCCGCTGGGCGAGGGGCTCCTCGTGGAGCTCGTCGCGGAGTCTGGCGACGATCCGCCTCAGCTGCGTCGGGGTCACGTCCGGTGCGATCTCGGCGGCGCGCTCGTCGAAGCGGGCGCGGGAGGCGGCGGGCAGGGTGGCGGCGGTCGCGCAGACGATCTCGCTCGAGTCCCACAGCAGCCGGCCCTCGGCCAGCAGGGCGCGGGTGCGGGGGAGGTCCTCGACGAGCAGCCGGGCGTGCTCGAGGACCGTCTCCGTGGCCCGCTCGGACAGGCGGAGCTTGACCGCGAACTCGGCTCGGATGGACCGCTCGATCAGGGACCGCGCCTCGCTGCGGGAGAGCGACTTGCCGCGGGCGAACGCGTCGGGGACGGTGACCGCCGCGCGGTAGGCGAGGTGCAGGGTCTGCGCCCGGGAGAGGAGCAGCTGTGCGGAGGTGCGTCCGATCTCCGCGGCGATGTCGGTCAGCGCGTCGACGGCGGCGAGCGCGCTCGGCTGTCCTGCCGCTCCCGGGTCGCTGTGCTCATCCATACGCGTATTGAACAGGGACCACCGACACCCGAGCGGTCGTCGGGTGGAACCCTCGGACAACTCCGCGAGATCGGGTCTGTGGAGGAGAGTGCTACTCCCGTCGCCACTCCTCGAGGAACTCGGCGGTGGTCTTCGTCTCGAGCTCCAGCTCGATCTGCCCGAGCAGGACGTAGGGGTCGCCGATGTCGGCGGGGGTGCGGATGACCTCGGCGCCGGTGTCGAGGCGGGTGACCACGAGATCGTGCGTCGTCATCACGCCGCCGCCGAGCAGGGCGTCGATCGTCATCCGGATCCAGGTCAGCGTCCGGGGCCGCAGCTCGGCCCGCAGGTACTCGGCCGCGACCTCGCGCTCGCCGTCACCCTCGCTGTCCTCGTCCACGCCGTCACTGTAGCGAGCGCGCTGCACGGCTCGGCGTCAGTGGCGCACCTGGAACCAGCGGATCAGCTCGCGCAGCGCCGGCAGCGTCGCGCTCGCGTCGACATCGGTGTCGATGTCCTCGAAGGTGCTGCGGTAGCCCGGCAGCTCGGTCGTCATCGAGTCGGTGATCGCCTCGTACGCCATCGTCCAGGAGGGGAACAGCCGCTGCGCCGGCGCCTCCTCGAGCAGCACGCGCAGCCCGGCGTGCCGGGGGTCGTCGGCGATGATCGCCATCCGCTCGCGCAGCGTCGCGCTCGGTCCCTCGAGCAGCTGCAGGAACCGGCCGTCGCGGAACAGCAGGATGCCGGTCAGGCCGAGGCGCTCGTTGTTCGCGCGGCACTGCTCGAGCAGTGCGGGCAGGTCCGCCTCCTCGAGGCCGGCGGCGGTGTGGCTCGCGTAGACGATGGAGCGGAGGTCGTCGTCCTGGGACGGGCGAGCAGCGGAGTCGGACATGACGCCATCCCATCAGGGGCGCGGCGGGACGGCAGCCCCCTGCCCGGATCGGCGCGGCCCTGCTATGCGCTGCGCCAGGAGGCCTCACAGCAGATCCGTGCCGCCCGTCCGCCGCAGCGTCCTGCGGGCGAGGCCCCAGCCGAGCAGCCCCAGCCCGAACCACGCGGCGCCGAGCACGACGACAGCGCCCGTATGCACCGCGAGCGCGCCGATCGATCCTTCGCCGAGGAGCGTCCGCAGGGCGTCGGAGGCGTACCCCAGCGGCAGCACCCGGGCGACGGCCTCGACGACCGGCGGCAGCTCGGCCACCGGCGCCACGACTCCGCCGAGGACGGTCAGGACCGCCGTGAACGGCCCGACCCAGGCCAGCCCGTCGCGCGAGCGCAGGCCGAGCACCCCGACCGCGAACCCGCAGCCGCCGCCGGCCAGGGCCGCGCAGCCCGTGAGTGCGAGCGCGCCGGCGGCGACCTGCCACGAGACGCCCTGCCCGAACAGCAGGAGTGCCCAGACCAGCGAGACGAGACCCGCGGCGAACCCGACCGCCGCCCCCGCGAGCGCGACCCCGCTCCAGAGCAGGGCCGCCGGCCGGGCGCTGAGGAGGACGCTCCCGAGCACCGCGTCGTGCCGCATCCGGGTGAGCGACACGGTCACGCTGTCGACCGCGGTCAGAGTGGCCAGGAGGAGGCTCGCACCCGCGCCGACCACCAGCGACGGCGACCCGCGCGACCCCGCCACCGCCGCGAAATACAGCACCTGCAGCACCGGCCCGAGCACGACCGCGACCAGGAGCGTCCGGCGCGTCCGCGTGGCGTCGAACGACCGCAGCGCGACCACGATCGACGCCGCCACGAGCCCGCTCACGACAGCGCCAGCGTCCCGGCGAGCCGCGCCCGCCGCAGGGCCGTCCGCAGAATCAGGCGGGCAAGCAGCAAGGAGAGCAGAGACGTGATCAGCCCCTGCGCGCTCCAGAGCGCGATGACGTCGCCGGGCGCGCCACCCGAGACTCCGGCGTGCAGGATCTGCAATGCACCGGTCAGCGGATCGACGACCCCGAGCAGCTGCAGCGGCACCGGCAGCTGCGCGCGGTCGATGACGGCGCCGGAGAGGAGGAGGACGGGAGCGACGAGGACCGGCTCGTAGACCGTCGCGTGCGGTGTCAGCACGAAGAGGCCGGACAGCACGAGCGCGGTCGTCCCGCACGCGGCGAGGAGCAGGACGAGGCCGAGCGCGACGAGGGCGGGGGAGTGCGGCGCGAGTTCGACGCCGAGGAGTCGGGAGGCCACGACCGCGGCCGGGACTGACAGCAGCCCGACGCCGGCGCAGGCGAGTGAGATCGGCGCGAGCGCACCGCCCAGCGGCCGAGGAGTCAGCGCGATCTGCTCCAGCGTCCCCTGCGACCGCTGGTAGCCGAGGATCCCGACCGCCGCCGCGGTCACCGTCCACACGCCGACGACGGCTCCATCGACTCCCAGCGCCGGCCCGCCCCGACCCGCCTCGACGCGCAGGACGACGAAGACGACCGGTGCGATCAGAGCGGCCTGAACGAAGTAGGCGTTGCGGAGCAGCAGCCGCAGGTGGAAAGCGCCCTCCTGCAGCCCCGCGATCACTCCCGCCCTCCTCGGCACCGGTCGACGAGGGCGAGGTAGCCCTCCTCGAGGGTCGCCGGCCGGGTGGTCCAGGTGCCGGTCGGGAGGTCGGCGACGACGGCCGCCAGGGCGCGGAGGTCGGGCCGGCAGGAGTCCCAGCCGACGACCACGACGGGCCGGTCGGCGATGCTGTCGGAGCGGACCGAGCGGACGCCGTCGAGCGCGGAGATCCGGTCCGCGAGTGCCGCGGTGAGCGCCGGAGCGGCCAGGGTCGTCACCTCGCCCAGCCCGCCCGCCGCGGCGATGTCCCGCGGTCGCCCCGCCGCGCGGATCCGGCCGTCGAGGAGGACGAGGCTCCGGTCCGACAGCTCCTCCGCCTCGTGCAGGTGGTGGGTGGTCAGGAGGACGCCCCGCCCGTCCCGGCGCAGCTCGCGGATCAGGGCGCGGAGCACAGCGCCGCCTCCGGATCCAGCCCCACCGTCGGCTCGTCGAGCAGGAGCAGCGGCGGCTCCGCCAGCAGCCCGCGGGCGAGATGCAGCCGCTGGCGCATCCCGCGGGAGAACTCCTCGACGCGGTCGCCACGCCGCGCGCTGAGGTCGACCGCCGCGAGCACCTCGAGAATGCGGCTGTCCCTCCGCCGCCGCGGCACGCCCGCGAGCGACGCGAAGTACCGGAGGTTCTCGAGCGCGGTCGCGCGCAGGAAGAAGCCGCGCTCGCCGCCGAGGACGAGGGCGAGCCGACGCCGCGCCTCGTCCGGCCGCGCGACGGCGTCGACCCCGTCGACCCGGATCGAGCCGCTCGTCGGCGTCAGCAGCGTCGCGATCATCCGCGCGAGCGTCGTCTTCCCGGCGCCGTTCGGCCCGAGGAGCGCGACGACCTCGCCCGCCTCGACCCGCAGGCTCACGCCGCGGACGGCCCAGGATGCCTCCGGCCCGGCGCCGAATCGGCGCGACACTGCCTCGATATGCAGCAGCGGCGCCGTCGAATCCGCTCTGATCGTCACTCTCGTCCGCCCTTCGCCGCGGACCAGCGTTCCCCTTCTCCGCTCCCCGGTCCGCATCGCTGGCGCTCGCTGGGGACGGTGGCGGAGCTCGGCACCCGTGTCTTCGAGCCCGCTCAGCCCGCCTACCGAAACTTCACCGAAAGCGAATTGTTCACGGTAACATCGCGCCCAGTACCGATCTCAACGACGAGAGGCCCCACGAATGACGACGAGACGACGGATCCCGATCGCGACCGCGGCGGTGATGGCGCTGACGGCGGGACTGCTCGCGGTCGGCCCGACCGCGCAGGCCGCACCGGCCACCTCCCTCGACAGCGCGAAGGTGCTCGAGCTGCCCTTCGACGGCAGCATCACCGACACCAGCGGTCGCGGCAACACGGTCGGGATGCAGAAGGGCGCCGCCGCGTACGGCACCGGCCTCGCCGGCCAGGCCTTCGAGTTCACCGGTTCCAACGCGGTGTCGCTCGGCACCGACGCCCGCCTCCAGCCCGCCGACCTCACGGTCTCGTTCTGGTACAAGCCGACCGCCGCGATGACCGGCGAGCAGGTCTTCACCTGGAACAAGACCGCCTACAACTCCGACGGCTGGTACCTCACCTCCGAGAGCGACGCGACCCCGCTCGCGCTCTCGATCGGACCCTCGACCGGACAGCCCTACAAGGTCGCGATCGACACCGCCCGTGCCGGCTTCTTCCCGACGAACGAGTGGACCCACGTCGTCGCCAGCTACGACAAGGCGACCAAGCAGGTCGCCTTCTACCGCAACGGCGTGAAGCAGCCCACCGTCACCAAGTCCGAGGCGACCGGAGCGGCCACCGGCGTGCTCGGCTCCGAGGGCACCTCCACCAAGACCCTCGGCTTCAACGGACCGCAGTACAACGGCGCGCACCTGCGCGGGCTCCTCGACGACTACGTCCTCTACGGCAAGGTAGCCACGACCACCGACGTCGTCGCCCTGACGAAGGCGCACAACGCGTCCTTCGACCCGGCCGCCGTCGCGAAGGCCGACCTCGACGCCGTCACCCTGCCCGCGAGCACGAGCACCGGCTTCTCCGTGCCGACCCGCGGCGCGAAGGGCTCCGACCTCAGCTGGACCTCCTCCGACGAGGCCGCGATCGCGATCTCCGGCGGCACCGCCACGGTCACCCCGCCCACCGGCGCCGCGACGACCGTGACGCTCACCGGCTCCTCGACCTACGGCGGCAGCACGGCCGTCACCCGCACCTTCGCGATCCAGGTGCAGCCGAAGGGCGTGAAGAGCTCGAGCTACCTGCAGGAGGCCGGCCTCTCGGACGTCACCGTCCAGGACCCGTACCTCGACAACGGCGAGCAGCAGACCGTCGAGTACCTGCTCAGCCTCGACCCCGAGATGTTCCTGCACTCCTTCTACACGCAGGCCGGTCTCACCCCGACCACGGCCGGCGGCTACGGCGGCTGGGAGCGCGAGAGCGGCACCCGGTTCCAGGGCCACTTCTTCGGCCACTACATCTCCGGCCTCTCCCAGGCCTACGCGAGCGAGCAGGACGCGACGACGAAGGCCGCGCTGCTCGCGAAGCTGACAGCCTCCGTCGACGGCCTGAAGAAGGTCCAGGACGCCTACGCCCTCAAGGACCCGGCCAACGCCGGCTACGTCTCGCCGTTCCCGGTGAGCTACCTGCCCTCCGGCGCCGACGGTCTGCTCGTGCCGTTCTACAACCTGCACAAGGTGCTCGCGGGCCTGCTCGACGCGCACCAGTACGCGCCCAGCGCCGTGTCGGCGGAGGCGCTCGTCGTCGCCGACGGCTTCGGCTCCTGGATCACGACCTGGGCCGGCCGCCAGGCGGACCCGGCACAGCTGCTCAACACCGAGTACGGCGGGATGAACGAGGCGCTCTACCGCCTCTACGAGACCACGCAGAAGCCGGCGCACAAGCGCGCGGCCGAGTACTTCGACGAGACGGCCCTCTTCCGGAAGCTCGCGAACAACGAGGACGTCCTCAACGGCCTGCACGCGAACACGACGATCCCCAAGCTGATCGGCGCGCTCAAGCGCTACACCCTCTTCACCGACGACCCCGCGCTGTACGCGACGCTGACCGCCACCGAGAAGGCGGACCTCGACATGTACCGCCGCGCCGCCGAGAACTTCTGGCGGATGGTGGACGAGAGCCACAGCTACGCGAACGGCGGCAACAGCCAATCCGAGCACTTCCACGGCGCGGACACCCTCTACCAGTACGCGACCAACGGCCAGACGACCGGCTACGGGGAGAACTCCACCTCCGAGGGCTGCAACATCTACAACATGCTCAAGCTCACCCGGGCGCTGTTCCAGGTGACGAAGGACGTGAAGTACGCCGACTTCTACGAGAACGCGTTCATCAACGGCGTGCTCTCGGTGCAGAACCCGGAGACGGGCATGGTCACCTACTTCCAGCCGCAGACCGCGGGCTACGCGAAGGTGTTCGGCGAGGAGCACGACGAGTTCTGGTGCGATCACGGCACCGGCGTCGAGAGCTTCACCAAGCTCGGCGACTCGATCTACTTCGAGGGGCCGAAGACGGTCTACGTGAACCAGTTCCGCTCGTCGGTGCTGAGCTCGGGCGGCAGCAATCTCAAGGTGACGCAGACGGCCGACATTCCGAACACCGACACCGCGCGCTTCACGATCGCGGCGCTCGGAGCGGGAGCGGTCGCCGACGGCACCACGCTGCGCCTGCGCATCCCGGCCTGGGTCGACGGCGCGCCGACGCTCACCGTGAACGGCGCCGTCCGCGACGTCGCCGCGCTGACCGAGGGCGGCTACGCGGTCGTCCCGGTGGCGGCCGGCGACACCCTCACCTGGAAGCTGCCGGCCGCGGTCGCCGCGGTGGCGAACACCGAGAACGCGAACTGGACGGCCTTCACCTACGGGCCCGTCCTCCTCGCGACCGAGCTGAACCGGAACAACGTCGACGCCTCCTACCCCGCGGGCGTGCTCGTGCAGATGAGCGTCGCCGACAAGACGGTGAACTCGAACGTGGTCGTCGCGAACGCGGCCGCGTGGAAGTCCGCGGTGAAGCAGAACCTGCTCCGCCTCCCGAACGGCGCGAACGGCAACGGGACGACGACGATGCGCTTCGGCATGACGAACGTCGACGCCGCCTCCGAGGCCCGGATCTTCCAGCCGTACTACAGCCTCTACAACGCGCGCTACGCGACCTACATGACGCTCATCGCCCCCGACTCCGCGGAGGCCCAGGCGCTGATCCTCAAGGAGAAGCAGCAGCTGAGGGTGGAGGAGACGACGATCGACTCGCTCACCTCGTTCGACAACAACAACAGCGAGGCCGACAAGAACTACAGGTACAACCGCTCGGCGGTCGGCACCTGGCGCGGCGAGGGCTACCGCGACGGCGAGCGGTCGGCGGACGCGTACTTCCAGTACGACATGATCGTCGACCCGGCGCTGCCGAAGAACTACCTCGGCGTCCGCTACTACGGCGGCGACGCGGGGCGTACGTTCGACGTCTACCTCAACGACGTGAAGCTCAAGACCGAGGTGGTCTCGGGCGCCGCGGGCGCGCTGAACTGGTACGTGCAGTACGACGAGATCCCTCGCGCCGTGCTCGACGGGATCGCGGCGAAGGACAGCTGGAAGCGCAATCAGTCCGGCGCCTACGTCCTCGACGCCCAGGGGAACAAGGTCCCCAAGGTGACCGTGCGCTTCCAGGGCACCGGCACCGCGAGCAACGTCGGCGGCGTCTTCGGCGTCTACACGACGGAGTCGACCGGGTTCGCGACGAACGCGGAGCTGACGAAGCTGACCTCGTCCGTCGGGACGTTCTCGCCGGCGCTCGCCGCCGGGGTGCGCGACCTGACGCTGACCGTGCCGGTCCAGGCGACGAGCGTCGCGCTCGACCTCGACCCGGCCGTGGCCAGCGGACTGGTGAAGGTCGACGGCGTGCTGATCGACGACACCGTCGCCCGGACCGTGACCCTCGCGGCCTCGGGGACCACGAACGTCGTGATCACCTCCTCCGCGCAGGACCACACGACGCTCGCGACCTACCGGCTCGCGATCGTCCGGGCCGCTCCCGCCGCCGTGATCGACCTGACGGTCTCGGCCACGACGCGCTGCGTCGCCGGCAAGGTCGTCCTGACGACGACGGCCCGCAACGACTCGAAGGCCGCGGCGTCGATCTCGATCGCGACGCCCTACGCCACGAAGTCCTACCCGGGTATCGCGGCGGGCAAGAGCGCGACGCAGGCCGACACGACCCGCGCCGCCTCGATCCCGGCCGGCACCGCGACCGTCACCGCGACGGCCACGATCGACGGCACGGCGGTGACGACGACGAAGGCGGCCTCCTACTCCGCCCGCACCTGCGGCTGACCCCGCGCTGACTCCCTCCGCGAGATGCCACTTGTGCACGCTTTTCACGGCGTGTCGCGCTCAAAAGTGGCATCTCGCGGCCGGAGGAGGAGGTCGCAGCGTTACCGATTCGTTACCCGACTCGACCAAACCGGCACCACACTGCGAACGGGCAGGTCAAGGGCGGAGCATGACTCCCATGGAACAGACAGGGAAGAACCCGCGCGTGCCGAAGCTGCGGTTCATCGCGCTCTCGGCCGTGGCCGGCATCGTCGTCGCGGGCGTGCTGCTCGCGATCGCCGAGCTCGTCGCGCTCGCCGTCGCGAAGAACGCCAGCCCGGTGCTCGCACTCGGCGCGTTCGTGGTCGACATCGTGCCGCGCCCGCTCAAGGAGTTCGCGATCGAGACGTTCGGCGCGAACGACAAGATCTTCCTGCTGGCGAGCATCGGCGTCGCCGTTCTGGTCGCCGCGGCCCTCGCCGGCGTGCTGCAGCTGATCCGCCCGCCGCTCGGCCAGATCCTGCTCGTGATCGCCGGCGGCCTCTCGATCGCCGCGATCGTCACCCGCACCGGCGCGACCCCGCTGTCCGCGGTGCCCACCCTGGTCGGCCTCGTCGTCGCGATGATCGTCATGCACCTGACCGTCTCGCGCCTGCGCCGCTGGCGCGCCGCGTCCGCCGCCGAGAAGACCGGGGCGGCCCCCGCCGCCCGCCCGGTCGGCATCGAGCGCCGCGGCTTCTTCCGCGTCACCCTGATCGCCGCCGTCGGCGCCGCCGTGATCGGCGCCGGTGCCCGTGCCGTCAACGCCGCCACCTCGTCGCTCGCCAGCGTCCGCGACGCCCTGCGCCTGCCCAGCCCGCGCAGCACCGTCACGGTGCCCGCCGGCGCCGACCTCGGGATCGACGGGCTCACTCCGCTCTACACGCCGAACGCCGACTTCTACCGCGTCGACACCGCGCTGACCGTGCCCTCGATCGACCCCTCCACCTGGTCGCTGAAGATCTCCGGGATGGTCGACCAGGAGGTCACCCTGTCGCTGCAGGACATCTTCGACATGGGCCTCGACGAGTACGGCATCACCATGACCTGCGTCTCGTACCAGGTCGGCGGCGACCTCGTCGGCAACGCGAAGTGGCTCGGCGTGCCGCTGCGCGACGTGCTGAAGAAGGCCGGCATCCAGAGCGGCGCGGACATGCTGCTCTCCACGAGCGTCGACGGCTACACCGCCAGCACCCCGCTCTCCGCGGTCACCGACGAGAACCTCGACGCGATCCTCGCCGTCGGGATGAACGGCGAGGCGCTGCCCTTCGAGCACGGCTTCCCGGTGCGGATGGTGATCCCCGGCCTCTACGGCTACGTCTCCGCCACGAAGTGGCTGACCGAGCTGAAGGTCACCACCTTCGCCGCCGACGAGGCCTACTGGACCCCGCGCGGCTACGACGCCGAGGCCCCGATCAAGATGTCCTCGCGGATCGACACCCCGCGCATCGACGCCGCGATCCCCGCCGGTGCGACCAAGATCGCCGGCGTGGCCTGGGCGCAGACCACCGGCATCGCCAAGGTCGAGGTCAGCATCGACGACGGCGACTGGCAGGAGGCCACGCTGTCGACCCCGGTCAACCTCGACACCTGGGTGCAGTGGTACGTCGACTGGGAGGCCGCGAGCGGTGCCCACTACGTCGCCGTCCGCGCGACCGACGCCAACGGCATGCTCCAGATCGAGGACCGCGCGGGCGTCGCCCCCAACGGCTCCTCCGGCTGGCAGCGCACCCTCGTCCGCGTCAGCTGACGCCCGCGGCCCCCGCTCCGCGCTCTGCGAGCGCTCCTCGATCAGCATGAATCGGCCCGCCCTGCGACACGGCACGGCCCGCGCCATGCTGGTCGAGTAGCCGCGCAGCGGCGTATCGAGAGCCGGCGTTGCCAGCAGTGCGGCCGTGCAGACCCGGCTCCTGACTGTGGTGGATCTCGATACGCGCTCTGCGAGCGCTACTCGATCAGCATGCATCGCCTCGTACTGGTCGAGGAGTGCGGCGTCAGGCCTCGGGGCGGAAGCCGGCCGCGTGGTGCTCGGGGGCGAGGTGCGGGCCGGTGCCGAGCATGCGCTCGCGGAAGGTGGCGCCGGTGGGCTCGGGGTCGAGGCGGCCGCGGCGCCGCAGCTCGGGCTGCACGAGCTCGATGAAGTCGCGCATCGAGGCGAGGCCGAAGACCGCCTCGAGCATGATGCCGTCGAGGTCGGTCTCGTCCATCATCCGCTCGAGCTCGTCGGCGACCTCGACGGGGTCGCCGGTGATCGCGAAGCCGCGGGTGCCCTTGCCCTTCAGCTCGTCGAGGATCTCGCGCACCGTCGGCGCCGAGCCGTCCGGGCGGGTGAGGAAGCGCTCGATGTTGCTGGTGCCCATCTGCCCGGCCTGGTCGTCGAGCACCAGCTGCTCGGCGAGCGTGCGGTCGAGGTCGTAGGCCAGCAGATCGACGCCCGTGTTGCCGGCGTAGTAGTGCGCGGCCAGCTCGTCGGTCTGCAGGGCGTCGAACTCGGCGCGCAGCTGCGCCGCCTCCGCCGAGGTCGGCGCGACGACGATCGTGACGCCCACCATCACCTTGATCGACTCCGGATCGCGGCCGTTCTCCGCGGCCCGGCGGCGGATGTCCACGATGTCCGCCTTGACCTTGCCGTAGGTCGAGCCCTGCACGAACACGCACTCGGCGTTCTTCGCGGCGAAGGCGCGGCCCACCGGCGAGGTCCCGGCCTGGAAGAGCAGGGGCGAGCGCTGCGGCGACGGCGGCAGCGTGTGGTAGCCGTGCGAGCGGTAGAACTCGCCCTCGTAGGCGACCGGGCGGATCCTCTCGGGATCGGCGAAGACGTTGCGCTCGTGGTCGAGCACGATGACGTCGTCGTCGTTGCCGCCCTCCCAGAAGGAGAAGGCGACGTCGACGTACTCCTGCGCGGCGCGGTAGCGCTCGTCGTGCGGGACCATCGCGGACTGGCCGAGCATCGCGGCCATCGTGTTCTGCGAGGCGCCGGTGACGATGTTCCAGCCGATGCGCCCGCGGGTGACGTGGTCGAGGGTGGAGAACTTGCGCACCGCGTGCAGCGGGTGGTCGGCGCCGGTGGTGCTGGTGACCACGAAGTTCAGGCGCTCGGTGCCGACCGCCAGCGCGGGGATGAGGTACGCGCCGTCGAGCGCGAAGGTCATGCCGGCCTCGACGAGGACGTCGGAGAGCTCGCCGCGGCGGGAGGAGTAGCCGAAGGAGCCGCCCGCGAAGAAGAGGAAGTCGAAGCCGGCGTCGTCGAGGAGGCGCGCCATCCGCTGCCAGTAGTCGATGTCGCGGAAGTCGCCGTCGCGGCTGCGCGGGTGCGACCAGCTGATGGTGCCGCCGACGTGCGGGGTGCCCGCTTCGAAGACCCCGAGGACGATCCGCTTCTGCATGCTCTCCCGCGTTCCGGCCGGCGTCCGCCGGCACTGCTCCGGGAACCCTAGCGAGCGCGCGTTTCGGGGCTGTTGCGGGGGAGTGCGTGGGGTGGGTGGGTCTCGATACGCCCGCTGCGCGAGCTACTCGACCAGCATGGCTGCGGGCCGTCTCTTCCAGCCGACCCGCGCGTCAGCCGCCGACGCCCGTCAGGCCGAAGCGGAACTCGAGGCGGCCGTCGAGCGGCCGGACCTCGTACTCGGGGTGCGGGCGGGCGCCCCAGGAGTCGTCGCCCGCGACGCCGCGGCGGCGCAGCGCCGGGCGCAGCACGGTGCGCTGCACCGGCGGCAGCTCGTTCGGGTGCTGCGCGTTCTCGATCTCGTACGGGGTCCACGGCAGGGCCGAGAACTCCATCCCGCCGGCGCAGTCGAGCCGCAGCCCGAAGCCGGCGTCGTCGGTCACCTCGGCCCAGCGCACTCCGGTGCGGCTGCCCGACTCCTGCGGCTTCAGGTACGGGGTCAGCTCGCGCGCGACGTCGCTCTCCCAGACGTCGAGACGCGCGCCGAGCCGGCGGTCGGAGTAGCACTCGTCCGGTCCGTCGCCGTACCAGCGCAGCCGGTGCGCGTCGGCGCCGGTGGTCAGCTGCATCCCGAACTCGGGCAGATCTGGCAGTCCGTCCGGCACCGTCATCGCGACGGTCACCTCGATCCGCCCGTCACCCGTCACGCGGTAGTCGACGTCGCAGAACGTGCGCGGAGTGGTCGGCAGCTCGTAGCGGAAGCCGACGACCACCGCGTGCTCGTCGACGGACACCCGCGCCGTCCGCAGCGCCTCGCCCGCGGCCCGCGCGTAGCGGCTCGCCAGCAGCCACTGCCCGTCCTCGAAGGGACCGCCCCAGCCGCGCTCGTTCGAGGTCGGCGCGTGCCAGAAGGACGGCATCGGGATCGAGGTGAGCAGTTCCCGTCCGCCCTCGGCTCCGCCGCCCCAGCGGTACGACATCAGCCCGCCGTGCAGCCGGGAGAAGAGGACGCTGAAGTGCTCGCCCACGACGCCCACGTTGTGGGTGCCGTCGATGACCTCGGGCCGCGGCGCGTGCTCCGGCCGCGAGAACCCCGCGACCTCGAAGACGTGCTGCCCGCGCGCGACGACGTGCCCCGCCGGCGCCCACCGCGTGTCCTCGGCCAGCCGCAGCTCGACGTCGAGCGTGTACTCGCCCGGCAGCTCGGGCAGCGGCACCGGCTGCGAATAGGTCGATGACCCGCCCGCGGCCACATCGGTCGCGAGCTCCCGCTCCGCCAGCACGCGTCCCTCCCGCCGCAGCACGACGACCGCCGCGTACGCGGAGGAGGAGGTGGCCAGCAGCCGGTTCCCGATCACGATCTCCGCCGGCGAGACGTCGACGCGGAACGGCTGGTACAGGTGCGCGACCTCCTGCAGCTTCGGCGTCGGCGTGCGGTCGGCGAAGAGGATCCCGTTGCCGCTGAAGTCGCCGTCGTGCGGCGACTCCCCGCTGTCGCCGCCGTAGCCGAGGAACGGCACCCCGTGCCGGTCGGTCATCGCGACGGCCTGGTCCGCGAAGTCCCAGATGAAGCCGCCCTGGAAGAGCGGCTCCCGCTCGGCCAGATCGAGGTAGCGGTCGACCGCGCCGAAGGAGTTGCCCATCGCATGGGCGTACTCGCAGAGCAGGAACGGCTTGTCGCGGTGCTCCGCGAGGTACTGCTCGATCTCGGCGGCCGGCGTGTACATCTGGCTGACCACGTCGGTCGTCTCCGGGTAGCGGGAGTCCCAGTGCACCCCCTCGTAGTGCACCGGACGGTCGTCGACCGCGCGGAACCAGTCGGCGAGATCGCGGAGGACGGTGCCGCCGAACGACTCGTTGCCGAGCGACCACATCACCACGCTCGGGTGGTTCTTGTCGCGCTCGAGCAGGCTCCGCGCCCGGTCGTGCAGCGCGGGCGCCCAGCGGCCGTCGTCGCCGGGCACCGACTCGGCGAGCGGCGCGTCGAGGTAGCGGACGCGGTCCCACAGCCCGTGCGTCTCGAGGTTCATCTCGTCGATCACGAGGAAGCCGTACTCGTCGGCGAGGTCGTAGAAGCAGGAGTTGTTCGGGTAGTGGCTGGTGCGGATCGCGTTGACGCCCACCCGCTTCAGGATCCGGAGGTCCTCCTCCGTCTGCGCCCGGTCGACGACCCGCCCCTGCAGGCCGAACTCGTGCCGGTTGACCCCGCGGAAGACGACCCGCCGCCCGTTGAGGCTGAGCACGCCGTCCTCGATCGCGAAGCGGCGGAGCCCCACGGTCTGCGGGACCACCTCGGTCACGGCGCCGTCCGCGTCCCGCACGCGCACCGTCAGGCGGTGCAGGTGCGGGTCCTCCGGGCTCCACAGCCGCGGCTCCGCGAGCCGGAGGCGGTGCACGCCGTCCGGATCGAGCCGCAGCGGGCCCACGCCGTCGAGCTCGACCGTCGCCGAGCCCGCCCCGTCGAGCCGCAGCTCGACCGCGACCCCGGCACCGTCGTCGTCGACCGTGGTCCGCACGCGGAGGTCCTCGACGTGCGCGCGCGGGCGGCGCAGCAGCACGACGTCGCGGAAGATCCCGGAGAAGCGGAAGAAGTCCTGGTCCTCGAGCCAGGAGCCGGCGCTCCACTTGACCACCTGCGCGGCGAGCAGGTTCTCGCCGGGCAGCAGCGCCTCGGTGAGGTCGAACTCGCCGGGCGAGAAGCTGTCGGCCGAGAAGCCGAGGTAGACGCCGTTCAGCCAGAGCGCGATCGTGCTCTCGGCGCCGCGCACGTCGAGCGCGATCCGCTCGCCGGGCGCGAGCGGCGCGTCCAGCGCGAAGGTCGTCCGGTAGGAGGCCGTCGGATTGAACCGCTCCGGGGCCTGCCCGGGCAGGATGCTCTCGCGCCCGTCCCAGGGGTACTGCGTGTTCACGTACTGCGGGCGGTCGTGGCCGTGCAGCTGGATGTGCGCGGGCACGGGGATGAGGTCCCAGTCGCCCGCGTCGAACTCGGGCCGCTCGAAGCCGGCCGGCGCGTCGGCCGGGCGGGGCGCGCAGTGGATCCGCCACAGCCCGTTCAGCGACTGCTCGAACGAGCTGACGCCCGTCGCGGCCTCCTCCTCGGAGCGGAACCAGCGGTGGTCGGAGTGCGCGGGCCGCCGGTTCTCGGCGAAGAAGCCGGGGTCGGAGAGCCGCGCGAGGTCGAACCCGGCGGTCGACGCAGCCTCGCCCGGGAGCTCCGCGAGGCTCACTTGATCGCCCCGGTGATGCCCTCGGCGAAGGAGCGCTGCAGGACCATGAAGACGATGACGGTGGGCACCGAGGCGAGGAAGACGGCCAGCATCAGCACGCCGTAGTCGACCACGTAGCCCGCGCTGAGGTTCGAGATCAGCATCGGCATGGTCTGGAAGTCGTTGTTCACCAGGATGACCTTGGGCCAGAGGAAGTTGTTCCAGGCGGTCATGAAGGTGATGACCGCAGCCGCGGCGTAGGTCGAGCGCATCGACGGCAGGTAGATCCGGGCGAAGATGCCGAGCTCGCTGACCCCGTCGATCCGCGCGGCCTCGATGATCTCGTAGGGGAACGAGCGCGAGGCCTGCCGGAACAGCAGGATCAGGAACGGGGTCGAGATCGCCGGGATGATGACCGCGCCGAGGGAGTTGATCATCCCGACCTCGGCGAAGACCTGGAAGAGCGGGATCATCGTCGCCGCGAACGGGATCATGATCGCGATCAGCAGGACCGCCATCAGGAGGTCCTTGGCCCGCGAGTGGAAGACCTCGAAGCCGTAGCCGGCGATCGAGCAGACGATCAGCGCGAGCACCGTGGTGCCCACCGCGACGGTCGCCGAGTTCCACATCGCCGAGCCGACGTCCTGCAGATCGAGCAGTCCGGCGAAGTTGTCGAAGAGTGCCAGGCCCGGGATCATCCGCGAGTCGAGGACGTCCTGGCTGGTGTTCGTCGCCGAGACGGCCATGAAGTAGAGCGGGAAGATCGAGAAGAGCGCGAAGACCGAGAGGAAGAGGTACTTCGGCAGGCCGCGCAGCCGCGAGGACAGCGGCGCGCTGCGGACGGGGACGGACTCGCTCGGAGTGACGGACTCGACGTCCTCGATCGCGGGCAGGGTGCTGACGCGCTCAATCACGCTTGTCACCGACTTTCAGCTGAACGAACGCGAGGACCGCGACGAGGATGAGGATCACGTAGGAGAGGGCGGAGGCGTAGCCGAAGTTCGGGTTCTTCAGGAACGAGACCTCGTAGAGGTAGTGCGACATCGACATGGTCGTGTAGGCCGGGCCGCCTCTGGTCAGCGCCCAGGACTCGTCGAAGAGCTGCAAGGTCCCGTTCGTCGACATGATCGCGGTGAGCAGGATGATCGGCTTCAGCTGCGGGATCGTGACGTGCCAGAAGGTCTGCAGCGCGTTCGCGCCGTCCATCCGCGCGGCCTCGATGCTCGAGTAGTCGACGTTCTGCAGCGCCGCCAGGTAGAAGACCATGTTGTAGCCGGTCCAGCGCCAGAGCAGTCCGAGGATGATGACGAAGCGCCCGGTGTCCGGATTGCCGAGCCAGTTGATCGGCGAGTCCATCAGGCCGATGCCCATCAGCACGTCGTTGACGAAGCCGTCGTTGGCGAAGATCGTGCGGAAGACGAGCGAGTAGGCGACGAGCGAGACGGCGCACGGCAGGAAGATCGCGGTGCGCCAGAAGGTCTTGAACTTCAGGTTCCTGGTGTTGAGCAGGTTGGCCAGCACCAGCGCCATGATCAGCATCACCGGCACCTGGATGATCAGGTAGATGAAGGTGTTCTGCAGCGTCAGCCGGAAGATCTCGTCCTGCAGCAGGCGCTCGTAGTTGAGCCAGAACGGCTGCGCGTAGCTGAGGTTCGCCCCGCGGCCGGTCTGCAGCGAGAGCAGGAACGCCTGGATCATCGGCAGGAAGCTCACCAGGAAGATGAGCACCGCCGCCGGCAGGAGGAAGGCCCAGCCGGTGAGGCTGCGGCGGCGCTCCCCGGTCAGGCGGATCGGGCGGCTGCGGAGATCGCGCTGCGGCCGGGGTGGGACGCGCAGGCGCGGGCGCGGAGGGGCGGAGGTCGACACGGGCGGGCTCGCATTCTCGGAAGGAGAGGGACGGGGAGGGACGGGCCGGGGAGGAGGAGTCCTCCCCGGCCCGGGGTGCGAGCCGGCTCGCGGTGACGTCGGGTCTCGGCGACGCCGGCTCGCGGCGAGCCCTAGCTCATGGCGAACTCGACGTTCTTCTGCGCCTCCTCCAGCGCCGAGGCGGGGTCCGCGCCGCCGATGATCTGCGTGATCGCGGCGCTCACGGCGTCGCGGCCCTCGTAGTAGTAGGCGCCGGTGTTGTTGCTCGGCACCTCGGCGCCGAACTCGGCGACCTCGGCGAAGATCGGCTGGCCGGCGAAGAACTCGTTCGGCTGCTCGTAGGCGGTCGAGGAGCCGGCGGGCAGCCAGTTCGCGACGGCGCCGGACTTCGGCAGGATCGTGTCGTAGAGCTCGGTCGAGCCGGCGAAGGTCGAGGCGAGGAAGTCGGCCGCGAGGTCGACGTCGGCGTTCGCGCTGATCGCCCAGGACGATCCGCCGCTGGCCGTGTAGTTGGTCGCGCCGGAGATGCCGTCGAGCGAGGGGACGTTCGTGATCGCCCAGTCACCGGCCTGGTCCTCGGCGGTCTGGATGGAGCCGACGATCCAGATGCCCTGGATGGTGCCGCCGACGGAGCCGTTCACGAAGGTGCCGAGGTACTCGTCCCACGAGTTGACCTCGACGAAGACGCCCGAGTCGACGAGCTGCTTGTAGACGTCGATCGCGGCGAGCAGCGCGTCGTTGTCGGTGATGGTGGGGTTGCCCTCGTCGTCGAAGAGGCTGGCTCCGGCGCTCTGCAGCATCATCATGATCATGTCGGAAGAGCCGGCCTGGCCTGAGAGCAGCGGCGATCCGGTCTTCGCGAGGACGTCCTTGCCCTTGGTGAGGAACTCCTCCCAGGTGATGTCGGTGAAGTCGTCGATCGTGTAGCCGGCCGCCTCGAGGACGTCGGTGCGCAGCGCGGTGACCGCGGTGCCCGAGTCGAACGGCACGCCGTAGTGCACGTCGTCGAGGGTCGAGTAGGCGGCGACGGCCTCGGGGAACTCCGCGAAGTCGACGGCGTCGGCGGGCAGCTCGCTGAAGATCTCGGGGTAGTTGACGAGGTTCTTCTGGAACGCGTTGTTCTGCATCAGGAAGACGTCGGGCAGCTCCTCGTACTGCTGCGACTGGGCGAGGGTGGTCAGCTTGGGCTGCAGGTCGTCCCAGGGGGTCTCGATGATGTCCAGCGTGAAGTCCGGGTGGTCCTCCTGGTAGATCTTCTCGGCCTCCTCGAGGGCCGCGATGTTGAACACCGGGTCCCAGGCCCAGACGCTGAGTGTCTCGTCGCCGTCGCCTTCGCCGGCGGCGTTCCCGCCACCACCGCCGCCGCCGGCCGCGCAGGCGCTCAGCGCGAGGACGAGGGGCAGGGAGACGGCCACGACGGTCGTGAACTTCTTGGAGCTTCTTCGCACGGATTCGTTCCTTCTGTGTGGGTGGGGTGCTGCTGCGGATGCAGTGGTGCTGCGGGAGGGAAGACAGTGGTGCTGTGGGAGGGAGGAGGAGGGGCGCTCGGGCTCAGCCGAGCGGCTGCCAGGGCCCGTACGGGTCGCCCGGGGCCTGGTTGCGGGTCCACCACTTCGCGCGGTAGCGCTGGCCCTGGTGGACGACGACGTCGCCGGTGTCGAAGATGCGCGAGGCGGTCCAGACCGCGGTGCCGTCGGGCGCGGTCGCGAGCTGCTGCCACGGGCCGTTCGGGTCGCCGGGGGTCTGGTTGCTCGTCCACCACGAGGCCCGCCAGAGCGAGCCCTGGAAGAGCACGCTGTCGCCCTGCTGGTAGACGGAGGTCGCCGACCAGGTGGCCGCGGCCTGGCGCCGGAGGGTCAGTGCGTCGACCGTCAGGCCCGCGCCGCCGGGGCCGCTCGCGAGGATCGCGACGGTGGCGGTGCCGGCCGGCAGCGAGAACTCCGCCGAGCGCACGTCGGCCCAGCCGCTCGTCGCCGGGATCTCGGTGCGGTGCTCGACGCCGTCCGCGCCGGTGACCACGATCCGCGCGGAGTCGAGTCCGCCCGGCCGGTCCGCGCGGAGCGACAGCGTGTAGACGCCAGCGGGGACCTCGTCCTGCTGCTGCACGCCGCCCGAGAAGGCCTGCGCCGCGCCGAGCCGGAGCGCGAAGCGCGAGCCGTCGGCGCCGGGCGAGGGGTTCGAGACGAAGCCGGTGGTCGTCGAGGCGGGGTCGGTGGTCTGCGTCCAGCCGGTGACCGTGGTCACCGCGATCCGGTCGGCGGCGAAGTCGGGGTTGAGGATCCAGTTGTTGCCGGCGCCCGCCCGCCACTCGCCGGAGCGGGCGTTCAGGTCCCACTCGCTCAGCGACTCGAACCGGACGTCCGCGCCGGTCCCGCTGAGCGGCAGCCACTGGTTGTAGCCGAGGCCGTTCCAGGCGAAGTCGGCCCAGCGGTCGCCGGCGTAGATCACGGTGTCCTGCTCGGTGCCCTGCACCGTCAGGAAGAAGCCGCTCTGGGTGACGTGGCTGTAGTCCTTCTCGGTGCCGGGGAGCACGTACATGCTCGAGTACGGCCCCTGGATCCGGCCCTCCAGCGAGCGCACGAGGTAGGTCTGCGAGGTGTTCCAGCCGTGCAGGTCCGAGCTCGCGACGTAGTACTGGCCGTCGAGCTTGAACATCGCGTTGCCCTCGCGCCCGGCGCCGCGGTAGACCTCGACGGCCGTCTCGACCGAGAGCGAGTCGGTGTCGCTGATCCGGCCGACGTAGGTGCGGCTGCGGCCGTCGCGGTAGGAGAAGACGAGGTAGTCCGCGCCGTCGTCGTCCGTGAAGACCGTCTGGTCGCCGGTGCCCTGCTCCCAGCCCGGCTTGCTCGGGTTCCGGTAGACGCCGGGGATGTGGGTCTGCAGGTTCGCGTACTCGAAGTCGGCGACGGGCGAGTCCCCGCTGAGGAAGAGGACTCCGGCGTTCGTGACGCGGGCCGGGTCGGGGCTCTCGAACTGGGTGAGCAGGACGTACTTCCCGGTCTGCTCGTTGTAGGCGACGCCGAGCCGGCCGATCCAGACCGCGTCGGCGAGCGTGTCCATGTCCGAGAAGTAGCTGCCCGTGACGTCCTTCGAGGCGGGGATGTGCAGCGCGGTGTCCCTCGTGGCGACGTCGTTCTCGAACGTCCAGTGCACGAGGTCCTCGGAGGAGTAGGCCGTCACCGCGACGAAGTCGCCCTCGCCGGCCCGGGTGTAGGTGCGGGTCGGGGAGTCGTAGTAGAGCTGCGAGCCGGTGTACTCGACGCCGTACCAGTAGTAGCGGTCGCCGAAGCGGAAGATCCCGCCGCCCTGGGAGAAGATCGGCTCGCCCGCGGTGTCGAGCCAGAACCGGTCGTTCTCGATGGTCTCGAGAGTGCCGTCGGCGAGCGGGACGAGGGCGGCGGCGGTGGTCTGCAGACCGTTCTTCGCGGCGACGACGGCCGCGGCGCTCGCTGCGGGGTCGTCGAGGAGCTCGCCCGCGGTGACCGTCGCCGCGGCGAACGGCGCCCAGGACGCGGCGGTGTAGGCGGAGGGGACGCGGGTGCGGTACTCGTCGAGCCGCTCGCGCAGTCCCGAGATCCGGACGAGGCCGGTCTCCGCCGTCTCGAGAGCGCCGCGGGCGGCGAGCAGGGCGGCGTCGGTCGAGGCGGCGTCGTCGCGGGTGGCGGTCGCGGTCGCGAGGGCGGTCGAGAAGGGGGCCCAGGAGGCGGCGGTGAAGTCGGCCGCGGCGAGCGCGCTCACCCGGTCGAGCGCGGCGGCGAGGCGGGCGCGCTCGTCGACGAGCACGGTGCTGGTGAACTCGGCGGAGGCGTGGTTGATGAAGCCGACCGTGACGACCCGGAGGACGTGGTCGCCGGGTGCCAACCCGGTGAAGCTCGCGATCGGGACCGTCGTGGTCGATCGGGCGCCGCGGTAGTCGGCCGAGCCGATCTTGACGCCGTCGACGAAGACGTCGGCGGTGCCGTTGGTGGTGGCCTTCCGGCCCGAGAGGGCGACCGTCTCGCCGGTGAAGGCGATCTCGAAGGCCGCGCCGCCGGTCGCCCAGGTGTGCGTGCTGTTCTTCGACCAGGCGCCTTCGTAGAAGGTGGCGTTCGGCGTGCCGCGCACGGTCGTGGTCTCGGTGAAGGCGACCGTCGTCGTCCGGATCTCGGCGGCCTCGGCGGTCTGCCCGGCGAGAGGCGACTGGCCGGCGAGCACGAGCAGCCCGGCGAGCAGAGCAGCGATCAGGGCGGGGAGCCGCCTCGTCGTCGTACGCGTCATGTCGTGCCTCCGTCATCGCAGGTCCACCGTGGTACAGCGCTGTACCACGAACGCGAATCTAGCCTGGAGGATCCTGTGAGGGCAAGGAGACTTTTCTCTGATCAGCGTGTCGTGCCGCGGGCGACGACCTGCGATCGGGCGAAGAGCGTGGTCGCGGGAGCCTCCACCCGGTCGATCCGCGCGACCAGGCGCTCGAGCGCCGTGCGGGCGATCCACTCGATCCGCGAGTCCATCGAGGTGAGCGGCGGGGAGAGGAACGCCGACTCCTCGATGTCGTCGAAGCCGATCACCTGCACCTCGTCCGGGATGCGCAGTCCGCCCTCGCGCAGGGCCGAGATCGCGCCGGTCGCGAGGACGTCGTTGAAGCAGACCAGGCCGTCGAACGGCACCCCCGCCTCGACGAGCGCGCGGGCGACCCGGAAGCCGGAGCCGATCGTCCAGTCGTAGCCGGTGACGCCCACCAGGCGCGGATCGAGCGCGCGACCCGCGGCGGCGAGCTCCTCGACGACCCCGCGCAGCCGCTGCTCGGCGTTCCCCTCGCGGGCGGCGCCGATCCGGTCGGCGTCGAAGGGCGAGTGCGCGCCGACGACGGCCAGTGCGGTGCTGCCGCGTGCGAGGAGGTGCGCCGTGGCCGCGCGGGCGTCGGCGACGTCGTCGGTCGTCACCCGGTCCACCAGCTCGTAGGTGTCGCGGGTCCCCAGGCAGACCAGGGGGTACTCGACGGCGAGCGCCGAGCGGTCGAGGGTCTCGTGCTCGGACAGCGAGAGCAGCAGTCCGTCGGTCAGCTGCGAGTTGAAGCGCTGCAGCAGCCGGCGCGAGCCGTCCCCGCCGTCGTCGGGGTAGGTCGTGACGGAGACCGCGAGGTCCATGTCGCGGGCGGTCTCGATGACCGCCTCCGCCAGCTCGGCGAGATAGGCGGCCTTCAGGGTCGGCACGGCGAGCGTCACCGCGTCGGTGCGTCCGCGGGTCAGATTGCGGGCCGCGACGTTCACCGTGTAGCCGAGCTCCGCGACCGCGGCCCGGACGCGCTCCCGCGTGCCGTCGGCCATCCGGCCCGTGCCGTTGACCGCGTTCGACGCCGTCTTCAGCGAGACCCCGGCGCGCTCGGCGACCGACTCGAGCGTCGCCTTCCGGCGCGGTGGGGCCATGTCGTCGCGCCTTCCGTCGTCCCGGGCGGTCCGCCTGCGCCCTCCCCATGGATACACCACGGCTCGGATCTCGTCCTGCGCGAGGGCCGAGGTCAACCCTCCCCGGCGCACGGAGCGCGCCGGAGGAGAGCGGCGGATACTGGAGGGGCACCCGATAGCAGACAGATGTCGGACTGCGCGGAGCGCGGCCCGGCGAAGGAGGAACCGTGAAGGCACTGCGCTACACCACCGTCGGACAGGCCCCCGAGGTCGTCGAGATCGAGAAGCCCGTGCCCGGTCCGGGCGAGATCCTGCTGAAGGTGACCGCCGCCGGCGTCTGCCACTCCGACGACTACGTGATGAGCCTCCCCGAGGAGGACTACCTCGCCCAGCACTACCCGCTGCCGCTCACCCTCGGCCACGAGGGTGCGGGCGTGATCGAGGAGTTCGGCCCCGGCGTCGAGACCGGCCTGCGGATCGGCGAGGCCGTCGCCGTCTACGGACCGTGGGGCTGCGGCCACTGCCTCAACTGCTCGCGCGGCGCGGAGAACTACTGCACCAACGCCGAGGCGGAGGGCATCCGCCCGCCCGGCCTCGGCAACCAGGGCTCGATGGCGGAGTACATGATCGTCGACGACGTCCGCCACCTGATCCCGATCGGCGACCTCGACCCGGTGAAGAACGTCTCGCTCACCGACGCCGGGCTCACGCCGTACCACGCGATCAAGCGCAGCCTCCCGAAGCTCGGCGCGGGCACCTACGCCGTCGTCATCGGCTCGGGCGGACTCGGCCACGTCGGCATCCAGATCCTCAAGGCGCTCTCCGGCGCGACGGTGATCGTGCTCGACGTCAGCGAGGAGAAGCTCGAGCTGGCGAAGCACGTCGGAGCGGACGTCACGCTGATCAGCGACGCCTCCGCCGCCGAGAAGATCCGCGAGATCACCGGCGGGCTGGGCGCGGACGCCGTGTTCGACTTCGTCGGCGCCGGCCCGACCATCGCGACGGCCACCGCTGTCGCCGCCGTCGAGTCGGACGTCACCATCGTCGGCATCGGCGGCGGCCAGGCGACCGTCGGCTTCGGCACGATCGCCTACGACGCGGCCCTGCGGATCCCCTACTGGGGCTCCCGCAGCGAGCTGATCGAGGTCTTCGAGCTCGCCAAGGCGGACCGCATCGACGTCGAGGTGCAGCGCTACGCCCTCGCCGACGCCCCCCGGGCCTACGCCGACCTGCACGACGGCACCGTCCGCGGCCGCGCGGTCATCGTCCCGTAGGTCCGCGACTGCCGCAGGGGCGGCCTCCCCTGCTGGTCGAGCAACCGCGGAGCGGTGACCCATGCTGGTCGAGTAGCCCGAAGGGCGTATCGAGACCCACGTCCTCCAGAACGCCGGATCTCGATACGCCCTCTCCGAGGGCAACTCGATCAGCATGAAAGATCTAGCCTTCGAGGATGCGCTCCCGGCTCCTGCACGCCCGCGAATCGTTCTGGTTCCTGCCCACCCTGTTCGGCGTCCTCGCGATCGCCCTGGCCTTCGGGCTGATCGAGCTCGACCGGCTGCTGATCCGCGCGGGCATCCAGGACCTCCCCCTCGTCGAGGACCTCTCCGCGACCGGCGGCCGGGCGATCCTCTCCGCGATCGGCGGCACGATGCTCGGGGTCGCCGCGACCTCGTTCTCGATCACGATCTCCGTCCTCGCCACCACGTCCTCCGCCTACGGGCCCCGGCTGGTCCGCAACTTCATGGCCGACCGCGGCAACCAGGTCGTCCTCGCGGTGCTGACCTCGACGTTCCTCTACTCGCTGATCGTGCTCCGCTCGGTGCACACCGAGGAGGACGCCACCCTCGCCTTCGTGCCCGTCGTCGCGGTCGGCTTCGCGGTGGTGCTCGCGGTCGGCGACGTCGCCGTGCTCGTCTACTTCATCCACCACATCGCGCTGTCGGTGCAGGTGACCACGCTGCAGAAGCGCGTGCTCGGCGAGCTCGAGGATGTCATCGCGGAGCTGTCGGGCGACGAGGACGAGCAGGACCGCCGGGAGGAGCCCTTCCCCGCCGGCGGTGTCGTGCTGACGGCGCCCCGCTCCGGCTACGTCGAGCAGCTCGAGTTCGAGCGCCTCGTCGCGCTCGGCGCCCGCCACGACGCGGTGCTGCGGACGCTCGCCGCACCCGGCGACCACGTCCTCGCCGGCGATCCCGTGCTCGAGCTCGTCGGCGGGAGAGACCTCGAGGAGGCGGCGCTCGCCGCGGTCGTGATCGCGGACGCGCGCACCCCGCACCAGGACCTCCGCTACGCCGTGCAGCAGGTCGTCGAGATCGGCGTCCGCGGCCTGGCGACCGGCACCAACGACCCGTACACCGCGGTCAGCGCGCTGGACGCCCTCACCGGCGCGCTCGTCGACCTCTGCCGGGGCGACGGCCCGCGCACCCGCTTCCGCGACGCCGACGGCGTCGCCCGGCTGTGGTGCACCTGGCCGACCGCCGCGGACCTCCTGGCCGAGGTCTACCTCGCCCTGCGCGCCTACGCGCTGGACCAGCCGCTCGTCGTCCGCGCCGGCCTCCGCCTGGCGCAGCGCCTCGAGCCCGTCGCCCGCGGCACCGCGCGCACCGAGCTGCACCGCCAGCTCGAGGCCTTCGCGAGCGCCTACGACGCCGCCGACCGCGACGCGCTCGAGGCCCCCGTGGTGCGCCGCGACCTGGCGGAGCTGCTCGCCCGCCTGTCCACCGGGGAGCACGCGCGCGACTGAGGAGGGCACACATGCTGGTCGAGTACCCGCGCAGCGGCGTATCGAGACCCACCGTCCTCAAGAGGGCGGGTCTGCAGACCCTTGTGCTGACGGTGGTGGATCTCGATACGCCCTCTCCGAGGGCTACTCGATCGGCATGAGGCAGGCGGCTCTTCCCATGCTGGTCGAGTAGCCGCTCAGCGGCGTATCGAGACCCGGCGTCAGCGCAGCGGTGCCGTCGACGAGCGCAGCACCAGGCGGGCGGTGACCGCCGTCCGCTCCTGGCGCTCGCCGGTGCGGATGCGCGCGGCCAGCATCTGCAGGGCCTTCTCGCCCAGCAGCTGGTGGTCGAGGTGCATCGTCGTCAGCGGCGGCGAGTAGTAGGCGGAGTCGGGCATGTCGTCGACGCCGACGATCGAGTAGTCGCCGGGCGCCGTCCGGCCGCGCTCGGACATCGCGCGGAGGAAGCCGAGCGCGATCTGGTCGTTGGCGGCCGAGACCGCGGTGAACGACTCCGGATCGACGGCCCGGCCCTGCGCGGCTCCCGACTCGGCGTCCCACTCCGCACAGCGCAGCACGTCGAGCGGGGCGACCCCCGCCTCCGTCAGCGCCGCCCGGTAGCCGCGCTCGCGGTCGACGGCCTCGTTGCGGTCGCCGGGGCCCGCGAGGTGCAGGATCCGCCGGTGCCCGAGCTCGAGCAGGTGCCGGGTGCCGAGGTAGCCGGCGCCGTAGGAGTCGGCGTAGGTCGAGTCGCCCACGGGGCCGCCGCGCTCGGAGCGCGTCACGACCGGCACCGAGGCGGCGATGTACTCGACCAGCTCGTCGAGCCCGCCGTACGGCGTGCCGACGATGATCCCGTCGACCTGGAAGGAGAGCAGCTTGTCGACCGCGTGCCGCATCTCCTCGCGGGCGCCGGGGGCGTCCGGCCCGACCTCGAGCAGGGCCGTGATCAGCGAGAGCCCCTCGGCGCGCGCGGCGCGGCTCACCCCGGTCAGCAGCTCGGAGTGCCCGTAGTTCAGCGGCCCCATCGCGAGGAAGCCGACCGTGTCGGTGCGCTGGACCCGGAGGTTCCGGGCGACGCGGTTGTGCCGGTAGCCGAGCTCGGCGATGGCCGCCTCGATGCGCACCCGGGTCGCCGGAGCGACGTAGCCGCCGGTGAAGAAGCGGGAGACGGTCTGCGCCGAGACCTCGGCGTGCCGCCCGACGTCGGCCATGCTCGGCCGCGCGCGGGGCAGGGACGTGCTCGACATCGAGGCTCCCTCCCTGGCGGCGACCCGCTCACTCTACTGAGCCGATTCCGGGCCGATCGCCGTTACCCGATCGTGACCCATCAACCGGTTGCACGCATTGTCGCCCGAATGTGTTATCGATAACGTATCCCTTATCCACCGCCGCTGGAGCTCCAGTCCCGGCCCTGATCGGCGGATCCGACGTCGATGTCGCGCTGCTGCGATGTCGAGCAGCGAAAGGACGCGACGATGCGTGCTCTGACCCGTTCCCATGCTCTGACCCGATCCGTCGCCCTCGCCACGGGCGCTCTCCTCCTCGCAGGCCTGGCCGGCTGCTCCGCGAGCGGCGGCGACTCCGGCGGCAAGACCGAGATCACCTGGTTCAAGCTCACCGAGTCGGCCGACTCCGCGAACGCGACGATCAACGAGATCGTCAGCGACTTCGAGGAGGCGAACCCCGACATCACCGTCAAGGTCGAGCAGCGGGCGGTGGACGCGCACAAGGACGCGCTGCGCACCACGCTCGGCACGAGCGGCGCCCCCGACCTCTTCTTCTCCTGGGCCGGCCCCGGTCTCGGCGGCGAGTTCATCGACGCCGGCGCGAGCCTGGACCTGAAGGAGTACTACGACGAGTACGGCTGGGCCGACCGCTTCTCCGACACCACGATGTCCACCGTCACCCAGTACGGCGGCTACGACGGCGTGCCCTACACCCAGCGCACCGAGGCGGTCTTCTACAACAAGGACCTCTTCGAGCAGGCCGGCATCGACGCCGCGCCCACCTCCTACGACGAGCTCGTCGAGGACGCCGGGAAGCTGAAGGACGCGGGCATCACCCCGTTCGAGTTCGGCGGCACCGTCAACTGGCACGTGATGCGCCTGCTCGACAGCCTGCTCGAGACCGAGTGCGGCGCCGACGGCTACCAGGCCCTCGTCACCGGCGAGGCGAGCTGGGCCGACGAGTCCTGCGTCACCGACACCTTCACCGAGTTCGCCACCTGGACGTCGGACTACGTCAACGACGGCTTCATCTCGATCAACAACGACGAGTCGAGCTCGCTCTTCTTCGCCGGCAAGGCGGCCATGGCGATCGAGGGCGACTGGTTCAACCAGCAGATCCGCGACGCCGGGATGTCCGAGGACTCGGTCGGCATCTTCGCCTTCCCCACGGGCACCGACCGCATCTACGGCTTCAACGAGAACAACTACATCTCCGCGAACTCGGAGCACGCCGACGAGGCCGCGAAGTTCCTCGACTACCTGACCTCGCCCGAGGCGCAGGCGAAGTTCATCGCCACCTTCGGCAGCCGCTCGGTCAACGTCGACGTCACCCCCGAGGACCAGAGCGCCTTCGACGCCCTCTGGAACCCGATCACCGAGGCGGCGACCGGCGTCTACATGAACAACGACCAGAACCTCTCGCAGTCGCAGACCACTGAGTACTGGCGCATCCAGAACCTGGTCGCGACCGGCGACCTCGACCCGGCCGACGCCGGCGCCGAGTTCCAGAAGTTCATCGACCAGCAGTGACGCCCGGGGCGGAGGGGGCCGCGCGTCCCCTCCGCCCGAGCGCCGCCGTGCCCGAGCACCCCGCGTCCGAGACGTCCGAGAGGTCCGCCATGACGACATCCACCCCCGCCCGCCCGCGGCAGTCCGCGCCGGAGCAGCCGCGGAGGAAGCATCCGCGCCGCCGGGCCCTCGCCCGCTTCGGCGGCACCGGCTTCCTCGCCGCCCTGCCGTTCCTCGCGCCGGCGCTCGCCGCCTACCTCGTCTTCGTGGTCGGCCCCTCGCTCGAGTCGGTGCGGCTCAGCTTCTTCGAGTGGTCCGGCTTCCAGGGCGCCCCGCAGGTCTTCGTCGGACTGCAGAACTACGTCCGCATCTTCACCCAGGACCCGGTGTTCTGGACCGCGTTCTCGAACACGCTGATCTGGGTGGTGCTCTCGCTGTTCATCCCGGTCGGCCTCGGGCTGGTGATGGCGCTGGCGCTGAACCGGCCGCTGTTCGGGCGCAACGCCTTCCGCTCGCTCTTCTACATCCCGGGCGTGCTCGCCCCGATCGCCATCGCGAACATGTGGCGCTGGATGTACAACCCCAATTACGGCGTGGGCGTGAACCTCGCGCAGCTGTTCGACCTGCCGTGGCTGGCCGAGGTGCAGTGGCTCGGGGACAAGAACCTCGCGCTCTACTCGATCTTCGCGGCCTTCGTCTGGCAGATCGCGGGCACGAACATGGTGCTCTTCCTCGCCGGCCTGCAGAGCGTCTCGCCCGATCATGTCGAGGCGGCCCGGCTCGACGGCGCGAACGCCTGGCAGGTCTTCCGCAACGTGACGATCCCGGCGCTGCGGCCGACAACGGTCATCGTCGTCGTCCTCACGATCATCAACTCGATCAAGGTGTTCGACCTGATCGTCGGCATGACCGGCGGCGGCCCGGCGCAGCAGACGCAGGTGCTCGCACTCTGGTCGTTCCAGCAGTCCTTCAACAACCACGAGTACGGCCAGGGCAACGCGATCGCCACGGTCCTGCTCGTGATCACCCTCGTCATCGTCGTCCCGTACATGGTGTGGACGGCTCGTCAGGAGAAGAACTCATGAGCGTCACGAGCATCCCGACCAGCGCACCCGGCCTGGTCGCGCCGCCCAAGCGCACCCGCCGCCCGGTCGGCGGCCGCGACTACATCCGGATCGGCCTCTGGATCGCGCTGGTCTTCGCCGTCCTGATCTGGGCCGTCCCGCTGATCTTCATGGTCTTCACCTCGCTGAAGAGCGAGGCCGACATCTTCAGCACGCCGGCCTTCGTGCCGCCGTGGTCGCCCGACTTCGGCAACTACGTCGAGGCGCTCGACCGCGGCAACCTGCTCACCGCGGGCGGCAACAGCCTGATCATCGCGCTCTTCAAGGTGCCGATCGGCCTGTTCATCTCGGCGGCCGCAGCCTTCGCTCTGGCGCGGATGCGGTTCCGCCGGCAGCGCCTGCTGATGGGCGTGATCGCGCTCGGCGCGATGGTGCCGATCCAGGTCGCGATCGCGCCGCTCTTCCAGGTCATCAACGGGCTGGGGCTGCTGAGCAGCAATTTCGGCATCATCCTGCCGTACATCGCCTTCGGCCTGCCGTACCAGACCTTCATCCTCTACGGCTTCTTCCGGCAGATCCCCGAGGAGATCGACGAGAGCGCGCGGATCGACGGCGCCGGCAACTGGCGGCTGTTCCTGACGATCATCCTGCCGCTGGCCCGCCCGGCTCTCGCCGCGCTGTTCATCCTCGACTTCGTCTCCACCTGGAACGAGTACTCCATCGCGCTCGCGCTGCTGCAGAGCCAGGACTCCTGGACGATCCCGCTCGCGCTGCAGGGCTTCCAGTCGCAGTTCACCAGCTCGTACGGGCCGCTGAACGCCTTCACCATCATGTCCGTGTTCCCCGTGCTGATCGTCTACCTGATGTTCCAGCGCTACTTCGTCGAGGGCGCCTTCGCCGGCGCCGTGAAGGGCTGACCGTGCCGCACACCACCGACACCGCCGAGCGGTTCTCGCGCGAGACGCGCCTGTTCGAGGTCCTCCGGGACCCGCGCGGGCACGCGATCGTCGAGCGCCGCCTCCCCGGGCTGGTGCACTCCTCGATCCTGCACACCCTGCACAGCTATCCGCTCGGGCTCGTCGTCGACACCGAGGAGTCTCTCGACGCGGCCGAGCGCGAGGCGCTGCTGGCCGAGGTCGCCGCGATCCCGACGGAGGAGCCGGCGCCGGTCCGCGAGCAGGAGCGGTTCGTCGAGCCCTCCGGGGACTACGAGACCGCGGACGTGCCGCTGGCCTCGGCCGGCGTGTCCGCGCCGGCCACCGCCACCGTCTTCGGGCGCTTCGAGATCGAGCTGCGCGGCCCCGCGCACGGCAACCCGTTCGTCGACGTCGCGCTCTCGGCGATCGTCGACGGGCCCACCGGCTCGGTGCGCGTGCCCGGCTTCTACGACGGCGACGGCGTCTACCGGCTGCGCTGGATGCCGGAGGCCGCCGGCGAGTACGCCTGGACCACCTCGAGCAGCGCCCGCTCGCTCGACGGCGTCACCGGCTCCGTCTCGGTGACCGCGGCGGTGGCGGGGCAGCACGGCCCGGTGCGGGTGGCCGACACCTTCCACTTCGCGCACGCCGACGGCACCCGCCACCGCCCGCTGGGCACCACCTCCTACGCCTGGACGCACCAGGGCGACGAGCTGGAGGAGCGGACGCTCGCCGCGCTCGCCACCGCCCCCTTCACCAAGATGCGGATGTGCGTCTTCCCGAAGTCGTACCTCTTCAACGAGAACGAGCCCGAGCGCTACCCGTTCGAGGGCTCGCCCGGGGCGGGGTTCGACTGGCAGCGCTTCGATCCGGCGTTCTGGGCGCACCTCGAGCGGCGGATCGAGCAGCTCGGCGAGCTCGGCATCGAGGCGGACCTCATCCTCTTCCACGCCTACGACCGCTGGGGCTTCTCGACGATGGACGCCGTCGCCGACGATCGCTACGTGCGCTACGCCGTGGCGAGGCTCGCCTCGTTCGCGAACGTCTGGTGGTCGCTCGCGAACGAGTACGACCTGCTGTTCGAGAAGACCGAGGAGGACTGGGAGCGCTTCGCCGGGATCGTGGGAAAGGACGACCCGTCACGGCACCTGCTCTCGATCCACAACTGCCGCGAGTTCTACGACCACTCCCGGCCGTGGATCACGCACGCCAGCATCCAGCGGCAGGACGTCTACAAGACGGCCGAGATGACGACCGAGTGGCGCCGCTGGGGCAAGCCGGTCGTCATCGACGAGTGCGCCTACGAGGGCGACATCGACCAGGGCTGGGGCAACATCACCGGCGAGGAGCTGGTGCGGCGGTTCTGGGAGGGCGCGCTGCGCGGCGGCTACGTCGGGCACGGCGAGACCTACGTGCACCCGGACGACGTGCTCTGGTGGTCGAAGGGCGGCGAGCTGCGCGGGACGAGCCCGGCGCGGATCGCGTTCCTGGAGTCGGTCCTGGCCGAGGGGCCCGCTCGCGGCCTCGAGCCGATCCCGCTCGACTGGGACGTGCCGCGCGCCGGCGTCGAGGGCGAGTATTACCTCTACTACTTCGGCTTCGACCGGCCGACGTACCGCCGCTTCCTGCTCGAGCCCGACGTCTCGTACACGGTCGACGTCCTCGACACCTGGGCGATGACGGTCGAGCGCCTGCCCGGCACCTACTCGGGCCGCTTCCGCATCGACCTCCCGGGCCGCGAGTACATCGCGGTGCGCCTGCAGCGCGCGGACTGACGCCTCCCTGCTGACGACGGCGGGTCTCGATACGCCCCTGCGGGGCTACTCGACCAGCATGAAGCTGTCCTTCGCCGGTCACTGCATGCTGGTCGAGTAGCCGCCGCAGGCGGCGTATCGAGACCCACCCCCCTGTTTATCGAGGACTCGAATCAATTCGACTAGGCTCGACGGCATGACCGAGAACACAGGCACGACCGAGATCCCGGGGGAGCTGCGCGTCGGCGTCGTCGGCCTCGGCTTCGCCGGCACCACCCACCTCGACGCCTTCCAGGCCCTCCCCGGTGCGCGCGTCGTCGCGCTCGCCGGCCAGGAGGAGGAGCGCCTCCGCGAGCTCGGCGCCACCCGCGGCGTCCCCGACCTCTACGCCGACTGGGAGGAGCTCGTCGCCCGCGACGACCTCGACGTCGTCTCGATCGGCGTGCCCAACCACCTCCACCACCCGATCGCCGTCGCCGCGCTCGCCTCCGGCAAGCACGTCTTCTGCGAGAAGCCGCTGGCCACCACCGCCGAGCTCGCCGCCGAGATGGTCGAGGCGGCCCGCGCGAACGACCGCGTCCTCGAGATCGCCTACAACCACCGCCGCCGCGCCGACGTCGCCTACCTCCGCACCTACCTCGACGACGCCCCGCTCGGCGAGATCTACCACGCCCGCGCGAGCTGGCAGCGGCGCACCGGCATCCCCGGCATCGGCTCCTGGTTCACCAGCAAGGAGCTCGCCGGCGGCGGACCGCTGATCGACCTCGGCTCGCACGTCCTCGACATCGCGCTGCACCTGCTCGGCGAACCGCGGGTGACCAGCGTCTCCGCCGTCGCCTACGGCGAGATCGGCCGCTCCGGTCGCGGCGGGCGCCCGCACGGCGTCGCCGCCACCGGCACGCACGCCTTCGAGGTCGAGGACTTCTCCAGCGCGCTGCTCCGCCTCGACAACGGCCGCAGCCTGCAGCTCGACGCCTCCTGGGCCAGCTACTCCAAGGTGCACGAGGACATCGAGGTCGAGCTGCTCGGCTCGGCCGGCGGCGCCCGCCTGCACGTCGCCGACTACGCGACGGAGGGGACGCTCACGTTCTACTCCGAGGTCGCGGGCGCCCCCACCACGTCCCGCCCCGACGTGCCGGTGCCCGCCGGGCACCACCGCTCGGTGATCGCGGAGTTCCTGGCCGCGATCTCCTCCGGCGCCGACGCTCCCGCCGGCGGTCCCCGCTACGCCGGCCACTACGGCGACTACGCGCTGCACCGCAGCCGGGTGGTCGACGCGATCTACCGCTCCGCCGCCGAGAAGAAGGAGGTGGCGGTCGCATGAGCGCACCCCTCGAGGTCCTGGTCTGGAACGAGTTCCGCCACGAGACGCGCGGCGATGAGACCGTCATGCGGCACTACCCCGACGGCATCCACCGGGTGATCGCCGACGGCCTGACGGAGTCGCTCGGCGACGCCGTCTCGGTGCGCACCGCGACCCTCCCCGAGCCCGAGCACGGGCTGACCGAGGAGGCGCTCGCGAAGACGGACGTCCTGCTCTGGTGGGCGCACATCGCGCACCCGGAGGTGTCGGACGAGGTCGTGCAGCGGGTGCTGCGGCACGTGCAGGAGGGCATGGGCATCCTGATCCTGCACTCCGGCCACTACTCGAAGATCTTCCAGGCGCTGATGGGCACGACCTGCTCGCTGAAGTGGCGGAACGACCACGACCGCGAGCTGGTCTGGACGATCGCGCCGACCCATCCGATCGCCGAGGGCGTGCCGAGCCCGATCGTCATCCCCGAGCAGGAGATGTACGGCGAGTACTTCGACATCCCGGTGCCCGAGGAGACGGTCTTCCTCTCGACGTTCTCGGGCGGCGAGGTCTTCCGCTCCGGAGTGACGTACACCCGGGGCCTGGGCAAGGTGTTCTACTTCTCGCCCGGCGACCAGGACTACCCCGTCTACCACCACCCCGACATCAAGCGGGTGCTGGCCAACGCCGTGCAGTGGGCGCGCCCGAAGCGCGAGCGCACCCCCCTGACGGCCGACCACCACCCCCGAGGCTGGTTCGAGTCCTGACCCCTCCCGCGCCGAGCATGCTGATCGAGTAGCCCGCGGAGCGGGCGTATCGAGATCCACCCCCGCCGACACGTCGGCCTCGATACGCCGCTGCGCGGCTACTCGACCAGCATGCTGGGGTGGCGGGCGTGCCAGGCGCGCAGGGCCGCGACGCCGAGGGCGGCGACGACGAGGGCCGTCGCCGGCGTGCGGAGCGAGACGGCCGGGAGCATCAGCGCGCTGGTGAAGACGGCCTGGGTGTAGTCGAGCATCTCGAGCGGATGGCGGGCCAGCACCCGCGAGCCGGCGGCGGCCGAGACGGCGGTGACCAGCACCGGCCCGACCCAGAGCACGGCGAGGCTCACGATCCAGGCGATCACGCGGCCGGCGGAGAGCACCCCGCACCAGGCGAGGGCGAGGCCGGCCAGGATCCCCGGCAGCCACTGCACCGCGTTCAGCAGCGCGACTCCGGCGGCCGAGCCGTCGCGGCTGAGCGGCGCCACCACTCCGGTCAGCCACCCGCCGGCGGCCACCGCAGCGAACGAGATCGCGACGGCCGCCCCCGCCCGAGGCGCCCGGGCGATCACGAGCAGGAGCAGCGCTCCGACCGCGATCGCGGCGACGGTGCCGCCGACGATCGCCGCGAGGTAGAGGTCGGAGTCGCGGTCCTCCCGCAGCCCGGCGGACACGGTCAGCGCCGACTGCACCAGCGCGACGACCTGCACGCCGACCGCTCCGAGCGCGGCGCCGAGCGGGCCGATGCCGCGCCGCCGGCCGACGCGGGCCGCGAGTCCCGCGAGGGCCGACCCGACCACGATCACCGAGACGATCAGCGTCAGGAAGTACTGGCTGAACGGCAGCAGCGCGAGCGGCATCTCCTCGGGCAGCACGTCGGTCGCCCAGAGGTTCTGCAGCGGCAGCCGCAGCCCGGTGAGCAGCCACGGCAGCAGTCCGAGCACGCCCGCCGCGACGCCCACCCCGAGACTCGGGAGCAGGCGCGGGCGAGGGTGGACGGGCGCTGCGGAGGAGGTCACCCGACCATCCTCGCGCGAGTGCTGTCCCGCGGGGGCCCGCTCGTGCGACTGTGAGGAGTCCCCGCTCCTCCCCGCACCTGCGCCCCACACGAGAGGAGGGCCGCCGTGGCCCTCGACCAGACCGTCCGCTCCTCCGCGGCCGAGCTCGACCGCCTCGACCCGCTCGCCGGCTACCGCTCCCGCTTCGTCGGCGCGGACGACCCGGCGCTGCCCGCCTACGTCGACGGCAACTCGCTCGGCCGCCCGCTGAAGGTCCTGACCGAGCGCTACGCCGCGTTCGTCGAGCAGGAGTGGGGGACCCGCCTCATCCGCGGCTGGGACGACAGCTGGTTCCAGCTCCCGCTGACGCTCGGCGACCGCCTCGGCCGCTCCGTGCTGGGCGCCGCTCCCGGCCAGGTCGTCGTCGGCGACTCGACCACCGTCTCGCTCTACAAGCTGATCCGCACCGCGCTGACCGCCCGGCCCGGCCGCTCCGAGATCGTCATCGACCGCGGCAACTTCCCGACCGACCGCTTCGTGGTCGAGGGGATCGCCGCCGAGACCGGGGCGAGCATCCGCTGGATCGAGACCGAGTCGGGCTCCGGAGTCACGCCGGACGACGTCCGCGCGGTCGTCGGCGCCGACACGGCCGTCGTCGTGCTGAGCCAGGTCGCCTACCGCTCCGGCTACGCCGCCGACGTCCCGGCGATCACCGAGATCGTGCACGAGCACGGCGCGCTGGTGCTCTGGGACGTCTGCCACTCCGTCGGCGTGCTGCCGATCGAGCTCGACGCCTGGGGCGTGGACCTCGCGACGGGCTGCACCTACAAGTACCTCAACGGCGGACCGGGCGCCCCCGCCTTCCTCTACGTCCGCCGCGAGCTGATCGCCGGCGCTCGGCAGCCGATCCAGGGCTGGATGGGCGTCAAGGACTCGTTCCGGATGGGCGAGGACTACGACCCCGCCGACGGCATCCGCCGCTTCCTCAGCGGGACGCCGCCGATCGTCGGGATGCTCGCCATGCAGGCGATGCTCGACCTGATCGAGGAGGCCGGCCTGCCCGCGATCCACGCCAAGTCGATCGCGCTGACCGCCTTCGCCGTCGAGCTGTTCGACGAGCACCTCGCTCCGCTCGGCGTCGAGCTGTCGACCACCCGCGAGCCCGCGCGCCGCGGCGGCCACATCACCGTCGACCACCCGGACTTCGCCCCGATGGTCCCCGTGCTCTGGGAGCGCGGGATCATCCCGGACTTCCGCACGCCCAGCGGCATCCGGCTCGGGCTCTCCCCGCTCTCCACGTCCTTCGCGGAGGTCGAGACCGTGGTGCTGGCGGTGCGCGACCTGCTCCTCGAGGGGGCGCGCGAGTCCCGAGAGGTCCGCGGCGGGGCGTGAGCGGGGTCCTCGACCTCGTGGCGCGCGAGGCCGACCAGGTGCTCCGCTACGGCGAGGCGCCGGAGCAGATCGCCGAGCACTACCGCGGCTCCGGTCGGGGTCTCGTGCTGTTCGTGCACGGCGGCTTCTGGCGGGCGCGCTGGGACCGGAGTCACGCGCGCCCGCTGGCCGCCGCCCTCGCCGACGCGGGCTGGTCGGTGCTGCTGCTCGAGTACCGGCGCGTCGGCGACCCGGGCGGCGGATGGCCGGGCTCCTTCGACGACGTCCTCGCGGCCGTCGCGGCGCTCCCGCCTCTGGTCCCCGCGGAGGAGCGCCCGCGCACGGTGCTGGTCGGCCACTCGGCGGGCGGCCACCTGGCCGTGTGGTCGCAGGCCGCGCATCCGTCGCCGCACGTCGACGCCGTCGTCTCGCTGGCAGGAGTGACCGACCTGCGTGCCGCCGCGGACGAACGACTGGGCGACGGCGCCGTGGCGGAGCTGCTCGGGTTGGACGGCCCGCTCGACGACCTCGACCCGGCGCGGCTCCCCGCACCGCCGATGCCGACCGTGCTCCTGCACGGCGCCCTCGACGACGAGGTCCCGATCGCGCACAGCCGCCTCTACTGCGCTGCGCACCCGTCCGCGCGCCTCGTCGAACTCCCGGACGCCGACCACTACGACCCGATCGACCCGCGCACGCCCGCGCTCGCCGCGCTCCTGGCCGTCCTCGATCGTGTGCGCGCGTCGCCTCAGAGGTGATCGTCCGCTGCGCGCGGGAAGACGACCGTGCGTCGTGCGCCATCTCGACAGTCCCCCTTTCCTTGTCGTCGTTAGGGGGGCTGTAATATCTTGGTGCCGAAGCCGCAGAAGTATCGAGACGTCGTATCGTTCCTTCGCTCGCGCGGGTGGGTGCTCCTGCGGCGGGGCAAGGGCAGCCACGAGATCTGGGGTCTGCCTGACGAGTCGGTGAAGGAGACGATCCCACGGCATGCCGAGGTATCGGCGGGCGTGATTCGTCAGCTAGGCAAGAAGTTTCCCGATGTCCCGAGGGAATGGCGTTAGGAGGGTGACCGTGACGAAGTACGACCTTGCAGCGACCGCCGAACGGGACGGCCGCTGGTGGCTGGTGACGATCCCCGAGCTCGACACCGTGGGTCAGGCCCGAACGGTGGGCGAGGTCGACGCCGTTGCTCGCGAAGTGGCCGCGCTCTTCCTGAACGTCCCTGAGGAGGACGTGAGCGTCACAGTCACTGTGCACGTGACTCCCGCCGCCGAGGCGGCGTGGCGCGAAGCCGAGGAGGCCGAGCGCGAGTCGCGAGAGGCGCAGGAGCGCTCGGCCGCCGCTCGACGCCGAGCGGTCGCGATCGCTCGAGCCGACCGGTACACGCTCGATGCCGCCGCCGCCGCCTTCGGTGTGTCCCGGACCAGGGTGCAGCAGCTCGAGCGCGGGACGACGCCCGTCGCTTCCTGAGTAGCGCTGAGAGGACGTCGCTTCACGTCGTCATGCTGGGGGTGGGAGTGCGGCCGCTGCGCGTCGTCATGCTGGTCGAGTAGCCCCGCAGGGGCGTCTCGAGAGCCGCTCACCCTCGGCGCGGCGGGGTCTGCAGGTCGTCCTGCTGGCGGTGGTGGATCTCGATACGCCCGCTTCGCGGACTACTCGATCAGCATGGATATCCGCACGGAGGCGGTGAGCGATCCGCGAGGCGGCGGGGGCCGCCGCTACAGGGCGGGCGGGTAGAGGAAGAGGGGGACCTGCGCCGTGGGGAAGGTGCGGGTGACGTAGCTGTGGCGGCCGCCGTAGTTGTACTCCTCGAGGAGGACGGTGCCGTCGTCGTTGACCTGCTGCACGTAGGAGACGTGGTTGTAGGTCCACCAGGCGACGCAGCCGACGATGGGGACGGAGCTCGTGGCCCAGCCCTTCGCGGCCCAGTTGTCCGGCCACTCCCAGGCGCTGCCGCCCATCGGCGTGATGTTGCCCCAGGTATACTTCCACGGCGCGGCGGTCGCGCCGGCGTCGCGGTTGAGGCGCCAGGCCACGAAGTCGACGCACTCGCGGTAGTAGTAGCCGAGCGGGGAGAGCCCCCCGCCGTCGTCGTCGATCGTCTCGTAGGGCCACGGGTAGTCGTCGCCGACGGCGCGGGTCTGCACGGTGCTGAAGCCGCCGCCGTTCGCGTTCTGCAGCACGGCCGCCTGGCGGCTGGCCTCGTCGAGCTGCGCCTGCGTCGGCGCGGCGAACGCGTCGCGGACGGCGGTCTGCCCGGCCGCCTCCGACGAGACGGTGAGGTTCTGCAGGCCTGCGCGGTTCGCGGCGGTGCCGGCCGCGGTGGCCGCGGTGCTTCGGGCGCCGTACGCGGGGAGCGCGGCGGTGGCGAAGAGTCCGCCGACGATCGAGAACGTGGCGAAGCCGAGGGTGCGCCGGCTGAGCCCACCGGAGCGAGCGGGCTGCGAGGCGGCGGGAGGGCGCGGGGCGACCGTGGCGCGAGGAGTCGCGACGGGCACGGAAGCGACGGGCACGGAGGCGACGGGCACGGAGGCGACGGGCGCGGAGGCGACGGGCGCAGAGGCGACGGCCGCGGCAGCGACAGGCACAGCGGCACCGGCCGCCCGTGAAGCGGCGGCCGCCTCAGCGGCGCGGGCCTCGCGGCGGGTGAGGTGCGCCGGCGCGGAGGGAGAGGTGTCGTGACACTCCTGCGGATCGGGAATGCCAGTGGTCGACACGCGTGCGCTCTCCTCGGGTGGGCGGACTGGGGTGGTGCAGGGGGGCCTGCGGGGTGGTGCGGGGCGCCGGCAGGGCCCGGCGACTCGTCACTCTAGCCCGCCACCGTGCGGTAACGGAATGATCACGACGGAACTCGTCGCGCAGCGTCTCCTCCCGCTCCGGCCCCGGTGGGAGGATGGAAGGACCAGGGAAGGAGCCGTCCATGACCGAATCCACTCCCTCAGGACCCGTGCTCGTCGGCGTCGTCGACGGGCAGCGTCCCGAGGTCGTCCGCACCGCCGCGCAGCTCGCCTCCGGGCTCGGCGCGCCGCTGCTGCTGCTCACCGTGGTCGCCGATCCGTACCTCGTCGGCGAGTACGTCGACCCGATGACCGGCGGCATCCCCGTCGGCCTCGTGCCGCGCTCCGGCGGCACCGGCGCCGGTCCGACCGAGCCGCCAGGACTCCGCGAGGAGATGGGCGCGGCCCTCGCCGGGACGGACGTCGACTGGACGCTGCGCACGGTCCAGGGCGAGCCGGCGCTGGTCCTCACCGACGTCGCCGAAGAGGTCGACGCCCGGATGATCGTGGTCGGCACCCGCGACGCCGGAGTGCTCGCGAGCATCGCCGAGTTCCTCAGCGGCAGCGTCGCGGTGCACCTCGCGCACCGCCAGCGCCGCCCCGTCCTCGTCGTGCCCCGCGCCGACGAGGGCACACGCCGTCGCGTCCCCTGGGACACGGGGGAGTGACGCCGCCCCGCACCGGGCCGCCCAGCACCGCGCCGCTCAGCACCCGGCCGCCGCACCTGCGGCCGGGCGCGATCCTCCTGGTCGCCGCGGGCGGCGCCGTCGGCACGGCCGCCCGCTACGGGACCGCGCTCGTACTGCCGCCGCTCGGCGCCGTCCCGGTGGCGACGATCGCGGTCAACCTCGTCGGCGCCTTCCTGCTCGGCCTGCTGCTCGCCGGCCTCGCCCGCCGCGGACCGGACACCGGCGGCCGGCTCACCCTCCGCCTCCTGCTCGGCACCGGAGTGCTCGGCGGCTTCACGACCTACAGCACCTTCTCCCTCGACACCGTGACGCTCCTCGAGGGCGGACGCTGGGCCGACGGCGTCCTCTACACCGGCGTGACGCTCGTGCTCGGCACCCTCGCGGCAGCGCTCGGCGTCGTCCTCGCGGGCCGGCGGCGGAGCGGGGCGATCGCGTGACCGAGCCGCTCCTCTTCCTGGGCATCGCTCTCGCCGGTGGCGTCGGCGCCGCAGCCCGCCTCGTCCTCGACGGCGTCGCGCGCTCGCTGATCCCGGTCCGCTGGCCCGTCGGCACGCTCCTGATCAACGTCTCCGGCTCGCTGCTGCTCGGCGTCGTCACCGGGCTGGCCCTGACCGGCGCTCTGGACGACGCGTGGCGCCTCGTGCTCGGCACCGGCGTCCTGGGCGGCTTCACCACCTTCAGCACGGCGAGCGTCGAGGCCGCGCGGATGCTGCTCGAGCGGCGCTGGGCCGCCGGCCTCGGCTACGGCCTCGGGATGTGGGCGGCGGCGCTCGCCGCGGCGGCCGGTGGGCTGGCGCTGACGGGGGCTCTGCTCGCGCGCTGAGACCGGATGTCTCGTCGACCGGTCCGCAGGGCGCTCCGACGGTGGGACCGTGCCCCCCATTGACGGGGGTCAAGCGGCTCTGAGCACGATCTCCGCCGATCCCGCCCCCGGCGCCGGGACAAGATATGCGGTGTGACGTTCGGGGGCGGTCTGCGGGAGCTGCGGCTCGCCGTCGTCGACGACCAGCCGCTCTACCGGCAGATGCTCGCGTCGCTGCTGCGCGCGGTACCCGGAGTCCGCAGCGTCGTCGAGGCGTCCTCGGCCGCCGAGGCGCGCGAGCGGCTGCGACCCGCCGAGCTCGACGTCGCCGTGATCGACATCGAGCTGGGCGACGGCGACGGGATCGAGCTCGGCCGCGAGCTGCGCGCCGGCGACCCCGAGCTCGCCGTCGTGCTGCTCTCGGCGGTCGACTCGATGCACCGCTTCCTCCGGCTCGGCCGCGACGAGGTGCGCGGCTGGAGCTACCTCTCGAAGAGCTCGTCGCTCTCGTCCCCCGCGCTGATGACCGCGATCCGGGCGACGCTCGACGGCCGGACCGTGCTCGACCCCGCCCTGGTCGCCGCGCGCACCGCCCGCCGGAGCTCGCCCGTCGACGCGCTCAGCCGCCGGCAGTACGAGGTGCTCGGCGCCCTCGCCTCGGGCCTCACCAACGCCGCGATCGCGGTGCGGCTCGGCATCGCGGTGCGCTCGGTCGACAATCACGTGAACGCCCTCTACGGAGCGCTCGGACTGCGCTCCGACGGCTCGCGCAACCCCCGCGTGGAGGCGACCCTGCTGTTCCTGGAGCACACCCGGTGACCCTCCCCGACGACTCCCGGCCGCGCCGCGCGGACGACGCCGAGGACAACCGGATCCTCCGCGGGACCGTCGCGATCCTCGGCGGGGTGCTGGCCGTCCTCGCGGCGCTGCAGGCGGTCTTCGCGCTGGGCATGCTGTCGCAGACCGTCCGGGGGGTCGAGAGCGGGCCTGTCGTCGACGTCGTCGTGCGCGTGGTCGTCAACATCGCGTCGATCGGCCTCGCGGTCGCGCTCGTCGCGCTGCTGCGTCCCGAGCGCCGCGCGCGCACCGGGCGGCTGCTGGTCTCGGCGGGGATCGCGGCGGTCGTCGCCGTCGTCCGCGTCGGGCTGCAGCTCATCGTCGGGGTCTACCTGCCGACCGCGCTCGACGCGCTCGTGGTCGAGCTCGTGGTGGGCGCGGTGGTCGTCGGCCTGATCGTCTCGTTCGGGTTCCTGCTCGTCGATGCGACCCGACGGGTGCGCGAGAAGGAGCGGGAGCGCGCCCGCGTGCTGCTGCAGGCCGTCGACGCGGTGCAGGCGCTCCAGCAGGAGGAGCTGCGCGTGCGCCGCGAGGTCGCGCAGGGCCTGCACGGCCGGCTGCAGAACACGCTCGTGGTGCTGGCCGCGGAGCTGCGCGGGCTGGCCGCGACTCCTCCCTCCGCCGCGACCGCCGAGCGCCTGAGCGGCATCGCGAGCCGGCTCGACGAGCTGCGGGAGCAGGAGGTCCGCGCGGTCAGCGGGGCGCTCTACCCGGTCGACATCGAGCACGGGCTGGTCGCCGCCGCCCGCGATCTGCTCTCGCGCCTGCCGCCGGAGATCGCCGTCGACCTGGACGTCCACGACGACTACCCGGGTCTCGAGGAGCGCGGTGTCCCGATCGAGCAGCGGGTGCTGCTGGTGCGGCTGATCGAGGAGGCGCTGGCCAACGCGCTCAAGCACGGCGGCGCGCGGGCCGTGCGGCTGCAGCTCGACGTGGCGCGCGGGGAGAGGGAGCACGCCGTGGTGATCGGTCTCGACGACGACGGCGGCGGGCTCGCGGCCCCGCCGGTGCTCTCCGGGATCGAGCGCCTCTCGCGCCAGTTCGCGGTCTACGGAGGCTCGATCGAGCTGGCCCCGTCGGCCGCCCTCGGCGGTGCGCGGCTCGCCGGCCGGCTGCCACTGCGGCCGTCCTGAGCCGACGAGCCGTCCTGACGCGACGAGCCGTCCCGACGCGACGAGCCGTCCTGACACGACGAGCCGTCCTGACGCGACGAGGGGGAGGCGGTTCCGTGCCTCCCCCTCGCTCCGCGCCGTCTCTCCGGCGCTCAGCCCGCCGTCAGCTCTGCGGCGGCGTGTAGAACTGGAGGTCGTTGCCCTCGGAGTCCTTGAAGGGGAGGATGCGACCCCACTCGTGGTCGCTGATCTCGCCCTCGATCGACGCGCCGCGCGCCTTCAGCCGCTCCAGCTCGTCCTCGATGCTGCCGTCGGGCTGGAACGAGATGACCGCTCCGCCGCTCTCCGCGACCGAGGCCGACTCGCGGGCGTTCAGCCCGATCATCAGTCCGCCCGCGTCGAGCTCCGACCAGTCGCTCGAGGTGCTCTTCACGTCGAGGCCGAGGGTGTCGCGGTAGAACGCGACCGCCCGCTCCATGTCCTCGACCGGCACCCATACCGTCGCCACTCCTGCTGCCGCCATGATCCGGTCTCCTTCGATCGATGTTGCCGTCCGCTCACGGTAGGGCGGGGCTCGAGGCGTGCAGGGGCGTCCTCACCGTTCGTCCAGCCGGCGGCCCGGTGACTGACGGCCGACGACGCGGAGATCCACAGCAACGCAGGCGGCCAAGGGGTTGCTTCTTGGCCGGGCGTATCGAGACCCACCTCCCTGCGAACGCCGGCCTCCTCCCCGCCCTGCGCCCGAACCTGACGCGCTCCCTCCGCTCGATACGCTGACGGGAGACCGCGGTCGATCGCGTCGGTGCCCGCCGCGCCGTTCGCCGCTCGCCGCTCGAAGGGACTCCCGTGACGACGCCCGCTCCGACTCCGCCCCGATCGACCGAGCCCGGCGCGGCCCGCACCGGACGCCTGCGCGTCGTGGCCGCCACGCCGATCAGCGACGAGCTGATCGTGCGGGTGGTGGAGCTGGAGCCGCGGATCGACTTCGTCGCCGACCAGAGTCTGCTGCCGCCGATGCGGCACCCGGGCGATCACGGCGGCGACCCGGCCTTCGAGCGCACCGCGGAGCAGCAGGCGGCGTTCGAGGAGCTGGTCGATTCCGCCGAGGTGCTCTACGGTGTGCCGGACGAGACGCCGTCGGAGCTGGCTCGCACGGTCGCCGCGAACCCGGGGCTGCGCTGGGTGCAGACGATGCCCGCGGGCGGCGGCGCGCAGGTGAAGAAGGCCGGCCTGAGCGAGGAGCAGCTCGCGCGGGTCGCGTTCTCCACCTCCGCGGGCGTGCACTCCGATCCGCTGGCCGAGTTCTCCCTGTTCGGCCTGCTGGCGGGCGCGAAGACGCTGCCCAAGCTGCAGGCGCTGCAGGGCGCCCGCGAGTGGGGCTCGCGCTGGACGATGAGCCTGCTCTCGGAGCAGACGATCCTGATCGTCGGGCTCGGCACCATCGGCCGGGCGACAGCGCAGAAGCTGTCGGTCCTCGGCGCCCGGGTGATCGGCACCAGCCGGCACGAGAGCGCCGTCGAGCACGTCGACGAGATCGTGCCGCCGTCGGCGATCGCCGACGTCGCGGGGCGGATCGACGGCGTGGTCGTCACCCTCCCCGGCACCGAGCAGACCGAGAAGCTCGTCGGCGCGGACTTCTTCGCCGCGCTGCGCCCCGGAGCGACGCTGGTCAGCGTCGGCCGCGGCACCGTGATCGACGAGGACGCGCTGCTCGCCGCGCTCGAGGACGGCCGGGTCGGCTTCGCCGCCCTCGACGTCGTGGCGGAGGAGCCGCTCGCGCAGGACAGCCCGCTCTGGAGCCACCCGAGCGTGCTGCTCAGCCCGCACACCGCCGCGCTGAACGCGGCCGAGGACCGCCTGATCGCCGAGCTCTTCGCCCGCAACGCCACCCGCTACCTCGACGGCGAGGAGCTGATCAACCGGGTCGATACCGTCGAGTTCTACTGACGGCAGGGCCCGCGCGGCCCCCCGAGACCCCTCCACAGCCGCCGATCCGGCGCGAATGCCCGCTCAGAGGCCGGATCTGCGCTCGCGCGCGCCTCCGACGGCCTACCGTTGCACTATGGCGTCCACCGATACACCCGAACCCGCCCCCCAGGCCGACGGCGCGACCGCGCCCGCCGCCGACAGCACCGCCCCGGCCGCGCCGGCAGACGAGACCGCCCCCTCGCTGGTCTTCTCGGACCTGGGTCTCAGCGACCCCGTCCTCAAGGCCCTCAAGGAGGTCGGCTACGAGACGCCCTCGGCGATCCAGGCCGCGACGATCCCCTCCCTCCTGTCCGGCCGCGACGTCCTCGGCGTCGCGCAGACCGGCACCGGCAAGACCGCGGCGTTCGCGCTGCCGATCCTCTCCCGCCTCGACGTCTCGCAGAAGACCCCGCAGGCGCTCGTCCTCGCGCCGACCCGCGAGCTCGCGCTCCAGGTCTGCGAGGCGTTCGAGCGCTACGCGTCCGGCCTGCGCGGCGTGCACGTGCTCCCCGTCTACGGCGGCCAGGGCTACGGCACCCAGCTCTCCGCACTGCGCCGCGGTGTCCACGTCGTCGTCGGCACGCCCGGCCGCATCATGGACCACCTCGAGAAGGGCACCCTCGACCTCACGCACCTGAAGTACCTGGTGCTCGACGAGGCCGACGAGATGCTCAAGATGGGCTTCGCGGAGGACGTCGAGACGATCCTCGCCGACACCCCGGTCGAGAAGCAGATCGCGCTGTTCTCGGCGACCATGCCGTCGCAGATCCGCCGCATCTCGCAGAAGTACCTGAAGGACCCGGAGGAGATCACGGTCAAGGCGAAGACCACGACCTCCGCCAACACCACCCAGCGCTACCTGATGGTGTCGTACCCGCAGAAGGTCGATGCGCTGACCCGCATCCTCGAGGTCGAGAACTTCGAGGGCATGATCGTCTTCGTCCGCACCAAGAGCGAGACCGAGACGCTCGCCGAGAAGCTGCGCGCCCGCGGCTACACGGCCGCCGCGATCAGCGGCGACGTCGCCCAGGCCCAGCGCGAGCGCACCGTCGAGCAGCTGAAGTCGGGCAAGCTCGACATCCTCGTCGCGACCGACGTCGCGGCCCGCGGTCTCGACGTCGACCGGATCAGCCACGTCGTCAACTACGACATCCCGATCGACACCGAGTCCTACGTGCACCGCATCGGCCGCACCGGCCGGGCCGGCCGCAGCGGTGCCGCGATCAGCTTCGTGACCCCGCGCGAGCGCCGCCTCCTCTCCGCCATCGAGAAGGCGACCCGCCAGCCGCTGACCGAGATGCGCCTCCCGAGTGTCGAGGACGTCAACGTGACGCGCCTCTCCCGCTTCGACGACGCCATCACCACGGCGCTGGCCGACCGCGAGCGGCTCGACCGCTTCCGCGACATCATCGGCCACTACGTCGAGCACCACGACGTGGTCGAGTCCGACGTCGCCGCCGCGCTGGCGATCGTCGCCCAGGGCGACGAGCCGCTGCTGCTCTCGCCGGACGACCCCCGCTTCCGCCGCGAGGACAGCCGCGGCGACCGCCCGGAGCGCTCTGACCGGTCCTCGTACGACAACGACCGCGAGCGTCCCGAGCGCCGCCAGCGCTCGTCGAACAGCAACCTCGCGTCCTACCGGATCGAGGTGGGCCGCCGTCAGCGCGTCGAGCCCCGCCAGATCGTCGGCGCGCTCGCGAACGAGGGCGGCCTCAACCGCGGCGACTTCGGGCACATCGACATCCGCCCGGACTTCTCGATCGTGGAGCTGCCGGCCGACCTGCCCCAGGACGTGCTGGACCGCCTCGCCGGCACCCGCATCAGCGGCCAGCTGATCGAGCTCAAGCCCGACCGCCGCCCCAGCCGCGCCGGCGCCGACCGCGGCGCTCGCCCCTCGGGCCCGTCCCGCTCCTCGGAGCGCCCGGAGCGCAAGCCCCGCTACTGAGCCCTGCCCCCTCCCCTCCGCGAGATGCCACTTGTGCACGCCTTTCACGGCGTGTCGCGTACACAAGTGGCATCTCGCGGAGGTGGTTAAGGCGTCAGAGGATGTCGGCGTCGGCCAGGGCCTCGGGGCGCAGGAGTGCGCGCGCGCCGAGGATCTCGACGCCGATGAGGTGTCCGGCGGCGTCGAAGTCGAGGATGATCTCGCCGAACCCGTGCGGGTCGGCGATGTCGTGCACCTGCTCGACGGACTCGCCGGCCTCGGGTTCGCGCCCGACGGGCAGGTAGGCGGCGTTCGCTTGCGGGTCGTATCGGATCCTCATGACACCCACCGTGCTGACTCCTCCCGCGAGATGCCACTTGGGCACGCTTTTCGCGGCGCGTCGTGTACGCAAGTGGCATCTCGCGGAGAGGGAGGGGACGCGCGGGTCAGCGGCGGAGGACTCGACGGGCCAGGACGTTGCCGAGCAGCTGGACGAGCTGGACGATCACGATGATGACGAGCACGGCCGCCCAGGTGACGACGGGCTCGAACTGGCGGTAGCCGTACTGGATCGCGAAGGTACCCAGGCCGCCGGCGCCGATGTAGCCGGCGACGGCCGACATGTCGATGATGGCGACGAAGACGAAGGTGTAGCCGAGGATCAGCGGTCCGAGCGCCTCGGGCAGCAGGACCGTGCGGACGATCCGGAAGCGGCTCGCGCCGACCGAGCGGGCGGCCTCGATCACGCCGGGCTGCACGGTCAGCAGGTTCTGTTCGACGATGCGCCCGATGCCGAAGGCCGCGGCGAGCGAGAGTGTGAAGACGATCGCGTCGGTGCCGATGCCCGTGCCGACCACCAGGCGCGCGAGCGGCTGGGCGGCGGCGATGAAGATGATGAACGGGATCGGCCGGAAGACGTTGACGATCACGTTCAGCAGGCCGAAGACGAAGCGGTTGGCGTAGAGCGCGCCGCCGCGGGTGACGGCGAGGCCGAGCCCGATCAGCAGGCCGCCGATCCCGCCGAAGAGCAGGCTGAAGGCCACGATGTAGAGGGTCTCGCCGGTCGCCTCGGCGAGCTGGGGCAGCAGGGGGATGAGCTCGTTCATCGGGGCACCTCCGTGAGGGCGACGCGGGCGCCGAGGCGGGCCAGCAGGGGGTCGATCACGGCGTCGGACGCGTCGAGCGCGACGGTGAGGTGGCCGAAGGCGCGACCGCGGACGTCGGTGATGCCGCCGTAGACGAGCTCCAGCGGGACGCCGGCCTGCGCGATCTCGGCGAAGACGTCGCCCTGCGAGGCGGAGCCGTCCGAGAAGGACAGCGTGACGAGGCGGCCGCGGTGGCGCGCGCGCAGCACCGCCGCCTCCTCCCGCGAGGGCACCGTGCGCACGACCGTGGAGACGAAGCGGCGGGTGACCGCCTCCCGCGGGGCCGAGAAGACGTCGAAGACGGGGCCGCGCTCGACGATGCGGCCCGCCTCCATCACGGCGACCTTCGTCGCGAGCTGCTGGACGACGTCCATCTCGTGCGTGATGACGACGATGGTGACGCCGAGCTCCTCGTTGATCCGGCGCAGGAGCGCGAGCACCTCGCCGGTGGTGTCCGGGTCGAGGGCGCTGGTGGCCTCGTCGGCGAGGAGGATGCGCGGCGAGGCGGCGAGGGCGCGGGCGATGCCGACGCGCTGCTTCTGGCCGCCGGAGAGCTGCTCCGGGTGGCTGCGGGCCTTGTCGGAGAGGCCGACGAAGCGGAGCATCTCGTCGACGCGGGGGCGCAGCTCGGCACGCGGCGTGCCGGCGACCTGCAGCGGATAGGCGACGTTCTGCTCGACGGTCTTGGAGCCGAAGAGGTTGAACTGCTGGAAGATCATGCCGATCCCGAGGCGCAGCCGGCGCAGCTCCCGCTCGGGCAGGCCGACGATCTCGCGGCCGTCGATCTCGATGCTGCCGCCGGTGGCGGGCTCGAGGGCGTTGATCAGGCGCGCGAGCGTGCTCTTGCCGGCGCCGGAGTAGCCGATCACGCCGTAGACGTCGCCGGCCTCGATGTCGAGGCTGACGCCGTCCACGGCGGTCAGGGCGGACGCGCCGCGCGCGAGCGGCGGGTAGACCTTGCTCACGTCGGCGAGGCGGATGAGCGGCACGGCGCTTCCTTCACTGCTGGGGTCGGGCACTGCTGGGGTCGGGCACTGCCGGGTCGGGCGCTGCTGCGCCGCGGGGTCGCGGCGGGGGAGGGGCGGATCAGCCCTGGGCGGCGGCGTCGGCCTCGACGGTGGCGAGGGTCGACTGCAGCTCGGCGGCGGGGGTCGTCGCGAAGACGGCCGTGCCGCCCGACTGCTCGGAGACGCCGTCGAGCACGTCCTGCGAGGTCTGGTAGACGTCGACGAGCTTCAGGTAGGTCTCGTTCTCGGCGTCGTCCGCGCGGGCGGCGAACACGTTGACGTAGGGCACCGCGGTCGGGTCGGTCGGGTCGTCCTGCGCGAGGGCGTCGGTGGCCTCGAGGCCCGCGCCCGCGAGGTAGTCGTTGTTGACGACCGCGGCGGCGACGTCGGGGAGCGAGGTCGGCACGAGCGCCGCGTCGAGCGCGGTGACGGTGACCTTCGAGGCGCCGGTGTCGATGACGTCGAGGCCGGAGAAGGCGGTGCCGCCGTCCGTCAGCTCGATCAGGCCGGCCGACTGGAGGACGAGGAGCGCGCGGGCCTGGTTGGTCACGTCGTTCGGGACGGCGACGCTCTCGCCCTCGGGGATGTCCTCGACGCTGTCGTACTGGGTCGAGTAGAGGCCGAGCGGGTAGATCGCGGTCGCGCCGATCGGCACGAGGTCGGCGTCGGCCGAGGTGTTGTACTGCGCCAGGTAGACGAGGTGCTGGAACTGGTTGAGGTCGATCTCGCCCTCGGTCAGCGCGGGGTTGAGCTGGTTGTAGTCGGTGAAGTCGACGATCTCGACGTCGATGCCCGCGTCCTCGGCGGCCTGCTCGTAGGTCGCCCAGTAGGGGTCGCCCGCGCCGACCACGCCGATGCGGACGGTGTCGTCGCTCGCGCCGGCGGCGGACGAGCAGCCGGCGAGGAGGAGGGCGGAGGCGGCGATCGCGGTGGTCGCGAGGAGAGTGCGGCGCAGGGACATGCGGTGGATCCTTCCGTGGAGAGGATCCGGGCGGCGTCCACGGGCGGTGCTGGTCACCGCCGGCGCTGCGACCGGCCTCCGGTCGCTCGACGCCGCGACTGCGCGGATCCCGGAGACCACCGTACGCAGGGCGCCACCGGGCGCGCGAAACACGCCCGTAACACGGCGACTTCCGCGGGGGAGGGAGAGCGGGGGAGGAGGGTCAGCCGGCGAGGGCCTGGTCGCCCGACTCCGCCGCGAGGGCCTCGTGCTTGGCCAGGCGGGCGGCGATCGCGTCGCGCTCGGCCCGGAGGGAGGCGATGGTCGGCTGGTCCAGGCGCGGGTCGGCGAGGTCTGCGAACGGGCTCGAGGTGCCGGTGCGGGCCGAGACGAGCGCCGAGTAGGCCTTCGTCGCGGCGCGGAGCTCGGACGCGGCGCGCGCGACCTTGCTCGGCTTCGACGACTTGTCGCCGACGAGGCCGGCGTGCTTGTCGAGGGCTGCTACCAGGGCGCGATGCGCCGCGTCAATCTTCTTGCTCATCCAGGAAGTATGGCGCAGGATCGCCTCACGAGGCGAAGCCCCCGAAGCGCCCCCGCCGACCCCCTCCGCGAGATGCCACTTGTGCGCGGATTCTGCGGCGTGTCGTGCTCACAAGTGGCATCTCGCGGAGGGCGACCGGGGACCCGGCGCGCGTGTCACGGGGTCGGGGTCAGGGTCCAGGCGCCGTCGGTGCGGAGGGCGACGACGCCGGGCAGGGTGGCGTCGACGACGCGGGCGAAGGCCGTGGTGTCGCCGAAGGTCTGCCGGGTGCCGGCGGTGCCGAGGACGCGGCCGGAGAGCGAGTCCTCGCTGCTCGCCGGGCCGTAGGCGACGTCGAGGCTGTCGACGTCGTCCGAGAACGCGAGCACCGCGGATCCGCTGCCCGACTGCTCGCCGGAGACCTCGGGCAGGTCGTTCCAGCTCTGCAGAGTGAGCGTCCAGTGGCCGGCGGTCCGCACGAGGAGCGACTGGTCGACGGGGTCGGTCGCGACGGTCTCGAGGAGCCACGACGACTGCGTCCCCGCCGCGGCCTCGCCCACCGGAGTGCTGCGGCCGGGCGCGGACACGGTGACGGTCCCGGAGCAGGCCGAGCAGTCGAGCGCGACGACCACCGCGAAGTCGCCCTGCCGCTGATAGGAGACGTCGACGGTCCCCGCGGCGGAGACCCTCGCCGAGGTGCCGTCCGCCACGCCACCGGCACCGACCGCCGCCGGCCCGGACTCCGCCTCCACGCAGCCGCCCAGCAGCAGCGCGACGACCGCGACGGCCGCCGCAGAACTCCCTCGTCGGCGCATCGCCCCAGCCTGGCACTCCGTGCCCGACGGAGACGCTGCACCCTCTCGGAACCGTTCGACACTCGGCTCGCAGTCCAGCGAGGGAAGGATGAGGAGGATCACTCGATTTCCCAGCAGGCTGCTGGGAGATCTCCTCTGCCAAGATCAGCGCGGTGCCTTCCGGCGTCAGACCGGGCCGGTGCCGCGCTGCACGGGGGTGGACTCGGAGCGGTTCGCGGCGCTCGTCGAGACGGCGGCGAGGACGCGCTGGACCTCGAGGGCGTCGGCGAAGGTCGGGGTGGCAGGGGTGCCGGCGGCGATCGCCTCGACGAGGTCGACGACCTGGTGGCTGAAGAGGTGCTCGTAGCCGATGCCGTGGCCGGCGGGCCACCAGGCCGACATGTACGGGTGCGAGGGCTCGGTGACCTGGATGGTGCGGAAGCCCTGCGCGTCCTCGGGGTCGCGGGCGTCGTAGTACTCGAGCTCGTTCATCCGCTCGAAGTCGAAGGCGATGCTGCCGGTCTCGCCGTTGATCTCGATGCGGTTGGCGTTCTTCCGGCCGGTGGCGACGCGAGTCGCCTCGAAGACGCCGAGGGCGCCGCCCTCGAAGGAGGCGGTGAAGGCGGCGGCGTCGTCGACCGTGACCGGGCCGCGCTCGGCGCCCTCCTCCGCGCGGCCGCCGAGGCCCGCCTGCGTCGCGAGCACGGGGCGCTCGGTGGTGAAGGTGCGCAGGACCGCCGAGACGGAGGCGATCGGGGTGCCGGTCAGCCACTGCGCGCTGTCGATGATGTGCGCGCCGATGTCGCCGAGTGCCCCCGAGCCGGCCTTCGCGGCGTCGAGGCGCCAGGTCAGCGGGGCCTCGGAGTCGCTCAGCCAGTCCTGCAGGTACTGGGCGCGGACGTGGCGGATCGCACCGAGCCGGCCCTCGTCGACGAAGCGCTTGGCCAGCGCCAGCGCGGGGGTGCGGCGGTAGCTGAAGCCGCACATCGCGACGCGGCCCGAGGCGGCGGCCGCGGTGACCATCCGCTCGGCCTCCTCGACGGAGTTGGCCAGCGGCTTCTCGCAGAGGACGTGCTTGCCGGCCTCGAGGGCGGCGATCGCGATCTCGGCGTGAGTGTCGCCGGGGGTGCAGATGTCGACGAGGTCGATGTCGTCGCGCGCGATCACCGCGCGCCAGTCGGTCGACGACTCGCTCCAGCCCAGGGTCTCGGCGCGCTCGGCGGTCCGCTGCGGGTCGGTGCCCACCAGGACGGCCAGCTCGGGGCGCAGCGGCAGCGGGAAGAAGCGGGGGGCGGTGCGCCAGGCGTGCGAGTGGGTGCGGCCCATGAAGGCGGTCCCCACCATCGCGACGCGCAGTGCTCGGTCGTTCGACATCGTCGTCCTTTCGTCGGCGGGTCGACCCTCCCATGCCCGCGCTCGGCTCCGCCAGCTCTTTCTGCTGAGCGGGAGGGCGGCGACGGAGGGCCCGGGAGGCCGCAGGTCACGATCCGGTTGCGGCCCGGACGGGATTCATAGGGTCGGAGAGCGCTCTACGACGGGACGTGGTGTCTCGACACGCCGCGCATTGCGCCGTCAGATGTCGCCTAAACCCGCGGATCCCAGGGCTGGCGCCGGTGACGGAAGCGTTTCGACGCGCTGGGCGACCGCCCGGATCTCCTTCGAAACGACTCAGAACTTTTGGTTGACCCGCGACTTAAGTCGTTGTAGCTTCGTCCGCATGGTCAACGCAGACCCCGGCGACACCGCCGCCCAGCCTCTTTCCCGCACTCAGGACACCGCGTCAGAACTGCTTCTGCAGATGCGCGGGATCGTCAAAGTCTTCCCCGGAGCACGAGCCCTCGACGGCGTCGACCTCGACGTCCGCCCGGGCGAGGTGCACTGCCTCCTCGGCCAGAACGGCGCCGGCAAGTCCACGCTGATCAAGACGCTCGCCGGGGCCCACCAGCCCACCGAGGGCGAGATCCTCGTGGACGGGAAGGTCGTCACGATCCCCTCGCCGACGGCCGCGCTCGCCCTCGGCATCGCCACGATGTACCAGGAGCTGGACGTCGTCGACGGCCTCTCCGTCGCCGAGAACATCCACCTCGGCCACGAGCTCTCCCGCGGCGGCTTCACCGCCCGCTCCAAGGCCGCGAGGATCACCCGCGAGCTGATGCAGCGCCTCGGCCACCCCGAGATCGCCCCGCACCGCGAGGTCGGCAGCCTCTCCGCCGCCGGCAAGCAGATCGTGCAGATGGCGCGGGCCCTCTCGCACGACGCGCGGGTCATCATCATGGACGAGCCCTCCGCGGTGCTCGACTCGGAGGAGGTGGAGAACCTCTTCCACGTGGTCCGCCAGCTCACCGCCGACGGCGTCGCCATCGTCTACATCTCGCACCGCCTCGAGGAGATCCGCGCCATCGGCGATCGGATCACCGTCATCAAGGACGGCGCGACGGTCGCGAAGAACCTCGCCGTCGCCGACACCCCGACCTCGAAGCTGATCACGCTGATGACCGGCCGCGCCGTGGAGTACGTCTTCCCGGACCGCACCGAGCTCCCCGCCGAGGCCGAGACGCTGCTGAAGGTGGAGAACCTGGGGCTGCGCGGCTCGTTCGCCGACGTCTCGCTCGAGATCCGCGCCGGCGAGGTCGTCGGCCTCGCGGGGCTGGTCGGCTCCGGCCGCTCCGAGATCCTGGAGACCATCTACGGGGCCCGCCGCGCCAGCACCGGCACCGTCAGCGTCGCCGGCAAGCGGCTGCGGGCAGGCTCGGTCACCTCCGCGGTCGACGCCGGCATCGGCCTCTGCCCGGAGGAGCGCAAGAGCCAGGGCCTGCTCCTGGACGAGCCGGTCTACCGCAACATCACCCTCTCGACCTTCGACCGCTTCGCCAAGCGCGGCTTCCTCGACGAGCGCTCCGAGCGCGCGGCGGCGGCCGAGCAGGCGGTGGCGCTCGACCTCCGCCCGCACGGCGTCGACCGCGACGCCCGCACGCTCTCCGGCGGCAACCAGCAGAAGGCGCTCCTCGCCCGCTGGCTGGTGCGCGGCTGCCGCGTGCTGCTGCTCGACGAGCCGACCCGCGGGGTCGACGTCGGAGCGCGGGCCGAGATCTACACCCTGATCCGGGACCTCGCGACCAACGGCGCCGCCGTGCTCGTGGTCTCCAGCGAGATCGGCGAGGTCCTCGGGCTCTCGGACCGAGTGCTCGTGATCTCCGACGGCGCCGTGGTCCACGAGGGCCCCGCCGATTCGATCGACGAGCACCGCGTGCTCGATCTCGTCATGGAAGGAAGTGCAGCGTGAGCGGACAGCTCGACACCGCGTCACCGTCGATCGGCGGTCCGCAGGAGGACGCCGGACGTCACGCCTCGGCCGCGACCGGAGGGCCGAGCGGCGGGACCCCGTCGAAGGACGCCCGCTCCGGGCTCGCGGGGATGATGGGCGGCTCGCTCGGCCGCAACATCGGCCTGGTGCTCGCGCTGGTCATCCTCTGCATCGTCGGGTTCGCCACCGCGGGGGAGCGCTTCGCCAGCGTCGACAACGTGCTGACGATCCTCCGCCTGGCCGCCGTGATCGGCGTGCTCAGCATCGGCATGACCTTCGTCATCACCTCGGGCGGCATCGACCTCTCGGTCGGCTCGGTGATGGGGCTCGCGACGGTCTGGGCGAGCACGGTCTCGACGCAGTACTACGCGGCGAACACCTCCTGGCTGGTCATCGTGCTGACCGCGGTGCTCGTGGGCCTGGTCTGCGGGCTGATCAACGGGGCGCTGATCGCCTACGGCCGCGTGGTCGCCTTCATGGCGACACTGGCGATGCTCGTCGCGGCCCGCGGCTTCGCAGAGCTGATCTCGAACCGGCAGACGCAGATCGTCACCGTCGACCCGTTCCTCGACTTCTTCCGCGCCGACGTGCTCGGCATCCCGGTCCTCGTGCTGATCTTCGCGCTCGTCGCGGTGGCCGGCTGGATCCTGCTCAACCGCACCACCTTCGGCCGCCGCACCGTCGCGGTCGGCGGCAACCCGGAGGCGGCCCGCCTCGCCGGCATCAAGGTCCGCCGGCACACCATGTACGTCTACGGCCTCGCCGGCCTGACCGCGGGCATCGCCGCGGTGATGATGCTCGCCCGCACCACCGCAGGCTCCTCGACCAACGGCACGCTCTACGAGCTCGACGCCATCGCGGCGGTCGTGGTCGGCGGCACGCTGCTCGCCGGCGGCCGCGGCACGATCGTCGGCACCGTGTTCGGCGTCCTGATCTTCACGACCCTCACCAACGTCTTCACGCAGAACAACATGTCGACCTCGGCCCAGGCCGTGGCGAAGGGCGCGATCATCGTCGCCGCCGTCCTGCTGCAGCAGCGCTTCGCCGCCCGCGGCAAGTCCTGACCCGAGGGGCCGCCGGCCCCACCTCTTCCCGGGGCGCTCGCCCCGCTTCCCAGCACCAGCAGCATCCACCTCGACCACTCCGGTCACCCTCCGCAGGCACCGCTGTGCCCTGCGGGCCCTCATGGATCCATCGAAGGAGATCACTTCCATGTCCGTTCGCAACCCCTCCGGCTCCCGCCTGGACCGCACCACCCGACTGGGCCGCACCGCCCGCCTGGGCACCGCCGGCTTCGCCTTCGGCGCCGTCGCGCTGATGCTCACCGGCTGCATCTCCAACGCCCCCGTCGAGACCGGGAACGCCTCCGGTGGCGGCACCGCCGCCGCGGTCGCCGCCTCGGACAACGACGCCTCGGGCGACAACGTCGTGATCGGCTTCACCGCTCCCGCCGCCGACCACGGCTGGATGGGCGCCGTCAGCCGCGCGGCCATCGCCGAGGCCGAGAAGTACGACGACGTGGAGCTGCGCACCGCGGAGGGCACCAACGACGTGAACCTGCAGATCAGCCAGGTCGAGACCTTCATCAACGACGGCGTCGACGCGATCGTGCTGCTGCCGATCGACGGCGCCGCGCTGACCGAGGTCGCGACCGAGGCGATGGAGGCGGGCATCACCGTCATCAACGTCGACCGCGAGTTCTCCAGCCCGTTCGCCGCCCGCTCGACGGTGCTCGGCGACAACTACGGCATGGGCGTCAGCGCCGGCACCTACCTCTGCGAGCAGCTCGGCGACAACCCGGACGCGGTCGTGGCCGAGATCGCCGGCATCGACTCGCTGCCGCTGACCCAGGACCGCAGCCAGGGCTTCGCCGACGCGCTCTCGGGCTGCGGACTCGACGTGGACAACCGCGTCGCCGCCGACTTCACCGTCCAGGGCGGCGAGCAGGCCGCGGCCAACCTCCTCCAGGCGGCGCCGCAGATCGACGCGATCTGGAACCACGACGACGACCAGGGCGTCGGCGTCCTCGCCGCGATCGACACCGCGGGCCGCGACGAGTTCATCCTCGTCGGCGGCGCCGGCTCGGCGAACGTGATGCGCTCGATCGAGGCCGACGACTCCGTGGTCAAGGCCACGGTCGTCTACCCCTCGACCCAGGCCGCGGACGGCATCAAGCTCGCCCGCCTGATCGAGCAGAACAAGTCGATGAGCGACACCACCTCGCTCGGCGTCCCGCGCCAGATCCAGCTCTTCGCGCCGGTCGTCACCAAGGACAACGTCGCCGAGTACCTGCCCTCGGCCTTCGAGTCCTGATCCGCTGATCCGCTCGGATCACTGATCCGCTCGGATCACTGATCCGACCGGCCCACTGACCCGCCGGCGCGGGGGAGACCCCGCGCCGGCCCGGACCAGCCGGAACCGCTCCCTTATTAAGAGGAGCGACCGGCGCCGCGACAGCATCCCGCGAGAGGAGGCGACGACGAAGACATCGGCCCGCGGGCCGACCAGAGGAGACCGGATCCGCACGTCGTGCGGACAGAGACGGATCCGGCCTCTGCGATGAACACCTCGTTGAAGGAATCACATCACGCATGAATGGTAAGCGATCCACGAAGAGAAGCATCAGGTCTCTCTTCGCCCTCGGCATCGCCGGGATGGTGACGGTCTCCGGACTCACCGCCCTCGGCCTGCCCGCCTCGGCCCACGACGGAGTGGACCACGGCTCGGAGCCGGGCGCGGAGTCCGCGCTCGACTGGAGCAACTACGAGAAGGTGCTGCTGACGAAGAACGTCGGCGAACCGATCGACCTCGCCGTCCTCCCGGACAAGTCGGTCCTCCACACGGCACGCAACGGCGAGATCCGCCACACCGATCCGAAGACCGGCACCACGCGCGTCGTGGCCACGATCCCCGTCTACCAGAACTCGGAGGACGGGCTCCAGGGCGTCGGCGTCGACCCCGACTTCGCCGAGAACCAGTGGGTCTATCTGGTCTACGCGCCCCAGAGCGGCACGCCGACCGGTGCGGCCCCGAACATGCTCCCCGCGGGTGAGGACGAGAGCTACTGGGACCAGTGGAAGGGCGTCAACCGCCTCTCCCGGTTCAAGTGGACCGGCTCCGGTCTCGACCTGGCGAGCGAGCAGAAGATCATCGAGGTCGAGGCGCAGCGCGGGCAGTGCTGCCACGTGGGCGCCGACTTCGACTGGGACGCCGACGGCAACCTGTACCTCTCGACCGGTGACAACACGCCGGCGAGCGCTCCGGGGGCCGCGGGCTTCGCGCCGAACAACGACGCGCCCGGCATGAACCCCGGCTTCGACTCGCGTCGCGGTGCGGGCAACACGAACGACCTGCGCGGCAAGATCCTCCGGATCACGGTCCAGGAGGACGGCTCGTACACGATCCCCGAGGGCAACCTCTTCCCGGTGGGCACCGAGAAGACCCGTCCCGAGATCTTCGTGATGGGCGTGCGCAACCCGTTCAAGATCGACGTCGACGCGGAGACGAACACCCTCTCCTGGGGCGACTACGGTCCCGACGCGACGAAGGCCGCCGCGGCCGACGGCGTGCGCGGCCCGATGGGTCTCGTCGAGTGGAACGCGACCGGACTCGACCAGCCGCAGAACTCGGGCTGGCCCTACGTGCACGGCCCGAACCTGCCGTACAACGAGTGGGACTTCGAGACGGCGACGCCCCGCGGTTTCTTCGACCCGCAGAACCTGAAGAACAACTCGCGCTGGAACACCGGCCTCGTGGACATCCCGGCGGCCACGCCGGCGACCGTCTACTACGGCGACAACCCGGGCGACCAGCCGTTCGACGAGCTCGTGAACTTCGGCACGGGCACCGGCCAGGGCCCGATGGGCGGACCGGTGTACCACTTCGACGAGGAGAACACCTCGACGTCGAAGTTCCCGGCCTACTGGAACGAGAAGACCTTCTTCGGCGAGTTCTCGCAGGACTACATCGCGGCGTTCACGCTCGATGACGACCGCGCGGTCACGCACATCGAGGACTTCCTGCCCAACACGGCGCTGAGCTCGCGCAACCAGCCGATCCACGACAACCCCATGGACATGGAGTTCGGCCCCGACGGGTCGATGTACGTGCTCGAGTACGGCGACGGCTTCTTCCGCGCCAACCCCGACGCCGGCCTGTACCGGATCGACTACGCCGAGGGCAACAAGGCCCCCCAGGCGCGCTTCACCGCGACGCCGCTGTCCGCCTCCGAGACGCCGCTCGAGGTGACGTTCGACGCCACGGGATCCTCCGACCCCGAGGGCGACGCGCTCACCTACGACTGGGACTTCGACGGCAACGGCACCTTCGACGCCACGGGCGTCACCGTGAAGAACACCTACACCGAGCTCGGCCAGTTCACGGCCCGCCTGCGCGTCACCGACGCCAAGGGCAAGTTCAGCCTCACCTCCCGGGTCATCTCCGTGGGCAACCAGGCGCCGCAGATCGAGATCACGACGCCCGGCAACGGCTCGTTCTTCGAGTGGGGCGACGCGATCCCCTACCGGGTGACCGGCCGTGACGCGGAGGACGGCGACCAGATCGTCGGCAGCCGCGTGGCGTGGACCTACGGTCTCGGCCACGACGAGCACGCCCACCCCGAGGTCACCGGCACCGGTGCCACGGGAGCGTTCCCGACGTCCGCCGACTCGCCCGAGCACGGCCCCGGCGCGCTGCTCTACGGCACCGTCGTCGTGACCTACACGGACGCCGGCTACAACGGACTGCCCCCGGCCGCGGCCGAGGCGACGCTGCGGCTGAACCCGAAGACGCAGGAGGCGGAGCACGCCGCCCGCGAGGGCGTCCTGCCCTACGCGGACACCACCGCCAGCGGCGGCAACGCGGTCAGCGGACTCGGTGCGGGATCCTTCCTGCGCTGGGACCCGGTGAACCTCGCCAACCTGACCGGCGTCGTGGTCCGCGCCACCGGTGAGGGCACGGTCGACCTCCGCTGGAACGCCGCCGACGCGGCGCCCTTCGGGACGGCGACCATCCCCGCCGGCGCCGGCTGGCAGGACGTCCTCGTGCCGTTCTCCGGCCAGCCCACCGGCACCGGCTCGCTCTACGTGACCTCGCCCTCCGGTCTGTCCCTCGACTCCCTCACCTTCCAGGGTGCGGGTGCCGGCGACACGACGGCGCCGACCGTCAGCGCGACTCTCGACCCCGCAGCGCCCACCGGCGTCGGCGGCGTCTACAACCGCGCGGTGAACCTCAACCTGGCGGCGGCCGACAACGGCGCGCTCGCCAGCGTGCAGTACTCGGTCGACAACGGGACGACGTGGACCACGGTCCGCGCCGCGAACGGCGCCTACTCGGTGCCCTTCACCACCAACGGCGCCCGCACGGTCCAGTACCGCGCCACCGACACCGGCGGCAACGTCTCCGCGGTCGGCACGGTCTCGTTCACGATCGACCTCGCTGCGGGGAACGCGCCGACCGTCGACTCGACCACGACCGTGGCGCTCGGCGCCCCTCGCGTGACCTTCGGCGCTCCCGGATCGGCGACGGTCACCGTCTCCGGCCAGGGCGGCACCCCCGGCGGCGAGGTCGTCCTCTACGAGGGCGACACCGAGATCGGCCGCAGCGCCCTCGAGGGCGGGAAGGCGACGATCGCCCTGCCGCAGACCCTCGGGGCCGGGACGCACACCTTCCGCGCGGCCTACGGAGCGGACGGGACCTTCAAGGCCTCGGCCGGCACCGCCCGCCTGATCGTGTCGAAGGCCGACTCCGTGCTCACCGCGACCGTCTCGCCGAACCCGGTCAAGCCGGGCGCCAGCGCGCAGGTCTCGGTCGAAGCGAAGACGTCGACCGGCGTCGCCGGGACCGGGCAGGTCACCGTGATGGTGAAGAGGAACCTCTCCACCGTCGCGATGCTCACCGGCACTCTCGACGAGAACGGGAAGGTCGTCGTGACCTTGCCGAAGCTCGCCGCGGGCAGCTACAAGCTGACCGTCACCCACACCGCCACGGCGAACACCAACGCCGCGTCCAGCCTGCTGAACCTCACCGTCCAGCAGTAGCCGCGGCGGGACCGGCCGGCTCGCGCCGAGAGCCCGGGCCGGCCGGTCCCCCCCCTGATCCATCTGCATGTTCCGTTTCGAAGGAGAGACAATGCACCACCACCACGGATCCATCACGGCGAAGCCGATGAGCCGACGCGCGCTGATGACGGCGCTCGCCGCCTCCACGGTCGCCGTCGGAGTCGGGGCCGGCGCGCTGGCGCCCGGCGCCCTCGCCGCTCCCGCGCCCTCGTCCGGCGCCAACCGGCTCGTCCCGATCAACCGGATCGGGATCCAGCTCTACAGCGTCCGCGACAAGGTCTCGTCGCTCGGCTTCCGGGCCGTCTTCGAGGAGCTGGGCCGCATCGGCTACAGCGAGATCGAGTTCGCCGGCTACACCCAGGGCAACGTCGGCGCGATCACCCCCCAGGAGATCCGCCAGCTGCTCGACGACAACGGCCTGCGGGCCGTCGGCTCGCACGTCGGCACCAACCTGCTCCGCTCGGAGCTGGGGAAGCAGATCGAGATCGCGCAGATCCTCGGCACCCCGCACCTCGGCACCGGCAACGCCCCGACCAACGTCAACACCGTCGCGGGCTACCGCGCGGCCGCGGACGAGTGGAACGCCTGGGGCGCCCAGGTCACGGCCGCGGGCATGAAGCTCTACCAGCACAACCACGCGGGCGAGTTCGCCTTCGGCTCGGACGACCCGAAGACGCGCCTCTACGACGTGTTCTACGACAACACCGACCCGAAGCACGTCTACCTCGAGATGGACGTCTACTGGGCCTACGTGGGCAAGAAGCTCTACCCGGGCTTCGAGCCGCTCGACTACATCAAGCGCAATCCGCGCCGCTACCCGATCCTGCACCTCAAGGACGGCAAGACGAACAACGCGAACACCAACGGCTACGACATCGTCGAGTTCGGCGCGGGCAATCTGCCGTACCAGGCGTTCCTGTCGGAGCTGCGCGACCGCGGCCAGCGCTACGGCGTCTGGGAGCAGGACACCGCGCCCACCCAGGCCGTCGCGCCCAACCCGGTGAACTCGCTCGGCAACGCCGCGCGCAGCTACGACGCCATCGAGGCTCTCCGTGGCTGAGTCCTCGCGCCGCGCCGGCGCCTCCCTTCCCCGCACCACCACGCGCACCGGCGCACCGAGGAGAACCCCCATGAAGTGGAAGACGACCACGGCGGTCCTCGCGGCCGCCTCCCTCGCTATGGTCGCCGCGCCGTCCGCCTTCGCGGCGACGACGGACTGCACGACCGAGCTCGGCAACACGACGATCGCGGGCGACCTGACCGTCGCCGCCGGCGAGACCTGCGTGCTGGGCAACGTCGTCGTGCAGGGCTCGATCACCGTCGGCGACGACGCCTGGCTCGACGCCACCTCGGCGACGATCGAGGGCGACGTCATCGGCACGGACGCGTACGGCATCTCGATCGACGGCACCAGCGTCGGCGGCGACGTCGTGTCCTTCTCCGAGGGCTCGCGCGCCGGCTTCCTCTACCTCCGCGACCTCACCGTCGCGGGCATGGTCGAGGCGGGCGGCATCGACGTCGAGCTCAGCGACGTCTCGGTCGACGGCTCGGTCAGCACCGACGCGGCGAACTACGTCGACGTGGCGCGCACCAGCGTCGGCGGCGACGCGACCTTCGCCGGCAGCGACTTCGGCGTCAGCGTCGGCGGCGCGATCGTCGGCGGCTCGCTGACGGTCAGCGGATCCTCGCGCGGCGTGCTCCTCGGCGCGAACGAGGACGGCTCCGCGGCCGCGCTCGGCAACACCGTCGGCGGGAACCTCGTGCTCTCGGGCAACTCCGGCAACGTCCAGCTCGCGGGCTCGACGGTCGGCGGGCGGATCACGCTCGCCGAGAACGCTCCGGCGGTCAACTTCGGCGCGGGCAACACCGCCGCCGGAGTGGACGGGGACTTCACCGGCACGGCCGCCGGCGCTGCGGCGCAGGGCGACCAGGCCGTCGCGGTCATCGTGCCGGACGCGCGCGAGGGCGAGCTGACCTGGAGCCTCGAGGGCACCAGCAACCTGGTGAACCTCGGTGTCGCCGAGGAGCAGGGCGACCACTTCGCCGCGTCGGGCGAGCTCGTGCCGGTCCGTGTGACCGACTCGCGCCTGTCCGGACCGGAGTGGTCGGTGACCGCTCAGATCAGCGACTTCCGTGCCGGCGACCAGACGGTCTCGGGCAAGTACCTCGGCTGGACCCCCAAGGTCCTGGAGAACGAGGGCGGTGCCGTCGCCGGTGCCCCCGTCGTCTCCGGGTTCGTCTCGGGCGAGGGCCTCGCCACCGCCCGCGTCCTCGGCTCCGCCGCGGCCGGACACCCGACCGGATCCTCGGTCCTCGGCGCCGACCTCGACCTGCAGCTCCCGCTGTCGGTCGGAACCGGCACCTACACGGCGACGCTGACGCTCACCGCGCTCGGCTAGCCACCCTCGGCCGGCCGCCGGAGCCCCGGCGGCCGGCCCCCCTCCTTCCTCCTCCGCGAGATGCCACTTGTGCACGCCTGACACGGCGTGTCGCGTGCACAAGTGGCATCTCGCGGAGGGACCCACCCCCTCGAAAGGCTGGACGATGATGTTCCGCTCCACACTCCGCTCGCTCGGTGTCCTCCTCGTCGTGGGGGTCGCGGGTGCCGTGCTGCCGGCGCAGGCCCTCGCGGAGACGGCGAGCTCGCAGGCGAGCTCGGCCGTCACCTGGGGGGTGCGGCCCGCCGACACCGAGCAGGGCAGCGACCGGCCGAACTACGCCTACGCGCTCGAGCCGGGCGGGCAGCTGAGCGACGCGCTGATCGTCTCCAACTACGACGACGAGGAGCAGACCTTCCGCGTCTACGGCTCCGACGGCTTCCTCACCGAGGCGGGGCAGCTCGATCTGCTGCCGGCCGCCGAGCCGTCCACCCAGCTGGGCAGCTGGATCTCCTTCGAGGCCCCGGACGTCGTCGTCCCCGCGGGCGAGAGCGTGCAGATCCCGTTCCAGCTCGAGGTGCCGGCCGACGCCGTGCCGGGCGACTACGCCGCAGGGGTCGTCTCCTCGATCCTCGTCCAGGGCGAGACCGGGGTCTCGGTCGACCGCCGCCTCGGCTCGCGGATGTACCTCCGCGTCGGCGGCGACCTCGCCCCGCGCCTCTCGGTCGACGGCCTCGCCGTCTCGTACCAGGGCGAGTGGAACCCCTTCGCCCCCGGCACGACCACCATCGACTACACCGTCACCAACGCGGGCAACACCCGCCTCGCCCCGGGCGCCGAGCTCGCGGTCTCCGGTCTCCTCGGCCTCGGCAGCGTCGCCGCGACCGATCCGGAGCCGCTGCCCGAGCTGCTCCCGGGCAGCTCGACCAGCCGGAGCGTCACCGTCGCCGGGGTCTGGCCGCTGTTCGTCGCGACCGCCCGGATCGCGCTGACCGGCACCGTCGTCACCGCCGACTTCGCGGGGCAGGCCACCGACCCGGCCGCCGTGCCCGAGGTCGCCGCCGTCTCCTCCGAGGCCTCGACCGCGGCCGTGCCGTGGAGCGCCCTGCTGATGCTGGCGCTGCTGATCGGGCTGATCGTGCTGGCGGTCGTGCGCCGACGCCGCCGCGCCGCGGGCGAGCAGCAGCGGATCGACGCCGCCGTCGCCGCTGCGGTGGCCGGTGCCTCGACGACCGGCGCCTCCGCGACTCCGCGAGATGCCACTTCTGACGAGGATTCACGGCGTGTCGAGCTCACAAGTGGCATCTCGCGGGAGACGACCGACCCTTCCGCCTCCGACCGTGCGGGGGTGCGCTCCTGACCTCCGTCGTCGCCGGGGCGCCAGTCGCCGGCGAAGGCTCAGCGCTCGGCGAGGCTCTGCTCGCGGAGCTGCTCGAGGAACGCGTCGACGTTGCTCGGGCCGAGGAGGTGCTGCCGCAGCATCAGCGCCGCGCCGCGCACGCCGCCGCTGCCGCCGAGCTCGGCGGTCACCACGTGCAGGCGCTGGGTCGCCAGCGGCAGGGAGCGCCGGTCGACGACCTCGCGCACGCCGGCCAGGATCTCCGGGGCGGCGAGCGCGACGCTGCCGCCGAGCACGATCACCGACGGGTTCAGCAGGCTCACGCAGGTGGCGAGGACCTCGCCGATCTGCAGGCCCGCGAGGCGCGCCGCCTCGATCGCCTCCGGGTCGCGGTCGCGCAGGAGCGCCAGCAGATCGCGGACCGAGTGCACGTCGCGGCCCGCCTCGGCCAGCGCGCGCACCAGGGCCCCGCCGCTCGCGAGCGCCTCGAGGTCGCCGTCGCGGCCGTCCGCCGCCTCCGGAGCGGTGCGCGGCACCTGGACGTGACCGAGATCGCCGGCCGCGCCGAGCGCACCGCGCTGCAGGACGCCGCCCGAGACGATGCCCGAGCCGATGCCGGTGCTGATCTTCACGAAGATCAGGTCCTGCGCGTGCGGGAAGCGCGAGGCGCGCTCGCCGAGGGCCAGCAGGTTCACGTCGTTGTCGACGAGCACGGTGGTGTCGACGCGGCGGCGGATGTAGCCCGGGATGTCGAAGCCGTCCCAGCCGGGCATGATCGGCGGGCGCACCGGGCGGCCGCTCGCGTGCTCGACCGGGCCGGGCACGCCGAGGCCGAAGCCGGCCAGCGCCTCGGGCGCCAGGTGCGCATCGGCGAGGATCTCGTCGCAGACGTCGAGCGCGTGGTCGAGCACCCGGATCGGGCCCTGCGCGATGTCGAGCTCCTCGCGGCGCTCGACGACGATGCGGCCGTCGAAGTCGGTCAGCGCGATCGTCGAGTGCGTCGCGCCGAGGTCGATGGTCAGGAACGCGCGGACCGACGGATCGAAGACCAGCCGCGCCGACGGACGGCCGCCGGTCGACGGCGCGCGGTCGAGGTGCGTGATCAGGCCGAGCTCGAAGAACAGGTCGAGCCGCGTCATCACCGCCGTGCGGGCGAGTCCCGTCTCCTCGACCAGCTCCGCGCGGGTGCGCGGACGGCCGTCGGCGAAGAGCCGCAGCAGGTCGCCGGTCTGCGAGCCGGCCCGCCCGCTCACGCGGAGCGCCCGCCGTCCGTGCAAGCGCCGTCCGGGCGACGGCAGGCGACTGCTCGGGAGATCGGGTGGCGGCTCGGCACACCTGAGGAAAGCAGTCGCCGCGAGGTGACGCAATCTCGACGCGCAGGGAGACCCCGAATGACGTCCCCCCGAACGACCTCCCCGCGAACGGCCTCCCCCCGAACGACATGCCCCGAACGACCTCCCCACGAATGAAGTCCACAGACAGGAGAGAACGATGACCTCGTCCGACACCACCAGCACCACCGGCACCACCACCGCCGCCGACCGCGCCCCGCAGCAGGAGCGCATCGGCCTCTGGCTGATCGGAGCCCGGGGCAGCGTCGCCACCACGGCCGCCGTCGGCCTGCACGCCATCGCCTCGGGCGCCGCTCCCAGCAACGGCTGCGCCACCGCGACCCCGGCCTTCGAGGACGTCCCGCTCGCCGGCTTCGACGCGATCGTGATCGGCGGGCACGACGTCTCGTCGACCCCGCTGCTCGAGAAGGCGATGGGCCTGGCGGCCGGCGGGATGTTCCCGACCTCGGTCGTCGCCGAGGTCGCCGACCGGCTCGACGCGACCGACCGCGAGATCCGGCGCTCCTTCGGCGTCGAGGGCGGCTCGCAGCAGGACGAGATCGATCGTCAGGCGGCCGACATCGTCGAGTTCCGCGAGCGGCACGCGCTCGCCCGGGTCGTCGTGATCGACGTCGCCTCCACCGAGGTGCTGCCGCAGGACCGCCCCGAGTTCCACGACCTCGCCGCCCTGCGCGCCGCGCTGGCCCGGCCCGGCGAGACCGTGCTGCCGCCGAGCTCGATCTCCGCGCTCGCCGCGGTGACCGCCGGCTCGCCCTACGTCTGCTTCACCCCCTCCACCGCGCTGGCGCTGCCCGCGCTGGAGGAGTGGGCCGCGGAGGCGGGCATCCCGATCGCGGGACAGGACGGCAAGACCGGCGAGACCCTGCTCCGCAGCGTGCTCGCGCCGATGTTCACGGCGCGCGGGATGCGCGTGCTGTCCTGGGCGGGCGCGAACCTGCTCGGCGGCGGCGACGGGCAGACCCTCGCCGACCCGGAGGCGGTGCGCTCGAAGCTGGTCTCGAAGAACCGCGGGCTCCGCAGCCTGCTCGGCGACGAGGTCGTCACTCCGCTGCACATCGACAACGTGCCGGACCTCGGCGACGTGAAGACCGCGTGGGACCACGTGCACGCGGAGGGGTTCCTCGGCTCGCGGATCACGGTGCAGACCATCTGGTCGGCCTACGACTCCGCGCTCGCCGCCCCGCTGATCCTGGACCTGGCGCGCCTGATGTCGCTCGCCGACGCGGCCGGGATCTCCGGCCCGGTCGCCGAAATGGGCTTCTTCTTCAAGGACCCGTGGGGGAGCGACGTGCACGGCTTCGCGGAGCAGACCGCCGAGCTGGTCGCCTGGTCGGCCCGCACCGGGGCGGCCGTCGCTCAGCGCTCGCTCGTGGCGGGCGGCGCGATCCGCCATGGCTGAGCTGCGCGACTGGCTCGAGCTCGTGCGCGCCAAGGCTGCGCTCTCGGTGCTCGGCGACACGGTGGCCGGAGCGGCGTGGGCCGGCCGGGCGCCCGGCGCGCGCACCGTCGCGCTGCCGCTCGCGTCCGCGCTCCTCTACTCCGCGGGCATGGCGCTGAACGACTACGCGGACGCGGAGCTCGACGCGCTGGAGCGGCCGGAGCGGCCGATCCCGTCGGGGCGGATCCGGCGCGGCGCCGCGCTCGGGCTGGCGGCCGGGCTGACCGGGGCGGGGATCGCGGTCGCGGCACTGGTGGACGGGCGCCGCTCGCTCCTGCTGAGCGTGCCGCTCGCGGCGAGCATCTGGTCGTACGACCTGCTGGCCAAGCCGACTCCGCTCGGGCCGGTCGTGATGGCGGCGTGCCGCGGGCTCGACGTGCTGCTCGGTGCCGGAGCGGGTGGTGTGCGCGCGGCGGCTCCCGCCTCCGCCGCCGTCGCGGCGCACACCCTCGGCGTCACCGTGCTCTCGCGCGGCGAGGTGCACGGCACCCGCCCGGCCCTCGCGGGAGCGGCGGCGACCGGCACGGCCGCGCTCGCCCTCGCGCTGGGGATCGGGGCGGTCCGCGCGAAGGGCGGCCCGGCGATCGGAGCGGTCGTCGCCGTCGCGATCGCCCGCTGGATCGCGCTCGTGCTGGTCCCGCAGCTGCGGGCGGTGCGGACGCCCGACGCGGCCGCGGCGCGGACGGCCACCCGCTCGGGCATCGCGGGGATGATCCCGCTGCAGGCGGCGCTCGCCGGGCTGCGGCGGCCGGAGCTCGGCGCGGCCCTGCTCGGGCTCGACGCGCTCGGCGCCGTCGTGCTGCGGCGCCCGAGGGTCTCGGCGGACATCACATGAGCGGGCAGGAGAGCGACCAGGCCGGCCCCGTCCTCGGCTACGGCACCAACGGCTTCGCCGACCACACCCTCGACGACGCCCTGACCGTGCTGCACGCCGCCGGTTACCGGGCGGTGGCGCTGACCCTCGGGACCCCGCACCTCGACCCGTTCGCCGACGACGTCCGCGAGCGCACCCTCGCCCTGCGTCGACGGCTCGACGAGCTGGGCTTCCGCGTGGTGATCGAGACCGGCGCGCGCTACCTCCTCGATCCGTTCGTGAAGCACCGGCCGACCCTGGTCGACGAGGAGGCCGGCCCGCGCCTGGCCTTCCTGCACCGCGCGATCGAGATCGCCGCTCTGCTCGGCGCCGACGCCGTCTCGCTCTGGTCGGGCGTGCTGCCCGAGGGGATGGAGCGCGCCCGCGGCTGGCGGCTCCTGGTCGAGCGGATGCGCGGCGTCGTCACCGAGGCCGAGCGCTACGGCGTTCGGCTGGGCTTCGAGCCGGAGCCCGGCATGCTCGTCGAGACCGTCGCGGACGCGCTGCTGCTGCGGCGCGAGCTCGGCGACCCGGAGGCGTTCGGCCTCACCGTCGACCTCGGCCACTGCGTGGTCGTCGAGCCGGACGGCGTCGTCGGCGCCCTCCGCAGCGCGGCCGGCCTGCTGGTGAACGTGCAGGTCGACGACATGCTGCCCGAGCGGCACGAGCACCTCGAGCTCGGCACCGGCGTGCTCGATCTCGCGGCCGCCTTCGCGACGCTCGAGGAGATCGGCTACCGCGGGATCGCCGCCGTGGAGCTGCCGCGGCACTCGCACGACGCCCCGCGCCTCGCGGTCGCGAATCTCGCGGCGATGCGAGCGGCGATCCGGACCCGGGGGGCAGGGGCGGAGTCGCCCCAGCACCCCTGGACCGCCGGCGCCTGCGCCGTCCTGCGCGAGCAGCCGCGGCGGATCGAGCGCTGCTTCCCGGCGGCCGGTCGGGAGGCCGGCCGCGCGCCGCTCCGCCCGGACACGGATCCGCAGGGCCTCGTGCACGGCACCGAGGACGACGCGGCGCGCTCGGCGCTGATCGCGGCCGCCGCCTCGGCGCTCGACGACGAGGACCTCGCCGCCCTGCTCCTCCGCCTCTACCGCGGCGGCGACGACGCCGAGCGCCGCGGCGTGCTGGTCGGGCTGCACGCCCTGACCGCCGCCGGGCGCGCGGGCGAGTCGCTCGCCGCGGCCGGCCGCGAGCTGATCGCGGACGCCCTGCGCGCCAACGACACCCGGCTGGTCGCCGCGGCGATGGGCCGCTTCGCCGAGGAGCACCTCGACGCGCACGCCTGGCGGCACGGCGTGCTCAAGCTCGTCTTCTGCGGCGTCCCGCTCGCGGCCGTCTCCGGTCTCGAGCGGCGGAGCGACCCCGAGCTCGCCGCGATGGCCGGCCGCTTCGCCGACGAGCGCCGCGCCGCCGGCCGCACGGTGCCGGACGACCTGGCGGTGCTCCTGCCGAGCTGAGGGACCCCGGCGCGTCCCTCGACACGACCGCCGGCCCCGCACACCATCACGACCCCTCACGAGAAAGGCGCGACGATGCGCATCTTCGACCCGCACATCCACATGACCTCCCGCACCACCGACGACTACCAGGCGATGCACGACGCGGGAGTCCGCGCCGTCGTCGAGCCGTCGTTCTGGCTCGGCCAGCCGCGCACCAGCGTCGGCTCCTTCACCGACTACTTCGACGCCCTGATCGGCTGGGAGCGCTTCCGCGCCGCGCAGTACGGCATCCGGCACCACTGCACGATCGGCCTCAACCCCAAGGAGGCGAACGACCCGCGCTGCCGCGAGGTGCTGCCCGAGCTCGCCCGCTACCTCGCCAAGGACGGCGTCGTCGCGGTCGGCGAGACCGGCTACGACTCGCTCACCGCGGAGGAGGACGCGGTCTTCCGCCACCAGCTCGAGCTGGCGAAGGACCACGGCCTGCCCGTGCTCGTGCACACCCCGCACCGCGACAAGGCGGCGGGCACGCAGCAGACGCTCGACGTCGTCGCCGAGTCGGGGATCGACGCCGGCCTCGTCGTCGTCGACCACCTCAACGAGACGACCGTCGACCTCGTCCTCGGCTCCGGCTGCTGGCTGGGCTTCTCGATCTACCCGGACACCAAGATGGACGAGACCCGGCTGGTGACGCTCGTCGAGCGGATCGGCCTGGACCGCGTGCTGGTCAACTCCGCCGCCGACTGGGGCCGCTCCGATCCGCTGACCACCGCGAAGACCGGGCACCTGCTGCTCGTCGCCGGCTTCAGCGCCGCCGAGGTCGACCGGCTGCTCTGGCAGAACCCGATCGACTTCTACGGGCAGAGCGGACGGCTGAACCTCGACCCGATCCCGGGCTTCGACGCGGTCGACGCGATGGGCCGCAGCTTCGAGGGCAACTCGATCCTCCGGGGCGCGCCGCGCGTGGCGGAGGTCGTCTGATGCACCTCTCCTACTGCACCAACGTCCACCCGGCCGAGGACCTCGAGGGCGTCGTCCGCCAGCTCGACGTCTACGCCGGGCCCGCCCGCGCCGCCGCGGGGCTCGACACCGTCGGCGTGGGGCTGTGGATCCCGCGCGACCTCGCCGCCCGGCTGGTCGCCAGCCGCGAGGACCGCGCCGTGCTGCGCGCCGCGCTCGAGCGCAACGGCCTCGAGGTGCGGACGCTCAACGCCTTCCCCTACGCCGCCTTCCACGCCGAGGTGGTGAAGCTCGACGTCTACCGGCCCGACTGGACCACCCCCGAGCGCCTCGCCTACACGATCGACTGCGCGCGGATCCTCGCCGATCTGCTGCCCGCGGGCGCCGACGGCAGCATCTCGACGCTGCCCCTGGGCTGGCGCGAGGGCTGGGGCGCCGAGCAGGACGCGGCGGCGGTACGGCAGCTCGCGCGGCTGGTCGACGAGCTGCGCGAGCTGCGGCGCTCGACCGGGCACGCGATCCGCCTGGCGATCGAGCCCGAGCCGGGCTGCATCCTGGACACGGTCGAGGACGTCGTCGCCTGGCTGCACCCGCGGATCGGCCTGGTCGACCCGGCCTACGTCGGCGTCTGCCTCGACACGTGCCACCTCGCGGTGTCGTTCGCCGACCCCACGGCGGCGGTCCGGCGGATCCGGGACGCGGGGCTCCGGGTCGTGAAGGTGCAGGCCTCGGCCGCGCTGCACGTCGCGGACCCGGCCGATCCGGCCGCGCGCGCCGCCGCCGGGGCGTTCGTGGAGAAGCGCTACCTGCACCAGACCCGCGAGAACGGCGCGAGCGGGGTGCTCCGCGTCGACGACCTGCCGGACGCACTCGACACGCTGCCCGGCGCCGGGCCGTGGCGCGTGCACTTCCACGTGCCGCTGCACCACCGGCCGGCCGCGCCGCTGTCGGCGACCACCGCGGTGCTCGCCGAGGCGGTCTCCGCCGTCGACGCCGCCTGGCCGTACGACGAGATCCACCTCGACGTCGAGACCTACACCTGGGCGGTGCTCGCGGACGCGCCGAGCGATCTCTCGGTCGGCATCGGGGCCGAACTGGCCTGGGCGGCGGAGCACCTGATGACGCCGCAGGCACGCGCCGCGGTGCTGGAGGCGGGTGCCGCAGTGCCGCCGGTCGCCGCAGTGCCGGTCGCCGCCCTCGTCGCCGAGGAGGTCGCGCTGTGACGCCGGTGCTGCTGCTCGACGTGGTCGGCCTCACCGCGACGGCGCTCGCCGACATGCCGCGGCTGTCCCGGCTCGCGCGGGCCGGCGGGCAGCTGCCGCTCGACACGATCCTCCCGGCCGTCACCTGCAGCGTGCAGTCGTCGATGCTCACCGGCACGATGCCCGCGCAGCACGGGATCGTCGGCAACGGCTGGTACTTCCGCGACCTCGGCGAGGTGCACCTCTGGCGCCAGCACAACCGACTGGTCACGGGGGAGAAGGTCTGGGAGACGGCCCGCCGGCTGTCCGACGGCGAGCCCTACCGCGCCGCCAACATCGGCTGGTGGTACGCGATGGGAGCGACGACCGACGTCACGGTCACGCCGCGGCCGATCTACCACGCCGACGGCCGCAAGTCGCCGGACGCCTACGTCCGCCCGCCGGCGCTGCACGACGAGCTGGTCGGGAAGCTGGGCGCCTTCCCGCTGTTCCAGTACTGGGGGCCGACCGCGTCGCTGCGCTCCACGCAGTGGATGGTGGACGCGACCCGGCACGTGCTCGCGGGCGACGGCTCCGGCCCGCCGCAGCTGACCACGGCGTACCTGCCGCACCTCGACTACGACCTGCAGCGCTTCGGGCCGGACTCGCCCGAGGCGCGGCGGGCGGCGTCCGAGTTGGACGTGGTGCTCGCGCCGCTGCTCGACGACGCGGAGGCGCTCGGCGCGTCGGTCGTGGTGGTGGCCGAGTACGGGATCGCGGCGGCGGACACCCCCGTCGACCTCAACCGGGCGCTGCGGCGCGCGGGCCTGCTCGAGGTGTACGTGCAGGACGGCCGCGAGCAGCTCGACCCGTGGACGTCGCGCGCCTTCGCGGTGGCGGACCACCAGATCGCGCACGTCTACGTGCCGGACGCCGCGGACCTGCCGCGGGTGCGCTCGCTGCTCGAGGCGCTGGACGGGGTGGACGAGGTGCTCGACCGCGAGGCGCAAGCGCGGTACGGCCTCGACCACGAGCGCTCCGGTGAGCTCGTCGTGGTGGCGCGGCCGGGCGCGTGGTTCACCTACTACTACTGGCTCGACGACGATCGCGCGCCGGACTTCGCGCGCGGCGTCGACATCCACCGCAAGCCCGGCTACGACCCGGCGGAGCTGTTCTTCGACCCCGCCGACAAGCTCGTGAAGGCGAAGGCGGCCGGCAACCTCGCGAAGAAGGCCCTGGGCCTGCGCTACGCGATGAACCTCGTGCCGCTGGACGCGTCGCTGGTGCGCGGCACGCACGGCCGCCTGCCGGTGTCGGCGGCGGACACCCCGCTGGTGCTGACCTCGGACGCGGACCTGCTGCCGGCCGGCGCCGGGTCGCTGCCGGTGACGGCGGTGCGCGACCTGGTGCTGGCGGCGCACGGCCCGGCGCTGGCGCGCGCGGTGGCGTCGGCTCGGGCCTGACGCGGGCCCGGCCCGGGGCGGCTTCGAGTTGACGCGCGACGGGCCTTGCAGCTTCCGCAGCGCCCGTCCTGCGTCCACTCGCGCGGCTCGCCCGTCGCGAGCGGACGCGCGACGGGGTCTGCGGAGGGAACGTGCCCCGTCTCACGTCCTCTCGATGAGCGGTCCGCGCCTGGAGCGGGAGTAGTCCTCCGCGAACGGGTACGTTCTTCTCGTATGCCCCGGACGGGACGCGAGAGCGTCGGCGCGCCGGGGCGATCACCGTTGACGGGGTGCGAGCGCTGCGCGCGCGATGACCGCGGGGCATCCGCCGATCCTGCGAGGGCGGAGTTCGTCTCCTCGAGAAGACGGCGGTCGCAGGGTCGTTCGGCGGGCGGCGGTCAGTCGGCGCCGTCGAGGTCCGCGAGGTCGAGGACGAAGCGGTAGCGGACGTCGTTCGCGGCGAGACGCTCCAGTGCGGTGCCCACCTGCGCGGAGGGCAGCACCTCGACGTCGGCGGTGATGCCGTGCTCGCCGCAGAAGGCGAGCCGCTCGCGGGTGCTGCGGGTGCCGCCGCTGCCGCCGGAGGTGAGGCTCTTCCGCCCGATCAGCAGGTCGGTGACGTCCACGGTGACCGGTGCGAGCATCCCGAGGACGCTCAGTGCGCCGTCGAGGGCGAGGACGTGCAGGTACGGCGCGAGGTCGTGCGCGGCCGAGACCGTGTCGAGGACGAGGTCGAGGCGTCCGCGCTGCGCGGCCATCGCCTCCTCGTCGCGGGAGACGACGACCCGCGTGGCGCCGAGCGCGAGGGCGTCGTTGGTCTTCGCCTCGGAGGTCGTGAAGACGGTCACCTCGGCGCCGAGGGCGCGGGCCAGCTTCACCGCGAGGTGGCCGAGACCGCCCAGGCCGACGACGCCGACGCGCGAGCCGCGGCCGACGGAGTGCGCGCGCAGCGGCTCCCAGACGGTGACGCCCGCGCAGAGCAGGGGAGCGACGGCCGCCGGGTCGAGGCCGGCCGGCAGCGGGTAGGCGAAGCGGTCGCGGACCACGTACTCACGTGAGAACGCGCCGTGCGTGGTGCTGCCGTCGTGCCGGTCCGTACCGCCGTAGGTGAGGGTCGGGAACTCGCGGCAGAAGTTCTCCTGCTCGGCCGTGCACATGTCGCACGCGCCGCAGGAGTCGACGATGTTGCCGACCGCGACGGGGTCGCCGGGGGAGAAGGCCGTGACACCTTCGCCGACGGCGAGCACCGTGCCGACGAACTCGTGACCCGGAACGAGCGGGCCTGCGGCGGCGGCGGGGTCGGCGGAGTGCGCGGCGTGGGTCCGGAGGGCGTGCAGATCGCTGTGACAGACGCCGCAGTAGTCGACGCGGACGGCGAGGTCGTCGGGGCGGAGGGCGCGCCGCTCGATGACGGCGGGAGCGAGGTCGCCCTCGGCGGTGGCCGCGTAGGCGGTGGTGCTGGTCATAGCGCGCTCGTTTCTACTAACCGGTTGGTTTTATTGACGCTAGCACTGGCGGGCGGCGGAGAACAGACCGGTCGGTAGTCTCGAGGGATGGGAGCGACACCGGCCACCGGCAAGGGTGAGGCGACGCGTGCGCGGATCATGGCGGCGGCGACGGCCGAGTTCGCCCGCTACGGCATCGCCGGCGCGCGGGTGGACCGGATCGCGGCCGAGGCCCGCAGCAACAAGGCGCAGCTGTACTCCTACTTCACCAGCAAGGAGCTGCTGTTCGACGCGGTCTTCGAGGCGTCGCTCGACCGGATCGTCGACGTCGTGCCGATCGACCCGTCCGACCTCGGCGACTGGGCGGTCCGCCTCTACGACGAGTACCTGCGCCGCCCCGATCTGATTCGGCTCGCCACCTGGGCGCGCCTCGAGCGCCGACCGGCCGGCCACCTCGTCGCCGACGACGAGGCGCGCGTGCGCGAGGAGGGCAAGCTCGAGGCGATCCGCGCCGCTCAGGCCGATGGCACGGTGGGGGTCGCGGCCGACCCGTTCGACGTGATGGCGCTCGTCATCGCGATGTCGATGGCGTGGTCGCCGGTGAGCAACGTCTACGCCGCCACGGCGGAGGAGGCCGCGTCGGAGCACGAGCGGCGGCGCGCGCTGCTCCGCGCGGCGGTCGGGCGCGCGTTCCCGGCGGCCTGAGCGGAGGCGTCAGGCCGCGGCGACCCGCGCGGTGCCGGTGCGACGGGCGGCGGTGACGCGGAGCAGGAGCGTCGCCACGAGCACGACGGCTGCAGCGATCAGCGCGGCGGTGCCGGCGGGGATCGACACGAGCTCGCCGGAGAAGCGGCCGACCGCGACCCAGGCCAGGCCCCAGCAGAGCGAGAGCATCGGAGCGATCCGGCCGCGACCGGTGACGGCGATCAGCACGCCGATCAGTGCGGCGACGATCAGGACGACGACCGCCCACGGTGCGGCGCCGGGTCCGTCGGCGCTGCCGATGCCCGCGCCGACGAGGCCGGCCGTGACGTTGGCGACCGTCGCGACGCAGACCCAGCCGAGGTAGAGGCCGAACGTGCCGTCGGTGAGGACCGCGTCGACGACGCCGCCGGTGCGGGTGATGCGCAGGAGCACGAAGATCCGCGCGAGCACGGCGAGGAGCAGCGCGATCACCACGACGCTGAGCGCGAGCAAGCCGGCCTGCACGACCAGGATCCACGCGGCGTTCAGCAGCAGGCTCGCGGCGGCCCAGTAGCCGAGCCGGCGGTGGCGGGTGCGGGTGGTCTGCGACGGCAGGAACTGCCAGATCGCGTAGCCGAGGAGGCCGGCGTAGATGACGCTCCAGATCGCGAAGGCCGGTCCGTCGGGCGCGACCGGCGTCGAGGAGGCGGACAGTGCGCCGCCGGCGGCGTCCTGGATCTGCGTGCCGCCTGCTGCTCCCGAGCCGATGAACGAGCCGACCACCGCGAGCACGGCGCTGACGGCGACGGTCGACTGCCGGATCCGGTCCGCGCGGGTGAGGGATGTCGTGGCGGTCATGTCGCTCCTCGATTAGTCAGCTGGCTGAGTAATGAGCGTAGCGTGCCGGACGGCGTCGGCGCACGCGCCTTCCGAGCGTCGTCCGAGCCGCTCGGGGAGTGGGCGTACGAGGTCCACTGTCTGGCGGGGTCGGTTCTCGATACGCGCTGCGCGCTACTCGACCAGCATGAGGGGCGCATACCGACGCGCGCTGCAGGCGCTGCGGGCTGATGCGCCATGTAGGCGCTGCATGCTGATCGAGTAGCCCGCCTCGCGGGCGTATCGAGATCCACCCACCGTCAGAACGGCGCGGGCACGGTGTCGAACCGAGGCCTCGGCGGCGGGTCCGGCGGCCGCCCGGGCAGTGGGGGCGGCCGGTTGCTGATCCGCCGGCCGGTGGGGCTCGTCCACACGATCGTCACGTCGTCGACCTGGTCGTACGTCCACTGGTCGCCGTGCCGCAGATGGTGATGCGAGGTGCAGAGCGAGACGAGGTTCTCGAGGGAGGTCTCGCCGCCGTTGCGCCATTCGAGGGTGTGGTCGGCCTCGCTGGTGGTGGCGGGCCGGGTGCAGCCGGCGAAGCGGCAGGTCTGGTCCCGCAGTTGCAGGTGCAGGCGCATCTGCGGCGGTGGGACGCGGTGGGTGCGGCCGACGGAGACGACGGCGCCGGTGTCGGGATCGGTGAGGACCCGGGTGAACGAAGGAGCCGTGCGGATCAGCTCGCGGGCGATCTCGGCGGGGACCGGGCCGTAGCCGTCGAGATCCGCGGGCGCGTCGTCGAGACCCACGGCGGTGGAGGCGGCGAGGGTCAGCCGGACCTCGGCGCGGATGCCGGGGACGAAGGTCGGGTCGGGTCGGTGCTCGGCGTTCGGAGTCGTTCCCGCGATGTCACCGTCGCAAAGCAGGTCGACAGCGGCGTCGGCGCTGAGCTGCTGCAGGGTGCGCGGGTCGCCGTCGTCGCGGAGGGTGCGGGCGATGCGGCGCAGCCGGTCGTAGGCACCGGAGACGACCGGTGCAGGAGCGTGGACGCAGAGCGTGGCCATCCCGTCGACATCCGGGGTGACCCAGACGGCGCGGTCCTGGCGGGCGCGGGCGTGGCGCTCGGCGAGGGGCTGCTCGTGCAGCTCCTCGCGCCACCGGCTCAGGGCTCGGCGCAGCTGCGTGGTCGTCATGGTGACTGCGGCGTCGGTTGCGCGCTCATCAAGGGCCACGCGGGAGGCCTCAGGGAGACTGCTCGCCGTCCTGCAGATCGCCTCGCCGACCTCCCAGAGGATCCGGCCGTCGCGGAGCAGGGCGCGGGTGAGCGGCAGGTGCTCCATCAGCATCTCCGCGGTCTCGAGCCGTCGGCAGACCTCCGGCTCGGACACGCCGAGCGTCACCGCGAGTTCGGCGCGGATGGAGCGCTCGACGAGATCGCGGGTCTCGCTGCGCGTCGCGCCGCGGGCGAACGCCTTTGGGACGGTGAGCGCGATGCGGTGGCCGCGGTGCATCCGTTCCGCGGCTCTGAGGCGCGTCGGGGAGGCGGCGCGCTCGGCGGCCGCGGCGTCGGTGAAGCAGTCGCGCACCTCCGCGAGTGCTGCCGCGTTCTCATCTTCTGACATACGGATATCGAAGCAGGGGCCGCCGACGGCCGGGTCGGAATCACGGGCTGATCGGGGACAACGTCGTCGGAACCCGAGTGTGGAGGAGGCTCGCTCCTGGATCTCTCGGCGATGGTGGGTCTCGATACGCCGCCGGAGGCGGCTACTCGACCAGCATGCACGGGCCGCCGGAGGCGGCTACTCGGCCGGCATGGAGGGGCCGCTGCTCGACCGGCGTGAACGCGCCCTGTCGAGCGCTCGGCCGGCACGACGCGCCGAGCCTCTAGCGTTGGCGTGTGCCCCTCCGTCCGCCGTGCCCCCGCCCGTGAGCGCGCTCGTCGCGCGGCTCGAGCGGCGGCAGGTCGCCGTGTACCTCGGCGCGATCGCCGCCGGCGCCGTGCTCGGGCTGCTGCTGCCCGCCGCGCGGCACCTGGAGGGCGCGATCGAGCCGGTGCTCGGGCTGCTGCTGTTCGCGACGTTCCTCGGCGTCCCGTTCGCGGCGCTCGGCCGCGCGCTGCGGGACGTCCGCTTCCTCGCCGCGGTCGGCGTCCTGAACTTCGTCGTCGTCCCGGTCGTCGCGTACGGGCTGTCCCGCTTCGTCGCCGAGAGCCCGGCGCTGCTCTTCGGGGTGCTGCTCGTGCTGCTGACACCCTGCATCGACTACGTGATCGTCTTCGCCGGCCTCGCGGGCGGCGCGTCCGACCGGCTGCTCGCGGCGGCACCGCTGCTGATGCTCGCGCAGCTCCTGCTCCTCCCGCTCTACCTCCTGCTGTTCCTCGGGCCGGAAGGCGTCGCCGTGGTCGAGGTGGCCCCGTTCGCGCGGGCGCTCCTGCTGCTGATCGTGCTGCCGCTCACCGCCGCCGCACTCGTGCAGGCGCTGGGCCGCCGGCATCGCGCGGGGCGGGTCGTCGAATCGACGATGCTCGGCCTGATGGTGCCACTGATTGCGGCGACCCTCCTCGTCGTCGTCGCCTCGCAGATCGGCGCCGTCGGTGCCGCCGCGGGCAGACTGCTCGTCCTCGTCCCCCTCTACGCCGCGTTCCTCGCGGTGATGGTCGCGGCCGGACTCGGCGTCGCCCGGCTCGTCCGCCTCGACGTCCCCTCGTCCCGCGCGCTGGTGTTCAGCGGCGCCACCCGCAACTCCCTCGTGGTGCTGCCGCTCGCACTCGCGCTCCCCGCGCCGCTGGCACTCGCGCCCGTGGTCGTCGTGACGCAGACCCTGGTCGAGCTGATCGGCATGGTCGTGCTCGTGCGGCTGCTCCCGCGGCTCGTCCGCCACCCGGCCGCCCCCGACGCGCCCACCCCCGAGTAGGGCCCGGCGCCCGGATCCGCTTCCCCGGCGGTGCCGCCCCGATCTACGCTCGGCCCTGACCCCCGCCGAGAGGATCCCGCCGTGCCCGACCCGACCGCTCCCCCCGCGCCAATCGCGCGCCGCACCCTCGTCGGAGCGGCCTGGGCCGCTCCTGTGATCGCGCTCGCCGTCTCCGCACCGTCCGCCGCGGCCAGCGGCACGCTCCCTCCGCTCGGCGCTCGCGCCGAAGGTCCCGCGGAGGACGTCGCGTCGGCCTCGACGGCGTATCGCGTCTATGCGACCAACACCGGCTCCGCCCCGCTCGAGGGTGGCTCCGTGATCGTCGTCCTCCAGGATCCGGGAAACGGCTACTCGTTCGCCGGCTTCAACGGACAGCAGTGGAGCTACGCCGACGGCTTCCCGGAGGGACGCATCGCCCTCCGCTACGACCCCGCGCTCGCGGCGGGCGAGGAGTCCGGCATCCTGCTGCTGCTGATCGCCAGCGACGATCGCACGCAGAGTCCGGTCCCCGTGGCGGACCTGGTCATCACCGCGCCGGGTTTCGACGTCGCGGTGCTGTCGCTCACGGTCCCGTACTGATCCGCCGCCGAACCTCCGACGTGTGAGCGCCCCGGGGCGACGATTGTCATCGATTGCACAAGATGAGGATTTTCTAATTCGGGGCAATCTTCATCAATCTTCGGCGATCGACCCGCTTCCCGTCAGTCGCCCGTGCAGTCAGTTGCCCGTGCAGAACACCCGGTCGGACCTGACCGACGCCGTGCTCTTCGCGCCGGTGCCGACGGAGCCCTCGGGGAGGGTCGTCGTCGCGTTGAGGGTGAAGGCGCTGGTGACCGAGAGGGTGGTGCGCAGGCCCAGGGTGGAGCCTGCGGGCAGCGGACCGGTGAGGGTGACGAAGCGGGTGGTGCTGCTCGGGGAAGTGATCGTCGCGATGCTCGGGGTGGCCGTGAACACGCCGATGTTCGCGACGCCGCTGCCGACGATCGTGATCGTGGTCCCGACCGGCAGGTCGGCGGAGCCGGCGGTGAGCGTGAAGCCGGGGCCGAGGATCCCGGGACTGCCGCAGGTGCCGTTCAGGACGAAGGCTCCGACGTCGAGGCCGGACGCGGCGGCGGCGGGCGTGCCGACGGCGACGGCCACGACGGGCACGGTCCAGGCGGCGGCGGTGGTGACCGCCCGGCGGGAGACGCCGCGGGGGTCGGGGCGGCGGGCGGGGTGGTCGGCGGGGGTGCGGACGTCGATCATGGCGGCCTCTCGTGCGGCGGGGGAGGGGCTCCCGGGGGAAGAAGGCCCACGAGGGATCCTGGCAGGCGGCACGCCCCGCCGCGCAGTGCCGGCGCGCCCCCCGAGTGGGGCGGCGACGACTCCGACCCGGACTAGCGCGGCTCGGTCGTCGCGGACTCCGCGCCGAGGAGGACGCGGAACATCCGGTCCAGCGGCTCGCGGAGATCCTCGTCGGCGGCGGAGGCGATCGGCTCCACGGCGGCGGAGGTGCGCATCACGGTGACGCCCATCATCGTCGCGATGGCGAGCTGGGCTCGGACCAGCACCGGGGCGGTCCGCGGGTCGTCCGGGCGCCAGCCGGCCGCGACGGCGAGCCGGCGGGTGAACTCCTCGAGGGTCTCCCGGCGGATCCGGTCCGCGGTCGCGTCGCCGGAGGAGCGCAGCAGGAGGAGGAGCTGCAGCGGGTCGTCGTTGTTCGGCGCGCGGAGGACGTGGCCGATCAGCCGCTGGACGATCGCGTCGAGATCCGCGGGTCCGCCGGGGGTCTCGGACTCCAGCTCGTCCGAGGTGCGGCGCATGCACGCCTCGAAGAGACCGTCCTTGGAGACGAAGTAGCGGTTGATCAGGGCCACGTTCACTCCGGCGTCGGCGGCGATGTGCCGCACCGTGGTCGCGCGGTAGCCGTCGGTCGCGAACCGGCGCCGCGCGGCCCGGATCAGCGCGCGCTTGGTCGCCTCCGCGTCCCGGCCCGGGCGGACGAGCTCGTCGTCGGCGTCGCCGCCGGAGACCGCCGTGACGACGTCCTCGCTGTCAGTGCTCATGTCCCACTCCCGTCGACCAACCTAGCCGAGGACAAGTAAACACGTGTTGACAGGCGCACCGCGCTGGCTACACTCGACAAGTAAGCACCTGTTTACACGCCGCTCACACGCCGCACACCAGCCGAGGAGACGCATGTCCACCACCAGCCAGCCCGCCGCGACGGGCTCGGTGCCGACCGGAGTCCCGCCCGAGAGCGCTGCGCCGCAGCGGAAGCCGCGCGGCACCGCGATCGTGCTCTACCTCTCGCTCGGCGGTCTCTCGTTCGCCGTCCTGCAGTCGCTGGTCGCCCCCGCCCTGGGCACGATCGGGCAGGACCTCGGCGTGGCCACGAGCGACGCGAGCTGGGTGCTGACGGCCTACCTGCTCTCCGCCTCGGTGCTCACGCCGATCCTCGGTCGCCTCGGCGACATGGTCGGCAAGCGCAAGGTGCTGATCGTGGTGCTGTCGCTGCTGCTGGTCGGCACGGTCGTCGCCGCGATCGCGCCGAACCTCGGCGTCCTCATCGTCGGACGTGTCCTGCAGGGCGCGGCCGGTGCGGTGATGCCGCTGTCGATCGGCATCGTCCGTGATGAGCTGCCACGGGAGCGCGTCAGCGTCACCATCGGGCTGCTGTCCGCCATCTTCGGCATCGGCGCCGGAGTCGGCATCGTCGCCGCCGGCCCGATCGTCGAGGCGCTCTCCTGGCACTGGCTGTTCTGGCTGCCCGCCGTGCTGGTCGCCGTCGCCCTCCTCGGAGCGGTCTTCGGGATGCCGGAGTCGCCCGTGCGCACGCCGGGCAAGCTGGACCTCGTCGGCACGACGATCCTCTCGATCGGCCTGGTCGCGCTCCTCCTCGCTATCAGCGAGGGCCAGAACTGGGGCTGGGGCGACGCGAAGACGATCGGCCTGCTCGTGCTCGGCGCGGTCGCCCTCGTCGCCTTCGTGCTGGTCGAGCTGCGCGTCTCCGAGCCGCTGATCGACGTCCGCCTCTTCCGCCACCGCGGGGTGTGGACCGCGCACATCGTCGCGCTCGCCTTCGGCTTCGCGATGTTCGGCACCTTCATCCTCGTGCCGACCCTGCTCCAGCTGCCCACGGTGCTGGGCTACGGCTTCGGCAAGTCGGTCAGCGAGGCGGGTCTGTTCCTGCTGCCGACGGTCGTCGCCATGGTCGTCTCCGGCGTCGTCGCGGGGGCGATGATCCGCCGCGTCGGGCCGAAGATCCCGATGATCACCGGCGGCGTCGCCGTCGCGATCGCGTTCGTCCTCCCCGCTCTCGGACACGGCGAGGAGTGGCAGATCCTCGTCTCCGGCGTGCTCACCGGCATCGGCATCGGCATGGCCCTCGCGGCCACCTCGAACGCGATCGTCGAGAGCGTGCCCGCCGCCCAGACCGGCGAGGCCATCAGCGCGAACACCGTCCTGCGCACCATCGGCAGCAGCATCGGCACCGCGGTCATCGCCGCGCTGATCTCCTCCAGCGTCACCCCGCAGGGCGCCCCGACGGACGAGGCGTTCACCGTCGGCTTCTGGGCCTCGGCCGGAGTCGGAGCGCTCGCGATCGTCGCCGCGCTGCTCGCGCCGTCCCTGCGCGCGCGACGCCGCGAGGCCGCGGCCGCCGGTGTGGACGACATCGAGGAGCTCGGGACCGCTTCCTGACCGGTCCGCGGCCGCTCGGCGCGTCCGCCGGTGCTCGCTCGGGACGCCGGCGGCTGTCGCTGCCGTCCGGGATCTGCGAGGCTGCCCGGATGGCATCGGAGCAGAGCGGCCCGCCGGTCTTCGCGGACCCGCGACGACTCGGCGCGGTCGTCGGTCTGGCCGGCGCGGTCGTCTTCGCGTTCTCGTACTCGCCCGCGGAGCCCGTCGCGATCGTCGCGCGGGTCCTGGCCGGCGCGACGGTCGCCGCCGCACTCTGGTTCCTCTTCGTCCGTCCGCGCCCGCTCGGGCCCTTCGCACCGCCGAGGCCCGCGCGGCTCGCCGTCTACGGCGCCTGCGTGGTCGCGGAGTTCGCGCTCATCGCGGTCGGCAGCCGGGTCCTGGAGTCGGCGGGCCGCGGTGAGCTGCGCCCGGCGCTCATCGCGCTCGTGGTCGGGCTGCACTTCCTCCCGTTCGCGTGGGCGTTCTCCGAGCGGATGTTCGCGCTGCTCGGCGGCGCGCTGGTCGTGCTCGGCGGCCTCGGCCTGCTCCTCGGCAGCGGCGCGGCGGCCGTGCTGGCGGCGGTCGCGTCGGGAGTCGCGATGGCGCTGCTCCTGCTCGTGTACGCCCTCGGCGCGTTCGCGCCGCGGAGCCGAGCGCCGCGGAGCTGAGCGCGCCCGTTCCCCGCTGTCTGAGATCCTTCTCATAGACTCGACCGCAGTGCCCGGATGAACGTCTCGCTCCTCCGCTCCGTACCCCCTGTGACGGGCCGCCCGGCCGGTCGGGACAGGAGGCGCCGATGGCACTCGCGGCGCTGACGATGCCGACGACGATCGGGCCGCAGACGACCGGGCCGCAGACGACCGGGCCGCAGACGACCGGGCCGACGACGACGAGGCGACGAGGGGACCGCACCGCGATGACGCAGCCCGACCCGCGCCCGGCGCCCGTGCCCGCCGCCGGACCCGCCGCCCCGCCGCTCGATCCCATGCCCGGCGATCCCACGCCCGGCGATCCCACGCCCGGCGACCCCACGCCCGGCGACCCCACGCCCCTCGACCTCACCGCGGCGTTCGACGAGCACGGATCCGCCCTGCTCGGCTTCGCCGTCAACGCGCTGCGCGACCGCGGTCTCGCCGAGGACTGCGTGCAGGAGACGTTCCTCCGGGCCTGGCGCTCGCGCGAGCGCTACGTCGCGGAGCGCGCGAGCCCGCGCACCTGGCTGTTCGCGATCGCCCGCAACGTGATCGTCGACGCGCACCGCTCCCTGCAGCGGCTGCCGCGGATCGTGCCGGCCGAGGTGCTCGACGACGTCCCCGGCGACGACGTCGATCCGCTCGAGCCGCTGATGATGGTCGAGGCGCTGGCCCGGCTCTCGCCCGAGCACCGGCAGGTGATCGTCGCGATCCACCTCCGCGGCGAGAGCTACGCCGAGGTCTCCGCGGCGACCGGAGTCGCGGTCGCGACGCTCCGGACCCGCACGTTCTACGCTCTCAAGGCGCTCCGCACGCATCTCGCGGCGCCCGACTCGACTCCGGAGGACCGATCGTGACCAGCAGTGGCGGACCCGGCAGCGGCGGAACCGGCAGTGGCGGACCCGGCAGTGGCGGCCCGGACGATTGCGGGCGCCGGGAGGAGCTGATCGCCGCGGCCCTCGCCGGCGAGCTGTCGGCCGAGGAGGCCGCCGAGCTCGACCGGCTGCGGGCGGAGGATCCGAGCGTGGACGAGGAGCTGGCCTCCTTCGGCGCCGTGCTGTCCGGGCTGGGCGGCGTCGGCCGCTGGGAGGAGCCGGAGCCCTCGGCGGACCTGCGCACGCGGGTGGCGGCGCTCGCCGGCCCGGCGCTGACGGCGGTCCCGAGGGCCCGTGGCGAGGAGGCGCGGGATGCGTCGGACCGGCCCGCGACGGGGCGCCGGATCGCGCTGGGCGTGACGGCCGCGGCCGCCTGCGTGGCGCTCGGCGCCGTCGGCGGTCTCGCACTGCAGGCGCTCGGCGACCGACCGCCCCAGGGTGGGCCGGGCACGCTCGGCGCCGTCGAGCCGATCGCGTTCGCCGAGGACCCGGCCCTCGACATCGACGCCGAGCTCGTCGCGCACACCTGGGGCACCGAGACGATCCTGCGCGGCAGCGGCTTCGCCGTCGGCGAGAGCTACGAGGTCGTCCTCGTCACGGCGACGGGCGTGCGGCTGCCCTCGGGCTCGTTCCTCGGCAGCACCGCCGAGCTCGACTGCGCCATGAACGCGGCCGTCCTGCGCGCCTCCGTCGCCTCGATCGAGATCACCGACGAGAGCGGCGGAGCCGTCGCGGTCGCCGAGCTGCCGGTCGTCGAGAGCTGACGATCGTCGGCGACCGATCGGCGGCTCAGCGCCGCGGCGCCGGCACGAGCCGGGTCAGCCGGCCGATCAGCCACTCCAGCGGTCCGATGCCGACGAAGCGCCACCACAGCACCGCGACCGCCCACATTCCCAGCACCAGGAGGAGGGCGGCGCCGGGGGTGTCGGCGACGTAGCCGAGGCCCCGGGCCGCGAAGGCGGCGACGACCGCCACCTGCAGCACGTACACCGAGAGCGCGAGCGATCCGACGGCGCGGAACGGCGTGAGCACTGCCGTGATCACCGTGCTCGCCGGCCGCCGCCGGACCGTCGCGAGCAGCACCACGACGACGTACGCGGCGAGCACCAGGCCGAGGTCGTGCAGCGTGTCCGGGTGGCTGCCCGACACGGACTCGAGGCCGATCAGCCGCTCGAGCGCGGGCCGGACCGGGTACGCGAGCACGGCGACGACGGCCAGCACGGCGAGCAGGCGGTCGCGCCGGAAGCCGTGCCGCAGCAGCAGCGCGCCGAGCAGGAAGAAGGGGAGCAGATTCGTCAGCCGGTAGTGCGGATCGACGAAGCTCCACTGCAGCAGGAATCCGACGGGCGTCCGCGCGTAGAGCACCGCCGGGTCGGCACCGGCGGCGACCGCCGCGTTCAGCGGGGCGCCCGCCACGAGCACAACGGCGGCGACGACCGCGACGAGGCGGCTGCGCAGGAGCAGGATCGGCGTCCCGAGCGCGAGCGTGAGCCCGAGGTGCGGCAGCACGATCGCGATCCAGCTGCCCCAGCCGCCCAGCCAGACGCCGAGCGCGACCAGCACGGCACCGCGGATCAGGTTCTGGACGACGACGCGCCCGCCGGAGGCTCCGGGCCGCGCGAGGACCAGCGCCGCCGACATCCCCATCACCAGGGCGAACAGCGGCGACGCGAGGTCGTTGATGGTGCCCGCCGCGAAGCCGACCGCCCCGCCGCGCAGGCTCGGGACGAGCGGCATCGCGTGCGCGATCAGCATCGCCACGATGGCGACCCCGCGCAGGACGTCGGGCACGAGGACCCGGTCCGGCTGCAGCCGGGGGGCGGTCGGGGCGGCGCGCGAGACGGTCGTGGTCGCATCCATGGGGGAGAGGCTACGGCGTGGCCGCCCGCGCCCGCGCGCCGTCGCGCGCCGGGGCGCCCCCACCTCGCGCCACACGACGCTCGCCGCGCGTCCCCGCCCGCGTCCGCGGCACCTCCGGCTCGTGAAACGCGGTCCGGCTCGCGGATCTCGACGGTTCCCGCGTGCCGGAGACGGTTCCGCGCACCGGAGGTGCCCCGGCCGGCCGGCACTGCGGCCGGGTCATGAAGTTCCTGCGAGCCCGGGCCGAGCGCGCGCGCCGGGCGGGCACGGGCGGCATGCTGGAGGGATGACCGACGCCACCACGCCCGCCGCGCCGTCCGAGCGCCGCGCCCGCCCGCCCCGCCCGCAGCTCGTGCTGACCGTGCTGCGCACCGAGCGGCTCACCGAGCACTTCGTGCGCGTGCACCTCGGCGGCGAGGGCTTCGACGCCTTCGTCGAGGCCGCGGATCCCGAGAGGCTCGCCGCGACCGACCGCTACGTCAAGCTGCTGCTCGCCCCGCCCGGCGTCGCGCTCGAGCCGCCGCACGACCTCGACGCCCTGCGCGCCCGCCTCGCCCCCGAGGAGCTCCCGGTGCGCCGGACCTACACGATCCGCTCCGTCGACCTCGAGGCGCGCAGCCTCGCGATCGACTTCGTCCTGCACGGCGACGAGGGAGTGGCCGGACCCTGGGCCGCCTCCGCGCGCCCCGGCGACCGCCTCGAGATGTCGGCCCCCGGCGGCGCCTGGACGCCCCGCGCCGACGCCGCGAACCTCCTGCTCGGCGACGAGTCGGCGCTGCCGGCGATCGCGGCGGCCCTGGAGGCGATGCCCGCCCAGGCCCGCGGAACCGCGCTCATCGAGGTGCACGGCGCCGAGGACGAGCTGCCGCTGACCGTCCCCGCGGGCGTCGAGGTGCGCTGGCTGCACCGCGGCGACGAGGAGGCGGGGCACGCGCTGACCGCTGCCGTCGCGGAGCTGACCCGCCCGGACGGCGCCGTCGAGGTCTTCGCCCACGGCGAGCGGACGGCGATGAAGCGGCTCCGCACGATCCTCCAGGACGACTGGGGTGTCGAGCGCGCGGCGCTCTCGCTCTCGGCCTACTGGGCGCTCGGCCGCGCCGAGGACCGCTTCCAGGCCGAGAAGCGCGAGCCGGTGGGCGCGATCTTCGCCGACTGACGGCGAGTCCGACTGACGGCGACTCCGTCACCTGCGGACGACGAAGGGCCCCTGCACTGCGCAGGGGCCCTTCGACGTTCAGGCGGTGCTCACTCCGGGCGTCAGACCCGCTTCAGGAGGATCGGGGCGCTCGTCGTGGCGTTGCCCGCCGCGTCGACGGCCTTCGCCGTCACCGAGTAGGTGCCCTTCGGGAACACCGCGGTGTTGACCGTGAGGTACCAGTTGCCGTCCGACGCCTGCACGGCGTCGCCCAGCTTGGTGGTGCCGACCCAGTACGTGACTCCGGTCACGGCGGTGTCGTCCGCGGCGGTCGCCATCAGGCTGACGACTCCGGTGACCGACGAGCCGGAGCCCGGAGAGACGATCGCGACGGTCGGCGCCGTGCGGTCGACCGGGGCGGGCGCGGCCGTCGGGGTCGGAGTCGCGGTCGGCGTCGGCGTGGCGGTCGGCGTCGGCGTGGCGGTCGGCGTCGCGGTCGGGGTGGCGGTGGCCGTCGGCGTGGCCGTCGGGGTCGCGGTCGGGGTGGCCGTCGGCGTCGCCGTCGGGGTCGCGGTCGCGGTCGGCGTGGCCGTCGGCGTCGCGGTCGGCGTGGCCGTCGGCGTCGCGGTCGGCGTCGGAGCGGTCACCCCGCCGAACTGGTCGGCGCCGGCGGTGCGGGAGCCCATGACCTGGCCGTCGATGTCGGTGCGGGCCGACGTGGTCGACCCCCAGCCGGCGATCTGGGTCCCGGTCGCGGACAGCACGTGCAGGTCGCCGGTGGCCACCGAGGCGAGCGCCGGAGCGCCCTGGATGTTGCCCTGCTGGTTGAGCAGCGACGGCGTCTTGCAGAGCTTGGTGTTCCAGTTCTCGACGATGGTGTTCGTCATCGGGCTGGTGCAGGAGGAGAGGTAGCTGACGATGTTGCGGTCGAAGACCGTGTTCTTCGCCCCGCCGACCCGCAGTGCGCCCGACTCGAAGGTGTTGTTGCGGATGTAGATGCCGTCGGCCGAGGCCTCCCGGAAGTCCGCGGACGAGCCGCCGCGGCAGTCGCTGGTGATCACGATGCAGCCGGAGACGAAGTTCGACTCCACGGTGATGTCGCTCATGCCGTCGCCGCCGCCGGGGGAGAAGATGATGCCCGCGTTGTAGCAGTTCATCAGCGTGTTCCCGCGAAGGGTGACGTCGTTGCTCTCGAACACCTGGATGCAGTCGGCGTGCAGGCCGTTGTCGATGTTCTGGTCGAAGTTGCGGACCAGGTTGTTCTCGATCAGCCCGTTGTCGGTGCCGCCGACCTGGATGCCGTCGATCGACGAGCCGTTCTCGAAGAGCGAGTCGCGGACGACGACGTTCGCGCTGCGCACGAAGATGCCGGCGCCGTCGATGTGCATCCGGTTCACCGTGATGCCGGAGCCGTAGGTGTAGAAGGTGCTCTTGGAGAAGATGTCGTTCCACACGGTGTTGGGCGTGTAGACCTTCGTCGAGCCGAGCACGGGCGAGGCGCCCGGGGCCGGCTGGACGACGACGGGAGCGGCGACGGTCGCCTTCCCGCCCTTGAGGGTGGTCGTCGGGTAGGTGCCGGCGGTGAGCAGCACGGTGTCGCCGGCGGCGGCGTTCTGGACGGCGGTGGTCAGGGCGCAGGGAGCGGCTGCGGAGCAGGCCGTTCCCGTGCCGTTGGGCGAGGCGTAGCGGTTCGCCGCCGCGAAGCTGGGCGCGGCCGCGAAGAACGCGGCGATCACGACCAGCAGAGCGGCGAGAGTCGCGCTGAGCGTTCGAGTCATGGGCGTGGTGTCCAATCGGGGAAGGTGTGAGCGGGGACTCGGGGCTGGGAGAGGAGGAGGGAGAAGACGAGGGGAGGCCGCACCGGGCCTCGGCGGTGCGCGCCGGGCGAACGGGGGACGACTCCGTACACTGGGCGCGGCGGGAGCGTCCCCGGCGGACGGGCAGCACCGCTGCCTCTGCCGCCGAGATCCCGCCCGGACGGACGGATGCGGCGACGGGCCGCCTCCGCCATCGATGAGCACGGCTCCACGACGGGGCCGGGAACGGAATCGCTGTGAGCGGAGTAGGTTCGCGAGTCCGGACGGTGCTGGGCGGGCTGCGCAAGCGCACCGCCCCGCTGCTGAAGAGCCCGGCGGTGCTCTCGCTCGGCGCGCGCGGCGTCTTCCTCGACGCTCCGCGCCTGCGCAGCGCCCGCCGCTCCGGCGGGGCCCGCGGAGCCAGTGGTGCTCAGGGCCGCGCGATCCTGATCGCGCCCCCCGGCGCCGGCAACATCGGCGACGCCGCGCTGGTCGGCGCGTTCCTGGAGAACGTGGCCGGGCCGATCACCGTGATCACCCGCTACAAGGGCGACTTCCGCATCCCGGCCGAGCAGGCCGACCGCGTCGAGATCGTCTCGCTGGGCACCCTGCTCTACGGCGGCCTGCCGAGCTTCGTCCGCGACCTGCGCCGCTTCCGGGCCATGCTGCCCGGTGCCGCGTCGGTCTCGATCGTCGGCGCCGACATCATGGACGGCGCCTACAACTTCCGCGCCTCGACGAGCCGCGCGCTCGTCGCCCGCAGCGCCGCGTCGGCCGGAGTGGACACCCGCGTCCTCGGCTTCAGCTGGAACGGCAAGGCGCACCCCGGTGCCCTCGCGCAGCTCCGCGACGCGGACCGCGCCGGCACGACCCTCTTCCTCCGCGACCCGCTCTCCGTCGAGCGCGCCCGCCGCGACGGCCTGGACGCGAAGGCCTCGGCGGACATCGTCTTCTCGGCGCGCTCCGTCGACCAGGGCCGCGCGAGCACCGAGCTCGCCGCGCTGGACACGACCGGCGGCATCGCGATCGTCAACGTCTCCGGCCTGATCGACACCGACCAGACCGGCGCCTACGTGGAGATCATCGGCGGCCTGCGCGCACGCGGCCTCGCGGTCGTGCTGCTCCCGCACGTCATCAAGCACGGACCGGACGACCTCGCGGCCTGCCGCAAGGTCTACGCGGCCCTGCCGGACACGACCGGCGTCGCCTTCGTCGAGGACGTCCTCACCCCGGCGGAGGTGCGCGGCTTCACCGAGCGCGCGACCGTCACCGTCACCGGCCGGATGCACCTGGCGATCATGTCCCTGATGAAGGGCGTCCCCGCGATCACGCTCGCCACCCAGGGCAAGGTCGAGGGCCTGATGGCGATGTTCGAGCTGCCCTACCTCTGCGTCGAGCCGGGTGCCGGTCTCGCCGGCCGCGTGGGCGACGCCCTCGAGCGCGTCCTCTCCGACCGCGACAGCGTCTCGGCCGACATCCTCGCGAAGCTGCCCGCCGTGCAGGAGCTCAGCGCCGCGAACTTCGCCGGCCTGCCGCGCGCCTGAGCGGCGCGGGCGGGCTGTCGCGGGGGTCGTCGGCACGGGCGTCCTTCCGGGCGTCGAGGGCGGAGGAGCGGCTCATGCCCTGACCGCGGCACTGCGGTGGGGGGAGTCGCTCGAGAGGTCGGCCGGAGGAGTCCGGCGCGTCTGCTGCGACCCTAGGCGGGGCGTTCGAACGCCCGTTCGCAATGAACCTTCCTCCGGACGGGGGTTCCCGTTCAGGGGGCGCACTCCGGCTCGACGCGCCGCCGGTCCGTCCGATCCCGCCCCGGACGGGTGCCACGGGCCCCCGGTGCTGCCCCGAGCGCGAAGACGCGTTCGGCTCGCGGAACCGCATCGGGCTCGCGGAACTGTCCGGATCCGGTGTGCCGAGGCGGGTTCTGCGTGCCGGAGGGGGTTCCATGAGCCGAGGATGCGCGCCGTCGGTCCCGTCGCCGTCAGACCGAGCGCCGTCAGACCAGGCGCCTGCCGCTGAAGCGGTCGATCGGGGCGTCGCGGCGCATCGCCCGCTCGTACATGCGGTGGAACGGCTCGGTCAGCACGCCGTTGGAGCGGTCGAGGGCGTCCTGCCAGGCGACGATGTCGCCGAGCTGCGCCGCCAGGTCGGCCCGCAGCGCCGCCTCGTCCACGGTCGTCGACTCGCCGCCCGCGACGACGACCCGCCCGGCGACGATCACGGTGTCGATGGACGAGCCGTTCTCGGAGTAGACGAGCTGGTTCTCCAGGCGCTGGCGCGGGGTGAACGCGAGCGTCTCGAGGTCGAAGAGCACGAGGTCGGCCTGCTTGCCCACCTCGATGCTGCCGGTGACGTCGCCGAGCACGGCGCTGCGCGCACCGCCGATCGTGCCCGCGGTCAGCACCTCGGCCACCGTCGGCCACGTCGACAGGTCCGGATCGGTCACCTTGTGCAGCAGCGCCGCGGCCTTGATCACGTCGAGCATCCGCGGGGAGTCGCTGCTCGAGCAGCCGTCGGTGCCGAGCCCGAGGTTCACCCCCGCGTCGTGCAGCGCGCGCCACGGCGCGATGCCCGAGCCGAGCTTGAGGTTCGAGATCGGGTTGTGCGAGACGGAGGTGCCCGCCGCCGCGATCGACGCCATGTCGGAGTCGGTCAGCCAGATCCCGTGCGCGAAGGTCGTGTTCGCGGAGAGGGCGCCGATCCCGGCCATGTACTCGACCAGCGTCGAGCCGTGGAGCTCCTCCCCGGTCACCAGCTGCGTCTTGGTCTCGAGGACGTGGATGTGGCACTCCGCGTCGTGCTCGAGCGCCAGCTCCGTCGCGCCGACCAGCAGATCGGCGCCCACGCGCTGCGGGGCCGAGGGCGCGACCATGTAGCGCAGCCGTCCGCCGCCCCGCCCGTGCTGGGTGGCGAAGGCGGTGCGACTGAAGTCGAGGTAGCCCTCGGTGGTCGGTCGCGCCGCCCCGCGGACCGAGTCGAGCAGCTCGGCCGGCAGGTACTCCTCGAGGAACGGCATGGTCTCGAAGAAGGGCTTGCTGATCACGTGCCCGGAGATGTTCGCCCGGATGCCGATCTCGTCGTAGGCGTCGAACACCGCCGCCAGCTGCGCCGCGTCCTGGTCCGGGTTCTCGAGCACGTCGTCGACGAGCGTCGTGACGCCCGCCTTCAGCGACTCGAGTGCGAACAGCGACGAGCGCAGCCGGATCAGGTCCGGAGCGACGCGGCTGTCGCCGAGGATCGGGTACGACAGCAGCATCCACAGCTCGAGCGGCAGGTTGTCGTAGCGCCCCTTGTAGAGGTACTCCCACGAGTGGGTGTGCGCGTTGACGAAGCCCGGTGTCACGAGGCGGTCGCGCCCGTCGAGGACCTCGTCGCCCGGCTCGGGCTCGAGCCCCGGTCCGATCGCCGTGATCACGTCGTCGACGATCCGGATGCTCGCCGTGATCGGGACGGCGCCCGAGACGGCGTCCATGGTGATGACGGCGGCGTCGGTGATGAGGAGGGGCATGGCGGTTCCGTTCGTGATGCGGTGGTGCAGGAGCAGGGTGGTGCGGGAGCGGGTGGTGCGGGAGAAGAGGAGCGGGAGTGACGGGGCCGGCTACCCGAGGACGGGCTCGGACTCGCGCGCGGCCGGCTCCAGGGCCTCGCGCTTCCGCACCCAGGACGCGGCGTCGCCGCGGCCGAGCAGCAGATAGGCGAGCCCCGCCGAGACGCCGCCGGCGAGCCAGGAGACGTCGACGCCGCCGAGCGCGGTCGCGGCCGGTCCCTGCAGCGCCGGCACCGAGCCGTTCATGAACAGCCAGGTCAGCGTCGCGCCGATCGCGAAGGAGAGCAGCGCGCGCCAGCGCACGTCCGGCAGCAGCGGCGAGCCGACCGGGGCGAAGAGGTGCCCGAACGAGCGCACCCCCGGCTCGAACACCGTGTAGTGCACCAGGACGATCGCGCCCCACGGCGCGACCCAGCCGACCAGTCCCACCAGCCAGGCGTCCAGCGTCGTCGCCAGATCGTCCTGGAAGACGAAGAACACGGACGCGGCGAAGGCGAGCACTCCGACGATCAGGCTGAGCGCGCGGCGGCCCAGGCGGATGTCGAGCGCCTGGGTGGCCATCCCGAACGAGTAGATGTTGAGCACGTTCGTCGCGATCGGCCCGTGCACCACGAGCAGCAGCACCGGGATCGCGAGGGCGCCGAAGTTCTCCACGATCAGCTGGCCCGGGTCGACCGAGCCGTTCTTCGTGGCGAGCGTCGCGCCGAGCACGCCCAGCCAGACGACGGGGACGAACTGGCCGAGCACGCTGGCGAAGTAGAGCTTCCGGCGCGAGGCGCGGGGGCTGACGAAGCGCGAGTAGTCGCCCGCGTAGGCGAGCCAGGTGAGGCCCCAGCCGATGCCGATCGCGGTCATCACGATCGACATCGCCGCGATCCGGTCGCCGCCGGTGAGGGCGCCCTCGGCCGGGCCGGCGTAGGACCAGTCGATGTCGAGGAAGAACCAGGCGACGATCGACATCACGGCCAGCACCAGCAGGGTCGGCGGCACGGTCCAGCGCTCGAAGGCTGCGATGGCCCGGTAGCCGAGGAACGAGATCGCGACCTGGATCGCCATGATCACCGCGGCGACCGCGACCTTCCAGCCGATGTTCGCCGCCTCCGGGTCGACGAGGCCGACGGAGCCGAGCAGCGCGATCACCAGGTCGAGCACGATCCAGGTGTTGATCGCGCACCAGCCGATCACGACGACGGCCTGGATCACGGCGGGTGCGTAGTTGCCGCGCCGCCCGAAGACGGCCCGGCCGACGAGCATCCCGGTCGCGCCGGTGCGCTGGCCGAGCAGCACGAAGAAGCCGAAGACGGCCATGCCGACGACGTTGCCGAGCGCGAGGACGGTGATCGTGTCCCAGAGGCCGAGGCCCATGTTCACGCCCAGCGCGCCGAGGACCCAGTTGATCGGGGCGATGTTGGCGCCCGCCCAGATCCAGAACTGGCCGTCGAGGCGCGCGTTGCGACGGCTCTCGGGGAGCGGGGTCAGCGCGTCCTCGGTGTCGGTCGGGCCGTGCAGGGTGTCGGAGCTCATGGGTGGATCCTCTCGAAGCGTGAGGTGGAGCGGGGAGTCGGAGCGGGGAACGGTGGACGGCGCCGCGGCAGAGCGGGCTGTGGAGGAGCGCGGCGGGTCGGGCTCCACCCTCCCGGCGGGCGGTTTCGGCGGCCGCCTCGCCGTGTAAATTCGCCGTGACGCGAGAGGACGTTCTGCATGGTGATCCCGCTGTCCGAGGCGCTTCTCGACCCGCTGCTCGCGGCCGCCGGACCGGTCGTGGTCGCCGGCGGGGAGGCCGCCGCGCGGGTGCCGATCCGCTGGGCGCACGCCAGCGAGCAGCTCGACGTCGCGCCGCTGCTCCTGGGCGGCGAGCTGCTGCTGATGGAGGGCGTGAACCTCTCCTCGGACCAGGATCCCCAGGAGTGCCGTCGCTATGTGGAATCCCTGGTCACGGCGGGGATCGGCGCCCTGGCCGTCGAGCTGTCCGAGCGGCTGCCGAGCGTCCCGGCCCCGCTCGTCGCCGCGGCCGACGACCTCGGGCTCGCCGTGCTCGCGCTGCCCCGGCGGGTGCCGTTCGTGCAGGTCTGCGAGAGCATCAACACCCGGCTCACCGAGCAGAAGTTCCGGAGCCTGCGGGTGGCGGACAGAGTGTCCGGACTTCTCGGCGAGGCGGCGGCCGCGGACGCCGGGATCGACGAGCTGCTGAAGGTCGTCGCGAGCGCCACGGGCGCCAGTGCCGCGCTCGTCTCGCCGGCGGGCGAGGAGATCGTGCGCGCCCATCCCGGCCGCGGCGTCGACACCGCGCGCACCGCGGGCGCCTCGTCCGGGGTGCTGCGGGCCGGCGACTCCCTCCTGGGCACGCTCTACCTCCGCGCCCACGACGAGGCCGACCTGCACGGCGTGGCCGTCGCGCTCGACCGCGCGCCGGACGTGCTCGCGATCGCCCTGCTCCGGCGGCGACCGCCGACCGCGCGCGAGCGGCTCACCGCGCAGCTCTTCGCGGTCGCGACGGCGCCGTCCGCGCGCCCCGACCCGAGCGCGGAGCTGCAGATCGACGCGCTCCTCGGCCGGCTCGGCGTCGGCGGGCGGGAGTGCTTCCTCGGCGTCTGGGCCGACGTCGGCGACGACGAGCGCACCCTCCGTGCGGTCCGCGCCGCGCTCGACCGTTCGGTGCGGGGGTCAGCGGACTCCGCGAGCGTGATCTGCGTCGCGGGCGGCGAGCTGCTCGCGCTGCTGGCCTTCCCGGACGCCGTAGCGCGGGAGCGGGCGAGGGCGCTGCTGCTCGGCGAGTGGCCGCCCGCTGCCGGGGCGTCCGCGCTGGTCTGCGTCGGCAGCGGCGCCGACGCGGTGGCGCGGGTGCCGCGCGAGCTCGCGGAGGTGCGCGGGGTGCGGGAGTGGACCCGCGCCGAGAGCGGCGTCGTCGATGCGCGGCTGCACCGGCTCGAGCGCTTCGCCAGCACGCTGCGAGACGACCCCGAGGCGGATGCTCTGGTGGAGGAGGTGCTCGGCCCGCTGCGCCGCGGCCGGCCGGAGCTGCTCGCGACCCTCGAGACGTTCGCGTCGCACTGGGGGAGCAAGACCGCCACCGCGGCCGCCCTCGGCATCGGCCGGCAGACTCTCTACGACCGCCTCGCCCGCATCGAGTCCCTGATCGGCCCGCTCGACGTCTCCCCGGCCCGCACCCGCGTGCTGCTCACCGCCGTCTCCCTGCACCGCGCCCGCGCGGCCCTGCCCCCGGCCGCCCCGCGCTCGACCCGCCCGTTCCCGCCGCCCTCGGACCGCTGACGAAGCGCCCGGTCGAGCCGCTCGCAGAGCCCCAAAGTCGCAGGATCTGGTGATCGAGTAGACCGCCGCATCGGAGTATCGAGAACCGCGGACTCCGTGGGAACATCTCGATGTGCGAACGAGTGCGAGGCCGACGGTGGGGAATAATGACCGCAGCGGAGAAAGGAAAAAGAGACAATGAAGACTCACCTAGTAGATCCTCGCAACGTCGACGGCGAAGTGGATAACCCGGTCTATCGCGTCTACTTCACAGAGGCCGAGACGATCGAGGAGGAGATCCGTATCATCGAAGCGCGAGATGTCCTGGAGGTGATTGAATGGGCGGAGCGAGATGCTCGTGGTCTTCCGTTCCGACTGTACCTCGAGCACCCGAGCGCCTTCAATTCCGGAAAAGCAACACTCGAGCTTCTCTTCTCGCGGTAAGGGTCGCTTCTACTTACTTCTGACGTAGAGAAAAGTCGATTGGCCCGATCCTGAGATCTCTGTACTCAATGGTGGCGCTCCTGCGACCGAATGGCTGGCACGAAAGTAGGCGTCTGCGCTTATCCTTGGTGCTCCTTCGGCGGGGACATACCATGTCCGTGGCTGGCCGAGTGCACCCACCGGGATGTTCTGGACGTAGTTCGACTCGGCGACGATCTGCAGGCTTGCCACGCTGTTCCGGCTGGTCTTGCCGAGAAGCGAGAGGACCCTGACAGGGATGTTGCCGTTGGGTCCGGAGCAGGTGACAACAGTTTTAGCGATAACACCGCCCGTGCCGCGAGACCATTGTGGATTGTTCGTCTTCCCGACGCAGCTGTATTTCGCTTCATCGGCGAACTGAAGCTTCTGTCCGTCGGGTTGCGCGTAAGTGCCCGCGGGGATGGTGATGGATGAGGACGTGCTTTCATCCGGCGAAGCGTTTCGCATGTCCAGCTCCGCGTGGGCACGGGATCGAGGCTGGGTGCTGCCGACGTCGTGTTCGGTATGCCGATCATGGCGCTCGACAATGCGACGATCGCAGCCATTTTCCTTGCGCTGTAGAACCACATTTCTTACCTCCGTAGGTTTGCTTGTTGCGGATTGTTCTTGACGGAGATTTTTGTAGCCACGTACGTGCTGGCGCAATGCTGACGGCAATCAATATGTGGATCACTGTTTACTGCGAATCGGGAGAGCGCTCCCATTGCTGTAGATCTGCGGAGTGGAGGGGTGCCGAACTCGTGGGCTGTCGTTTGGTGAACGGACGTTGCGCGTTTCAGCCGAACGTCGCGCGCCATCGTTCTACCTTCGGTGGTCACCTCTTCGTTGAGCGCGGCAATCACGTAACGTGTGCCCCGACGCCGCGCTCGACTCGTCGTTCCCGACCAGGCGGCCCGTTTACGGGGCGTCCCGACCAGTAGGCGAGGTCTCAGCGCGGCGGCAGCGCGGCGCCCGCGACGGCAGAGCTGCCGAGGTCGCTCTGGGGGAGGGGCTCGCCGGAGGCGAGGGCGTCGGTCCAGGCGGCGGTGTCGGCGACGGCCGCGAAGTTCGAGTTCAGCAGGGCGAGCAGGGTGGTGTGCACCGTCTCGGCGTCGACGGAGCCCGCCGCGTTCGAGATCGCAATGGCACCGGTCGCGTCCGAGAGCACCTCCGCCGTCAGCCCGTGCGTCTCGGCCTCGGCCGCCGAGGCGAGGATGCAGTTGTTGGTCATGTAGCCGACGAGGGTGATCGTGTCGACGTCGCGCTCGCGCAGCCAGGCGAGCAGGTCGGTGCCGGCGAAGACGGTGCCGAACTGCTTGGTGATCGACGTCCACTCATCACTGCGGCGGCCTTCGATCTCGGGGTGCAGCTCGAAGCCGGGGGTGCCCGGTGCGAAGACGGGTGCTCCCTCGCCGCTGCTGTGCTGGACGGCGGCGATCGGCAGACCGGCGGCCGTGGCGGCGTCGAGCGCGGCGGTGATGGCGGGCAGCGAGGTCGCGTGCGGCGGGTAGCGGATCTCGAGCGGCCCGGCGAAGTACTCCTGCTGGACGTCGACGAGGATCAGGGCGCGGCGGGGTGCGGTCATGGTATCTCTCCTGGATCGGGGTGGTGCTCACCAGACTGCCCGTCTTCCGGGAGTCGAGGGACTCGCGGATCGACGGCGCGGACGTCAGGTCGTCGCGAGGGCGATCCCGAGCAGGAGGAGCGAACCACCCGAGGCGAGCACGCGCGCGGTGTTGGCGCGGATCCAGGCGCGCTCGAAGCCGCGCCGGGCGTCGGAGAGCGGACCGCCGGCGGCGCGGTCCAGTCGCAGGTTGAGCGGCACGCTGCGCCCGAAGGTGACGACGTACTGGGCGAACAGCGGGTTCTGCACCGCGGCGTTGATCGCGGTCATCGCGCTGACGAAGGCGCGGTCGTCGGTCCGGCCCAGGCCCGGCATCACCGCGCAGGCGAAGGCGTAGAAGAAGCCCGCCGCCAGGCCGCTGGTGACGAGCGCGGCGAGCAGGAGCGGCACGAGGAGAGCGTCGGGCACGGCTGCCTTTCCGAAGGGTGGCTCAGGCGGACGGTGTGCGGCGGACGGGACATCGGTCCATGCGAGCGCATGCTCACGAGAGGGAGACACCGCGGGCATCCGCTGCCCGGTCGGCGCGCACTGCGTCCATGCTCGCCGAGCAGCCCGCAGCGGGGAATCAATGCTGATCGAGTAGCCCGCGGAGCGGGCGTATCGAGCGGAGGTGGCGCCTCCGGCGCCAGCGCAGGGCGGGGAGGAGACCGACGTCCTTGGGGTGGGCGGGTCTGGATGCGCCCCTGCAGGGCTACTCGACCAGCATGTGTGCGGGCATCTCTTCCAAGTAGATCCCCCACCGTCAGAACGGTGCGGGAGCATCGTCGAAGCGGGGCCCCGGGGGCGGGTCGGGTGGCCGCCCGGGCAGGGGTGGCGGGCGGTTGCTGATCCGTCGGCCGGTCGGGCTCGTCCACTCGATCGTCCCGTGGTCGTCGACCCGGTCGTAGCTCCACTGCTCTCCGTGCCGGATGTGGTGGTGGGACGTGCAGAGCATGACGAGGTTCTCGAGCGAGGTCTCGCCGCCGTTGCGCCACTCGATCGTGTGGTCGGCCTCGCTGGTGGCGGCGGTCCGGGTGCAGCCGGGGAAGCGGCAGGTCTGGTCCCGCAGCTGCAGGTGCAGGCGCATCTGGGGCGGTGGAGTGCGCCAGGTCCGGCCGGCGGAGACGACGGCTCCGGTTTCCGGATCGGTGAGGACGCGGGTGAAGGACGCAGCGGTGCGAATGAGCTCACGGGCGATCGGGGCGGGGACGGGGCCGTAGCCGTCGAGCTCCGCGGGCGCATCGTCGAGACCCACGGCGGTGGACGCCGCGAGCGTGAGCCGCACTTCGGCGCGCACGCCGGGGACGAAGGTCGGGTCGGGCCGATGCTCGTCGTTCGGCGTGGTTCCGATGATGTCGCCGTCGCAGAGCAGATCGACCGCCGCATCGGCGCTGAGCTGCTGCAGGGTGCGCGGGTCGCCCTCGTCGCGGAGGGTGCGGGAGATGCGGCGGAGTCGGTCGTAGGCGCCGGAGACGGCGGGCGCGGGAGCGTAGACGCAGAGCGTCGCCATCCCGTCGACGTCCGGCGTGACCCAGACCGCGCGGTCCTCCTTCGCGCGCGCGTGGCGCTCGGCGAGCGGCTGCTCGTGCAGCTCCTCCCGCCAGCGACCGAGTGCTCGGCGCAGCTGCGTGGTGGTCATCCTGACGGCGGCGTCGGCGCCGCGCTCGTCGAGTGCGGAGCGGGAGGTCTCGGGAAGGCTGCTCGCGGTCCTGCAGATCGCCTCGCCCAGCTCCCAGAGGATCAGGCCGTCGCGCAGCAGCGCGCGGGTGAGCGGCAGGTGCTCCATCAGAAGCTTCGCGGTCTCGAGGCGGCGGGAGACCTCCCGCTCGGACACCCCGAACGCCACCGCCAGTTCGGCACGGACGGAGCGCTCGACGAGGTCGCGGGTCTCGCTGCGAGTCGCGCCGCGGGCGAAGGCCTCCGGGACGGTGAGCGCGATCCGGTAGCCGCGGTGCATCCGCTCCGCCGCTCTGAGGCGCGTCGGGGACGCAGCGCGCTCGGCGGCGGCGGAGTCGTCGAAGCAGTCGCGCACCTCCGCGAGTGCTGCCGCATTCTCGTCTTCTGACATACGGGTATTGAATCAGGCACCACCGACACCGGAGTGGGGTGGCGGGCCGATCGGGGACAGTGCTGTCAGATCGGGGGTTGGGGAGGAGGCTCGCTCCCGGATGTCCCGGCGGTGGTGGGTCTCAATGCGCCCTTCGGGCTGCTCGACCAGCGTGCAAGGGCCGCCTGCGGCGGCTGCTCGAGGGGCGGGCGGCATCATGCTGATCGAGTAGCCCGCGGAGCGGGCGTATCGAGATCCACCAGCGTCAGAACAGGAGTCTGCAGACCCGCCGAGCTGGTGACGGCGGGTCTCGATACGCCGCCTGCGGGGCTGCTCGACCGGCGGCGCTACTCCGTCTCGGTGCGGGTCTCCGTCTCGTCGGAGGAGGTGATCTCGGTGTCGGTCTCGTCAGCGCGGTCGCGGAGCGCGTCGGCCATGGCGCCCGCGCCCTCGTCGCCGTGGTCGTGGTCGACCTGCTCGATCAGGCCGCCCAGCTTGTCGTCGTTGCTCGCGTCCTCGGCGCCGTCCATGACGGGGCCGTTCTGGGTGTCGCTCATGGCTGCCTCTCCGCGCGGACGGAGGTCGACCGCGCGCCTCCGACGCTACGGACCGCGCCACCGGAGCGCCCGCCCTTGACGTCGCGACCGCCCCGTGGGAGACGCGAACGGCCCGGCCCCTCCGAGGAGGGAGCCGGGCCGGTCAGGCGGAGCGGGTCAGTTCTTGATCACCAGGGTGATCGAGGCGCTGGAGCCCACGTTGCCCGCGGCGTCGGTGGCCCGGGCGACCACGGCGTAGGTCGCGTTCGGCCAGTTCTTGCTGTTCGCGGTGAGCGACCAGCTGCCGTCGGCCTGCTTGACGCCGTCGCCGAGCTTGGTCGAGCCGGACCAGAAGGCGAGGCTCGTGACCGCGACGTTGTCGCTCGCGTTGGCGACGAGGGTCACGGTGCCGGTCACGGTCGTCTGGCTGGCGGGCGAGACGATCTTCGCCTGCGGCTTCACCGTGTCGGCGCCGGAGGTCGGCGTCGGGGTCGGGGTGGCGGTCGCGGTGGGCGTGGCGGTCGGCTTCGGCGTGGCGGTCGCGGTGGGCGTCGCGGTCGGGGTCGGAGTCGCGGTCGGAGTGGCCGTCGGCTTCGGCGTCGCGGTCGCGGTGGGCGTCGCGGTCGGAGTCGGCGTCGCGGTCGGAGTCGCGGTGGCCGTCGGCGTCGCGGTCGGCGTCGGGGTGACGACCGTGCCCACGGGGATCGTGCTCACGCCGTAGCCGTAGTAGCGGCCGGAGACGGGACGCGTCGGGTCGCCGGCGAAGGTGCGGCCGCGGTCGACGGTGGCCGACTTGGCCTGGGCGATCACCTGGGCGATGACCTGCGCGGGGCTCTTGCCCACGCAGGATCCGCCGGCCGTGAGGCAGTCGAGGACGACACCGGAGGCGGCGGCCGTCGACATGCTGGTGCCGGTCTGGATGTACGCGTAGGTGTTGCCCTTCTTCGTCGTGTAGGGGCAGGTGCCGGGCGCGGCGATGGTGTGACCGGCGTCCGCGGGCGAGGCGAAGTTGCTGTTCAGCGTGTAGTTGTCGTCCTTGGTGGTCACGTTCGTGCACGGGACGGCGGCGAGCGAGCCCGGCTTGCCGTCGTAGTTCGCGAAGTTGGTGACGGCGAGGACCTCGTCGTAGGCGGCGGGGATGTACTTCGACAGGTCGGCGGCGGAGTTGCCGGCGGCCGAGACCACGGTCACGCCCTTCGCGACGAGGTCGCAGACCGCCTGGTGGATGGTGTCGCCGTCGGTGCGGCCGCAGTTGCCGTCGTCGGCGCCGTTCGTGGCGAGCGACATGTTGACGACCTTGATGTTGTAGGTCGCGGCGTTCTGCGACACCCAGTCGAGCGCGCACATCAGGGTCGAGATGTTGCCCTTGTTGTTCGCGTCGAGCGCGCGGACCGAGTAGATCGGCGCACCGGGGGCGATGCCGACGGTGCCGGAGCCGTTGTCGAGCGCGGTCATGTAGCCGGAGACGCCGGTGCCGTGGCCGTTGGCGTCCTCGGCGGTGCCGGAGCCGAAGCAGTTGACCTGCTTGGCCAGGTTGTAGTCGGGGTGCGCGCTCACGCCGGAGTCGATGACCGCGACGGCGGGCCCGGTCCAGTTGGTGACGCCGTCGCCGGCGCTGACCGGGGCCTTGTCGGCCTCGGCGGTCAGGACGTGCGAGGGCATGGTCTGCGCCTGGCCCTCGACCACCTGGTCGGCGGGCGAGAGGCCGAGGACGCGGCTGTCGGCGGCGAGGATCGCGTGCTGACGCGCGGTCAGGGTCGCGGTGAAGCCGGAGACGCCTCCGCCGTAGGACGCGTCGAGCGAGAGGCCGAGGGCGCTCGCGAGCGTCGTCGAGACGGCCTTCGAGTCGACGGTGACGACGTAGCGGCCAGCACCCGTCTGGGCGGAGTCAGCGGCCTGCGCGGGGAGCGCGGCGGCGCCGACGAGACCGGCGGTGACGACGGCCGCGGCGGCGGTCGCGGCCAGGAAGCGGCGGAGACGACCGGCGGGGCGGCGCGACGAGTTGGAGCGAGGGATCACGAAGGTCCTGTGTTTCTGTGCGGCGGGCGGGGCGGGGTGACCGTGCGGGCTCGGCGGGCAGGGGTGACCGACGACCGTCGGAGGCGGGGGAGCATCCGGCGGAGGAGTGCAAAGGGGATCAGGAGCCAAAGCTAGCCGCCCCGGGTTTCCGGCGCACTACTCTTCGAGATTTTTCAGCAGGCGGGTTCTGCGGGTGGGGGTGCCGACCACGGTGGATCTCGATGCGCCCGCTGCGCGGGCTACTCGATCGAGACCCGCCCCCCACAGCAGGGAGTGGGCGCGGCTCAGCTGGGGCGCGGGGCCCGCAGCACGCGGCGGTAGACGTCGATGGTCGCGCGGGCGATCGCGTCCCACTCCAGCGCGGAGAGGTCGGCCGAGGCGTCGTCCGCCACCGTGCGCTCGTCGAGCCACGCCAGCGCGCCGTCGAGGGCCGCGGAGTCGAAGGCGCCGTCGTAGAGCCGCACCCAGTCGGGGCCGACCAGCGCGGCCAGCTCGTGCATCGCACCGAGGTCGGGCACCAGCACCGGGCGGTCGGCCGAGACGGCGAGGATCGCCGACCCGGAGTTCTGGATCGCCGAGTACGGCAGCACGACCAGGTCGCTCGCGCGCAGCCAGAGCGCCATCCGCTCGTCGCTGAGGAAGGACAGCTCGAGCCGGATGCGCGCATCGCCCGCCGCCGCCTCCTCGATCACGCCGCGCAGCGGTCCGCGGGCCGGGTTGCCGGCGACCGCGAGCAGCGTGCCGTCGTCCCCGCGCTCGCGGAAGCGCTCGATCAGCGTCGGCACGTTCTTGTACGGCCGGATCTGGCCGACCGACACGACGAGCCGCGCGTCGGGGTCCAGACCGAGCTCGGCGCGCGCCTCGGCCCGGGTCGCGGAGAAGTCGTAGTCCTGGCGGTAGTGCCCGTGCGGAGTCACGAACGCGGGCACCGCGGCCAGCTCGGGGTAGGAGCGGCGCATCGCGGTCACGCCCTCCTCCGAGAGGCAGACGATCGCGTCGAGGTTCTCGGTCAGCAGCCGCCGGTACCAGTTGCGCAGGAACGGGGTGCCGCGCTCCTCGTGCGAGGTGACGTTGTGCGCGGTCCAGATCAGCCGGGTGCCGCGCAGCCGCGCGACGCGGAGGAAGGCGAAGAAGAAGACCAGCCGCGCGACGATCCGGTAGCGGCGGACGCCGCTGAGGAAGGTCAGGTCCGGCCAGTGCAGGTGCACCACGTCGACCTTCGCGACGAGCAGGCGCAGCCAGGAGAGGTCGCGCACGAGCACGCCCTCCGCGGTCATCGCCGTGTAGAGCCGCGCGTTGTAGGGGTTCGCGTAGCGGGTGCGGAAGGCCGGCTCGGCCTCGACCCGCAGCCGGCGGCTCCGGGCGTCCTCGCCGGAGAGCAGTCCGCGCAGGCGCGTGCGCAGGCGGCCGCGCAGGGTGCGGGTCCCGCCGGCGATCATCGGGCGACCTCCGCCGCGCCGGTGCCGGGCACCCGGCCGAACAGCGTGCGCTCGGCCTCCGGGTAGCCCACGCGCCAGTCGGCCCGGCGCTGCCAGACCTCGGTCCAGGCGCGGCGCTTGCGGCGGGTCGCGGTCTCGAGCACGGTGCGCACGAGCGCGCCAGCCTGGAGCAGCGCGATGCCGATCCGCGCGGGCAGCGGCTTCCACGAGAGACGGATCATCGTGGCCTTGCCGGCCATCACCATGCACATCTTGCGGCCGGAGTTCCCGGCGGTCGCCGCGTCGCGAGTGGAGGCGCCGACGTCGTGCACGATCACGGCGGTCGGCACGATCACCGGGCGCAGACCCGCGCGGCGGGCGCGGATCGAGAACTCGGCGTCCTCGCCGTAGAGGAAGAAGCGCTCGTCGAGCCGGCCGACCCGCTCGTACTCCTCGCGCGGCATCAGCAGCAGGCAGCCGGTGATGATCGGCACCTCGCGGACGCTGTCGCGCTGCCAGCCGCCGAGCGACTCCGGGTCGAGCAGCGGGTTGCCGCGGAAGGCGGTGGAGAGCATGGTCGCGTAGGTCAGCAGCGACCACAGGCTCGGGGCGCCCCAGCAGGACGAGGGGTCGACCGAGCCGTCCGGGCGCAGGGTGCGCCCGCCGTAGACGCCGTAGCGCGGGTTCGCGACGGCGAACTCCATCAGCGCGCGGAAGGAGCCCTCGAGCACCAGGGTGTCGGGGTTCAGCAGCAGCACGAAGCGCTCGGTCGCCGCCGCGACGCCGCGGTTCACGCCGCGGGCGAAGCCGAGGTTGTCGCCCGCCTCGATCACGGTCGCCTCGGGGTGCGCGGCGCGGATCGCCTCCGCGCTGCCGTCCTCGGAGCCGTTGTCGACCACGATGATGTGCGGCGGGGTCGGCGCGTCGCCGAGCGGGATCGACGCGAGGCAGGCCAGCGTCTTCTCCCGAGTGTTGTAGCTGACGACCACGATCGCCAGGCTGGTGTCCACCGACTCAGGCACGATCGGCCTCCGGTCGCTGGCCGATGACCTTGGCGGGCACGCCGCCGGCGATGCAGTTCGCCGGCAGGTCCTTGGTGACCACGGCCCCCGCGCCGACGATCGCGCCGTCGCCGATGGTGACGCCCGCGACGACGACCACGTTCGCGCCGAGCCAGACGTCCCGGCCGATCACGATGTCCTTCTCGATCTTCGGCTGGTCCATCACGGGCGTGCCCTGGACGATGCCGTAGTTCGAGGCGGTGATCGTGACGTTCGGCGCCAGCAGGCACTTCGCGCCGAGGGTGATCCGGCCGGTGCTGTTGCCGGCCCAGAGCAGCGAGTTCTCGCCGATGTGGGTGCCGGCGCCGAGGGTGATCCGCTCGGCGTTCCGGAACGACACGTTCGGCGCGAACGAGACGTCGGCCCCGCGGGTGAGCCGCGGCACCTGGTCGGCGTGGCTGTACGCGTGGAAGTGCAGCAGGCGCACGGCCTGCAGGTAGGTGCGCACCTTCGTGAGGGTGCGCAGCGGTCCGCCGCCCTGGCTCATCGGCCGGCTCCGTTCGATTCGAGGTCGTCCGGCGATCCGGCGGGGGTCTGCTCGGCGAGCGGGTCGATGACCGGTGCGCCGATCTCGGTCAGCGAGGCCGCGATGGAGCCGATGAAGAGGTCGGCGTCGAGGTCCGAGCGCACCGAGATCGCGATGTCGAGACGCTTGGTGAAGGAGCTCGCGAAGACCGCGGCCTCGTCGTCCGGCTCGGTCACCGGCCAGAGGGTCATCGAGGCCAGCTCGGCGCCGCCGAACCAGCGCGGGCGCAGGAAGACGGGGAGGTAGGACGCGTAGCCCTGCCAGTCCTTCCGGCCGCGGGTGATGCCGCTCTCGCCGGTCTCGACGGCGAGCTGCACCTGCTCGCGCACGCTCGCCACCGTCTCCGCGAGGCCGAGCGACACCGGCACGGCGACGCGCACCATCGACACGTGGTTGCGCTTGACCTCGTTCCTGTCGCGGCGCGGCGACACGGGCACGAGCGTCGCGATCTCCGCGCGCTCGGGGTGCAGCGCGGCGAAGGCGTGCAGGGCCAGCGCGACGGTCAGGTCGGCGACCGAGCCGCCGGCCGCGCGGGCCGCCGCCTTCGCGGTCTTGAGGTCCGCGGTGAGGATCGCGGCGTCGCGCGGCTTGATGCTGCGCTCGAGCAGTCCCGAGCGGCGGATCCACCAGTCGCGGGCGGCGCGGATGTTGCGGCCGCCGACCCGGGTGATCCGCTTCTTCAGCGGCTTGCGCTTCCACTCGGTCCACTCGTCCGCGAGCGATGCGTGGGTCGACGCGATCTGCCGGCGGGCGGCGAGTGTGAGCGCGATCGGGCCGCGGGGCGGCCGCGGGTCGTCCGGGAAGCGCATCGGCGCGCGGCTGAACGGCGCGAACTCGATCGGCTCGCCCGAGGTGAACGCCTGGATCAGCACCAGCCCGAACATCCCGTCGCCGAGCGCGTGGTGGATGCGCACCGCGAAGCCCAGCTGCCCGGTCGAGAGCTCGATGACGAGGATGTCCCAGAGCGGGCCCTTCGGGTCCATCGGCCCGTTGAAGGCGCCGGTGAGCAGCTCGACGTGCCGAGGGTCCCACTCGACGACGCCCGGGTGGAAGCGCACGTGGTCGCGGACGTCGATCTCGTCGACCGACACCCAGGACGGCGTGAACAGCCCGAGCGGGGCGCGGGTGAGCCGCTGCCGCACCGAGGGGGAGGAGCGGATGAACGCCTCCCAGGCGGAGTAGACGAGGTCGCGGTCGAGCGAGCCGTCCGCACGGCGGAACGGGGCGCCGTCGACGATCATCGAGCCGGTCGGCCGGGCGACCTCGTAGACGACGGCGTTCGAGACGAACTTCTCGTCGAGCGTGCGCAGCGGCTCGGCGTGCGGTCGCCCGGTGCGGCGAGGGGGTCGGGTCATGGCGGTGCTCCCTGGTCGGAGGCGGCGGAGGGGAGCGGTCAGCTCGGGGTGCCGGCGGGCCGCTGGTCGGCGGCCGGCAGGCGGATCGGCGTCGGCGGGTACTCGTCGACGAAGGTCGAGCCGGAGAGGCGGAGGTGGCGCGAGCGCAGGTAGCCGCGCAGGATCCCCTCGACCATCGCGAGCTCGTCCTTCGCACCGCGGCCGCGCCGCTTGGCCGAGCGCACCAGGCGCCGGCCGCTGCGGACGGCGAGGGTCGCGGTCAGCCGCGCGCCGACCTTGGGCGACAGCCGCCACCACTTGCCGACGAGCGCGCCGAGCCCGAGTCCGTAGCCGCGCATCAGGCGGCGGTAGGCGACGGGGTTGCGGGTGTTGACGTGCAGCACGACGCTGTCGGGCACGAAGACGGCGGTGCCGCCCGCGGCGAGGGCGCGGCAGAAGAGGTCGAGGTCCTCGGCGCCGGCGAGGTAGCGGCCGGCCCCCAGGGTGTCGTCGAAGCCGCCCAGTGTCTGCAGGACGTCGCGGCGGAACGCCATCACGGCGCCGTGACCCGCGTCGAGGCCGCGGACGGCGGAGCGGTAGACGATGCGGTCGGTCGGCGGCACGTCGGTGTCGACCAGGGTGTGGTCGAGCATCCGCCCGGTCGCCACGGTGACCCGCTCCTCCTCGAAGGCGCGCAGCAGCGCCTCGATCCAGCCGGGCGTCGGCGAGCAGTCGTCGTCCGTGTAGACCACGATCGGCCGGTCGCTCGAGTCGAGCCCGAGGTTCCGCGCGATCGAGAGGCCCTTGGTGTCGGTGCGGACGTAGCGCACGCCCGCGGCGAGGGCGACCTCGCGGGTGCGGGAGTCGGTCGACGCGGAGTCGACGACGATCACCTCGACCTCGGGGTCGGTGCCGGCGGCGATCGCCGCGAGCGCCTCCCGGAGCATGTCGGGCCGCTCGCGGGTGCACAGGATGATCGAGACGTCACCCGGGGTGAGGAGGGAGGGGTTCACGGCGTGTCTGTCCTCGGCTGGTCGGAGCGGTCGTCGGAGTCGGCGGCTGAGCCCGTGCCCACTGAGCCCGTGCCCGCCAGGTCCTCGCGGACGAGCACCATCGCGGCGCGGTAGGCGGCGACGAGGTCGATGCTCGCGCGCTCCCAGGTCAGGTTCGCCCGGTTGTCGAGTGCGGCCCGGCGCATCCGAGCGAGCAGGGCGCGGTCGGAGGAGACCAGGTCGATCTGCGCGGTCAGGGTCTCGACGTCACGCGGCTCGTGCACGAGCCCCTGCACGCCGTCCTCGAGGTTGGCGCCGGCGGCGGAGGAGACCAGCGGCACGCAGCCGGCGGCCTGCGCCTCCGAGGTCACCAGGGCGCTGCCCTCCTCGATGGTCGGCAGGATCAGCACGTCGGCGCTCGCGAAGACCCCGGCGACGTCGCCCGTGAAGCCGCGCAGCTCGACGCTCGGCTGCTCGAGCAGTCCGGCGAGGCGCTCCTGGTAGCCCGGGGTGAAGTCGCCGTAGACCAGGAAGCGCCCGGTGCTGCTCGCCTTCGACTGCTGCCAGGCCTGCAGCGCGTAGAGCAGGCCCTTGCGCGGCTCGATCCGGCCGACGAAGACCGCGGTGAAGACGTGGTCCGGCTCGTCGCGCGGGTCGGGATCGAAGCTGCGGGTCGTGTCGACCAGGGCGCCGTAGCGGTGGCGGAGGAGCTTGCGCGGCGAGAAGCCCTTCTCGAGGAAGGTCTGCTCCACCGAGGCGGACGGCACGAGGATCGCGGTCGCGGACGCCCACTCGCGCTCCTCGCGGCGCAGGCGCACCGCGTTGTAGGTGTGCGGCGAGCCGACCGGGGGCGTGATGCCCAGGCGCTCGTACTCCTCGGCGACGACCTCGAAGGCGTGCGCGGTGTGCGTGTTCGGGGCCTCGCGGACCGCGGGCACGCCCTGGCGGGCGGCCTCGTCGAAGGTGCGGGCCGAGCCCCACGGCCAGCCGTGCACGACGTCGTAGTCGCCCTCGGCGAGGATCCGCGCGGTGACGCGGTCGTGGTGCGCGATCGAGCGGCTGCGGCCGAAGAGGCGGTGCGGGAGGCGGACGCCGCCGAGAGTGAGGGTCGTCACGGCGCGGGCGACCGGGCCGAGCGGCTCGGTGATCGAGGCGGCGACGACGGTGACGCGGTGCCCCGCGGCGACGAGCGAGCGGACCTGCTGCAGCGCGGTCCAGCCGATGCCCGGCGAGCCGATGCCGTGCGGGAACGAGTACAGGATCGACAGCGGAGCCCCGGCGGGCACGCCGGAGGCGACGCTCGTCAGCGGACGGGCGTCGCGGTCGGTGCGGTCGTGCTCGGGGTCGTCTCGGTGGTCGGGTGGGCCTGCGGCAGTGGTGGAGCACTGGTGCTCATCATCCATGCGTCTCCTGTCGTGAGGGCGGCGCGCTCAGGAATGAACGATAGCCACCATCCTCGACCACCTGAGAGGAACGCAAGTCCACTCCCGGCTCGGCGAGTCGTCGGTCCCGCAGACTTAACACAGCCGCAATACTTCCGGCATCCGCATGCCGTGGGTTATGGTCACAATGAGTGTGTCGGGGCACCGCACTCGCGGGGTCCCGGTTCTGTGCTCGTTCCGGCCCCATCGAGGCATGCCCGAAGGCCGGTGCGAAAGCAGCACCGCACCGCTCCGAAACCGCCCTTCGCACCAGGCTCCGTCGACACCTCGACAGCCGCAAAACCCGTTCCGCCATCACCGCCGTGATGGACGGAGGCGTTGCTCCAACGATTGCAGCAGCAATGCGACCTCCGAGCACGCGGCGCGTCGCCCCGAGGTCCCACACCTCGCCGTCTGGAAGTCGAGACCGAGATGTCCGTCCCCCTTTACCTTCGAGTGCTCTGGAGCTACAAATGGCTCCTCGCGGTCGGCCTCGTGGTCGCCGTCCTGGCCGCCATGGTCGCCGGCTACACCGTGAAGGACGGTGAGATCGTCTCGCGCGCCGAGTCGGCGTACCGCTCCGACACCACGATCCTTCTCGGCGGTGGCTCGCGGAACCCGCTCCAGGCCGTCGAGCCCGGTCAGACCCTCACCGAGGGCCAGTCCGAGGCCCAGCAGAACGACCTGACGAACACCGCGGTCATCTACGCGTACATCGTCAGCGGCTCCGAGATCCGCACCCAGGTCGAGCAGGCCATCGGCGGCTTCGCGCCGACCGAGGCCCTCAGCGCCGTGCGCCGCACGACCCAGCCGGCCGGCACCGAGCAGAACCCGGGCCGCTTCAGCCTCCCGATCCTCTCGATCGTCGGCGAGTCGACCGACCCGGCCCGCGCCGTCCTGATCTCGCAGACCGCGACCCAGATCTTCCAGGGCTACATCACCGCGCAGCAGGACGCCCAGGGCGTCGCCCCCGAGCTCCGCGTCACCCTGCAGACCACCGACCAGGGTGCGGCCGTCGAGCAGGAGGGGTCGAACCCGATCATCCCGATCGCGATCACCGGTCTCGGCGTCTTCCTCGCGTTCATCGCGCTCGCCTTCATCCTCTACAACATCCGCATCTCGCGGGAGCGCGTCACCGCCAACCGCGGCAACCAGCGCCGCGGCGAGTCCTTCCGGCGCGGCCCGGCCCTGACCGGCACCGCGTCCGAGAACGGCCAGCGCCCCGCCGCCCTCGGCACCGCCCCCGAGAACACCGCCGGGCCGGGTGAGCTGGCCTCCTCCGGGAAGCGCAGCGCCACCTGAGGCGGTCGCAGCAGATGAGCACGCCGACGCTGAAGGGGACCCCGCTCGGGGTCCCCGGGAACGACGACCCCTACGCGGGTGAGATCCTCGTCCGCCGGACCTTCACGGTCCGCGCCGTCCTGTCGACCGTCCTGCTGGCGGCCGTGGCCGTCGCAGCGGTCTACTACCTCAATCCGCTGTACGCGGGGGCGATCCTCTTCGGGATCTCCTTCCTGTACCTCACGCGCAAGCTGGTCTTCAACTGGACCGGCGCGTTCATCGTCCTGCTCGGCGTGATCATGTTCATCCCGGTGCGCTACTACGCGCTGCCGATCCCGCTGGGCTTCGCTCTGGAGCCGTACCGGCTCGTCATCGTGCTGATGGTCGTCGCGGCGATCGTCGCGCTGATGATCGACCCGACCTTCGTCTGGCGCCCGGCCGCGTTCGGCTGGCCGCTGGGCATCTGGGTGGCCTCGAGCCTGCTCTCGATCGCCGCGAACGTGCAGTTCATCTCCGAGGGCGCCCTCGGCTCCGGTGTCGCCGGCGCCATCGTCAACGACCTGCTGATGCTCTCGGTCTACTTCGTCGCCCGGCTCGTGATGCGCAACGAGAAGCTCGTCGAGGCCTTCCTGACCTTCCTGGTCTGGTCGGCCGTCGTCGTCGCCTTCTTCGCGGTGATCGAGCGCGCGACGCAGCAGAACGTCTTCACGATGCTCGACAAGTTCCTGCCGCTCGAGCGCCTCGGCGCCGAGCAGGAGGCCTACCGGGCCGGCGGCTACCGCTCGTTCGGCTCGTCGCAGCACCCGATCGCGCTGGCCGTCATGTTCACCATGATGATCCCGATCGCGATCTACCTCTCGAAGTACGCCCGCTGGCCCTTCAACGAGATCAACCGCCGGATCATCTACTACGGCACGATCCTCGCCCTGCTGCTCGGCGTGGTCACCGCGGTCTCGCGCACGGCGATCGTCACGCTCGGCGTGATGTTCCTGCTCACGGTCATCCTGCGCCCGAAGGTCGGCGGCTATTTGCTCCTGGGCATGGTCCCGGTGCTCGGCCTCGGCTTCGTGCTGATCCCGAAGATCCTCACGGACATGATCGGGTCGTTCCTCGACCCCGACGCGCTCATCGCCTCGCAGTACACCTCCGCGGGCATGGCGGGCGCGGGCCGCCTGGCCGACCTCGAGCCGGCCATGGCGATCGTGCGCGAGCACCCCTTCTTCGGAACGGGAGTCGGCAGCCGCATCGTGGTGGGCGAGGACAAGAACGCGTTCATCCTCGACAACCAGTGGCTGGGCACTCTGCTCGACGGCGGCGCCGTGGGCGTCATCGGCCTGGCCGTGCTGTTCCTCGTCCCGATCGTGATGCTGCTGCGCTACTCGTTCAAGAGCACCACGACGCCGCAGTACGCGAGCCTCGCGTTCGCGATCGCGGTCCTGCTGCTCGGCTACACGATCGCCGCGTACTTCTACGACGCCTTCGGTTTCTTCCAGTCCTTCATGCTCTTCTGGATCCTCCTGGCCGTCGGGGCCTGGGTGCTCACGGAGGCACCACGGAAGTCGACCCGCCGGCGCCTGTCGCCGGAGGAGGCGGGGCACGTCTCCGCCTTCACCCGCGGAGGCCCCCACATCCCGGTCGGGCAGCCCGCCCTCGGCTCGCACGTCGGCGCTCACGTCGTCCGCAAGCCGACGCAGATCGAGTCGTGAGCGCACGCGTCAGCGTCGTCATCCCCGCGCACGACGAGGGGGCGGTGATCGCCCGGCTCCTCGGCGCCCTGGTGGCCGGGGACCCGGAGGGCCGGCTCGAGATCGTCGTCGGCGCGAACGGCTGCACCGACGACACCGCCGCGGTGGCGCGGGCCGTCGATCCGCGGATCCTGGTGGCGGAGACGCCCCGGGCCTCGAAGATCGCCGGCCTCAACGCGGCCGACGAGCTCGCCACGGTCCTCCCGAGGATCTACGTGGACGCGGACGTCTCGGTCTCGGCCGAGACGCTCCTGGCGCTCGGCGACGAGCTGGCCCGCCCCGGCGGACCGCTCGCCGCGGCGCCCGAGTTCCGCGTCGACACCCGCGGGGCCTCCTGGCCCGTCCGGGCGCACTACTCGATCTGGGAGCTCTCCGACTACCGGGCCCCGGGCCTGGTCGGCTCCGGGATCTACGGCCTCTCGGCCGAGGGACGCAGCCGGTTCGGCGCGTTCCCCGAGATCATCGCGGACGACCGCTTCGTCCAGCAGCTCTTCACCCCCGAGGAGCGGCTGACGCTCCCCGGCCGGTCCTTCTCCGTGAAGGCGCCGCGCCGGATGCGCAACCAGATCAAGCGCACCGTCCGCATCGCGATCGGCAACGCCCAGCTCGCGGCCTCCGGGCTCGTGCCCGAGCAGACCGGCGCCGGCGGCGGCGGCCCGGTCGCGCTGCTGAAGCGCGTCCTGCGCCGGCCCGCCCTGTGGCCGGCCTTCCCGATCTACTGCTACGGCTATCTGCGACCCCGCCTCGAGGCGCGGTCGATCATCGCTCGAGGAGGCGTACCCGAATGGAACCGCGACGAGACGACGCGCGCGTGACGGGGTCGACCCCCGCGGGCGGCTCCTCCGCCCGCCACGGCACCACCGCGAGCGACGCCCAGATCGAGGCGGCGATCGACGACACCGCGCACACCACCGAGACGCTGGCGACCGACGCGATCGCGCAGTCGCCGACGGTGGGGGACGGGCCGAACCTGCCGCCCGCCTCGCCCAAGTCCGACCTCGGGCACAAGGCGAGCCGCGGAGTCATCCAGACCCTGGGTGGCCTGTGGGGCAAGACCGCGATTCAGCTGATCTCCACGATCGTGCTGGCGCGCCTGCTCTCGCCGAGCGACTTCGGTCTGCTCGCCGCCGTCACGGCCATCGTCGGCGTGGCCGACCTGGTCCGCGACTTCGGCCTGACCGGCGCGATCATCCAGGCCAAGAAGATGAGCGAGACCGTCTGGCGGTCCGTGCTCTGGCTGTCGGTCGCGCTCGGCGTGGTCGGCACGATCGTGATCGGCGCCTCCGCCTGGCTCATCGCCGGCATCTACAACGAGCAGGCGCTGGTCGTCCTGACGCTCGCCGTCGCGCCGACCCTCTTCATCAACAGCCTCTGCATGCCGCTCCAGGCGCGCGTGCAGAAGGAGATGAAGTTCGGCCTGATGGCGCAGATCGACGTGGTCTCGATGCTCGTCGGCGTGATCGGCTCGATCATCGCCGCGTTCCTCGGCTGGGGCGTCTGGTCGCTCGTCGTGCTGCAGGGCGGCGCGCTGATCTACCGGTTCATCGCGCTCTGGGTCGCGGCCCGGCCCACCTTCGGCCGCCCGCAGATCTCGCGCGAGGTCATCCCGCTGGTCACCACCGGCGGCAGCATCTTCGGCGTCCAGCTGCTCAACTACTTCGCCCGCAACGTCGACAACGTGCTGATCGGCGCGCAGCTCGGCACCGGCGTGCTCGGCCAGTACACCCGCGCGTACTCGCTCTTCCTGCTGCCGCTGCAGCAGCTCAACGGACCGCTCGGCCGCGTCGCACTCCCGGTGCTCTCCTCGCTGCAGGACGACGGCGAGCGCTACCGCCGCTACGTCCGCGGCGCACTGCTCGTCATCGGCTACCTCACGCTGCCGACGTTCGGCGTCCTCGCGGCGCTGGCCGGGCCGCTCGTCGAGCTGCTGCTCGGCCCGCAGTGGTCGTCCTCCGCGACGATCCTGTCGCTGCTGTCCATCGCGGGCATCGCGCAGGGCATCGGCAACGTGCAGGGCTGGATCTACATCTCGCTCGGCCGCGTGCACCGCCAGCTGGTGTACTACGTGGTCACCCGCCCGCTCGTCATCGGCTCGTTCTTCGTGGGCCTGTGGTGGAACGGCGTCGAGGGCCTCGCGCTGCTCTACGGCCTCACCACCCTGGCGCTGCTGGTACCCGGCTTCTGGCTGGCGATCCGCGGCACCTTCGTGCGCGGCTCCGACGTGATCGTGCCCGTTCTGCGCCCCGCGCTCGTCGTGCCGTTCATGTTCGGCGCGGCCTGGGCCGTCGGCGCGTACACCGACCTGCCCGCGATCGTCCACCTGCTCGTCGGCGGACTCGCCTCGCTGGTGCCGCTGGCGCTCGCGATGGCGATCCCGGCCTACCGCCGCGACATGAACCAGATCCTCGCGTTCGTGAAGCAGGTCCGGAAGCCCAAGCCCAAGGGCCCGGCGACCCCTGCCGCGCCTGCCGCGCAGACCACCCCGGCCGATGGAGGCACTGCATGACCCGCACCACCCGCTCCCGTCGCGCCGGCGTCCTCGCCGTCGTGGCCGTCGCCGCCGCGCTGCTGGCCGGCTGCACCTCCGCCCCGGCTCCCGCCGAGACGACCGAGCCCGCCGCCTCGGGCGAGCTGCCGTTCGCGGCCGGCTCGATCGCCGCGATGGGCGACTCGATCTCGGTCGGCGTCGCCGCCTGCGGGCAGAACAAGCCCTGCCCCAGCGCGTCCTGGACCACCGGCGAGGACGAGACGGTCGACTCGGTCGCCCGCCGCGCCGGCGAGTCGGTCGGCGCCGTGCCCGAGATCGAGAACGTCGCCTCCAAGGGCGCGACCTCGGCCGAGCTGCCGCGCCAGGCCGAGAAGGCCGTCGCCGCCGCGCCCGACCTGGTCACGATCCTGATCGGCGCGAACGACGTCTGCCGCAAGAACAGCGCCGACATCACCACGCCGGACGCGTTCCGCAGCAACGTCACGACCGCGCTCTCGACGCTCTCCACCGGCGCTCCGGAGGCGACGATCTTCGTCTCCTCGGTGCCGAACCTGCTCGACTTCTTCGAGACCGAGCGCGGCGACGCCGAGGCCGTCTCGCGCTGGGCCGGCAGCTCCAACTGCAACTCGCTGCTCTACCAGCCCACGTCGGACGACGCGGACGCGCAGGCCCGCCGCGACAACGTCTCGACGACGATCGACGCCTACAACGACGTCCTCGCCGACGTCTGCGGCGCTACCGCAAACTGCGTCTACGACCAGGGCGCCCTGCACGACTTCGACGTCACCTCGGACGACATCTCCGACGTCGACCACTTCCACCCGTCGCTGGCGGGCCAGGCGAAGCTCGCGGACATCGCCTGGACGGCGCTGCTCGCGAACGCCTCCTGAGGCGCTGAGAGCGCCGCCTGCGCCCGCTGAGGGGGCAGGACGAGGGCGGGGGAGCTGCGGCTCCTCCGCCCTTCTGCGTGCGCGGGCGGTTTCTCGCGCGCGCCGGCGGTAGTGGTGACGACGCTGTCCGGCACGTGGAGACCGCTCCGGCTCGCGGAATCGTGGGGATTCGGCGAGCCGGAGGTGGTGCGGCGTGCCGGAGGTGCTACGGCGCGCGGAGGGCGCAGCGGCCCCCGCGTCAGGCGGTCTCGAAGCGGGTGTCGCCGCGCTCGGGGCGCCAGGAGGGGACGCTCGCGGAGGCGCGGCGGCGCGAGCGCGCGCGGGACGGGCTGAAGCGGAACGGCGGCACGGTGGGGGCCAGCGCGGCCGTGCGGCTCGCGGCGCGCAGCAGCAGCTCCTCCGTCAGCTCCTCCGGCGCGGCCGCGATGGCCAGGCCGCGCTGGTCGAGCTCGCGGGCGATCTGGATCTGGTGGTCGTCGATGTGCTCGCCGCGCGCGACGAGACGCGGGACCAGGATCGGGACCTTGCCGTTCTCGATGGCCGTGATGGCGGCGCCGGTGCCCGCGTGGGCGATGACGACGTCCGCCTCCTTCACGGCCTCCTGCAGCTCGTGGTGCGGCACGCTCGCGCGGCCCTCGATGCCGTAGGGGGAGACGTCGGCGAGGCCGGTCTGCCAGAGCACCTCGGCGTCCTTCAGCAGCGGCACCGACGCGGCGATCAGCCGGTCGAAGGGGTAGAGGTCCTGGGTGCCCACGGAGATCACCGCGCGGCGGATCGCATAGACCGGCTCGTCGGGACCGGTCGTGTACGCGTCGAAGATCGAGCCGCCGAAGAGCCAGCGCTCGTCCGCCCACACCGGGTACTGCGTGTAGGTGTTCACGCCCGGCAGGCGGGCCATGATCTTGCCGGTGATCGAGGGGCCGTCGGCGCGCGCGGCGCTCTCGATGTAGTGGCACTCGATGCCGCGCAGCGAGGCCTCGGGCATGAACGACACGGCGGGGCTCGAGCCGGTGCTGAAGACGGCGGAGTAGTCGCCCTTGGCCAGGATCCGGTGCGCGATCAGCGCGTTCTCGGCGATCGGGCGGGCGTCGCGCGGAGCGGCGAAGCGGCTGTAGGTCACGCGGCGGCCCTCGAGGAGGGAGCGGCTGAGGCCGTTGTCGAAGGTCACCCAGTGCTGGTCGGCGGGGTCGATCCCGAAGCGGGAGGACAGGGTGAAGAGCTGTTTGAGATGCCCTCCACCGGAGCAGACGAACAGGAACTGTGACATGGCGACCCTTCTTGCGTCCGGGGGAGCTCTCGGGCTCTCCTCCGGCGGAAGCTGACTGAGGCGGTAGTGCAGGGCTGGGTGTTGTGGGGGGTGGGTGGTGCTGGTGGTGCTGGGGCGGCGCGGAGCCGGGCGGGAGCTCCGCTCTGCACTGGAGCGGCCCGGTGGGAGGGAGATCCGGCGGCGTCGTGACCGCGCTCTCCCCGGAGTGCGTCAGGACGTGGGGGCGTCCCGGGCATCGGCGGGTCGACGCCCAGGGGGACGCGCGCGGGGTGGGGCGGGGAGCCTGCGCTGCATCGTGGTCCTGGTCGGTCGGGTGGTTCTCGGGCGGGTGAGGATCGTGACGTCGGGTGCGACGCGGTGCCGGCGCGGCGTGATCCGCTCCTGCGCCTGGGCGAGTGCTCGCCGTCCGAGGACGAGGGCACAGCGGAACGGGCCGCGGTGCCACCCCCACGATAGTGAGGCGCCCGTTCCCTGGCTACTTCGGAGTCGGACCCCTGGGTGGATTGACCTAGCCCGCCTGCAGCGCCGACGGGGTGGCTCCGCCCGCGCGGGCGCGGCCGTCGTTCCGGTCGAGCAGGATGTCGAGCACCGTCTCGTGCCGGGCGGCCCAGGAGTTCGCATGGATCCAGCCGAGGCGCTCGTCCTCGGTGGCCGGGCCGTCGGCGAGCGCGTCGTCGACGACCGCGGCGAACTCCGCCATGGTCGGCACGATGCGGATCCGGTCGCTGATGCCGTGGATCGGCGGCAGATCGACGGAGATCACCGGGCAGCCGCTCGCCACGTACTCGTAGAGCTTGAGCGGGCTCATCGCCTCGGTCAGCGGGGTGCGGCGGTGCGCGAGGAGGCAGAGCTCGACGTTGCGCATCGTCGCCACCAGCTCGCGGCGGCCGACGGAGTGGTGCAGGTGCACGTTCGCGAACGGGGCGAGCGGGGCGAGGTAGCCGGGGTCGGGCTGCGGGCCCATCAGCACGATCTGCAGCTCGGGGTGCGCCGTCGCGACCGCGACGATCCCCTCGACGTCGAGCCGGTCGTCCAGCGTGCCGACGTGCAGGGCGCGCGGGCCGGGGATGCGGCTGAGCCACTCGGGGGCGTCGGGCACGGGGCCGGTCCACTCCTCCGGGCTGACGCCGTTCGGGACGACGGCGTGCGGGCCGGTCGGCGCGATGCGGTCGATGATCTCCTGCGAGACGGCGGTGACGGAGCGGCCGCTGGTCGCGACGCGGCGGTAGGCCTCCTGGAAGGCGGGCCAGTGGCCCTTCCAGCGGGTCGAGGTCGTCCAGTCGTCGCGGGCGAAGAACATCACGTGCTCGGCCCACTCGAACGGCGAGAAGCCGGCCACGACGGGGCTGGTCGTGACGACGACGGGGCGCACGAGCTCCATCTCGTCGGCGAGCTTCGCGATCCCCTGGTCGTAGGCGCGGTACTCCTTCTCCAGGCCGGCGATGTCGGTCGGGTCGGAGCGGCGCAGGCGCAGCGGGGTGTGCAGGACGCGCTGCGGCGTCGACGGGAAATCGACCTCGCGGCCCAGGGCCCCGCGCACGAGCGTCGTCGGCAGGAAGCGGAAGGGGTTCGCCACGATCAGGCGCCCGACCTGCGGGCTCTCCATCAGCGAGTGCAGGATCCGGTCCGGCGGGCGCATCATCCCGCGGCGGGCCGCGTCCGTGTAGGTCTCGTAGGAGAAGGTGAAGACGACGTCGCGGACGACGCCGTCCGCGGTCGGCTCGGGCGCCGTCCGGTCGGGCGCGGTCCGGTCGGGCGCTGTCCGGTCGGGCGCGGTCTGGTCGGGAACGGTCTGGTCGGGCACGGCGCTCCTCACGCGAAGGTCCGGATGACGCGCGCGGGCACGCCGACGGCGACGGAGTAGTCCGGCACGTCCTCGCGGACGACGGCGTTCGCGCCGATCACCGCGCCGCGGCCGACCGTCACACCGGGCATGATGACGGCGTTCTCGCCGAGCCACGCTCCGCGGCCGATGCGGACCGGGGCGATCCGGTCGACGCCCTGGTCGCGGATGAAGCGCGTCGGGTCCTTGAAGCCGTGCGAGTGGTCCGAGATGTAGACGCCGCGGGCGATGCCGACGCCCTCCTCGATGACCACGCTCTGCACGGCGCTGATCGCGGTCATGTTCATCCGCACGCGGTCACCGATGATCAGGGCGGGCGTGGGCGCGTCGTCGGTCGGGACCATCAGCATGCAGTTCGCGCTGATCAGCACGTTCTCGCCGATGGAGATCCGCTTGCCCTGCCCGGGTCCGATCCGGAAGGGCAGGCAGATGCGGGAACCCTTGCCGAAGCGGTGGAAACCGCCGGCGACCAGCTTGCTGAAGGCCAGATCGCGTGCTCGCTGCGCGAGGATCGCGAGATCCAGTCCGTTCAAGGCATCAACTCCAGGGGATAGCGGCGGGCCGGACGGCGGGGGTGGACGTCCTGAGCCTGGGGGGGTGTGGTGATCGCGCCCGGGGGTGAGGCGCGCGGGTGGGACCCACGATAGCGAGCGCCTCCTGTGCGCCACGAGTCCGTGCTGATCGGATCCGCGGTGTTTACCCCGCGGAAACACGCTGTGCGCTCCGAGGCGGGCTCGGTGCGTGCTCAGAACGGGGGTCGTCACCTGCACGGTGGCCGAGCATCCCGGCGCTCGGGAGGCTCCCGGCGCCGGGAGCGCCCCGGGGAGCGTAAAATCGCAGGGTCCGCGGAGGCGGCCGCCCGCTCCGGGCCGGCGCGTCCTCCGGATCGTGCGGGACACCGCACCGACGGACCCGGCGACGCCGCTCGGTCCCCGCCCTCGCGCGACCCCGACCCGCCCGCACCACCAGAGAGGCCTGACCGTGGCCGAAGCCGACACCGCCAGCCGACTGTGGACCCTCCACCTCGCGCGAGCCGCCGTCGCGGCCGTCGCCGGCGTGGTGATCACCTTCTCGCCCGACCACGGCCCCGCCTTCGGCTTCGCCGTCTTCGCCGGCTTCGCGATCCTCAGCGGCGCCGTCGCCCTCGTGATCGGCCTGCGCACCCTCGCCGGTCGCGGCCGCACGCTCGCCCTCGCCTCCGCCGGGATCACCCTCGCCGCCGGCGTGCTCGCGCTCGTCGCGCTGCCGGTCGCGGCACTGCTGCCGTTCATCGCGCTGATCGCCGGCTGGGCGCTCGTCTCCGGCTCGCTCGAGTTCTCCAGCGGCCGCCGCGGCACCGGCCTCGCCGCCCGCGACGCGCTGATCGTCGGCCTCGGCACGGCCCTCCTCGGAGCGGTCTTCGCCCTCCTCCCGCCGCACCCCGTCGTCTCGGTCGGACTCCTCGGCGCGTACGCCGTGATGCTCGCCGTGTTCCTCGCGATCGCCGCGTTCTCGCTCAAGTGGGCCGCCGGCGCCGATGCCGCCGCACCCTCCACCCCCACCACCGGAGGAGACCGATGACCGCCCCCGACCCCGCCCCCTCCGAGCCGTCGCCCTCCGACGACGACTTCGCGCCGCGCACCTTCCGCCCCACCCGCAAGGACCGCCTGCGTCCGCTCGAGCTCGTCGGCCTCTCCGCCGTGATGGCGGCCTTCGTCGGCCTCGTCGTGCTGATGTCGACCCGCGAGTTCGTCGTCGCCCTGATCGGCTTCGGCGTCGCCTTCATCGTCGTCCTCGTCGCCATCGCCATGTTCTCGCTGACCTTCAAGCCCGACGAGGCCGAGATCGCCGACCTCGACGAGCAGGACGGTGCTCATTAGGTCGGTGCGACTGCGTCGCTCCTCCCCGCGGTCGGCTCCCTGAGGCGGCCGGGTTCCGCAGAGCGTGTAGCGTCCGCTGCGCGGAATCGCTTGGCACGCGATTCCGCGATGCGCTCGCACCTGCGGTGGAGCTCTGCTGACGGGTTCGCGCCCATGCTGGTCGAGTAGCCCCGGAGGGGCGTATCGAGACCCGCCGTCGTCAGCAGCGTGGTTGCATGCCTCGAAGGCAGCAGGAGGTGGGTCCATGCCTCGGCACCCCCGCTTCATGCTGGTCGAGTAGCCCCGGAGGGGCGTATCGAGACCCGCCGTCGTCCGCAGTGCGGCAGCACCCTCGCCCGGCGAGCCGGACGCTCTACGGCGAGACGTCGTCGCGGCTGGTCTCGCCGAGCGCGTACGCCAGGCTCCGCGCGTAGATCTCCTCGAGGCGGGACGCGACGATGCGGTACTGGACCGAGCGGCCGCGGCGCTGCTCGCGCGGGAGGTTGCCGAGAACCACTCCGGCGTCCTCCAGCTCGATGAGGTGCCGGTAGAGGCTCGTCGTCGTGGCGCGGCCGGTCGGCAGCTCCGGGCCGATCGCCTCCACCAGCTCGCCGAAGAGCAGGCCCTGCTCGGGACGCGCCGCGCGGGAGAGCGACCGCAGGATCCCCCGGTTGATCTCGCTGCCGACCACCCGGACGGCCAGATCGGCCTCCTCCGGGGTCGCTCGGCTCCTCGTGGACGACGCGGACGAAGGCATGACGCCCATCCTCCCGCACGGGATCGCATCGCGGTCCCACAGGCGCGTATTGCCACACCGTCTGGGTACCGGATGATTCGCGCCAGCGGAATCATGATCCCACCGAACGGTTACCGTGGTCTCCGTCGGCACGCCTCTCGCGTGCCGGTACGCGATCGCATCCGGCGCTCGCGTGAGGCGCGAGCCTCGACGCACGCAGGGGAGAGAACGGCATGGATCGACGACGACGGGCGGGGGAGCCCGCGAGAGCCGCGGTGGGCGGGCAGCGTGTCCGGAGACGAGCGGTGGTGTGGCCGAGCGGCGCCCACCGCGGCCGGATGCGGGCGGGGCGCCGGCTGGCCGCAGGCCTCCTGGCGGCGGGACTGGTCGGCGGAGCGGGCACGTCGCTGGCGGTGACCTCGTCGTTCCTCGCGCCGCTGTCGGCGTCGGCGGCCACGCACGGCGCGGGCTTCGACCTGGGGAAGGGCTTCCTCGGCGCCTATCGCCACCCGGACGGGACGCTGGCCTACTGCCGGCAGATCAGGGCGTCGATCCCGTACAGCCCGACGTCCGGTCCGTCGCTGAACAGCGACTGGAACTCCCTGTCGCCGGATCAGCTCGCACGACTGAGCTACGTCATGGACGTCCACGGGAACACGGAGGACGCGAACACCGCGGCCGCCGTCGCGCTGTACGTGTGGGACGTGGCGGACAACGCCGCGTACAACGGCAACGGCATGCCGGGTGACGTCTACTACAGCGCCCGCGCCGGCGGGAACCGCGACGCCGTGCTCGGGCTGCTGCGGCAGTACCGGGCGGAGGCCGCCGGCGTGACGGCGGTGCAGCCGGGGCGGACGTCCGGGTCGGCGTCGCTGAGTCTCGACATGCAGTCGAGCGCGGCCACCGGCAGAGTCACGGCTCGGACCGATCCGCCCGGGCAGACGGGGACGGTGCATCTGACGAACGCGGTGTTCGACGACACCGGATCCGGGGAGTCGACGATGAAGGGCGGGGAGTCGCGGACGTTCCGCGTCGTCCCGAGCGCCGGCCCCTCCTTCGCCGTCGAGGCGCGGACCGACGAGATCCGGGTGGCGGGTGCCTCCGGCTACCTGGGCAACATCATGACCTGGGCTCCAGGGGTGACCTCCGAGCAGTGGACCGCGTCGAAGGGGCAGAAGATCGACGGCTCGTTCACGATCGCCGCCGCCACGGCGGCCTCCGCGCCGATCCCGAACCTGTTCTCGCCGATCGGATCGACGCAGGTCTCGACACGACGCGTGGAGGCCGGGACGCAGGCGACCGACACCGTCACGGCAGGCGTCGCGCCCGGATCGGGGGAGTGGCGCACCCTCGACGGCGCGCCCGTGCCGGTGGTCTACCGCGGCACGCTCCACGGTCCGTACGCCGAGCAGCCGGCGCAGTCCGACGCGGTGCCACCGGGCGCGCCCGTCGCCGGAAGCGTCGAGCTGACCGCGACCGGCCCGGGGACGTACACGTCCCCGGGAGTGACGGTCCCCTCGGCCGGGTTCTACACCTGGGTCTGGCGCGTCGAGGAGGCGTCGCAGCCGGACCGGGTGAAGCCGTTCCTCCCCGACGGCTACACCTGGTCGGACGGGTTCGGGCTGGTCGCGGAGACGCATCTCTCGCCGACGACGGTCGCGGCGGAGACGCAGGTCACCGACGAGGAGATCCCCGTCGCCACGACCTCCACGGACACCCTCACGGTGAAGGACACCGGAGCCTGGCTGAGGAAGGACGGCAGGAGCGTCCCCGTCACCTTCACCGGCACCGCCTACTGGCTGCCCGGCACCGGAGCGGTCCCGGCGACGAGACCGGAGAACGCCAGGGTCCTGACGACCTCGAGCATCGTCGTCGAGGGACCCGGCACCTTCAGCTCGGAGCCGGCGACCGCGCCGGCGGACTCGGCCGGCCACATCGTCTGGGTCTGGTCCGCCCCCGAGACGCTCTTCACCACGGGCTGGGCGGACGGGTGGAACACGAAGGGCGAGGTCGTGCGCGTGACGACCCCGGAGGTCCGCACGAAGGCGACGCCCTCCGTGCCGCTGTCGGACACCGCGAAGGACGAGGCGGTCGTCGACGGCGAGGTGCCGGAGGGCGCCGTGATCACCTTCGAGGCGTACCGGCAGACCGGCGACAGGGCCTCCTGCACCGTCGAGTCCCGCGTCTACGACGGCTCGACGTCGCCCGTCGCGGTCGCCCCGGGGCGGAACGAGAAGAGGTCGTACTGGTCGAGCGAGGTCCGCTTCGCGGAGCCGGGCGTCCATCACTGGGTGGAGACGCTGCGGACGAAGGACGGCCGCGTCCTGCACCGCGGCGAGTGCGGAGTGCCGGGGGAGACCACGAAGGTGACCGTGCCCGATGTGTCGTCGAAGGCGCAGACCGACAGCGCGGTCCACGACGGCGCGACCGACGACGCGATCGTCACCGGGGACACGCCGAAGGGCGCGTACCTGGTGTGGAAGGCCTACCGGGCGGCTGCCGACACGGGATCCTCCGCTGACAGCGTGCCGCCGGTCTGCGACGCGGCGACGCTGGCGGCGGACACGACCGGCACCCCGGTCGTCGTCGAGAAGGCGGGCACCTACACCTCGCCCCCGGTCGTCTTCACCACCGCGGGCGCCGTGCACTGGGTGGAGGAGCTGCACTCCTACGACGGGAGGATCCTCGCCCAGGGTGCGTGCGGAGCGCCCGGCGAGACGACCATCGTGCACACTCCCGACGTCCACACCAAGGCCACCCCGGCAGTGCAGGTGGGCGACCCGGTGCGGGACGAGGCCGTCGTGAACGGCTGGGTCCCGGCCGGTGCGGTGATCACGTTCGAGGCGTTCAGAAGGAGCGGCGACCAGGACACGTGCACGCCGGCGAACCGCGTCTTCGACGGATCGGGCAGCCCCGTCGCCACGACGCCCGGCCTGAACGAGGACGTCTCCTACTGGTCCGGTGAGACCCGGTTCATCGAGCCCGGCGACTACTACTGGGTCGAGACGCTCGCCACGAAGGACGGAACGGTCGTCCATCGCGGGGAGTGCGGAGCACCGGGCGAGACGACCGTCGTCTCGCCGACGCCGGTCGTCCCGAAGGTGACCACGACCCTGGCCGACTCGGGAGCCCATCCCGGCCCGTGGCTCGGTGGCGGCCTGGCCGCCCTCGTCCTCGGTCTCGCCGCCGCCCTCCTCGCCCGCCGGCGCCGCCCCTCGCCGCAGGAGTAGCCACACGCGCCCTGCTGGTCGTGCATTGTCGGTCGAGTAGCCCCGCAGGGGCGTATCGAGACCCACCGTCCTCAGCACGGCGGGCTGCAGGCTCCCCCTCTCCCGCCGATCCCCTTCGAGACGCCTGCTCCGCGGGCTCCTCGATCGGGATGAACGCCGCGGCGTCGGTGGTCCGGGTTAGCGTGCGGGGGTGGCGGAGGCGATCGGGCGGTGGTGGGAGCGGCGGCGGTTCTCGCGAGGGGTCGACGTCCCGTATCCGGTGGGGACGTACCGGGAGGCGTGGGCGTCGTTCCCGGTGCTCGTGCTCCAGTACCGGCCCGAGTACAACGGGGGGATCGTCCTCAGCCAGATCCCGCCGGCGGCCGACGTCTATCTGTGCTGGCTGTGCGACGCGGGACACGTGTTCGTCGCGACTCCCGAGGAGCAGCGGCACCGTCCGGGCCGGGAGCGGCGGCGCTCGTCCTGGTGCCCCGACTGCGCGGCGCTCGCGAAGCCCCGGACGCCGCGGCCCGCGGTGGAGCCGGTGATCGAGCGCCCGTCGGCCCCGGTCCCCGAGTCCGCTGCTGCTCGGTCACCCCGTCCCGCCCGCACGCCGACGAGATCGCGCCCGCCGCGGATCTGCTCGAAGACCCCGCAGCTCCCGCAGGGAGAGCCCTTCGTCAGCGCCTGCGCGCCTCCGCCCGCGTCGGCGGTCGAGGCGCGGCTCCGCACGCTGCTCGCCGAGCGGCTCGAGTTCGAGCCGGGGTTCACGGCGGTGCGGCTTGGTCGGCCGTTCTTCGAGCACCTGGAGGCGTGGCCGGACATCGTGCTGAGCGAGCTGCGGGTGGCGATCGAGTACGACTCCACGGGGCGGCACGGGCTCGAGCACGTGGGGCATCGCGAGGAGGCGGACCGGCGGAAGGACCGCGCGCTGCGGGCCGTCGGCTGGGAGGTGGTGCGGGTGCGGACCGGGCGCCTGCCTCCGCTCGGGCCGCACGACGTCCTCGCGTCGGGCGTCTCGGCGGGGCTCGTGGACCGGCTGCTCGACGAGCTGCGCGAGATCCGCGGGTCGCTGCTCGTCGACGCCTGGACACGCTGACCGGGCGCCTGGTCGCCCTGACTGGGCGCCTGGACCCGCTGACCGGTCGGAGGGCGTGCCGGCCGGCCGCGCGACCCCGCGGCGGCTCAGGTCCGCAGTGCGAGCGCCTCGCTGCACCAGCGTCGGTACAGGGCCCACGGGTCGGGCTCGCCCGCCCGCACCGCCTCGACGTGCCGGTCGAGCGCGGCGCTGCGGGTGAACCACTCCGTCCGCTCCAGCCGCTCGACGGCGAACTGCGCGTGGCGGTGCTGCTCCAGTGTCCGCCCGCCGCGCTCGAAGGCGAGCAGCTCCTCGTGCCGCAGGCGGTGCAGGCGCTGCCGAGGGTTGCCGCTGGTGCCGATCTTGATCCGCCCGGCGAAGCGGATGTAGTAGACGACCTCGACCCGCGGTGGCGGCAGCTCGCCGTCGGGCGCGTCGCCGAGCCGCCACTCGCAGGCCGCGCAGAGCCAGCCCGACGGGTGCCGGACGCCCAGCCGCGAGCCGCAGACGAGGCACGGCGAGGGGAGGGCGTCGACGACGCCGTCCTCGCGCGCCACCCAGTCGTGCGCGAGCCCGAGGTGCGCGCTGCAGAGCGCCACCGGCGCGCCCGGCTCGGCGGCCGTGCGGCAGCCGTCGAGGGCGCAGTCCGGGGGGACCGCATCGGGGGACATGCTCCGACCCTAGGCAGGACCCCCGACATCCGCGCCGGGGGCCGTCTCCGTCGAGCTCCCCCGCAGGCGAGCTCGACGGCGTCTCAGCTCAGGCGGTCGACCAGCTCCGAGGCCAGCCCGGTGTAGCCGGCGGGCGTCAGCGCGAGCAGACGGGCCTTCGCGGCAGCGCCGATGTCGAGGCCGTCGACGAAGACCGCGAGGTCCTCGGCGCCGAGGCGCTTGCCGCGGGTGAGGTCCTTGAGCATCGCGTACGGGTCCGTGATCGAGGAGCGTCCCGCGACGACCTCGGCGCGGATGACGGTCTGGATCGCCTCCGCGAGCACCTCCCAGTTGGTGTCGAGGTCGGCGGCGAGGGCGCGCGGGTCGAGGTCGATCTCGAGCAGCCCGCGTGCGATGTTGTCGAGCGCGAGCAGCGAGTGGCCGAACGCGACGCCGATGTTGCGCTGGGTCGTCGAGTCGGTGAGGTCGCGCTGCAGCCGCGAGGTGACCAGGGTCTGCGCGAGCGAGTCGAGCAGCGCGCTGGAGAGCTCGAGGTTCGCCTCGGCGTTCTCGAACCGGATCGGGTTGATCTTGTGCGGCATCGTCGACGAGCCGGTCGCGCCGGCCTGCGGGATCTGCCGGAAGTAGCCGAGCGAGATGTAGGTCCAGACGTCGGTGCAGATGTTGTGCAGGATCCGGTTCGCGTGCGCGGCCTTGCCGTAGAGCTCGGCCTGCCAGTCGTGCGACTCGATCTGGGTGGTCAGCGGGTTGAAGACGAGGCCGAGGGAGCCGACGAACTCCGCCGCGAGGGCCGCCCAGTCGGTGTCCGGATCCGCCGCGAGGTGCGCCGCGAAGGTGCCGGTCGCTCCGCTGAACTTGCCGAGGTACTCGGTGGCCTCGAGCTGCACGACGACCCGCTCGAGGCGGAAGGCGTAGACGGCGAACTCCTTGCCCATCGTCGTCGGCGTCGCGGGCTGGCCGTGGGTGCGGCTGAGCATCGACTCGTCGCGGTAGCGCACGGCGAGCTCGCGCAGGGAGGCGACGACCGAGCGCAGCTTCGGCAGCCAGACGTCCTCGACGGCCCGGCGGACGACGAGCGCGTAGGAGAGGTTGTTGATGTCCTCGCTGGTCGCGGCGAAGTGGGTGAGCTCGGCGATGCGATCCAGGCCCAGCTCGGCCAGCCACTGGCGCACCAGGTATTCGACCGCCTTCACGTCGTGGCGGGTGACGGCCTCGAGCTCGGCCAGGCGGTCGATCTCGGGCTGGCCGAAGTCGCGGGCGCGGCGGCGGAGCTCCTCGGCGTCGGCGGCCTCGACCGGCTCGGATCCGAAGAGGCGGCGGTCGGTGAGGGCGAGGAGCCACTCCACCTCCACGTGCACGCGCGCTCGGTTCAGCCCGGCCTCCGACAGGTGCTCGCCGAGGGCGGAGACGGCGGCGCTGTAGCGGCCGTCGAGCGGGCTGAGCGGCTGGGGAGGGAGCGAGGTCATGCGGTGGTGCCTTCCGGTTCTCGGGGGTCCCGCGCGCTCTGGAGGCTCGATCGCGGGTCGGTGCGGACCGTGCGGTTGCCGCGCAGTCCCGGTTCGATCTGGGCGAAGAGCGCCCGGCACGCGCGCTCGATCAGCGCGAGCACCGAGTCGAACGCCGCCGCATCGGAATAGTAGGGGTCGGGGACGTCGCCCTGCGCCGAGAGGCCCGGCTCGAAGGCGAGCAGGCGCCGGATCTTCTGCCGGTCGACGTCGGTGCGCGCCCAGGAGCGCAGCGCCCGCTCGTGGCCGTGATCGAGGGCGACGACGAGGTCGAACTCCTCGAAGAGCGCGGGGTCGAAGAGCCGCGCGCGGTGCGGAGCGCCGTCGAGTCCGCGGCGATCGAGCGCCTCGAGGGCACGGTGGTCGGCGTGCTCGCCGAGATGCCACTCGCCGGTGCCGGCGGAGGTGATCGTGATGACCGAGCCGAGCCCTGCCTGCTCGGCGAGGGAGCGCAGCACCACCTCCGCCATCGGCGACCGGCAGATGTTGCCGGTGCAGACGAAGCACACGGCGAACGCCGACGGCGCGGAAGAGGGGGTCACCCGCCCATCATGGCGCACCGGCGGTCCTCCACAGCGGGCGGATTCTCGACCTCTCCACCGTTCCGGGGAGCGCCCGCCCGTGGCCGACCGCGGTGCCCGAGGCTGGCCGCGGGCATCGAGAGAAGGGAGGTGGCGGATGAGCCTCGAGGCGGCTGCAGGGGGAGCGACGGGCGCGGCGGCGCCGTGGCCGAGCGCGGCGGTGGCGGCGCTCGCCGAGCGGATCGGGGTGCTGCGCGGGGAGGCGGGCGGACTCCTGCCCGACGCCGACTGGGAGGGGGCGGCGGCGCGGGAGTACGCCGAGCGGGCGGCCGAGCTGCTGGCCGGGCTCGCGACGGCGGAGGCGGCGGCGCGCGGGCTGGCAGTGGGGGCGGGCGGATGAGGGCGCCGTCCCCGGTGCGGGTGGAGACGGCCGAGCTCGACGAGCGCCGGCGGACGCTCGAGGGGCTCGCGGCGGGGCTGGCCGAGTGCGCGGTGCTCGGCGACGGGCTCGTCCCCGCGGTGATGCTCGCGGCGCCGGCCCGGGCGGGTGAGCCGGCGGCGCTCGGCGATCGGCTCCGCCTGCTCGAGGCCGACGCGGTGGCGCTCCGGGAGGCGCTCGCCGCGGCGGCGGCGGAGTACGAGCGGGCGGAGGAGGACGCGGTGCCGGGGATGCCGGGGATCCTCGGGCCGCAGACCGCCGTCGCGCTCTTCGAGCGGCGTGCGGGCGAGTCCCTCGCGCGGCGGCTTCCCGGCGCCGTCGAGGACGCCGCGGTGCTGGTCCGGGCGGTGGCCGACGCGGCGTTCGGGTCGGTCTCGGCGGCGGCGCGAGCCCTCGCGGGGGACGAGGGTGCCGAGGCCGACCTGAAGGAGGAGGGGGAGGACCTCGTCCGGGCGCTGCTGGGCGACCCTCTCCTGATCGAGGGTCTGCGCGGGGTGATCTCCTCGATCGGCCTCGGCACCGAGATCGGGGTGCTGCTGCTCCCTCCGCCGCTGGCCGACGCGGTGGGGCGACCGACGTCCGAGCAGGTGATCGGGAACGGGGTGCAGTCGGCGGCGGGGGCGCTCGTCATCCTGGGGACGGTGTTCGGCGTGCTGCCGGCGCCGGGTGAGCGGGAGCTGCGGGTGGAGCGGGTGCCGCCGCCGGTGGACCCGCTCGCCGCGCCGGCGGGCTGGGGGGAGCTCGCGGCGCGGATCCCGCCGAGCGATCCCGACGGTCCGCAGGTGGTGATCGAGCGCTATGGAGGGGAGTGGCTCGTCACGCTCTCCGGCACCACCGATTGGAGCGCCGACCCGGAGCAGGCCTTCGGGGCTCCGTCGAACCTGCAGGCGATGGCGGGCGGGCGCGCCGCCTCCGTCGAGGGAGCGCTCGCGGCGATGGCGGCGGCCGGGATCCCCGCCGGGGCCCCCGTCACGATGGCCGCGCACTCGCAGGGCGGGCTGGTCGCCCTCCGGGTGGCGCAGTCGCGGCGCTACGACGTGCACGACGTCGTCACCTTCGGCAGTCCGGTGCGCGGGCTGGACCTGCCGGAGGGGACGCGCTCGCTCTCGATCGAGCACTCCGACGATTTGGTGCCGGCGCTCAGCGGCTTCAGCCGGACGGCGGCGGAGGAGCCGGGGGTCGTGCTGGTCGAGCGCGACTCCCCGGCAGGGATCCCGCGGGACACTCCGGTGCCCGCGCACGCCCTCGACGCCTACGTCGCGACCGGGCACGCCCTCGATGCGGCGGCCGACCCCCGGCTCGCGGCGACCGGGGCCGCTCTGTTCCCGCTCTGGCGGGGAGCGCCGGACTCGCGCGTCGCCGCCCGGCTGACGACCGTGCCGGTCAGTCCCGGCGGCGGTCGCGAGCGAAGGGGCGCAGGAGCAGCCCGATGAACCAGTTGACGATCGCGAGCACCAGGGCGCCGAGGACGCCCCACCAGAAGCCGTCCACGACCAGGCCGAAGCCGAAGAGGCCGCTGATCCAGGCCGTCAGCAGCAGGAGCAGGCCGTTCACCAGGAAGGAGACGAGACCGAGCGTCAGCACGTACAGCGGGAAGGCCACGACGCGGACCACCCCGCCGACCACGGAGTTGACGACGCCGAAGATCACTGCGACGAGGAGGTACGTGAGCACCGCGGCGGTCGGCCCCTGCTCGTACGGATCGACGCGGACGCCCGCGACGACGAGCGTGGTCAGCCAGAGGGCGACGGCGTTGGTGGCGAGGCCGAGGAGGAGTCTGCGCATGCCTCCACTCTGGCGCAGCCCGCCTCCACCCGGGCGCACCGGCGGCGGGGAAGGGTGCCTCGCGAGGCTCGCCCGGCCGCCGCCCGAATAGCATGGTCCGGGTGACCGATCAGCAGGAGCCACCCGTCCGCCTCCGCCCCGAGATCCTCGCTCTGCCGGCCTACCGCCAGGGCCGCGCCGCCTCCGCGGACGCGTTCAAGCTCTCCTCCAACGAGAACCCGTTCGATCCGCTGCCCTCGGTGCTCGAGCGGGTGCAGGCGATCACCGACTTCAACCGCTACCCGGACGCCGCGGCCACGGCGCTCCGGACGGCGCTCGCCGAGAGCTACGGCGTCGGGATCGACGAGGTCATCGTCGGAGCGGGCTCCGTCGCCGTCATCGCCCAGCTGATCACCGCCGCCGCAGGGCCGGGCGACGAGGTCGTGCACGCCTGGCGCTCCTTCGAGGCCTACCCCTCCCTCATCACCACCGCCGGCGCCACCGGCGTGCGCATCCCCCTGCGCGCCGACGACACGCACGACCTCGACGCGATGGCGCAGGCGATCACCGAGCGCACCCGTCTGGTGATCGTCTGCAGCCCCAACAATCCCACCGGGACCGTCGCCACCGCGGACGACGTGGCGGCCTTCCTCGAGAAGGTGCCGGCCGACGTCCTCGTCCTGCTCGACGAGGCCTACGCCGAGTTCGTCGGCGACGAGCGCGCGGTGGACGGCGCGACCCTCCTCGGCCGCCACCCCAACCTCGTCGTCGCCCGCACCTTCTCCAAGGCCTACGGACTGGCGGGGCTGCGCGTCGGCTACGCGATCGGGCACCCGCGGATCCTCGACGCCGCCCGCTCGACCGCCATCCCCCTCTCGGTCACCCGCTTCGCGGAGACCGCGGCGGTCGCCTCGCTCGAGCACCGCGAGGAGCTGCTCGAGCGCGTCGGCCGCATCGCCCAGCTGCGCGACCACCTCTGGCAGGCGCTGCTCGACCAGGGCTGGACCATCCCGAAGTCCGAGGCGAACTTCCTCTGGTTCGACACCCGCGAGCAGACGGAGGCGGCCGCGGCGGTCTTCGAGCGGGCCGGCGTGGTCGTCCGCGCCTTCCCGCCCGAGGGCATCCGGGTGTCCGTCGGCGAGGCGAGTTCTGTCGACAAGCTCCTCACGGCAGCGGCGGAGATTGTCGGGACCCTCCCGAAGGGGCATCCCGCGAGGCGGATAGGTTAGTCGGGTGGCAGCCACCAGCGAGACGCCGACGGTCCAGTTCCTCACCGCGGACGGCCGGTTCGCACCGACCCCCGCGGCCGAGCAGTACGCCCCCCTCCTCGACGCGATCGACGAGGCGCAGCACCGCTCCTTCTACCGCGAGATGGCGGTCGTCCGCCGGTTCGACATCGAGGCGGCGAACCTGCAGCGTCAGGGGCAGCTCGGTCTCTGGGTGCCGAGTCACGGGCAGGAGGCGGCGCAGGTCGGCTCCGCGTTCGCGCTGCGTCCGCAGGACCACGTCTTCCCCTCCTACCGCGAGCACGTCGTCGCCAAGGTCCGCGGCGTCGACCTGCTCCGCGTCCTCGCGCTGCTGCGCGGTGTGACGCACGGCGGCTGGGACCCGGCCGACCCCGCGCACGGCAACTTCCACCTCTACACGCTGGTCCTCGGCTCGCAGGCCCTGCACGCGACCGGCTACGCGATGGGCCTCACCTTCGACGGCGCGACCGGCACGGGCGACCCCGAGAAGGACGCGGCGGTCATCGTCTACTTCGGCGACGGCGCCTCCAGCCAGGGCGACGTCAGCGAGGCCATGGTCTTCGCCGCGAGCTACCAGACGCCCGAGGTGTTCTTCCTGCAGAACAACCACTACGCGATCTCGGTCCCCGTCGCCACGCAGTCGCGCAGCCCGCTGTACCTCCGCTCCTCCGGCTTCGGCATCCCGGGCGTGCAGATCGACGGCAACGACGTGCTCGCCAGCTACGCCGTCACCGCGAAGCACCTCGCCGACGCCCGCTCCGGCGGCGGCCCACAGTTCATCGAGGCGCTCACCTACCGCATCGGCGCGCACACCTCGAGTGACGACCCCACGAAGTACCGGACCGACGACGAGCTCGCCTCGTGGGTCGCGAAGGACCCGATCACCCGCTTCGCCGCGTACCTGCGCGGACTCGGCGCCCCGCAGTCGTTCTTCGACGAGGTGGACGAGGAGGCGAAGGACTTCGCCGCCGACATCCGGCAGCGCCTGCTCGCACTCGAGGCGCCGCCCGTCGACGTGATGTTCGACCACGTGTACTCGGAGCCGCACCAGCAGGTGGCGGAGCAGAAGGCGTGGCTCCAGGGCTACGAGGACGCGCTGGGAGGCGACCCGCGATGACGATCGACACGAGCACCACCGTCCAGCCGCCGCTGAGCGACACGCAGCTGGAGTCCATGTCGATGGCGAAGGCGCTGAACGCCGGGCTCCGCCGCGCCATGACCGAGAACGACCGCGTCCTGCTGATGGGCGAGGACATCGGCCCTCTCGGCGGCGTCTTCCGCATCACCGAGGGCCTGCACGCCGAGTTCGGGCCGCAGCGCGTGCTCGACACCCCGCTCGCCGAGTCCGGCATCGTCGGCACCGCGATCGGCCTCGCGATGCGCGGCTTCCGCCCGGTCTGCGAGATCCAGTTCGACGGCTTCATCTACCCGGCCTTCGACCAGATCACCTCGCAGCTCGCGAAGATGACCAACCGGCACGAGGGCACGCTCACGATGCCCGTCGTCATCCGCGTGCCCTACGGCGGGCACATCGGAGCGGTCGAGCACCACCAGGAGAGCAACGAGGCGTACTTCGCGCACACCCCGGGTCTGCGCGCGGTCAGCCCGTCGACCCCGAACGACGCCTACTGGATGATCCAGGAGGCCATCGCCTCGGACGACCCGGTGATGTTCTTCGAGCCCAAGAGCCGCTACTGGCCCAAGGGCGACGTCGACCTCCGCGCCTCCGCCGCCCCGCTGCACGCGACCCGCGTCGTGCGCCAGGGCGACGAGGTCACGGTCGTGGGCTGGGGGCCGATGGTCTCCGTGCTGCTCCAGGCCGCCGAGCTCGCCGGTGAGGAGGGGACCAGCGTCGAGGTCGTCGACCTGCGCTCGATCTCGCCGATCGACTGGGAGCCGCTGCTCGCCTCGGTCCGCAAGACCGGCCGGCTCGTGGTCGCTCAGGAGGCGTCCGCGAACGTGAGCCTCGGCTCCGAGATCGCGGCGACCGTCACCGAGAAGGCGTTCTACTCGCTCGAGGCGCCGGTGCTCCGCGTCGCGGGCTTCGACACGCCCTTCCCGCCCGCCAAGGTCGAGAAGCTCTTCCTCCCCGACGTCGACCGCGTCCTCGAGGCCGTCGACCGCTCGCTCGCGTACTGACGCACCGGACGACGCCCCCGCGTTCCGACGCGCCCCCCTTTTTCCTCATGCAGAACCGGCACAGCCAGGAGTCCCGACGATGACAGAGCACTTCCTCCTCCCCGACGTCGGCGAGGGCCTCACCGAGGCCGAGATCGTCTCCTGGCGGGTCAAGGTCGGCGACGAGGTGAGCGTCAACCAGGTCCTCGTCGAGATCGAGACCGCCAAGTCGCTCGTCGAGCTGCCCTCGCCGTTCAGCGGCACCGTCGTCGACGTGCTCGTCGACGAGGGCCAGACGGTCGACGTCGGCACGCCGATCATCACCGTGCAGGGCGCGGGCTCGGCCGGCTCCGAGATCCCGGCGATGCCCGCGCAGGCCGCGCCGCCCGCAGCCCCGCCCGCCCCCTCGACCACCGAGCCCGGCGAGGGCTCCGGCGCCGCGCTGGTCGGCTACGGCACCGCCGGCGGCCACGTCGCCACCCGCCGTCGCCGTCCCGCCGCGGGCGCCGCTCCGGAGAAGCCGGCCCGCCCGGCGTCGCCGCCGCGACCGACCTCGGTACCCGCCTCGTCGGCGCTGCCCGTCATCGCGAAGCCGCCGATCCGCAAGCTCGCCAAGGACCTCGACGTCGACCTGCTCGAGGTGCAGGCCACCGGCCTCGCCGGCGAGGTCACCCGCGACGACGTCATCCGCCACGCCTCCCAGGCCAGCGTCTTCCGCAACATCCAGACCCCCGCCTGGGGCGACTCCCGCGAGGACCGCATCCCCGTCCGCGGCGTCCGCAAGGCCATCGCCTCGGCGATGTCGCGCAGCGCCTTCACCGCGCCGCACGTCAGCGTCTTCGTGGACGTCGACGCGACCCGCACGATGGAGTTCGTCAAGCGCCTGAAGAACTCGCCCGACTTCGCCGGCGTCAAGGTCTCGCCGCTGCTGATCATGGCCAAGGCCATCATCTGGGCGGTGCGGCGGAACCCGACGGTCAACTCCGCCTGGACCGACACGGACATCCTCGTCCGCCACTACGTCAACCTCGGCATCGCCGCGGCGACCCCGCGCGGCCTGCTCGTGCCCAACGTCAAGGACGCCCAGTCGATGAGCCTCCTCGAGCTCGCCCAGGCCCTCGAGAAGCTCACCCTCGACGCCCGCGACGGCAAGACCTCCGCCGCCGACATGCAGAACGGCACGATCACCATCACCAACATCGGCGTGTTCGGCATGGACACCGGCACCCCGATCCTCAACCCCGGCGAGGTCGCGATCATCGCCCTCGGCACCATCAAGCAGAAGCCCTGGGTCGTCGACGGCGAGGTCCGCCCCCGCTTCGTCACCACCGTCGGCGGCTCCTTCGACCACCGCGTCGTCGACGGCGACGTCGTCAGCCGCTTCGTCGCTGACGTCGCGAGCGTGCTGGAGGAGCCTGCGCTGCTGCTCGATTAGAGCGGATTCCTCCTTCGTCGTCATCCGCTCCGCGGTCGGCTCGGGTGGGTGGTCGCGTCCCGCAGAGCGTCCTGCGGACCGGTACGACGAATCGCTGGCACGCGATTCGCCGGTGACCTCGGCCTTGCGCCCGGAGTGGCGGGCTCGGACTGGTGGGCTCCGCTTCGCGGTCGCGGCTCTCGCGGAGCGGCCCACCCATGCCGGTCGAGTAGCCGCGCAGCGGCCCTTCCATGCTGGTCGAGTAGCCGCGCAGCGGCGTATCGAGCGGCGAAGCCGCTTCGCGTCTCGGTGGTCAGGGAAAGGACGCGGCTGCGCCGCGTCATGCTGGTCGAGTAGCCCCGCAGGGGCGTATCGAGACCCACCGTCACCAGCAGGACGGGTCTGCAGACTCAGCGTCCTGACGGTGGGGGATCTCGATACGCCCGCTGCGCGGGCTACTCGATCAGCATCAGCATCAGCGCGGGGTCGGGTCGAAGGAGTGCAGGGACAGGGCGGCGGACAGGAGGGTGCTCGCGGCGGCGCCGCGGACGCTGGTGCCCTGGGAGTCGAGGGGCGGGCTGACGACGGCGGCACCGAGGCGGCCGGGGGCGGAGAGGACGATCGCGCCGGAGACACTTGACTTGGCGGGGACTCCGACGGCGCGCATCCAGCGGCCGGAGCCGTCGTAGACGCCGCAGGTCGCCATCACCGAGACGACGTCGCGGGCGACGCGGGCCGGCACGACGCGCTCGCCGGTCACGGGATTCACGCCGCCGAGGGCGAGGGTCGCGCCCATCACCGCGAGGGCCTCCGCGTCGACGAGGACGGCGCAGGCGCGGGCGTAGGCGGCGACGGCGTCGTCCGCACTGCGCCGCAGGGTGCCCTCGGCGCGCATGAGGTGCGCGAGGGCGTGGTTGCGGTCGCCGAGCAGGTGCTCGTTCGAGGCGACGCTCTCGTCGACCTCCAGCGAGCGCCCGGCGAAGGCGGAGAGGCCGCGGAGGATGCGCTCGCCTCGGCCGCTCGCGTCGCCGCCGTCGACGAGGGCGGCGGTCAGCAGGGCGCCCGCGTTGACCATCGGGTTCGGCGGGCGGCCGGTGCCGCTCTCGAGCTTCAGGGCGTCGAAGGCCTCGCCGGTCGGCTCGATGCCGACGCGGTCGAGCGCGTCGCCGTCGGTGTCGAGCAGGGCGAGTGCGAAGAGGAACGGCTTCACCGCCGACTGGATGCTGAACGCGACGTCCGCCTGCGCGCTCGAGCGCACCCTGCCGTTCGGCAGCGCCAGCGCGATCCCGCACAGCGCCGGATCGGCCGCGGCCAGCTCGGGGATGCTGTCGTCCACCTGCCCGCCGTCCTCCTCGAGGACGCGCGCCCGCAGCTCGTCGAGGTCGAAGTCCTGGGGAGAAGCCATCCCTCCACCCTGCCACCCCCGCCTGACCCCTTCGCGAGATGCCACTTGTGAGCGCGACACGCCGTGAGAAGCGTGCACAAGTGGCATCTCGCGGAGGGGGAGGGGAGGGGCGGGTCAGCCGAGGATGCGGCGGACGGCCTCGCGGACGACGGCGTCGTCGGCGGGCTCCTCGTCGAGGGCGCGGTGGATGGTGAGGCCCTCCATCAGGGCGTCGAGCATGCGGGCGGTCATCGGGTCGACGTGGCGCTCGAGGGCGGCGCGGGAGCGGGCCATCCAGCTGTGCGTGATGCTGCGGTACGACGGGCGCCGGGCGGCGAGGGTGTAGAGCTCGTGGGTGATCACGAGCTCGCGGCGGCTGCCGAAGATGTCGTGCAGGACGACGTCGACCACGGCCTCCCGCGCCTCGTCGGGGGTGCGGGCGTCGGTCATCCGCCGCAGCGTCTGCTCGGCGACGGAGTCGGCGAAGCGGGTGAAGGCCTCGTGCAGCAGCTCGTCCATCCCGGCGAAGTGGTAGCTCATCGAGCCCAGCGGCACGTCGGCGGCGGCGGCCACGCGGCGGTGCGAGGTGCCGGCGACCCCCTCCTCCGCTATCACGTCGAGGCAGGCGTCGATGATGCGGTCGCGCCGGTGCGGATCGGTGCGGCGCGGCGCGCGCGGGGCGGGCTCGCTCTCAGCGGTCTCGGTCACTCCGTGACGCTCCGGATCACGCGCGCCGGATTGCCGACGGCGACGACGCCGGCCGGGATGTCGCGGGTGACCACGGCGCCCGCTCCGATCACGCTGTCGTCGCCGATGCTCACGCCGGGACAGACGATCACCCCGCCGCCGAGCCAGACGTTGTCGCCGATCGTGATCGGCCGCGCGGCCTCGAGCTTGTCGCGGCGCGGACCGAGCTCCACCGGGTGCGTGGGGGTGAGCAGCTGGACGTTCGGGCCGATCTGGCAGTCGGCGCCGATGGTGATCGCCGCGACGTCGAGCGCGGTGAGGTGGTAGTTGACGAAGGTGCGCGGGCCGATCGTGATGTTCTCGCCGTAGTCGACGAACAGCGGCGGCTTCACGAACGCGCCCTCGCCGAGGGAGCCGAGCAGCTCGACGAGCAGCGGGCGGGCGGCGTGCTCGTCGGCGAGGGCGGCGCGGTGGTAGGCGTCGGCGAGTCGCGCGGCGCGCTGCGCGAGGCGCGTGCTCTCCGGATCGTCGGCGATGTAGAGGTCGCCGGCGAGCATCCGCTCGCGGTTGCTGCGGTCGTCGCCAGCGAAGTGGTCGGCGACGTGGCCAGTGCTGTCCATGTGCACGATCGTACACACTGCGTGTACGGTCGTACGCATGTCCACCGCCCTCGCGCCGCCGTCCACCGAGTCGCGCCGCGCCCGCACCGCCGTCGCCGCGCTCTTCCTCACGAACGGCGCGCTCTTCGCCAACCTCGTCCCGCGCTTCCCCGAGATCAAGGCCGACCTGGCGCTCGACAACGCGGCTTACGGAGTCGCGATCGCCGCGTTCCCGGCCGGCGCGGTCGTCGCCGGGCTCGCTGCGGCCGTCGTGATCCGGCGGCTCGGCAGCGGCCGCGCCGCGGTGCTCGGCACGATCCTCACCGCGATCGGGACGGTGCTGGCCGGCTTCTCGCCGTCGCTGCTGGTCTTCGCCGGGGCTCTCGCCTTCGCCGGCGCGACCGATGCGATCACCGACGTCGCGCAGAACAGCCACGGTCTGCGGGTCCAGCGCCGCTACGGGCGCTCGATCATCAACTCCTTCCACGCGATCTGGTCGATCGGCGCGGTCCTCGGCGGCTCGATGGCGCCGCGGCGATCGCGCTCGGCCTGCCCCGCGCCGTGCACCTGAGCATCTCGGGGGTGCTCTTCGCGGCCGTCGCGCTGACCGCGCTGCGGTTCCTCCTCCGAGGCCGGGACGACGAGACGGCCGCCGAGTCGGGGGCCGCGCCGGTCGGGCGGGTTCGGATCCGCCCGCGGGTGGTGCTGCTGCTCGCAGCCCTGGTCGCGGTGGCGATCGCGGGCACCCTCGTCGAGGACGCGGCCTCGACCTGGGCCGCCGTCTACCTGGGCGGCTCGCTCGGGGCGACCGCGGCGGTGGCGGCGTACGGCTTCGTCGCGCTGGTCGGCGCGCAGTTCGTCGGGCGGATCCTCGGCGACCGGCTGGTCGACCGCTTCGGCCAGCGCACCGTGCTGCGGTTCGGCGGGGCGATCGCGGCGCTCGGGATGGGCGCGGCGCTGGCGTTCCCATCCGTTCCCGGCACGATCGCCGGATTCGCGGCCGCCGGCTTCGGACTCGCGACGAGCGTGCCCGCGGCGATGCACGAGGCCGACGAGATCCGGGGGCTGCGCGCGGGCACCGGAGTCACGATCGTCTCGTGGCTGATGCGGCTGGGCTTCCTGCTCTCCCCGCCGATCGTCGGGCTGGTCGCCGACGGCGCGGGGCTGCGCGTCGGGCTCCTGGTGGTGCCGATCGCGGGGGTCGTGGCGGTGCTGCTCGCGGGGGTCCTCGGTCGCCGGCGCACGACGGGAGTCGCGTCGTGACCGGGCTCGAGGCAGTGCCCGGCCCGGAGAGTGCGACCGGCCTGAAGGCGGTGCTCTGGGACATGGACGGCACGATCGTCGACTCGGAGCCCGCCTGGGTGCGGGCGCAGGAGGTGCTCGCCGGGCGCTTCGGCCGCGAGTGGACGCAAGCCGATGCGCTCGCACTGATCGGCAGCACGATGGAGCAGACGGTGCGGGCGCTGCAGGCCGCCGGGGTCGAGCTGCCGGACGCCGAGGTGGAGGCGGCCCTCGAGCGCGACGTGCTCGCGGAGATGCACCGCGGGCTGGTGTGGCGGCCGGGGGCGCGCGAGCTGCTGCGCGAGGTGCACCGAGCGGGAGTGCGGCAGGCGATCGTGACCACGTCCTCGCGCGTGATGGCGCAGGTCGTCGTCGATGCGCTGGCGGCGGAGGTGCCGCTCGCCGCGCTCGTCACCGGCGACGACGTGTCGCGCGGCAAGCCGGATCCGGAGCCGTACCTGCTGGCGGCCGCGACGCTCGGCGTGGACATCGCGCACTGCGTCGCGATCGAGGACTCGCCGACGGGACTCGCGGCGGCCGTCGCCTCCGGGGCGTGCGCGTTCGGGGTGCCGCACGACGCGGAGCTCGCGCCGGGCCCTGACCGCACGCTCTGGCCGACGCTCGCCGGGCGCGGCGTCGCGGACCTCGAGGCGCTGCTGCGCTGACGTGTCGGCGGTGGGGGATCTCGATACGCCCGCGGTGCGGGCTACTCGATCAGCATGAAGGGGGCGGATCTCGATACGCCGCGATGCGGGCTGCTAGATCAGCAGGGAGCGCCTGCGCCGCGCCCGCGAAGGGCAGGGAACGCAGCTCTCCCCATCATGCTGGTCGAGTAGCCGCGCAGCGGCGTATCGAGACCCGCCGTGCTCAGCAGTCCCGGTCCGCGGGCCTCCGTGCTGACGTGGGTGGATCTCGATACGCCCGCGGTGCGGGCTACTCGATCAGCATGAAAGCAGGCGTGCCTCGCGGGAGGTGCGGCGGACCATGCTGGTCGAGGAGCGGGTCGCAGGCGCGCGTATCGAGACCCGGTGGCGAGGTGCCGGCGGTGGGGGATCTCGATACGCCCGCGGTGCGGGCTACTCGATCAGCATGAAGCGCCCGCCTCCGCGCGTGCACCCGCGCATGTGCGGGCCGCGGAGAGTGGAGAACGGTGGGCGGCGAGCGCAGCTCGGCGCTCCATGTTGGTCGAGTAGCGGGTCGCAGGCCCGCGTATCGAGACCCACCCCGCCCGGGCGCTACGCCGTCAGGGAGACGGCGGTCCAGGAGACCGGCGGCAGCGTCAGCGTCAGCACGCCGTCGACCAGAGTGGCGTCGACGGGCTTCAGGCCGACGCGGTTCTGGTCGTCCTTCGTGTTCTTCGCGTAGACGTCCTCGTCGAAGATCCCGACAGCCTCCGCGACGGTGGAGAAGCCGAGGCCGCTCACATCGACGGTCACCTCGAGGGCCTCCGTGGTCGAGCGGTTCACCAGGAACACCGCGGCGCGACCGTCGTCGAGCGTGGCGACGGAGTCGACGAGAGGCGCGTCGCCGTGGCGCGCGGTCGAGTACGAGCCGACCTCGATGCGCGGCTTCAGCACCGAGCCCGAGGCGAGGCGCGCGGTGGTGGAGAACGGGAAGAACGTGGTCTGCCGCCACGCCGCTCCGCCAGGCTCGGTCATGATCGGCGCGATCACGTTGACGAGCTGCGCGAGCGAGGCGGAGGTGACCCGATCGGAGTTCTTCAGCAGCGTGATCATCAGGTTGCCGAGCACGACGGCGTCGGCGACGGAGTAGACGTCCTCCAGCAGGCGCGGCGCGTACGCCCACTCGCGGGTGCTCTGGTCGCCCGCGGCGTCCGCCTTCTCCTTCTCGTTCCACTCCTGGAGGTACCAGACGTTCCACTCGTCGAAGGAGAGCTTGATGTCCTTGGTCTTGCGGAGCTTGTGCTTGACGTGGTCGACGGTGGCCGCGACGGTCGCGATGAAGTACTCCATCTCGACGGAGGAGGCGAGGAACGAGCCGAGGTCGCCGTCGTACTCCTGGTAGTAGGCGTGGCAGGAGACGTACTCGACGTCGTCGTAGGCGTGCTCGAGGACGACCCGTTCCCACTCGCCGAAGGTGGGCATCGAGGAGCCGGAGGAGCCGCAGATCACGAGCTCGAGGGACGGGTCGGCGATCTTGAGGGCCTTGGCGGTGCGGGAGGCGAGCTTGCCGTAGTCGTCGGCGTTCATGTGGCCGACCTGCCAGGGGCCGTCCATCTCGTTCCCCAGGCACCACATGCGGATGTCGTGCGGCTCCGGCGACCCGTTCGCGATCCGCTGGTCCGCGAGGAACGTGCCGGCCTTCCCGTTCGCGTACTCGAGGACGTCGAGCGCCTCGAGGACGCCGCGGGTGCCGAGGTTGACGGCGTACATGATCTCGCTGCCGGTGAGCTTCGCCCACTTCGCGAAATCGTCCAGGCCGACCTCGTTGGTCTCGAGGGAGTGCCAGGCCAGGTCGCGGCGGCGCGGGCGGTCCTCGCGGGGTCCGACGCCGTCCTCCCAGCGGTAGCCGGAGACGAAGTTCCCGCCCGGGTAGCGGACGGTGGTCGAGCCGAGATCCTTGACCAGCTCGACGACGTCCAGGCGGAAGCCGTCCTCGTTGGCGGTCGGGTGGCCGGGCTCGTAGATCCCGTCGTAGACGCAGCGGCCCAGGTGCTCGACGAACGAGCCGAACAGCCGCGGGTTCACGGGAGCGACCACCGCAGCCGGATCGAGGAAGACGCGCGCGGAAGCTGCGGCGGGGGAGGAGGTGGCGGAGGAGTCGGTCATTCGGGGCCCTTCCGAGGCGTCGGCGGGCTCCGGCCGGGCCGGACGGGGTGATCGTCGGCGATCGCCGCCCGCTGTTTCTAACGTTGTACCGTCGATGGTGCTGGCGCGAGCCGCGGGTGTCAAGGCCGCTGCTCCCCGCCACCGCCCAGTCGTCCTGTGCTCCACTGGGCGGGTGCCCGCCTCCGACGCCTGCTCCGCCCTCGCCGACCGCGTCGACGCCCTCGCCGCCGCCTCGCCCAGCCCCCGCCCCCGCGCCCTGATCGCCGCGGTCGCGAGCGAGGTCGCCGGGATCCGGCCCTGGCCGCGCGGGCTGATCGACCTCGCCTCCGGTGGCAGCAACCGGATCCGCGGCCGCGGCTTCGCGCCGCCCTACGACGACGACACCCGCGGCCAGGCCCGGCACTTCGCCGGGGTGGCCGGCGCGACGCTGCGCCTCGGCGGCCCGATCGCGCACCTCCTGATGCGCACGGCCGGCGGCGATCACCGCGGCACCGCGGACGACCGCCTGACCGGGCGCGCGGTCGAGTGGAGCCGGCTGCTGCGGCGCGGCGAGCTGCCGGTCGCCGAGGCCGGCGACTGGATCCGCCGGGAGATCTGCGCCTGCTGACGCGGCGCGGCGACCTCGCGCCGCGTGAGCCCTCCCCGTTGCTCCCCGCAATCCCCGTCCCTCCTCCGATCGCCGAGCACCCGGGGCCGTCGGCGCCCCGTGCCAGGCTGGTGACGACGAGAGGGGACGCGATGGACGCGCGCGAGCACGAGGTCCGCCGGCGGATGGACGCCCACGAGCTGTACGTCGACGCCGGCGAGGGCCTCGAGGCGCTCGAGGAGGAGCGGATCCGCGGCAAGGAGCTCGCCCACGCCTACAACGCGACCGGCCCCCGCGAGGTCGACGAGCGGCGGCGCCTGCTGCACGAGCTGTTCGAGGCGGTCGGCGAGGGCGCCTGGGTCGAGCCGCCGCTGCACGTCGCCTACGGCAACCGGGTCCGCCTGGGCGCGGACGTCTACGTGAACTTCGGGCTGACGCTGGTCGACGACGTCGAGGTCGTCATCGGCGACCGGGTGATGATCGCGCCGAACGTCACGATCAGCACGACCGGGCACCCCGTGCACCCGGAGCTGCGCCGCGACGGCACGCAGTTCTCGGCGCCGGTCGTGATCGAGGACGACGTCTGGATCGGCGCGGGCGCGATCCTGCTGCCCGGCGTGGTCATCGGCGCGGGCTCCGTTGTGGCGGCCGGCGCGGTGGTCACGGCGAGCGTGCCGCCGATGGTCGTCGCGGGCGGCGTGCCAGCGCGGGTGCTGCGGCCGATCGGCGACGAGGACCGCTCCTGGGAGTGGCGGGCGCCGCGCACGCTCGGCTGATCAGGGGACGCGGGCCGGCCGACGGGGGCGTCGGACCCGGCCGGTAGGCTCCGCGGGTGACACGCACCCGACTGGTCCTGCTCGACGTCGACGGCACGCTCCTGGACGAGGGGGTCGTCGCGCCGTCGGTGCGCGAGGCGATCACCGGCGCCCGGAGCAACGGCCATCTGGTCCTCGTCGCGACCGGCCGCTCGCGTCCCGAGATCCCGCAGCAGGTCCTCGACCTCGGCTTCGACGGGGTCGTCTCGGCGGCCGGCGGCTTCGTCGAGCTCGACGGCGTCCTGCTCGAGTCGCGGACGATGGCGCCCGAGGACGTCGAGGCGATCGCCGGCTTCTTCGAGGCGCACCGGATCGCCTACTCGCTGCAGTCCTACGACGACGTCTTCACGAGCGGAGGGGTGGGCGGCGGCTACGGCACCGTCCCGACCGAGGGCATCGCCAAGGCGACCTTCTTCGGCGAGGACGGCACCGCCTTCGCCCTCGTCCGCGAGGGCCTCGGCGACCGCTTCCACGTGATCACCGGCACGATCCCGTCCCTCGGCGACGCCGGCGGCGAGGTCAGCGTCCGCGGCGTCGACAAGGGCAGCGCGCTGGTGAGGCTGGCCGAGCGCCTCGGCCACCCGCTGGCCGACACGATGGCGATCGGCGACAGCTCGAACGACGTCGAGATGCTGGCCGCAGCGGGCCTGGGCATCGCGATGGGGAACGCCTCCGCCGCGGCCCTCGCCGCCGCCGACGAGGTCACCGCCTCCGTGCGCGAGGACGGCGTCCTGGCGGCGTTCCGGCGGCACGGCCTGCTCTGACGCCGTCCGCTCCGACGCGGCCGATCAGGTGTACCAGCTCGGCTCGGGCACCTCGTTGAGCAGCGTGTAGACGCCGACCTCGCGGCGCTTGTAGGGCAGCGGGTCGTGCAGGGAGTGGGTCCGCAGATTGCGCCAGTAGAGGTCGAGGCCGACCGAGCTCGAGGAGGCCCGGGCGCCGGTCAGCTCGAAGATGCGGGTCGCCGCGGCCAGGCCGTCCTCGACGATGCGCGCCTTCGCGGCCGCGATCCGCACGGCGATCTCGCCGCGGCGGCGCGGGGTCAGCTCCTCGCGCGGCGCGTGCAGCGCGGTCGAGAGGTCGGCGCCGGTCGCGTCGATCAGCGCCTCGTCGGCCCAGAGGCGCGACTGCAGGTCGCCGTAGCCCTCGAGGATGTACCACTCCTCGCTCGCGCGGGCCTTGTCGTCGCCGCCGTACGGCCACGCCCGCGTCGACTCGCGGGTGTACTGCGCCGCCCGCTCGAGCGCGCCCTGCGCGATGCCGAGGTAGAACTCGGCGAACACCTGCTGGATCGTCGGCACGTTGAGGGTGTTGTAGACCAGCGGCTGGAACGCCCGGTCGACGAAGCCCGCCGCCGCGGCCCACGGCACTCGGACGCCGCGGATCTCGACCGAGCCCGACTCGGTGAGGCGCTGCCCGAGGCTGTTCCAGTCGCGGCCGAAGACGATGCCGTCCTGCGCGGTCGGCACGATCGCGAAGACGTGGCTGTCCGTCCCCTCGAGGACGCCCTCGAGCACGGTCAGGTCGCTGACGACTCCGCCGGTCGAGAACGACTTCCGGCCGGTGAAGACCAGCTCGTCGCCCTCCTCGCGGACCGTGAGATCGGAGTCGCGCGGGTTCACCGCGCCGCCGTAGAGGAGGTTCCCCTCGGTCGCCTGCTGCTCGACGGCCGCGATCTGCTCGGGCGTGCCGACCAGCCGGGCCGCCCAGGCCCAGAGGTAGTGGTAGCCGAGCAGCTGGCCGATCGAGCCGTCGGCGCGAGCGATCGTGCGGATCACGCGGAGGGCGACGCTCCACTCCTGGCCGCCGCCGCCGTGCTCGACGGGGCCGAGCAGGGTGACGAGGCCCGCGCTCTTCAGCAGGGCGACCTCGGCGACGGGCGCGGCGCCGGCGCGGTCGCGCTCGAGCGCGTCGACGGCGAGGACCGCGGCGGCCTCCTCGGCACGGGCGAGCCACTCGGCCGGAGTGGCGGGGCGCGGGGAGCGGGCCCAGCGATCGGTCGGGGGCGGGCTTTCGAGCGGGAGTCGGCTGTCGAGCGTCGGGGTCGAGACGGTGCTGCTCACGGTGGTTCCTTCCGGTGCGGGCGATCGCGGCGGAGGCGGCGGTCGCGGGGTGCTGCGGCGACTGTGGCAGCCGCGGCGGATGCCCTGCAGGAATGCGACGACCCGTGACCGCGTGTGACTCCGCGCGACGCGACCCGGGCGACTCCTCGCGACCCCGGCGCTCTGCAGTGACTTTGACAATCGTTATCAATAGTCGCTACCGTGTCAGCATCCCGACCGCCCCGCTCCAGACCCAGATCGGCTCACCCGTGAAGACCCGCTCCCTCGCCCTCGTCGCGCTGCTCGGCAGCACCGCGCTCGCCCTCTCGGCGTGCTCCGGCACGGCCTCCTCGACCGGCTCCTCCGGCGACAGCGGGAAGGTCGCCGTCGTCGCGTCGACCGACGTCTACGGCGACCTGGTCCGCAGCATCGGCGGCGACCTGGTCGACGTCACGAGCATCATCGACAGCCCGGACAAGGACCCGCACGAGTACGAGGCGACGGCCCGTGACCAGCTCGCCCTCTCGAACGCGGCGCTCGTGATCGAGAACGGCGGCGGCTACGACGCCTTCGTCGACACCATGATCGACGCCTCCGGCTCGACCGCCCCCGTGATCACCGCCACCGTCGTCGCCGGGCTCGAGGAGGAGCACGCCCACGAGGACGAGGCCGCCGAGTCCGAGGACGCCGATCACGACGAGGCCGGCCACGAGCACGCCGAGTACAACGAGCACGTCTGGTACGACCTGTCCGCCGTCCGCGAGATGGTCACGTCGATCGCTGACGAGCTGTCCGCGATCGACGCGGACAACGCCGCGACCTACGCCGAGAACGCCGAGGCCCTCGGCGGCTCCCTCGACGCCCTGATCGACCGCGAGGCCGAGCTGAAGGGCACGCTCGGCGGCCGCTCGATCGCCATCACCGAGCCCGTCCCGCTCTACCTGACCGACGCGCTCGGCCTGGTCAACGCGACTCCGGAGGCGTTCAGCGAGGCGGTCGAGGAGGGCACCGACGTCCCCGCGACCACCCTGCAGGAGACGCTCGCCCTCTTCTCCGACGGCACCGTCGACGCGCTCGTCTTCAACGAGCAGACCGAGAGCTCGCAGACCCAGGCCGTGCTCGACGCGGCGGAGTCGGCCGGCGTCCCGACCGTCGGCGTCACCGAGACGCTGCCCGAGGGCGACGATTACGTCGGCTGGATGACCGCCAACCTCGACGCCCTCGAGGGAGCCCTCTCGTCGTGACGCCACCCTCCTCGACCCCATCCGGTCCGTCGTCAGCGCCCGCCTCCTCGGAGGCGGGCCTTTCGGCGTCCGTGCTGCAGCTGCGCGGCGCCGGTCTGCGCTTCGGCGACCGCGAGCTCTGGGGCGGCGTCGACCTCGACGTGCGGGCCGGCGAGTTCGTCGCGGTGCTCGGCGCCAACGGCTCCGGCAAGACCAGCCTCCTCCGCGCGGTCCTCGGCCAGCAGCCGCTCAGCAGCGGCGAGCTGCGCGTCCTCGGCCAGCCGGTGCACCGCGGCAACCGCCGCATCGGCTACATCCCGCAGCAGAAGCTCGCCGACGAGGGGACCCCGCTGCGCGCCCGCGACCTGATCGGCCTCGGCATCGACGGCCACCGCTTCGGCCTGCCGCTGCCCTCGCGCTCGCGTCGCGCGCAGGTCGACGCCCTGCTCGCCTCGGTCGGCGCCACCGACTACGCCGATGCGCCGATCGGCAGCCTCTCCGGCGGCGAGCAGCAGCGCGTCCGGGTCGGCCAGGCCCTCGCCGGCGACCCGGCCCTGCTGCTCTGCGACGAGCCGCTGATCGCCCTCGACCTCGCGCACCAGCGCGCGGTCAGCGAGCTGATCGACCGGCACCGGCGCGAGCGGAACCTCGGCGTGCTCTTCGTCACCCACGACGTGAATCCGGTGCTCGGGATGGTCGACCGGGTGCTCTACCTGGCCGGCGGCCGCTTCCGGATCGGCACCCCCGACGAGGTGCTGCGCTCCGAGGTGCTCAGCGAGCTCTACGACGCGCCGGTCGACGTGATCCGCGCGCGCGGCCGCGTCATCGTGGTCGGCGCCCCCGACCACTCGCACGTGCACGAGCGCGAGGAGGAGCGCGCATGACCGACGACGTCTGGTCGCAGATCTTCGACTTCTCCGACTACGGCGCGCTGCTCGCGCTGCTGCTGAACTCCGTGATCGCGGGCGCGGTCCTCGGCGTCGTCGGCGGGCTGATCGGCGTCTTCGTGATGTCGCGGGACATGGCCTTCGCCGTGCACGGGATCAGCGAGCTGTCCTTCGCAGGCGCCTCGGCCGGGCTGCTGCTCGGCGTCGGCGTGGTGCAGGGCTCGATCGTCGGCTCGCTGGTCGCGGCGCTGCTGATCGGGCTGCTCGGCTCGCGCGCCCGCGACCGCAACTCGATCATCGCCGTGCTGATGCCGTTCGGCCTGGGCCTCGGGATCCTCTGCCTCGCGCTCTATCCGGGACGCAGCGCCAACAAGTTCGGCCTGCTCACCGGGCAGATCGTCGCGGTCGACGACCCGCAGCTGGGCTGGCTGATCGCGATCTCGGTCGTCGTCGTGATCGGGCTCGCGCTGATCTGGCGTCCGCTGACCTTCGCGAGCGTCGACGCCGACGTGGCGGCCGCGCGCGGCATCCCGACCCGGGCGCTCTCGATCGTGTTCATGCTGCTGCTCGGCCTCGCCGTGGCGGTGTCGGTGCAGATCGTCGGCTCGCTGCTGGTGCTCGCGATCCTCGTCACCCCCGCGGCCGCGGCGCTGCGGATCTCCGCGTCGCCGGTGCTCGTGCCGCTGCTCAGCGTGCTCTTCGCCGTCGGTGCGCTGGTCGGCGGGATCCTGCTCGCGCTCGGCGGCTCCGTGCCGATCAGCCCCTACGTCACCACGATCTCGTTCACGATCTACGTGGTGTGCCGGATCATCGGCCGCAAGGGCGTGCGGCGGCCCTCGCGCCGGCACTCGCCGGCCGCGGTCGGAGCGGGGGTATAGCGTGGCGCGGGTCGTGAAACGGGAAGGCGGACCGGTGGTCAAGCGGAACACGTGGCAGCGCGAGGCCGTGCGCGAGGCGCTCACCCGGCGCGAGGACTTCGTCAGCGCCCAGGGGCTGCACAGCGCCCTGCACGCCTCGGGCTCGCCGATCGGCCTGGCGACGGTCTACCGCGCCCTGTCCGACCTCGCGGTCGAGGGCGAGGCCGACTCGCTGCAGTCACCGGACGGCGAGAGCCTCTACCGCGCCTGCACCCCGGGCACCCACCACCACCACCTGATCTGCCGCCGCTGCGGGCTGACCGTCGAGATCGCCGCTGATGCGGTGGAGACCTGGGCGCACAGCGTCGCGGCGCAGAACGGCTTCACCGACGCGCACCACGTCGTGGACGTCTTCGGGCTGTGCGCGGAGTGCACGCGGGCGGTCGCCGCGGCGGAGTGACGCCGCCGCGTCGCGGTTCGCGGGCTCGGACTCGCGGTCTCCGGTCGCCAGGGCTCAGGCCCGTGCGGCTCAGGCCGGTGCGGCTCAGGCCGGCAGGAAGATCCCGGCCGCCCGGTCCTTGACGACGGCGCCGGCCGGCAGCACCCGCCCGCTCATCGCGAGGTAGACGCCCGGCGGCAGCAGCTGCACCGCCGCGACGGCCGCGCCGAGGTTGAAGGCGGCGTCGCTGTCGCGCATCCGCGCGGGCTGCATCGCGCCGGTCAGCACGACGACCCGGTCGCGGACCGCGCCGAGCGCCTCGGCCGTCAGCGTCATCGTGTCGGTGCCGTGGGTGAGGACGATGCGGTCCTCCTCGGCCGAGAGCACGCGCTCGCGGATCAGCGCGCGGTCGGCGTCGTCGAGGTCGAGGCTGTCCTTCCGCAGGACCTCCTCGACGCGGAACTCGAGCGTCGACAGCACGGGCTCGAGCAGGCGCGGGATCGTCGGCGCCCCGATCTCGAGCTCGCCCGCGAGCGAGTACTCCTTGTCGATGGTTCCGCCGGTGGTGAGGACGAGGATGCGGTCTGACACCCGATCAGACTAGGCCGGGCCTCCGACACGGCACATCCGTGCGGTTCGGACGCTGCCGGGCACTCCGGCCTGCTCGATCGGGAACGATGGGGGGATGGCCTCCTCCACTCCGTCCCTGATCCGCACCGGCGCCAAGGTCCTCCTCGGCTCCGCCCTCGTCTTCGCGGGCGTCAGCCACCTGACCCGCGCGCGCGAGGAGTTCCAGGCGCAGGTGCCGGAGTGGGTGCCGCTGGACAGGGACACGGTCGTGCTCGCGTCCGGCGTCGTGGAGATCGGCCTCGGCGCCTCGCTGGTGCTCGCGCGCCGCCGGGCACCGCTGGTCGGAGCAGCCGCCGCTGCGTTCTTCACCGCGATCTTCCCCGGCAACGTCTCGCAGTACGTCACGAAGACCAGCGCCTTCGGCCTCGACACCGACCGCAAGCGCGCGGTCCGGCTGGTCTTCCAGCCGCTGCTGGTGGCCTGGGCGCTCTGGTCCACGCGCCGGCCGCAGCGCTGATCGGCGCTGCTCCTGCAGAACATCGGCTGAGAGCACGTCTCATCGCCGATGGCCGATGACGAGGCCTCTCAGCTGATGTTCTGCTCGCCGTCCGGCTCCAGCAGCGGCGCGAGCAGCTCCTCGATCGCCCGCCGGGCCCCGTCCGCATCGCCCGCGGCGATCGACTCGACCAGCAGCGCGTGCTCGCGGGCGTGCCGGTCCTCCTCGCCGACGACGTCGTCCTGCAGCACCGTCTCGAAGAGGCCGGTGAGCCCGTCGTAGAGCTCGAGGAAGAGCGCGTTGTGCGTGGCGGCGACGACGGCGCGGTGCAGCGCGGTGTCGGTCGCGGTCCGCTCGGCGAGGTCGTGTCCCTCCCAGGAGCGGGTGCGCGCCGCCAGCAGGTCCCGCAGCGTCTCGACGTCCTCCGCGGTCCGCCGCTCGGCGGCGAGGGCCGCGGTCGCCCCGTCGATCGCGAAGCGCAGCTCCAGGCCGTCCCGCCGGTCCGCGCTGGGCAGTCGCCGCCGGAGCGACGTGGTGAGCTGCGAGCGCGCGATCACGAAGGTGCCGCGCCCCTGCTCCCGCCGCACCAGCCCCGACTGCACGAGCGTCTGCACGGCCTCGCGCACGGAGTTCCGCCCGGCGCCGCTCCAGCGCACCAGTTCCGGCTCCGTCGGGATCCGCGCGCCGACGGCCCACCGGCCGGAGCGGATCTCCTCGTGGAAGAGCGCCGTGACGTGATCGATGACGCTCTCGCGGCGGAACGGCTCCGGTGCGCGGAGGTCGACCGACCGGGGCTCCGGCGCGCTAGGCTCGGCGGGATTCATCCCATCATCCTACCCAGGGCAGGCCGCCATGACGTCCACCGTCGTCACCCCGCAGAGGACCGCGCTCCTCGCACTCGCCGCGATCGTGATGACGGCGCTCAATCTCCGGACGGCCGTCACCGGCTTCAGCCCGCTGCTCGAGACGATCGGCGCCGACCTCGGCTTCGGCCCCTCGCTCTACGGCGCGTTCGGCACCATCGTCACCGCCTCCTTCGCCGTCTTCGGCGTGGTCGCCGCCGCGGCCGCCCGCCGCTTCGGCCTCGAGCGCACCCTCGCCGTCGCCACGCTGGTGACCACCGCGGGCCTGGTGCTCCGTGCGCTCAGCCCGAGCCCGCTCGCGCTGGTGCTCTCCTCCGTCGTCGCCTTCGCCGGAGTGGGCACCTCGAACGTCCTGATCGTGCCGATCGTGAAGCGCTACTTCGCCGACACGCTGAAGACCATCAGCTCGCTCTACCTCGCGCTGCTCCAGACCGGCCAGTTCGTCGCCCCGCTGGTCGCCGTCCCGCTCGCCTCGGCCCTCGACTGGCGCTTCGCGGTCGGCGTCTGGGCGGCGCTGACCGCCGTCGCCTGCCTGCTCTGGGCGGCGCTCGCCCGGCGCGGCGAGGCCGGCGCCGCCGCGGCCGCCGCGCCCACCCGGCTCGCCGGTGCCTGGCGCACCCGCCTGCTCTGGGCGATGGTGCTGATGCTCGGGATGACGGCGCTGAACACCTACGCGATCATCACCTGGCTGCCGACGATCCTCGTCGACGCCGGCGCGGACCCGGCCCAGGGCGGGGCGCTGCTCGCCCTCTTCTCGATCTTCGGCCTCGGCGCGGCCTTCGTCGTCCCGCCGCTGACCCTCGGGATGCGGAACCCCTCGATCGTGGTCGTCGTCTGCGTCGCGCTGCTCGCCGTCGGCTACGTCGGCCTGCTGGTCGCGCCGCTGGCCGGCGCCGTGGCCTGGGTGGTCTGCCTCGGCCTGGGCGTCAGCACCTTCCCGATGACGCTCACCCTCGTCAACGCGCGGACCCGCAGCACGGCCGGCTCCTCGGTGCTCTCCGGAGCGACGCAGGGCCTCGGCTACGCGCTCGCCTGCGCCGGGCCGCTGCTGATCGGCCTGCTCTACGAGGCGCAGGGGAGCTGGACCGGCTCGTACGTCCTGCTGCTGGCGAGCCTCGTGGTGCTGCTGCTCAGCGGACTCGCGGCGAGCCGGCCGCGCTTCCTCGAGGACGAGGCCGCGGCGCGCTGACCTCCGCGAGCTCCACCTCCGCCGGCTCCACCTCCGCCAGCGCCAGCGCCGCGATCACCCGGCTCAGCCCGAAGCGCCAGGCGCTCTCGACGTCGCCGCCGAGGGTGAACGCCCCGTTGATCTCCATCCCGATGAAGCCGGTGCTCCAGGCGGTGAGGGTGCGCGCGGCCTCGAGCGCGTGCTCCTGGCCCGCGAGCCCGGCGGCGACGCGGAGGACGGAGGCGCTCGCCGCGTCCCGGAACTGCTGCCGGGCCACCGGGGTACCGGGCGCCGGCGCCATCACCAGGAGGAAGGCGGCGGGCCGCTCGCGGCCGAACGCGCGGAAGGCGCCGGCGAGCTCGGCGGCGTCCTCGATCGGCTCGACGCGCGCGGCGAGCTCGCCCAGCGTCGCCTCGGCGACCAGGCGCAGCAGGGGGTCGCGGCCCTCGACCCGCTTGTAGAGCGAGGGGGCGCGCACGCCGACGCGCTGCGCGACGGCCTGCATCGTCACGCCGGCGAGCCCCTCCTCCTCCAGGATCTGGGCGGCGGCGCGGACGATCGCGTCGAGGGAGGTGCGCTCGGGAGTGGGCATGCTCTCCACTATAGCTATTGACAGTAGCCATGATGGCTAGGTACCGTAGCCATCATGGAACTCGCCCCCCACCTCCGCCGCATCGGCTCGGACATCGTCGCCGCCTACCTCGTCCACACGCCCGAGGGCGTGACCCTCATCGACGCCGGCCTGCCCCGGCTCTGGCCCGAGCTGCTCGCCGAGCTGGCGGCGATCGGCCGCTCCGTCGACGACGTAAGGGGAGTCGTGCTCACCCACGGCGACTCCGACCACATCGGCTTCGCCGAGCGGCTCCGGCGCGAGCACGGCGTGCCCGTCTTCGTGCACGAGGCCGACGCCGAGCGCGCGAAGGGCGGGAAGAAGCCCGCGAACGGGAAGCAGTCGATGAAGATCGGCGCACTGGTCGGCTTCCTCGGCTACTTCCTGCGGAAGGGCGGCGCGCGCGTGCCCCCGCTGACCGAGGTCGTGACGGTGCGGGACGGCGAGACGCTCGACCTCCCGGGTGCTCCGCGGATCATCGGACTGCCCGGCCACTCCGCCGGCAGCATCGCGGTGCACGTGCCGATCGCCGACGCCGTGTTCGTCGGCGACGGCCTCACGACGCGCCACGTGCTGACCGGCGCGACCGGGCCGGCTCCCGCGCCGTTCACCGACGAGCCGGAGCAGGCGCTCGCCTCGCTGCAGCACCTGCTGCCCACCGGTGCCACCTGGGTGCTGCCCGGCCACGGCGCGCCGTGGGGCGGGGGAGTGGCGGCCGCGGTGGCGGCGGCGACCCGCGCCTAGGCGGAGCGCGCGGGGGCGTGTCGAGCGGCGGAGCCGCTTCGCGTCCCGGTGGTGAGAAAGAGGACGCGGAGACGGCTCACTTCATGCTGGTCGAGTAGCCCCGCAGGGGCGTATCGAGACCCGACGTCCCCAGCAGGGCGGGTCTGCAGACTCAGCTTCTGACGCAGGTGGATCTCGATACGTCCGCTGCGCGGCCTACTCGATCAGCATGCGCTTCCCCCTGCCCGCGAGGTGATCGCCGGAGGCGCCCCCTCCGCTCGCTAGGACGCGGGGACCAGGTTCCAGCGCGCCGTCAGCAGCTCGACGCCCTTGTCGAACGTCGTCGACCACGCCGTCGCGTCGTGCGCGCTGTCCGGCACCTCGAGGTAGGTGGTGTCCATCCCGGCGGCCTGCGCGGCGGCGTGCAGGGTCTGCACTCCGGCGAGGAACGAGGTGTCGTTCGCGCCGACGCCGAAGACCGCGAACGAGTCCTTGTAGGGCGCGTTCTTCGCGAGGATCGCCGCGGGCTTGGCCGCCTCGTACGCCGCCGCGTCGCCGCCGAAGCCCTGCTGGATGGTGGTCGCGTCGTCGCCGAGCGTCGGGGCGAGCTCGCCGGACGCGTCGACGATGTTGCCGAAGAGCTGCGGGTAGCCGGCGCCGAGCTGGATCGCGCAGGTGCCGCCCTGCGAGAGGCCGCCGATCGCCCAGTCGTGCGCGTCGCCGAGGACCGGCAGGTTGGCGCGGATCCAGTTCGGCACGTCGACGGTCAAGTAGGTCGCGGACTTCCCGAGCGGCGAGTCGACGCACATCGGGTTCGCCGTCGGGTCGCCGAGCTGGTCGGGCGAGACCACGATCGGCGCGAGGCCGGCGTGCGCGGCCGCGTAGGTGTCCAGGGTCTGCTGCAGGTGCTCGACGGCGAGCGGGTCGGACGGCGAGCCCGGCTGGCCGGAGAGCATCACCATCACGGGCAGCAGCGGCGGGTTCTCGGTCAGCGCGGCCGGCGGGAGGTAGACGACGGCGTCGCGGGCGGGGAAGCCGGACTGCGTCGCGGGGATCGCCACGTTCGTGACGCTGCCCGCGGTCGGCATGCCCGCCGGGGCGGTCCAGGTGTCGAGCGAGGCGTGGTCGCCGGCGGGTGTCGCGATCGGCTCGGCCACCGTCGGGTAGGCGCTGATGCCGAGGAGGCTGCGGACGGTGGGGTACTGGCCGAAGTCGATGTTGACGGTCATCGCCGCGGTCGCCACGACGAGGACCCCGACGAGCGCCGAGGCCAGCACCCGTCGTCTGCGCCGGTGCGCGAGGGCGTGGCCGAGGGCGAGCAGCGCCACGGCGAGTCCGCCCAGGCCGAGCCCGATCCAGACGCGGGTGACGGGCGTGAAGTCGACGCCGAAGGGGCCGCCGGTGCCGCCGAGCAGACCGCCGAGCGCCCAGCCGACCAGCAGGCCGAGGAGCAGGACGGCCGCTGCCAGCGCCAGGCGGCGGCGGCGGCCGCGTCGGGCCGAGCGCGCGAAGGCGAGGACCAGCAGGAGCAGCGCGAGACCCGAGACCCCGTAGACGGCGATCACCACCGGACCGGAGACGAGGCTGAGCCCGAGGAGTGTGTTCATGGGTCGATCCGGTCGTCGAGGGGCGGGGTCGCGCGGGGCGCGGCGGCGGTCAGTCTGGCGCCGACGTCTGGGTGCGGTCTGGATGATCGCTGGACGGATCGAGAGGCTGGCGGGGCTCCTCCCCAGGCGCTCGTTCTGCGATGCTCCCACCGACCGGGCGCAACCCCGCGCGGCGCGCCTCCGCCGCCGCCTACCGTGGAGATGCAGCAAGCCGCCTCCGGCGCCCTCACGAAGGAGCTCGACCATGACGCAGAACCCCCGCACCCCCGCCTCCGGAGCCCGCGCATGAGCCGCGGCGTCGCCGTCGTCACCGGTGGCACCGCCGGTCTCGGCCGCGCCACCGTCCGCGAGCTGGCCTCGCGCGGCTGGGACGTCGCCGTGCTCGCCCGCGGTGAGGACGGACTCGCGGCCACGCTGGCCGAGATCGAGCAGGCCGGCCGCCGCGGTCTGACCATCCCGACCGACGTCGCCGACCGCGAGGCGGTCGAGTCGGCGGCCGACCGCATCGAGGCCGAGCTCGGGCCGATCGAGCTCTGGGTCAACGACGCGATGGTCGGCGTCTTCGGCGAGTTCCTCTCGACCGACCCGGCCGACTTCGAGCGCGCCGTCGCGGTGAACTTCTTCGGCTTCGTCAACGGCACCCGCGCGGCGCTCTCGCGGATGACCCCGCGCGGCCGCGGCCACGTCATCCAGGTCGGCTCGGCGCTCGCGCACCGGGGCATCCCGCTCCAGGCCGCGTACTGCGCCTCGAAGTTCGGCGCCCGCGGCTTCACCGAGGCGGTCACCGCCGAGCTCCTGCACTCCAAGAGCAGGATCCGGCTGTCCGAGGTCGACATGCCGGCGCTCAACACCATCCAGTTCAACTGGGTGAAGTCGCAGCTGCCGCACCACCCGCAGCCGGTGCCGCCGATCTACGAGCCCGAGGTCGGCGCGATCGCGATCGCCGACGTCGCCGACAAGCCGCGCCGCCGCACCTGGGTCGGCGAGCCGACCGCGGGCACCATCCTGGGCGACCGCTTCGCCGGCGCCTTCATGGACTGGTACCTGGCCCGCAGCGCCTTCGACGGACAGCAGGCGCCGGACAAGAAGGAGCCGATGCTGCCGAACAACGTCTACGAGCCGGTCCCCGGCGACCACGGCGCCCGCGGCCTCTTCAGCGACCGCGCGCACACGATGACGCCGCAGATCTGGATGATCCGCCACCGCGCCGCGAGCTACGCCGGTGCGGCCGTGCTCGGCGCGGCCGGCCTGGTCGGCGCGGTCGCGGCCCTGCGGAGGAAGTGACGTGGTCGACGCCGTCGTCGTCGGCTCCGGCCCCAACGGGCTCTCCGCCGCGGTCACCCTCGCCCGCGCCGGGCTCTCGGTCGCGGTCTACGAGCGCAACGAGACCCTGGGCGGCGGCGCTCGGACCGCCGAGCTGACGCTGCCCGGCTTCCACCACGACATCGGCTCGGCCGTGCACCCGATGGCGCTCGCCTCCGGGTTCTTCCGCCGGTTCCAGCTCGACCGGCGGATCGACCTGCGGCTGCCCGAGATCTCCTACGCGCACCCGCTCGACGGCGGCCGCTCGGGCATCGCCTACCGCGACCTCGAGCGGACCGCCGCGGCGCTGGGGCGCGACGGTGCGGCGTGGCGCTCCCTGATGGGTCCGCTCGCGGAGCGCGCCGACCGCGTCGCGGGCTTCACCAACGACGCCCTGCTGAAGATCCCGACCGACCCCTCGGTGCTGCTCCGCTTCGGCCTGCGCGTGCTCGAGCAGGGCTCGCCGCTCTGGAACGCGCGGTTCCGCGAGGAGGTCGCGCCCGCCATGTTCGCGGGGGTCGCCGCGCACGCGATCCGGCCGATGCCGAGTCTGTCCACGGCCGCCGCGGCGCTCGCGCTCGGCTCCTACGCGCACGCGCGCGGCTGGCCGGTGCCGGTCGGCGGCAGCCAGGCGATCGTCGACGCGATGGCGGACGACCTCCGCGCTCACGGCGGCACGATCGAGACCGGAGTGGAGATCACCTCGCTCTCCCAGCTGCCGAGCGCGCGCGCCGTGCTGCTCGATCTCACGCCGAGGGCGCTCCTCGCGCTCGCCGGCGACCGCCTGCCCGGCCCCTACACCTCGGCGCTGGGGATGTTCCGCTACGGCAACGGCGTCGCCAAGGTCGACTTCGCGCTCGACGGACCCGTCCCCTGGACGGACCCGGAGCTCGCCGGGGCCGGCACCCTGCACGTCGGCGGCACCCGCGCCGAGATCGCCGCGGCCGAGCGCGACGTCGTCCAGGGACGGCACAGCGAGAACCCGTACGTGCTCGTGGCGCAGCCCTCGGTGCTGGACCCGACCCGCGCGCCGGAGGGCAAGCAGGTCCTCTGGGCGTACACGCACGTGCCGCGCGACTCGCCGGCGCACCAGCGCGAGGCGATCACCGCGCAGATCGAGCGCTTCGCCCCGGGCTTCCGCGACCGCGTCCTCGCCGTGTCCTCGATGACGGCCCGCGACATGCAGGCCTGGAATCCCAACTACATCGGCGGCGACATCGCGGCCGGAGCGGCGAGCGTCGCGCAGCTGCTCTCGCGGCCGATCCCCTCCTCCGACCCGTGGCGCACGCCCGCGAAGGGTCTCTACCTCTGCTCGTCCTCGACGCCGCCCGGCCCGGGCGTGCACGGGATGGCCGGCTGGCACGCCGCCCGCAGTGCGCTCCGGCACGAGTTCGGGATCCGGCGGGCGCCCGATCTGTCGCCCTCGCCCGATCGGACCCGCGCGTCCGATCTGGCACCCTGAGGGTCGGGCGGCACGACCCGCCCGACCCCGCCCTCACGACTAGGAGCCCGCGATGTCCCGCAACACCCGCGTCTTCCACTGCCCGCCCGAGTCCGTCTTCGCCGTCTTCGCGTCCGGCTGGCTCTTCCCCTCGTGGGTCGTCGGCTCGTCCCGGATGCGCCGGGTCGGCCGCGACTGGCCGCACGTCGGCTCGAAGCTGCACCACTCCTTCGGCGTCTGGCCGCTGGTGATCGACGACGAGACGACGGTCCTGGAGTGGGACCCGTCGAGCCGCTTCATCATCCAGGCGGCCGGCTGGCCGATGGGCGAGGCGCGCGTCCGCCTCGAGGTGGAGCCGCACCGCGACGGCTGCAGGGTCCGCATCCACGAGACGGCGGTGAAGGGCCCCGGCACGCTCATCCCGAAGCCGCTGCTGCACTCGTTCCTCTGGGTGCGCAACATCGAGACCCTGCGCCGGCTCGCGCACATGGCGGAGGCGGGCGCCAACGGCCGCACCCTGCCGCCGGCCGCGCTGGCCTCGCCGAAGGACCGCGCGGGGCTCGACTCGCCGAAGCACGTCCTGCCGCGGCTGCTCGGAACCGTCGCCTCGATCGCCGTCGGCTCCCTCGCCCTGCGGGCCGCCCTGGCCGTCGCGCGCCGCGCCCGGAGCTGAGGTCCGGGGCGGCTCCCGGGAGCCGCCCCGCCCCGGTCAGACGATGCGCTCGACGAGCCGGACGTGGTGCACGGCCACGCGGGTCGGCTCGCCGGCGAAGGCGGCCTCGCGCTCGGGGGAGGCGAGGTAGGCCTTCTCGATCTCGGCGAACGCCTCCGCGTCGCCCGGAGTGCTGACGGCCCAGACGAACTCGTTCACCTCGCGGTCGGCGAAGGCGAACTCGATCGTGAAGCCGTGCGCGGCGCGGGCGGGGACGATCTTCGCGCGGTACCAGGCCAGGAAGTCGTCCATCACCCCGTCGACGAGCTCGTAGCGGCGGAGCTGGACGGTGCGGTTCTCGGAGGCGCTCATGCCCTCGACGGTACCGGGCCGAGTCGTGCCGGGCTGCGCGCTACGCTCGCCCTTGTCGTCCCGGCGCCCGCCCCGCCGCACCCGTCCCCGCAGGAGGCCGCCCTGGATCCCCGCCGTCAGCGCGCGATCGCCCTCCTCGTCGCGGGCTGCTTCTTCATGGAGAACCTGGACGCGACGATCGTCACCACCGCGGCGCCCGCGATCGGCGCCGACCTGGGCGTCGACTCCGCCGCCGTCGCGATCACCGTCACCGCGTTCCTGCTCACCGTCGCGGTGCTGATCCCCGCCTCCGGCTGGCTGAGCGAGCGCTTCGGCGTGCGCCGGGTCTTCACGACCGCGATCGCGGTGTTCACGCTCGCGTCGCTGCTCTGCGCGCTCAGCCCGACCCTGCCGCTGCTCGTGGCGGCCCGCGTGCTGCAGGGCGTCGGCGGCGCGCTGATGGTGCCGGTCGGCCGGCTCGCGGTGCTGCGCGTGACGCCGCGGGAGGGGATCATCCGCGCCATCGCGATCCTGGTCTGGCCGGGCCTGGTCGCGCCGATCCTGGCGCCGTTCCTCGGCGGGCTGCTGACGACCTACGCCTCCTGGCACTGGATCTTCCTGATCAACCTGCCGCTGGGCGTCGTCGCCCTCGTGATCGCGCGGCGGATCATCCCGGCCGGCGTCGAGGCCTCACCGCCTCCGCTGGACGTCGTCGGCCTGCTCCTGGTCGCGGTCGGACTCGGCGCGCTGGTCGGCGCGACCGGCTTCGTGACCGGCAGCGGCTCGGACACCGTCGCGCTCGGCCTGGCCGTGACCGGCGCCCTCGTCACCGCCGTCGCGGTCCGGCACCTGCGCCGCACGCCGCACCCGCTCGTGCCGCTGGACGCCTTCCGCTTCTCGACGTTCCGGGTGGCGAACGCGAGCGGCTCGCTCTACCGGGCGACGATCAACGCGGTGCCGTTCCTGCTGCCGCTGCTCTTCCAGGACGCCTTCGGCTGGAACGCGGTGCAGGCCGGCTCGATCGTGCTCGCGCTCTTCGTCGGCAATCTGGCGATCAAGCCGGCGACGACCTGGCTCCTGCACACGGTCGGCTTCCGCGGGGTGCTCGTCGCGGCGAACGTCGTCGGCATCGCCTGCATGGTCGCGATGGCGTTCCTCGATCCCGGTGTGCCCGTCCCGCTGATCGTGGCGCTGCTGGTGCTCAGCGGTGTCGCGCGCTCGGCCGGCTTCACCGCCTACAACACGGTCACCTTCGCCGAGGTGGCGCCCGAGGGGATGTCGGGCGCGAACACCCTCAGCGCGACGACCCAGCAGATCGCCGCGGGCTTCGGCGTCGCCGCCGGCGGCATCGCGCTGGCCGCGGGCTCCGCGTTCGGCCCCGGCCTCGTCCCCTACCGCTTCGCCTTCCTGACGCTGGCCGTCCTGACCCTCGTCCCCCTGATCGCCGCCGCCCGCCTCCCCCACGACTCCGGCAGCACCCTCACGCGCTGACCCCTCCCGCGAGATGCCACTTGTGTGCTCGTTCTGCGGCGCGTCGCGCTCATAAGTGGCATCTCGCGGAGGGGATCAGAGGTGCAGAGGGGTCAGAGGTGCAGGGCCAGGCCGTCGAGGATGTCGTGGGCCGTCGTCGTGACCGACGTCACGGCGGGGGAGGCCTCCTGGACGGCGCTGAGGACCTCGGACCAGATGGCGGCGCCGGCGCCGAGGACGTCCTCGCGGCCGGCGCGGACGTAGGGGAGGACGGCTGTCGCGGCGGGGGAGAGCGCGGCGAGCTCGTCGCAGGCGGCGAGGACGTCGCGGATCGGCAGGGTCGCCTCGAGCGCGTCGCGGTCGTAGGCCTCGAGGCGGAGGACGTGCGCGGTGACCGTGAGGACCGTCGCCGCGACTCCGACGACACTGCGCGCGGCCGAGAGGTCCACGGGGGAGGCGGCCAGTGCGCGGCGGACGTCAGCGCGGATCGCGCTTCGCTGCTCCGCGGTCGGCGCACCCCCGCCGGCGCGGTGGCGCTCGGTGAGCCGGACGCTGCCGACGTCCATCGAGTGCGCCTGCTCGGGTTCCGCTCCACCCAGCACTAGCTCCGTCGAGCCGCCGCCGAGGTCCACGACCAGGACGGGCCGGGGCGCGTCGACGGCCGAGAGCGCACCGCGGAAGGAGAGGGCCGCCTCCTCCTCGCCGCTGATCGTCTGGGGGCGGGAGCCGATGATCCGCTCGACCGCGACGAGGAAGTCCTCGCGGTCCGCCGCGTCGCGGGTCGCGGAGGTGGCGACGAAGCGCACGCGCTCGGCCCCGGCCTCGCGGACCAGCTCGGCGTACTCGCGGGTCACGGCGAGGGTCCGCTCGAGCGCCTCCGGGTCGAAGCGGCCGGTGCGGTCCACGCCGTGGCCGAGCCTGACGAGCTCGGTGCGGCGGAGGACGTCGACGAGGCGGCCGTCCTCGACGTCCGCGATCAGGAGCCGGAGGGAGTTGGTGCCGCAGTCGAACGCGGCCACGCGGGTGGCGGTCATGCCGACAGTCTGCCCGGCGGCCCCGCCGCTAGATTGGCAGGGACGAGCCGAAGGAGCCCCCGTGCACGAACACCACGTCCGCGTCCACCGCAGCGACGAGGACCTCCCGCGCCACGGGCAGCTCGCCCACGCCCTGGCCGAGGTCGCCGCCGATCCCGTCGAGGTCGAGGCCGAGGTGGCCGAGATGGTCGTCAACCGCGTCATCGACAACGCTGCCGTCGCCGCCGCGTCGCTGGTGCGCCGCCCCGTCGTCGCCGCGCGCTCGCAGGCGCTCGCCCACCCCGCCTCCATCGGCGGCGAGGGCGCGACGGTGTTCGGCGTCGACCCGGGCCGCCGCGTCTCGCCCGAGTGGGCCGCCTGGGCGAACGGCGTCGCCGTCCGCGAGCTCGACTACCACGACACCTTCCTCGCGGCCGAGTACTCGCACCCCGGCGACAACATCCCGCCGCTGGTCGCCGTCGCCCAGCACGCGGGCATCGACGGCGCCCGGCTGGTCCGCGGCATCGTCACCGGCTACGAGGTCCAGGTCGACCTCGTCCGCGCGATCAGCCTGCACCGGCACAAGATCGACCACGTCGCGCACCTCGGCCCCTCGGCCGCGGCCGGACTCGGCACGATGCTCGGCCTCGACGTCGCCGTCATCGAGCAGGCGATCGCCCAGGCGCTGCACACCACCACCGCCACCCGCCAGTCGCGCAAGGGAGAGATCTCGAGCTGGAAGGCGTACGCCCCCGCCTTCGCCGGCAAGGCCGCCATCGAGGCCGTCGACCGGGCGATGCGCGGCGAGACCAGCCCGTCGCCGATCTACGAGGGCGAGGACGGCGTGATCGCCTGGCTGCTCGACGGCCCCGACGCGTCCTACGACGTGCCGCTGCCGGACGCCGGCGAGGCCAAGCGCGCGATCCTCGACACCTACACGAAGGAGCACTCGGCCGAGTACCAGGCGCAGGCGCTGATCGACCTGGCCCGCCGCCTGCACCACGCGCACCCCGAGGCCGCCGATCCCGAGCGCGTCGAGCGGATCGTCCTGCACACCTCGCACCACACCCACTACGTGATCGGCTCCGGCGCGAACGACCCGCAGAAGTACGACCCGACGGCGTCCCGCGAGACGCTCGACCACTCCGTGCCGTACATCTTCGCGGTCGCGCTGCAGGACGGCGCCTGGCACCACGAGCGCAGCTACGCCCCCGAGCGCGCCGCCCGCCCCGACACCGTCGCGCTCTGGCAGCGCACGACGACGGAGGAGGACGCGGAGTGGACCCGCCGCTACCACTCGACCGACCCGGCGGAGAAGGCGTTCGGCGCGCGCGTCGAGATCCTGCTCACCGACGGCAGCACGATCGTGGACGAGATCGCGGTGGCGGACGCGCATCCGCTCGGCGCGCACCCGTTCACGCGCGAGCAGTACGTCGCGAAGTTCCGCACCCTCGCCGCCGACGTCCTCGAGGAGCCCGAGATCGAGCGCTTCCTCGACCTCGCCCAGCGCCTGCCCGAGCTGACGGCGGACGAGGTCGCCCGCCTGACGATCGTCGCGGCCCCCGGCGTCCTCGCCTCCGTGGAGTCGCCGCGCGGCCTGTTCTGACCCACGTCCCCCTCCCCTCCCGCGAGATGCCACTTGTGCACGCGACACGCCGTGAAAAGCGTGCACAAGTGGCATCTCGCGGAAGAGGTCAGAGCAGGGAGTCCGTCAGGTGGTCCGGGGTGCCGAAGCGGTGGGCGGTGATCGAGACGGCCTGCTCGCGGAGGAACGGGAGCAGCTCGAGGCGGCCGGACTCGGTGGCCTCGTTCGCGTAGACGGCGAGGTCGGGGCGGCCGCCGGTGACGGACGTCACGGAGGAGGCGTCGGCGCCGAGCAGGCGCACGCGGCCGGCGCCGTGCTCGCGGACCCGCGCCGCGAAGGCGGCCTCGTCCTCGACGGCGACAGCCGACGCTCCCGACGCGATGGCGGAGACGAGCTGCGGAGGCAGCGCCGTCGCGCTCGATACCGCCACCCGGGTGCCCGCGGTCGCCGCGGCGACGACGACCTGCGCGAGCGAGCCCACCGGCTCGCCGTCCGCGAGGCGGATCAGCACCGGGGCGTCGTACGGCAGGTGCCGGAACACGTTGCGCTCGGCGGCCAGCCCGGTGACGTCCCGGGCGGCGCCCGCGGCCAGAGCCTGCGCCGCGCTGCGGGCCGTCCGCTCGACGGCGTCGGCTTCCGCGGGCGACAGCTCCGCGCGGGCGGCGGCGACGAGCCGGCCGACGCGCGGGTCCTCGACCGCGGTGGTGGCGGTCGACGGCGCAGAGCTCCACGACCCCAGGCCCAGCAGGTAGTCCGGCCCGCCGGCCTTCGTGCCCGGTCCGACGGCCGACTTCTTCCAGCCGCCGAACGGCTGGCGCTCGACGATCGCGCCGGTGATGCCGCGGTTGACGTAGAGGTTGCCGGCCTGGATCCCGCCCAGCCAGGTGCCGATCTCGGCCGGGTCGAGGGCATGCAGGCCGGAGGTGAGGCCGTAGTCGACCTCGTTGACGAGCGCGATCGCGTCCTCGAGCGTCGCCGCGGTCATGATGCCGAGGATCGGACCGAAGTACTCGGTGCGGTGGTACTCGGAGCCGCGGCGCACGCCGTCGCGGACGCCCGGGCTCCACAGCATCCCGCTGTCGTCGAGCGCGCGCGGCTTCAGCAGCCAGCGCTCGCCCTCGCCGAGGGTCGTGAGGCCGCGCAGCAGCTTGCCCGCGGCGGGCTCGATCACCGGCCCCATCCGGGTCGCCGGATCGGTCGGCAGGCCGACGGTGAGCGAGTCGACCGCGTCGAGCAGCTGCGCGCGGAAGCGCTTGGAGCGCGCGACCGAGCCGACCAGCACGACGAGCGACGCGGCCGAGCACTTCTGGCCGGCGTGGCCGAAGGCGCTGGAGACGACGTCCTTCACCGCGAGGTCGAGATCGGCGGAGGGCGTGACGATGATCGCGTTCTTGCCGCTGGTCTCGGCGAGCAGCGGCAGGTCGTGCCGGAACGAGCGGAACAGCTCGGCGGTCTCGTAGGCGCCGGTGAGGATCACCCGGTCCACCGAGGGGTGCGCGACGAGGTCGGCGCCGTGCTCCTCCTCGGGCAGTCGGAGCAGCAGCAGCGCCTCGCGCGGAACGCCCGCGGCCCAGAGCGCCTCGGCCAGCACGGCGCCGCAGCGCGCGGTCGGCCCGGCGGGCTTCAGCACCGCGGCCGAGCCGGCGGCCAGCGCGGCGAGCGCACCGCCCGCGGGGATCGCGACCGGGAAGTTCCACGGCGGAGCGACGAGCGTCAGCTGCGCGGGGTGGAAGACCGCCCCGTCCACCGAGTCCAGCTCGCGGGCCCGCTCGGCGTAGTAGTGCGCGAAGTCGATCGCCTCGGAGACCTCCGGGTCGCCCTGGTCGATGGTCTTGCCGGCCTCGGCGGCCATCACCTCGAGCAGCTCGCCGCGGCGCGCTTCGAGCTCGTCGCCGGCGCGGTGCAGGATGCGCGCCCGCTCGTCGGCGGGCAGGGCGCCCCACGCGGAGCCGGCGGCGCGGGTCGCGGCGAGGGCCGCCTCCAGCTCCTCGCGGGTGGCGATCGTCGCGGCCTCGATCGCGTCGACACCGGCGCGGGAGGCGGGCACGCGGGCGAGGATCTCGTCCGCCCAGGCGCGGTTCGCCGCGACGGACGGGTCGGTGTCCGGGGTGCTGCGGAAGTCGCCGAAGCCGGGGCGGCCGGTCGCGGCGAAGCGGTCGGCGACCCGGTGCGCGGGCGGCACCGCTCCGTCGAGCGCGCTGACGGAGGCGCGGAAGCGGGCCTCCTCGCGGGCGAACAGCGCGGGCTGAGCCTCGAGCTCGAAGACGGCCGACATGAAGTTGTCGCTCGACGCGCCCTCCTCGAGCCGGCGGATCAGGTAGGCGATCGCGACGTCGAACTCGGCGGGCGAGACGACCGGCGTGTAGAGCAGCAGCGAGCCGACCGTGCGGCGCACCGCCTCCGCCTGGCCCTGCGCCATGCCGAGCAGCATCTCGTACTCGATCCCCTCGCGGACGCCGCGCTCGCCGGCCAGCAGCCAGGAGTAGGCGACGTCGAAGAGGTTGTGGCCGGCGACGCCGACCCGCACGTTCCGGATCCGGTCCGGGTGCAGCGCGTAGTCGATCACGCGCTTGTAGTTGGTGTCCGAGTCCTGCTTCGTCGACCAGGTCGCCAGCGGCCAGCCGTGCACGGACGCCTCGACCTGCTCCATCGGCAGGTTCGCGCCCTTGACCAGGCGCACCTTGATGCCGGCGCCGCCGCGGGACCGGCGCGCGGCGCTCCACTCCTGCAGCCGGATCATCGCGGAGAGCGCGTCGGGCAGGTAGGCCTGCAGCACGATGCCCGCCTCGAGGCCGAGGAACTCGGGCCGGTCGAGCAGGCGGGTGAAGACCGCGATGGTGAGATCGAGGTCCTTGTACTCCTCCATGTCGAGGTTCACGAACTTCTGCGGCGTCGCGGCGGCGGCGCGGGTGAAGAGCGGAGCGAGCTCCTCGACGATGTCGTCGACCGCGGCGTCGAACGCCCACGGGTTGTGCGGGGCGACGGTGGAGGAGACCTTGATCGACACGTAGTCGACGTCGTCGCGCGCGAGCAGGCGGTGCGTGCCCTCGAGCCGGCGCTGCGCCTCCTTGCGGCCGAGGACCGCCTCGCCGAGCAGGTTCATGTTGAGCCGGACGCCGTCGCGGCGGATCTTCGCGATCGCCGGGCCGAGGCGCGAGTCGGTCGCATCGATGATGAGGTGGCCGACCATCTGCCGCAGCACCCGGCGCGCGATCGGCACGACGACGTCCGGCAGCAGCGGGGCCACCGCGCCGCCGAGGGCGACCGCGCCGCGCATCGGGGCGGGCAGGAAGCGGGGGACGCCGCCGGCGATCGAGCGCAGCGCCGCGGCGGCCACCTTGGTGTCCTCGGGGCGGACGACTCCGTCGACGAAGCCGACCGTGAAGTCGAGGCCGCTCGGGTCCTTCAGCACGCCCGCGAGCTGGGCGCCGGAGGCGTCGACCGGGACGTCGGCGGCGTCGCGCAGCCACTGACGCACCAGGGCGACGCTCGCGTCGACGAGGCCGGGGTCGACGCTGTCCGCGGCGGGGCCGGCGTGGGCGGCGGCGGCGTCGGGGGAGGTGCCGGTGGAGCGGGCAGGCGCTGCGAGATCCGTCATGACGTCAGTATCCGACCGGGGTACCGTTGAGCAGAAGCGACCGTTCCTTACCGGTACCGGTCACTCCTGCTTACTGAATCTCCGCGCCGAATCGAGGTCCCCCGTGCTCGACGTCCGCCGCCTGGTGCTGCTGCGCGAGGTCGCCATCCGGGGCACACTCGCCGCCGCCGCGGAGGCCCTCGCCTACAGTCCCTCCGCCGTGTCGCAGCAGCTGAGCGTGCTCGAGCGCGAGACCGGCGTCGAGCTGCTGCGCAAGGTCGGGCGGCGGGTGCAGCTCACCCCGCAGGCCGAGATCCTGGTCGCGGCGGCCGGCGAGGTGCTGGCGCTGCTCGAGCGGGCGGAGGCGGCGCTCGCCGCGTCGGGGGAGTCGGTCACCGGTCGGGTGCGGGTCGCGGTCTTCCAGTCGGCGGCGCTCGCGCTGATGCCCGGCGCGCTGCGCTCGATCGCCGAGCGCGCGCCCGAGGTGCGGGTCGAGATGGTGCAGCGCGAGCCGGAGGGGGCGCTGCACGAGACCTCCTGGGCGCGCGAGTTCGACCTGGTCGTCGCCGAGCAGTACCCCGGCCACTCCGTGTCCTGGCTGCCGGGCCTGGTGCGCAGAGACCTGACGACCGACGCGATCCGCCTCGCGGTGGGCCGCGACTCCGCGATCCGCGATCTGCGGGGCGCCCGCGACGCCGCCTGGGTGATGGAGCCGCGCGGCACCGCCAGCCGCCACTTCGCCGAGCAGACCTGCCGCGTCGCGGGCTTCGAGCCCGACGTGCGCTTCGAGACCGCGGACCTCCAGGCGCAGATCCGCCTCGCCGCCTCGGGCAACGCGGTCGCGCTGATGCCCGACCTGGTCTGGGCCGGTGGCGAGGCCGACTGCCGCCTCCTCGAACTGCCCGGCCGCCCCCGCCGCACCATCTTCACGGCCCAGCGCGAGGCCCAGCTCGCCTCGCCCGCCGTCCGCGTCTTCCGCGAGTGCCTCGCCGAGATCGCCGCGACCTACGCCTGACCCGCGCGTCCCCCTTCCCTCCCGCGAGATGCCACTTGTGCACGCTTCTCACGGCGTGTCGCGTGCACAAGTGGCATCTCGCGCAGCGCGTCAGGGGGTGCGGTCGCCACCAACGGGGGGCGTGCGTCGGAGGGAAGGGGTGCGCTTAGCTGGCGATCGTCGTGGATGACAGCGTTACCACGCCCTGCGACTCCGTCTTCTGATCGCCATCGAAAGGACCCTGCATGTCTCAGCCCTCCTCCGGCACGCCCGGACCCTCCCGCCGCACCGTGACCGCCGCGGCGGCGTGGAGCGCTCCCGTCGCCGCCGCGGTGATCTCCGCGCCCCTCGCGGCCGCTTCGACCGCCGTCCTCTGCGACAGCGAGGTCGACTTCCGGCGGACCAGGAATGCCGGGGGCGACACTGCGACGCTCCTGGCGGTCTCCCCCACGGGCGCGGTGTCGACCGTCCGCATCGCAACGGTGGTCGCTCCGAACACCACGACCGGGACGCAGGGCACGAGCTACAACCTGACTCAGAGCGACCAGGGGTGGGGAGGCGGCACCCGTGACGGCGTGAACACTGAGGTGATGTTCACCTACGGCGTGGGCGGCGCGCTCGTCCTGAACCAGCGCCGCGCAGGTCCGATCGGCGAGCTCCCCAGCCCGGGAGTCGACTCCCAGACCCTGACCTTCCAGTTCTTCGACCCGCAGGGAAACCTCTTCGATCCGGTCGGTCTCCAGCTCGAGTTCATCGACATCACCTCGCAGAAGCGCGTGCCGTGGCCGCAGACTCACTGGGACGCGCTGGGCTTCAGCGTCGCGCCGACCGCGATCCAGAGGGACGGCATCTCCGAGGGCGTCGGTGCCGGCACGATCGCCGACCCGTACCGGCGCGCGACGGAGGACGAGACGACTCTCCCGTTCCTCCGGAGCGACGGCTTCTCCTTCGACGCGTTCCCCTCCGGCAGCACGCTCACCTACACCCAGCACGACGGCCGGCAGGGCTGGCACTCGATCTACCTGAGTGCCCTCCGGTTCCGCTCCGACGTCTGCTGACCCTCCGCGAGATGCCACTTGTGCACGTTTTTCACGGCGTGTCGCGTGCACAAGTGGCATCTCGCGGCGCGCGATGGGACCGTGAGCGACATGGGTGCGGACGAGGTGCGGCTGGTCGAGACGACGGCCGACGACGCGGTGGCGGGGCGGCTGTTCGCCGTGCAGGAGGCGGAGATCATGCGGCGCTACGGCGGCGACGACCCGGGGCCGAGGCCGCCCGCGGACGCGCCGACGCTGCTGCTCCACGTCGGGGTGGACGTCGTCGGCTGCGTCGCACTCGCCGCCGAGGGCGGGATCGGCGAGATCAAGCGGATGTTCGTGGCCGAGTCGGCGCGCGGCCGCGGTTACAGCCGCCTCCTCCTCGCGGGAGTCGAGGAGCTGGCCGTCCGCCACGGCGTGACGCTGCTCCGCCTCGTCACCGGCATCGAGCAGCCCGAGGCGATGGCGCTCTACAGCAGCTCGGGCTACGAGCTCATCCCCGGCTTCGGCTACTGGGGCGACGAGCCGGCGACCCGCTGCTACGCGAAGCGTCTCGCCCCCGCCGAGCCCGCGAGCTGACCCCGGCCGGCGTCAGAGCTTGGCGAGCTTCGCGCGCGCGATCAGGAAGCCGCCGTACATCACGAGGCCGGCGCCGATGACGGTGAGCGCGATGGTCCCGTAGGGCGGGACGTCGAGGAAGCGCAGGGCGCCGTCGAGCCCGGTCGCCCGCCGGGCGTCGCCGGTGATCGCGGCGACGACGAAGAGCCCGCCGGCGATGCCGAGGGCGATCCCCTTCGAGACGTAGCCGGCCGCGCCGAGGATCAGCACGGCCGTGCCGCGCCGCCCCGCGGGGATCCGCACGAGCTTGCGGAAGCCGCGGCGCACGCCGATGGCGACGAAGCCGATCCCGCTGCCGAGGACGATCCCGCCGACCAGCGTCAGCACGATCGCGCCGGCCGGTCGAGCCAGCAGATCGGTGCTGATCGCGCGGATGGTGGCGGAGGAGCTCGTCGACCCGCCGAGCGCGAAGACCAGCGTCGTCCCGGCCAGTGCGAGCGCCGCGAAGCCCTTGCCCGACTCCACGATCCGCCGCCCGAGGCGCTTCGCGCGGCTCGGATCGCTCGAGCGGCTCTGGAAGGAGAGCTGCCAGAGCCCGAGCGCGACGAGCGCGACCAGCGCCGCCCAGACGACGACGAGTCCGGCCGGTGTCTCGGCCAGGCGCGCGATCGCGCCGGAGGGATCCGCCTCCTGCGTCGTCTCGTCCCCGAACGCGACCCGCAGCGAGAGGCCGCCGATCAGCAGGTGCACCACGCCGTTGACGGCGAAGCCGAGGCGCGCGAGGCGCCGGAATCGCCGCGTCCGGACCCCCGAGCGCGGCGTCGGCACGCTCACTGTGGACACCGGACCAGCCTCTCACGCGTCCACCCCTGTCCCCGGGCGCCCCGGCGGCGGTGGAATGGAGTCCTGCCCGCGGTGAACGCGCCGATCGCACCGATCGCTCCTGCCGCGGGCGCCCTCGAGGAAGAAGGACCGCCATGACCACCTGGCTCATCACCGGCTGCTCCACCGGACTCGGCCGCGCGCTCGCGACCGCCGTCCTCGCCCACGGCGACCGCGCCGTCGTCACCGCGCGCGACGTCGACTCCGTCCGCGACATCACCGAGGCGCACCCCGACTCCGCGCTCGCCCTGGCTCTCGACGTCACCGACGACGCGCAGGTCGCCGCCGCGGTCGACGCCGCCGTGGAGCGCTTCGGCGGGATCGACGTGCTCGTCAACAACGCGGGCTACGGCTACCGCGCGGCGGTGGAGGAGGGTGAGGAGGCCGCGGTGCAGCAGCTCTTCGACACCCACCTCTTCGGCACCGTCCGCACGATCAAGGCGGTCCTGCCCGGGATGCGCGAGCGCCGCTCCGGCACCATCGTCAACCTGTCCTCGATCGGCGCGCGCATCTCGCCGGAGGGATCGGGCTACTACGCCGCGGTGAAGGCCGCGATCGAGGCGCTCACCGAGTCGCTGCGCAAGGAGGTCGCACCGCTGGGCATCCGGGCGTTCTCGGTCGAGCCGGGCGGCTTCCGCACCGACTTCGCCGGCCGCTCGCTCACCCAGTCGTCGCAGCCGATCGCGGACTACGCCGAGACGGCGGGCAAGCGCCGCAAGGAGCACGACACCGTGCACGGCACCCAGAAGGGCGACCCGGCGAAGGCCGCGACCGCGCTGATCGAGGCCGTGGAGTCGGCCGCGCCGCCGTCGATCCTGCTGCTCGGCAACGACGCGTCGGACGCCTTCCGCGCGGTGCTCGACGCCCTCCGCTCCGACGTCGACGCGTGGGAGCCGCTCAGTCGCGGCACGGACTTCGCCGACGGGGAGTGACGGGCGGGGCGCCGGCGGGCTCGTGAAGCGGCGTCGCGCGCCAGGAGTCAGGGAGCGTCGCTCTCACAGAGCGCGTGCCTTCTATCCTGCCGGGGTCAGCGGGTCCGTCCCCGCGCGCTCCCTGTCGCTCTCCCGAACGGAACCCCATGCCCCCGCGCCCCTCCGCACCCGCCGGACCCACTCGACGGACCATCGCCGCGAGCGCGGCGTGGAGCCTCCCCGTCGTCAGCGCGGCCGTCGCCGCTCCGCTCGCCGCCGCGTCGCCCGCGTCCTGCCGCAGCACGGCGGTGTTCACGCAGACGAGCGTCGCGAGCAATCCCACGGTGCTCACGGCGGTCGCGCCCGGCGGTGCCGTCTCGACGGTGCGGATCGACTCCGCCCTGGCGGCCGGTACCACCACCGCGACCCAGGGCCGTGACTTCAACCTGGTGCGGGACGGCAACCGATGGGCGTCCGGTGGCAGCCTGTCGGCGGTCTCGGAGGTCGTCGTCCGCAACTACCCCGCCGGTTCGCTGATGCTGAATCAGCGGCGGTCCGGACCGATCACAGAGGATCCGTCGCCCGGGCCCGATGCGCAGACGCTGACCTTCACGTTCGTCGGCCCGGACGGACGATCGTTCGATCCGACCGATGTCCAGCTGTCGATCCAGAACATCACGTCGGACACGAATCCCGGATATCCCTGGCTCCTGAGCTGGTGGTCCACCGTCGGCTTCAGCGTCCGGCCCGCATCGATCTCCTCGACGGCCGGCCATGAGGGAGTCGGCACGGGGACGGCCGAGGATCCTTTCCGGCGCGCCGCGTCCTCGGACGCCGGGATAATCGGCCGAGCCCTGATCGACACCTTCACGTTCGGCGCGTTCCCCTCGGGGAGCACGCTCACCTACAGCCAGCACCAGGGGCACCAGGGCTGGCACGCCAGTGCGCTGGGGGCGCTGAGCTTCGTGTCCTACAACTGCTGACCCTCGCGGTCGGGGCGAATGACGAACCGACGTTCCGCGCCAGAAGTGAGGAGGATTCGTCTTTGCCGAGCGTCGAACCTACGCTGCCGTGTCGGGCAGTCGGTCCTCGCCTGTCCACTCCCTCCTCCGGAACGGATCCGCCATGTCCCCTCTCTCGTCCGACCCGACTCACTCCTCCGGTCCCACCCGTCGCTCCGTCACCGCGGGCGCACTGTGGAGCATCCCCGTGATCAGCGCGGCGGTCGGGGCTCCCCTCGCCGCCGCGTCGATGACTCCGGCCACCCCGGTCTCGCCGCAACCGTGCTCCAGCGTCACGATGTTCACGCTGACGAGCATTGCGAGCAATCCCACGACGCTGATGGCGTCCTCGCCCACCGGGAAGGCGTCGACCGTCCGGATCACCTCCGTCCTGGCCCCCGGCACCACGACCGAGATCGACGGGAAGAGCTACAACCTCACGCAGGACGGCACTGTCTGGTGGGCCGGGGGATCCTCGGACTTCGCCAACGAGGTGCCGCTGCGCTATTTCGAGCCCGGAGTGCTCATCCTGAACCAGCGTCGTGCCGGCGCGGTCTCCACGTCGGACGTCAGGTTCCCGGGGACGCCTGCTCCGGGTCTCGAAGCGCAGACGCTCACCTTCGAGTTCCTCGATGAGGAGGGGAAGCCGTTCGACCCGGTCGACGTCCGGCTCACCGTCCTGAACATCACGTCGGGTGTGGTGAGTGAGACGTCCTACTGGCCTCTGAAGTTCTGGTCGACCGTCGGCTTCAGCGTCACGCCCACCTCGATCTCCTCACGGGGCGGAGCTGCGGGGGTCGGGGCAGGCACGGTCGCCGACCCCTTCCGGCGCGCCACCAACTGGGAGCCGGCTGTCCCACTCACGCCCCGCTACGACACCTTCACGTTCCGCTCGTTCCCCTCGGGCAGCTCGCTCGTCTACAGCCAGCACGGCGGCTACCAGGGCTGGCACAGCAGCGCGATCACGGGGCTCGGCTTCGGCTCCCGCGACTGCTGAGCACGAGTTTCGCGCCAGCGGTGGGGGAGCGTCGCACTCGGGCGATCGCTGCTCCTAACCTGCCGGGGTGGACGCGCCGACGTCCGATCGCACTCCTGCTCTCACGCTCCTGCTCTCACGGAACGGATCCCGCATGCCGCAGCACCGAGCCGACCCGCACGGCCCCACCCGGCGCACCGTCGCCGCGAGCGCCGCGTGGAGCGTCCCCGTCGTCAGCGCGGCGGTCGCGGCCCCGCTCGCCGCCGCCTCGCCCGCCCCGTGCTTCGGCACGACGGTGTTCCCGCCGACGAGCGTCGCGAGCGACCCGACCGTGCTCACGGCGATCTCGCCGGGGGGAGCGGTGTCGACGGTGCGGATCACGTCCGTCCTCGCGCCGGGCACCGCGACCGGGTCGCAGGGCCGGAGCTTCAATCTGACCGGCGAGGGCTCCGTGTGGATCGGGGAGGAGGCCGGTCCGCCGCCGGGCGAGACGGTCGCGCGCGCCGGGGCGCCGGGCGCGTTCGGTCCCGGGACGCTCCTGCTGAACCAGCGTCGTGCCGGGGCGCTCACGGAGACCCCGTCGCCCGGGCCCGACTCGCAGACGCTGACGTTCCGCTTCTTCGGAGCGGACGGGCGGCCGTTCGACCCGCTCGACGTCCGGCTCACCTTCCAGAACATCACGTCGCTCGCGGACTCCTCCCTCCCGTGGGTGGCGAGCTGGTGGACCACCGTCGGCTTCAGCCTCGCCCCCGCCTCGATCTCCGCCCAGGGCCCCGACGCGGGAGTCGGCACGGGCACGGTGGCCGACCCGTTCCGGCGCAGCACCTCCTTCGAGCCCGTCCTCGTCAACGACCCCCGTTTCGACACCTTCGTGTTCGACGTCCTCCCCTCGGGGAGCACGCTCACCGTGAGCCAGCACGACGGTCAGCAGGGCTGGCACGCGATCGCGCTGACCGCGCTGCGCTTCCGCGCCCGCGACTGCTGAGGGCCGCCGCGTCGGCGGAGGCGGAGCAGTCCCCGCGGGCGCTCACCCCTGCACGGCCGTCAGCCGACCGCGGCCGCCTCCGGGTCGGGGATTGCCGCGAGCAGCGCCCGCGTGTACGGGTGCTGCGGCGCCTCGAAGATCTGCGCCGGCGTGCCCGACTCGACGATGCGGCCCTTCTGCATCACGTGCACGGTGTGCGCGAGCATCCGCACCACGGCGAGGTCGTGGCTGATGAACAGATAGCTCAGCCCGAGCTCCCGCTGCAGTTCGGCCAGCAGCGCGAGGATCTGCTCCTGCACAAGGACGTCCAGCGCCGACACCGCCTCGTCCAGCACGACCAGCTCGGGCGAGAGGGCGAGCGCGCGGGCGATCGCCACCCGCTGGAGCTGCCCGCCCGAGAGCTCGCGCGGCAGCTTCTCCGCCACCTCGGGCGGCAGCGCGACCTGCGCGAGGAGCTCGGAGACCCGCCGCCGCCGGCTCTCGCCGTCGCCGACCCGGTGCAGCAGCAGCGGCTCCTCGATGCTGCGGGCCACGGTGTAGCGCGCGTCGAACGAGCTGTACGGGTTCTGGAACACCGGCTGCACGTGCCGGCGGAAGTCCATCAGCTCCTTCCCGCGCAGGTGCGCGACGCTCCGGCCGCGGAACTCGATCGCGCCGGTCGTCGGCTCCTCGAGTCGCAGCACGACCTTCGCCGTCGTCGACTTGCCCGAGCCGGACTCGCCGACGACCGCGACGGTCCGGCCGCGCGGGATGTCGAACGATGAGGACTCGACGGCGGTGAACGGCGACTTGCGCCCGAGGCCCGAGCGCACCGGGTACTGCTTCCCGACCTCGCGGAGCCTCACCAGCGGCTCGACGCCCTCGGACGCGGGCGCGTCCTCGACCAGCCGGGTCGACGCCAGGGTCGGCGCCGCGGCCAGCAGCCGCCGGGTGTACTCGTGCTGCGGAGCGCGCAGGACGGCCGCCGCCTCGCCCTGCTCGACCACCTCGCCGCGGAACAGCACCAGCACCCGGTCGGCGCGCTCGGCCGCGAGGGCGAGGTCGTGCGTGATCAGGATCACCGCGGTCCCCATCTCGGCGGTGAGGCGGGCGAGCTGATCGAGGATTCCGCGCTGCACGGTGACGTCCAGCGCGCTGGTCGGCTCGTCGGCGATGAGCAGCCGCGGGCGGCAGGCGAGGCCGATCGCGATCAGCACCCGCTGGCGCATGCCGCCGGACAGCTCGTGCGGGTACTGCCGCGCGCGCCGGGCCGGCTCGGGGATGCCCACCATCTCGAGCAGCTCGACGACCCGGTCGCGTGCGGCGGCACCCCGGAGGCGCCCGTGCACGAGCAGCGCCTCCGCGATCTGCGCGCCCACCCGCTGCAGCGGATTCAGATTCGACATCGGATCCTGAGGCACCAGCCCGATGCCGGCGCCGCGGATCGCGGTCATCCGCTTCTCCGTCGCCTGCGCGAGGTCCTCGCCCTCGAAGAGGATCGTGCCGGAGGAGATCCTGCCGTTCTCCGGGAGCAGCCGGTTGATGCTCGCGGCGGTCGTCGACTTCCCGGAGCCCGACTCGCCGACGACGGCGATCGTCTCACCCGCGCGCAGATCCAGGTCGAGGTGGCGCACCGCCTCGATCTCGCCGGCCGGAGTGGCGAACGAGATCGAGACGTCGCGGAGGGAGAGCAGCGGATCGGTCACGGGAGCGGCCTCAGACCGCGGCGGTCTCGAGCGCGGGAGCCTCGGTCGCGGAGGCCTCGGTCGCGGGCGCCTCGAGCGACCAGGACGCCTCGATCTCGGCCAGGTCGACGACCTCACCGAACGACCAGGCGATCCCGAACAGCGCGAAATGGTTCCGCTCCGGCGTGAACTCGGCGACGGCGTCGCGCACCACGTAGGTGCCGTAGTCGCGCTGGCCCGCGTCCCGCGCCGTCGATTCGACGCAGATGTTCGTCGTCACTCCGCAGATCACGACGTTGCGGACGCCCATGCCGTTCAGCACCGGCTCGAGGCGGGTGCCGTAGAACGCGCTCGGCCGCGACTTGTCGATCACGATCTCGTCGGGCCGCGCCTCCAGCTCCGGGATGAGCTCGATCTCGTCGGTGCCGGCGCCGAGCGAGTTGGAGGCGATCCGCTCGGCGGCCTTGGCGCCGCGGACCGGTCCGAAGTCGACCATGCCGGGCATGTAGACGTAGCGGGTGAAGATCACCGGCACGCCGGCGGCGCGGGCGTCCCGCACCAGGCGGAGGGTGCCCGGGATGGCGTCGCGCAGCGGCGTGACGTCGATGCCCGAGCGGCCGAGCGAGTCGTCGTTGTCGAAGAAGGCGCGCTGCATGTCGACGACGATGAGCGCGGTGTTCTCGCGGGGGATGGTGGTCATGGCGGTGCTCCTGATCGGTAGAGGTGGGGAGAGCGGGTCAGTTGAAGACGAGCATCCCGTCGGGTCGCGGGCTCCAGTCGAGGCCCTGCGCGACGCCGTAGGTGTAGGTGTCGGTGAAGAGCGGTGCGTAGTAGGTGTTCTCGTCGACGAGCGCGGAGATCTGCGCGAAGTCGTCGGCGCGCGCGGTCTCGTCGGCCTCGCCGGTCTCGGCGGCGAGCAGCTCGTCGATCGCGGGGTCGGAGACGTAGCCCTGACCGCCGGTCTTGAGCAGCATGGTCAGCGGCAGGTCGGCGTCCATCACCGAGGGGGCGAAGGCGTAGAGGTAGAGACCGGGCAGCGAGGCCGAGAACCAGGTGCCGCTGAAGGTGTTCGCCTCCTGGCCGTCGAGCTCGATGGTGAGCCCGACGTCCTCGAGCTGGCTCGCGATCGCCTGCGCGATCTGGTCGATCTGCGGCAGGCCGTTGGTCGGGTAGGACAGCGTGATCGGGCTGCCGTCGTAGCCCGAGGCCGTGATCAGCTCGCGGGCCGCGTCGGCGTCGGTCTCGGTCGCGGGGAGCGCCTCGTCGTAGCCGAAGGAGACGGGGGCGATCAGCTGGCCGGTCGGGGTGACCGCTCCGCCCAGGAGGTCGTCGCTGATCGCGGTGCGGTCGATGGCGAGGTCGACGGCCTCGCGCACCGCAGGATCGGAGAGCCAGGGCGCCGTCGCGTTGAAGCCGGTGTAGAGCACGCGGTTCGACTCCTGCTCGACGACGTCGACCGTGCCGGAGCCCTCGACCGCGGCGACGTTGGAGGGACCGAGCAGCGCCAGGTCGAGGTCGCCGGACTGGACCGAGTTGGCCCGGGTCGTCTCGTCCGGCACCGGCTGGAAGACGACCTCCTCGTAGGCGCCCTTCTCGCCCCAGTAGTCGTCGTTGCGCTCGAGCGTGATCGAGTCGCCGTTCACCCAGGAGGCGACGGAGTACGGGCCCGAGCCGACCGGTGCCTTCGCGAACGCGGCCGCCCCTTCGGCCTCGTAGACCGCCTTCGGGATGATCGGGACGAGCGTGACCTGGCGGTCGAAGGGCGCGAACGGCGTGTTCAGCGTGAAGGTGACCTCGTCCTCGCCGGTCGCGACGACCGACTCGACCGCCGAGAGGTAGCCGCCGAGGTTCGACGCCGGATCGCTCATCGCCGTCTCGTAGGTGAAGACCACGTCCTCGGCCGTGACGTCCGTGCCGTCCTGCCAGGCGGCGTCGTCGCGCAGGGTGAAGACCCAGCTGGTCAGCGAGTCGTCGTGGGTCCAGCCCGAGGCGAGCCGCGGCGAGACGCTGCCGTCGGCGTCCACCTGGGCGAGCTGGTCGAAGACGTTGTAGAAGATGTTCAGCGCCGGCAGCTGGGTGTCGTAGAGCGGATCGAGCGAGGACGGCTCGCCGGTCAGCGCGACGGTGATGCTCGTGGTGTCGGCGGCCGAGGCGGAGCCGTCGTCGAAGCTCGCGCAGCCGCCGAGGGCGAGCGTCGCGGCGCCGACGAGCGCGACGGCGCCGACGGCACGACGGCCGCGGCGGGATCGGCCGAGGCGGCGGGAGGAGGAAGGGGTCACGGGGAGGCCTTTCGGGAGAGTGCGAAGCGGGGGGAAGGCGGGGAGGGGGCACTCAGCGGCGCGGGCGCGCGCCCTGGGAGACGAACTGGATCCCGCCGATGACGAAGAGGATCATCAGCGCGGGCAGGAGGGTGAGCGCGGCGTCGGTCTGCAGGTACTTCTGGCCCTCGTTGATCATCAGACCGAGGCTCGGCGTGGGCGGCTGGATGCCCAGGCCGAGGAAGCTCAGCGACGACTCGATGGTGATCACGACGCCGATCTCGAACGCCGCGAGGATCAGCACCTGCGGCAGCACGTTCGGCAGCAGGTGCTTGCGCACGATCCACCAGCCGCTGCCGCCCGCGGCCGTCACCGACGAGACGAAGTCGCGCTCGCGCAGCGACACCGCGAGGGAGCGGGTCACCCGTCCGTAGCCGACCCAGTTGGTCAGGCCCAGGAGGGTCACCAGCAGCAGCGGGCTCGAGCCGAGAGCGGCGACGAGCACGATCAGCAGCAGCACGACGGGGATCGCCAGCTGCACATCGCCGACCGCCATCAGGACGCCGTCGAGGCGGCCGCGCCGCCAGCCGGCCAGCAGCCCGACCGCGAGACCGACGGCCGCGCTGATCGCGACGGCCCCGAGCGCGACCAGCAGCGAGACGCGCGTCGCGACCGCCAGGCGGCTGAGGGTGTCGCGGCCGAGCGCGTCGGTCCCGAGCAGGTGCGCCGGGTCGGCGAACGGGGCGGCCCTGCTGCCCGCGAGGTCCTGCGAGTACGGGTCGAAGGCGGGGAGGAAGGGCACCACGATCACGACGAGCGCCACGACGGCGAGCATCACGACGGCGACGGCGACGGAGGGCCCCGGGAGGCGGGCGGCGGCGAGCTGCCATCGGGTCCGGGTCCGGATCATGTCGGTGGTCACGACAGTGCTCCCTTCACGACAGTGCCGTTCACGACAGCCGTACTCTCGGGTCGAGCACGGCGTAGAGCAGATCGACGACCAGGTTGATCACGATGAAGAGCAGGGCGATGACGACGACGCCGGCCTGGACGATCGGGTAGTCGCGCTGGGTGACCCCCTGCACGATCAGGCGGCCGAGACCCGGCCAGTTGAAGACCGTCTCGAGCACGACCAGGCCGCCGACGAGCACGCCGAGGTTGATGCCCGCGACCGTGATGATCGGCAGCAGTGCATTCGGGAGCATGTGCCGCAGCACGATCCGCGACCGCGGCACCCCCTTGGCGCGCGCCGTCCGGACGAAGTCGAGCGAGCGGCTCTCGTCGAAGGAGGCGTTGAAGAGCCGGAGGTAGAGCGCCACCTCGAAGGTGGCGATGGTGATCACCGGGATCACGTAGCTGGCGTACGAGGTGCGGCCGAGGGCGGGCAGCAGTCCGAGCCCGACCGAGAACACCAGGATCATCAGGATCCCGAAGAGGTACGGCGGGATCGCCTGCCGCAGCGTCGCCGCCCAGAGCATCACCGTGCGCAGTCGGCGGTCGCCCGTGACCTCGGCGAGCACGGCGAGCCCGGTCGCCAGCACGATCCCGATCACGAACGAGGAGATCGCGAGCTCGAGCGTCGCCGGCAGCCGGTCGAGCACCAGGGCGAGGGCGGGCTGCCCCTGCCGGATCGACTCGCCCAGATCGCCGCGCACCACGTCGCCGAGGAAGCCGAGGTACTGCGCGAGCAGCGGCCGGTCGAGTCCGAGGGCCCGCCGCACGTCCGCGACGTCCTCGGCGGTCGCCTGGTCGGGCAGCATCAGCCGCACCGGGTCGCCGGTCATCCGGGCCAGGACGAACGCGAACGTCAGCACCGCGAGCACCGTCACGACCGCCCGGAACGCGCGCCGGCCGAGGAAGCGCACCATGCCGTCACCCCCTGTCCTCCTGCTCAGCCCGGACGGATCGCCGGTGAGTCAGGAGCGTAGGAGCCGCTCCGGTCCGCGCTGATTGCGGGGGCGTGAAGCTTGGATTGCGCGACCGCCGCCCGCGCCACCGCAGGGATCGGCCCCCTGTCCGCCACCCGCTGTTCCCCTCCCGCGAGATGCCACTTGTGCGCAGGACACGCCGGTGGAGGTGCTCACAAGTGGCATCTCGCGGAGGGGAGCAGTGGCGGAATCGGGCGTGGATCGGCGTCGTCGTGCGGATCGGCACACCAGCGACCGGCGCAATCGGGATTCAACAATCGGCTGTCAGGATCGTGCCTCGACGGCGGGTCTCCGCCCTGCCCGCTCCCTCCGGAAGGACACCCGCGCCATGACCCTCGAGACCTACTCGCCGGACCCGCAGCTGCTCCGGCAGGCCTTCTCGCACTTCCCCTCCGGCGTCGCCGCCTTCGCCGCGGAGGTGGACGGCACGCTCGAGGGCATGGTGGCCTCCTCGTTCAGCGTCGGCGTCTCGATGGACCCGCCGCTGGTGATGTTCGCCATCCAGAACTCGTCGACCACCTGGCCGGTGCTGCGCGGGGCGGGCCGCGTCGGCGTCTCGGTGATGGGAGCCGGCCACAGTGTCGCCGCGCGCCAGCTCGCCTCCCGCAACAAGGCCGGCCGCTTCGAGGGCCTCGAGATCGAGCGGAGCGAGGCCGGTGCCGTCTTCGTGCACGGCTCACCGCTCTGGCTGGAGTGCTCGATCCACGGGGAGATCCCCGCCGGCGACCACCACGTGGTCCTCCTCGAGGTGACGGCGCTGCACAACGACGCGACGATCGAGCCGCTGGTCTTCCACGGCTCGGCCTTCCGGCACCTGCGCTCGGTCGCCTGACGGCGGCCGCGGAACGGGCTCAGACGCCCCAGTTCATGAAGGGCGCGCGCAGGCTCGAGACGGTGACCTGATCCTCCGCGAGCGCCGCCACCCAGTTGGTCAGCTCGAAGTCCTCGGTGGTGCCGACGGTCGTCGTGTCGAAGGAGAAGAAGCTGAGCGAGCCGTCGGTCGTGCTCTCCGGGTGCTCGGCAGCCACCTCGGCCGCGGCATCGCCGACCGCGACTCCGCCCAGCGTGCTGATCGCGACGCCGTCGACGGCGGGCGCGGTCGCCTCGACCAGGATGTCCGGCTCGGGGTAGGTGAGCTCCGGCCCGCCGGCGTCGTAGACGTCGGTGTCCCGGAGGACGAAGCCCGGCCAGGTGTAGGCGCGGCTGCGGTAGCCCTCGTAGGGGATGTCGTCGGACTCGGTCGGCTCGCTGCCGAACGCCTCGGTCAGCGCCGCGACCGCGCCGGTGCCGTCGCGGTAGGCCCAGGCGCCCAGCTGTGCGCCGGTGGCGTCCACCAGCGAGAACGAGGTCGGCCCGATCAGCAGGCTCGCGGCGGCCGCGGGCGTCGCGGTCGGCGCGGGGGTCGCGGTGGGGGCCGGCGTCGCGGTGACGGTCGCGGTGGCGGTGGCGGTCACCGTCGCGGCCGGCTGCGCGACGGGCTCGTCGGAGGAGACGCAGCCGCTCAGAACCGTCCCGACGCCGAGGGCGAGGGCGGTGCCGGCGACGGCGGTGCGCAGGAGCGAGCGGGATGGGACGGGCATGGCGGACCCCCGGAGAAGCGGACGACGGGGGTCGCGGATCGTCCCCCACTGCCCATCCTCGCGTGCGGGGGGCGGCGAGCGGGTAACGATCCGCTCTCCTGCGCTCGGGCTAGCAGGCGACGGTGTCCGAGAGCGGCTGCGCGTCCGCGTCGACACGCTCGAACTCGACGCGCTGGATGCGGTTCACCGCGACCACGCTGTACTGCTCGGGCCCGCGCGCGACCGGCAGGAACTGCCGCGTCTCCAGGTCGTGGGCGAGCTTGTGGCGATCACCGTGGAACGTGCAGGCGTGCGCCCTCTGCTCGGGATCGTCGACCAGGTACAGCACCAGCTGGAGAACGGGCATCGCTTCCCTTCGGGATGACGTGAACGGAGCCTGCGCCCAGCGTGCCAGGAGCGGTCACACCCCTGCGCCCGTTCTCAGTCATCCGCGGACCCCCCTTCTGCGGGAACCGTCGGGCTCACCCCGCCGGGCGGAGTCGCACGGCGGGCAGCGCGGCCAGTGCGCCGACCGCCGCCGCGCAGGCTGCCGCCGAGAGGGCGAAGACCAGCGGCAGGGCGAGCGCGTACGCCTCCGCCTCGGCCGCGCCGGCCGAGACGAGCGCCGTGAGTCGAGCGGACAGCGCCGCACCGTAGCCCACCAGCCCGACGGTGCCGCCGAGGGTGAAGAAGAAGACGATCGCGGCGCTCAGCGAGCCGGTCCGGCCGGCGGGCGCGACGGTCTGCGCCGCGAGCACCAGGTTCTGCAGCGTGATGCCGAGGCCGGCCGAGAGCAGCAGAGCCCCGGTGAGCGCGAGCGGCAGCGGGGCGAGCGGCGCGAGGGCGAGGGCGACGTTGCCGAGCAGCATCGCGCCCGCGGCCAGCAGCAGCACGCCCTTCACCCGGCCGCGGCGCGTGACGGCGCGGCCGGCGGTGAACGACGCGATCACCGCGCCGACCGCCATCGGAGCGAGCAGCAGACCGGCGGGCGCGGGATCCATCCCGAGCCCGAGCTGCAGGTACTGGGTGACGAAGACCGAGCCGCCGAAGAGCGTCGAGCCGAGCAGGAAGGCGGCGACCGCGCAGACCAGGGGGACCCGCGCCACGAGCAGCCGCAGCGGGATGATCGGAGCGGCCACCCGCAGCTCGACGAGCACGAGCGCGACCAGCGCGAGCGCGCCGAAGCCGCCGAAGCCCAGCAGCGCGACCGCCCTCGAGCCCCCGCCGCCCGATCCCTCGCCCAGCAGCGTCAGCGCGATCAGCGCCGCGGGAACTCCGGTCGCGATCAGCAGCGCCCCGGCGTAGTCCGTGCGTCCGCCGCGTGGCGTGACCGGCAGCCGCACGTGCAGCGAGGCGGTCAGCACCACGAACGAGGCGACGGCCAACGGCAGGGCCACCACGAAGCACCAGCGCCAGCCGAGCGCTTGCACGACGACCCCGCCGACGATCGGGCCGAGGATGGTCGCCGAGGTCTGCAGGGCCTGGAGCGACCCGTTCACCCGGCCGCGCTCGCGCAGCGGCACCAGCAGGGCGACGGCGGCCATCGACACCGCGGCGGTCCCGCCCAGACCGATGCCCTGCAGCGCCCGTGCGGCGAGCAGCACCGCCGTCGAGGGGGCGAGCGCGGCGAGGACCGAGCCGGCGACGAAGACGCCGATCGCGGCCTGGAGGATCCGCTTCGGCGCGACGAGATCCGCGAGCCGGCCCCAGAGCGGAGTGGTCGCGGTGTTGCCGAGGATCGTCGCCGCGACCAGCCAGGTCGAGAGCGCGGCCGCGCCCTCCAGCGAGCGCATCACGGTGGGGACGCTCGTGGCGACGATGGTCGCGGAGAGCCCGGCGACGAACTGCGAGAGCATCAGGCCGGTCAGCGGCCAGCGGACGCCGCCCGTCACGACCTCACGCCGGTCACGCCGGTCACGCCGTCACGCCGGCACCGGAGCGCCCACCGCGGCGAGCACGGCCGCGGTGAACTCCCGCGGCGCCCGCGCCGGGAACTGCCCGCTCACCGGCATCTCGACGACCCGGGTCCCGGGCATCCGGCTGAACTCGATCGGCACGTCGAGCGTCATCCGCGCCCACGGCGGCTGCAGCACGGTGAGCTCGACGCCCGCCTCGACCAGCGCCAGGTTGTCCGCCCAGGTCTTCGCGCGGCCGCGGAACACCGCCGGATAGATCGAGTTGTAGCGCTCGAGGTTGCCGAGGGTGTCCGCGACGCAGCCGGCCAGCGCCCGCGGGTCCTCAGTGCCGTAGAGGCCGACGTTCTTGTCCCAGAGGTAGCGCAGCACGGCGCCGTCGGCCGTGACCGGCAGCTCGGGCGCCCAGTTCTGCGCCCAGTGCTCCATCGCCGCGGGCTCCGGCTCCTCGAGGGCGTAGAGCACAGCCCGCCGCACCCGGCCGGTGCCGAGCAGCGCGATCGCGATCGCCGTCGCGAGCGAGCTGCCCGTCTTCATCCCGACGGGGACGAACTCGCCGACCCCCAGCGCGTCCAGGCCCTGCACCAGGATCCGGGCGTACTCGGCGAGCGGCTGGTCGGCGGGCGCCGAGTCGCTCTGGCCGAAGCCGGGGGTGTCGAAGGCGATCGTCGTCGCGTGTGCGCCGAGTGCGTCCAGCACCGGCTCGTAGACGGCGGAGGTGCGCGGCGACTCGTGCAGCAGCACGATCGCCGGTCCGCCCGAGCCGCTCCTGCGGTAGTGCAGCTGACCCCAGTCGGTGTCGACGTATCCGCGCATGGTGGTTCTCCTCGAAACAGGGATGGGAAGGAAGGACGGGGGCTCAGAACTCGAGCAGGTTGTCGCGCAGCTGGTCGAACGAGTACTCGCGCCGGGTCAGCCCGCGGCGCTGCAGCTCGGGCACCAGGCCGTCGCAGATCTCGGCGATGAAGCGCCGGGTGACGCCGCTGGTCGAGATCAGGAAGCCGTCGCCGCCGGCGACGCGCATCATCTCCTCGAGCTGGTCGGCGACCGACTCGGGGGTGCCGGCGATCACCGGCCCGTTGCCGACCCCGCGCGAGACGACCGCCTCGCGGAGCGTCCGCGTCGCGTTGCGGGTGACGAAGTCGGTGAGCTGCTGCGTGCCGTTGGTGCGCAGATCGAGCGAGCCGAGCGGCACGTCCAGCGGCACCTGCGCGAAGTCGATGTCGGTGGACTTCGCCATCGCGGCCAGGTGCACCTCGATGTTCTCGGCGATGTCGTCGCGGCGCAGGCGCACCCGCTCCTGCGCCTCCGCCTCGGTCGACCCGACGATCGGCCCGACCCCGAAGAGCACCTTGATGTCGTCCGGGTCCCGCCCGAAGGAGAGCGCCGCGGCGCGCACCTTGTCGCGGTAGGACTTCATGCCCTCGGCCGTCGCGTGGATCGCGACGATGGTGTCGGCGTACTTCGCCGCGAAGGCGATGCCGCGGGGCGAGCCGCCGGCCTGCGAGATCACCGGACGGCCCTGCGGCAGCGGGCCGGTGTTCAGCGGTCCGCGGGTCGAGTAGTGGCTGCCGCGGTAGTCCGCCCGGCGGACCTTGGTGTGGTCGGCCCAGTAGCCGGTGGCGGGATCGGCGACCACGGCGTCCGGCTCCCAGGTGTCCCAGAGTGCGATGGCGGCCTTCAGGAAGTCCTCGGCGACGTCGTAGCGCGAGTCGTGCTCGCCCATCCCGTCGAAGCCGTAGTTCTGCAGCGCGCGGTCGGAGGTGCCGGTCACCACGTTCACGCCCATCCGCCCGCCGGAGATCTGGTCGATCGAGGCCGACAGCCGGGCCAGCATGTAGGGGTGGTAGGCGAAGGTGCCGGCCGTCGCGATGATCCCGAGCTTCTCGGTGGCCTGCGCGAGCAGGGTCGCGGTGACCATCGGATCCTGCCGCGGGGTCTGGAAGGCGTGCTTGAGGTAGAGCTCCATCGAGTCGCCGTAGCGGTCGCCGACGAAGGTGTTGTCCTCGATCAGCACGTAGTCGAAGCGGGCCCGCTCCATCGCCCGCGCGAGGTCGACGAAGATCTCGGCCTGCTGCCACTGCGTGCCGATCGCGCCGGAGAACTCCTGCCCCCAGGCGGGGACGGAGGTGCCGTTGAGGAACCAGCCGAGGTGGAACGGCGCGACCATCAGAACGCCGCCAGGTTCGCCTTGAAGGTGGGCTCGTCGTACGAGGTGCGGATCAGGCCGCGGCGGCGCAGGGCCGGCGCGAGTCCGCTCGCGATCTCGTCGATGTAGCGGCGCGAGTGCGTGCGCACCGGCTCGCCGCGGACGAGGAACCCGTCGCCGCCGACGGCGTCGACGACCTCCTCCATCTGCTCGGCGACCGAGTCGGGCGTGCCGACGAGCTTCACGGACTCCGAGGACTGGCCGGTGAGCGCCTCGCGGATGGTCTTGCCCGCCGCGCGCTTCTTGAACGCCGCGAGCCCCGACTGGTGGCCGTTGGTCGACACGTCGTCGGGCAGCGGCTGGTCGAGGTCGAACTGCTTGAAGTCGACCTCGGTGGTGATCGACATGATGCCCAGCAGGGTCTCGATCTGGTCCTGCGAGAGCTCGTAGCGGCGGCGGGCCAGCTCCTCGGCGTCGGCCTGCGTCTCGCCGAGGACCGGCTGGATGATGTACATCACCTTCACGTCGTCCGGATTCCGGCCGTGCCCGGCGGCGCGGGCGCGGATGTCGTCGCGGTACTCCTTCATCCCGTCGACGCCACTGGGCTGGGAGAGCAGCACGTTCGAGTGCTTGGCGGCGAAGTCGCGACCGGCGGGGGAGCCGCCCGCCTGGCAGAGCACCGGGTGGCCCTGCGGCCCGGCCGGCAGGTTCAGCGGGCCGCGGACCTTGAAGTACTTCCCCTCGTGGTGGATGGGGTGGACCTTGGTGTGGTCCGCGAGCACGCCGGTCTCGCGGTCGGCGATGATCGCGCCGGGCTCCCACGAGTCCCACAGCGCCTTGACGACGGTGACGTACTCCTCGGCCATCGCGTAGCGCTCGTCGTGCGGCAGCAGGTGGTCGAGGCCGTAGTTCTGCCCGGCGAGGTCCTCGGAGGAGGTGACCACGTTCCAGCCGACGCGGCCGCGGGTGAGGTGGTCCATCGTCGCCATCGTCCGGGCGAGGATGAAGGGCGGGTAGAAGCTGGTCGACATCGTCGCGATGAAGCCCATCTTCGAGGTGTGCTGCGCGAGCACCGGCAGCAGCGGCACCGGGTCGCCCTTGGGCGAGTGCAAGCCGTGCTTGAGGTCGTTCTCGGTCGAGCCGCCGTAGGTGTCCGAGACGAGCGTCGAGTCCTCGAACATCATGAAGTCGAAGCCGGCCCGCTCGAGCTGGCGCGCCATGTCGATGTAGTAGTCGCCGTTCAGCCACGTCATCGGGGTGTCGGCCGCCCACGGGCTCTTCCACGCGGGCGTCTTGAACGGGGTGAACCAGGCGAGGTGGAACGGTGTGACCATCGGGCGGTCTCCTTCGAGGTCGTGGGTGGATGCGGTGCTGCCGCGGTGCCGCGGTGCCGCGGTGCTGGGCTTCTGGGCTTCTGCCGTCAGTCCACAGGGCGGAGATTTCGCCGCGGGAGCGGCGGGGTGCCGATCTGATTGCGCGCGGCTCCGGGCTCGCGATCGGGCTCTGATCAGGACTTCTCGCCGTCGGCTGCCGCCAATACGCGGGTCCGGGCCTCGCCGCCGGAGTCGCTCGCGCGGCGCTCACAGCCCTATCCGCCGCTCCGTCCGTCGCGGCGACCGGATCCATCGGTCGCGAACGGCGGCCCAGTGAGCCGGCGCACGACCGTTCGTGCCGGATCGATCCGGGGGAAGGGGCGCGGGGGCGCGAGAGCGCGCGGCGCTCAGACGGCGGCGGCGGCCTGCTCGGTGGACCAGGCGGCCGCCGCGGCGAGCTCGTCGGGGTCGACGGGCGCAGCCGCGGCGCCCCCGGGCTGGGCGGCGAGCCACTCCCGGGTGGCGACCGGCACGGCGTGCTTGTAGTCGCTCGTGACCGTCGTGTAGAGCGAGCCGCCGAGGCGGGCGACGGGGCGGTACTTCGCCACGTCGATCCGCCCGCGCTCGTCGAGCACGGAGTCGTCCGCGTGCACCGCGAGCACCTGGCCGAAGACCACGTGCGCGTCGTAGACCTCGGTCTCGCGCAGCAGCACGCACTCGAGCGCGACCTTCGCCACCGCCAGGCGCTTCGGTGCGATCCGCACCGAGTCGGTCAGCTCGAGGCCCAGCAGCGCCGCCTCGTCGACGGACGGCGGGGTGATCGCGGCGGTCGCCGTCTGCACCTCGGCCTGGCCCTCGGTGACCAGGTTGACCACGAACTCGCCCGTGGCGCGGATGTTCTCGTGCGAGTCCTTCTCCCCGGTGAACGAGATCATCAGCGTCGGCGGGTCCATCGTCACGAGGGTGAAGTACGAGAACGGGGCAAGGTTGCCCACGCCGTCCGCGCTCTCGGTGCCGATCCAGGCGATCGGCCGCGGCACCACCGCGTTCTTGACCATCCAGGTGAAGTCGTGGCTGCTGCCGGTGTCGTCGGCGAGGTACATGCGGGCTCCTCTTTCTCTGCTCGTCTCTCCGATCGGCCGCCGGCTACTGCCAGCTCGCCTCGCGCCAGTCGACGTGGCCGTCGGCGCGCGGGGTCCAGTCGAGTCCGGGGGCGACCCCGTAGGTGCCGACGGTGTAGTCGATGTTGGCGAGGTGGGTCCGCTCGGCGTTCAGCCCCCAGATCTCGGCGATGACGGCGTTGCGGGCGTCGACGTCGACCGTCGCGTTGGCCTCGACGATCAGCGCGTCGACGTCCGGGTCGGAGAAGATCGCGTAGCCGGTCGGGCCGTAGAGGTAGTTCAGCGTGGTGGAGGCGTCCATCATCGACGGCGAGAACTGGGTGATGTACATCCCCGGGTGCGACTTCGACGAGGTCAGCAGCACGTAGGAGGAGTACTCGACGCCCTCCAGCGTGACCGTGATCCCGACGTCGGCCAGCTGCGAGGCGATGGCCTGCGCGACCTCGGCCGAGTTGGGCACGTTGCCGCCGGTCGGGTACTGGAAGGTGATGGCGCTGCCGTCGTAGCCGGAGGAGGCGACGAGCTCCTCAGCCGCCTCCGGGTCGTAGGCGAGATCGGGCAGCTCGGCGTCGAAGCCGTTGACGTTCGGAGCGACCGAGGACGCGTTCGCGACCGTCGCGTAGCCGTCGTGGATCGTCTCGATGATCGTCTCGCGGTCGATCGCGAGGCTGATGGCGCTGCGCAGGTCGGCGTCGGCGAGCGGTCCGCCGGAGGTCTCGTTGAAGCCGAGGTAGACGAGCTGGTTCGACTGGCCCTCGGCGACGGTGTAGCCGGAGCCCTCGACCGAGGCGACCTGGGCGGGCGTGATCGCGGTGAGGTCGATGTCGCCGGAGAGCAGGCCGTTCAGCCGAGCGTCGGCGTCGGCGATGGGCTCGACGGTGACGTTCGCGATCGCCGGCTCGCCGCCCCAGTAATCCGGGTTCGCGGCGAGGACGGTCGAGACGCCCGGGGTCCAGCTCTCGAAGGTGTACGGGCCGGAGCCGATCGGCGCCTCGGCGAAGCCGGCCGAGCCGACCGAGGTGTAGTACTCCTCCGGCACGATCGAGATGTAGTAGACCCGGCGGGTGAAGGCGGCGTCGCCGGCGGTCAGCTCGAAGGTGAGGTGGGTGTCGTCGACGACCGTCATGCTCGCGATGTTGTTCGTGTAGATCTTGTTCAGCGAGTCCGGGGCGTCGATGACCGCTTGGAAGCTGAAGCGCACGTCCTCGGCGGTGACCGGGGTCCCGTCGCTGAAGGTCGCGTCGTCGCGGAGGGTGAAGGTCCAGGTCTTCGCGTCCTCGCTCGCGGTCCACTCCGTCGCGAGGCGCGGCTGGAGGGCGCCCTCGCCGTCCACGGTGGTGAGCTGGTCGTAGACGGCGTGGAAGATGTTCGTCGAGTAGAGGCCGTTGTCGATCACCGGGTCGGCGTTCGCGAGGTCGCTCGGCTGGGCGACGACGATCGAGTCCTTCGCCGCGCCGGCGTCGCTCGAGGAGGCGGGGCCGCTGCAGGCGGTGAGCAGCAGGGCGAGGGCGGCGGCGGGGGCCGCCGCGGCGGCGAGCCGGCGGCGGGTGCTGCGGGGCCCGGTGCTGCGGGGTCGGGTGCTGCGGAGCTGCGTGCTTCGGGGCATGGGGGAGTGCCTTTCGTCGGTGGGCTGCGGGTCTGCGGGAGCGCAGGCGTGCAGGTGCGGCGGTGCGGGCGGAGCTGGCTGGTGCGGCGGTGACTGGTGCGGCGGTGACGTGCAGGTGCGGTGGTGCCGGAGGGAGGGCTGTGCGGGCCGGCGGCTCAGGCTGCGGTGGGCAGCGCGCGCCGGCGGCGGGTGGGGTCGGGCACGGGGGCCGAGGCGAGCAGCGAGCGGGTGTAGGCGTGCTGCGGATCGTCGAAGACCGCGGCGGTCGGCCCGGTCTCGACGAGCAGGCCGCGGTGCATCACCGCGACGTCGTCCGCGAGCGCCCGGACGACCGACAGGTCGTGCGAGACGAAGAGGTAGGCCAGCCCGAGCTCGGACTGCAGCTCCGTCAGCAGCGCCATCACCTGCGCCTGGATCGAGACGTCCAGCGCCGAGGTCGGCTCGTCGAGCACGAGCACGTCGGGCTTGAGCGCCAGGGCGCGGGCGATGCCCACCCGCTGGCGCTGGCCGCCGGAGAAGTCGGCCGGCCGCCGCGACGCCGATTCGCGGGTCAGCCCCACCTGCTCGAGCACCTCGGCGACGCGGGCGGCCGAGTAGACCCGGTTGATCCGCAGCGGCTCGGCGACGATCTCGCGCACGGTCAGCCGCGGATCCAGCGACGAGTACGGGTCCTGGAAGACGGCCTGGATCGAGGCCCGCAGCGGTCGGCGGGCCCGGTCGCTCAGCTCGGAGACGACGGTGCCGCGGTAGGAGACCGAGCCGGAGGTCGGCTTCTGCATGCCCAGGATCGTGCGCACCAGGGTCGACTTGCCGCAGCCGGACTCGCCGACCAGCCCGAGCGTGCGGCCCGCCTCGAGGCGGAAGGAGACCCCGTCGACCGCGCGGAACGGCTCGGCGGAGCGGCCCCAGGCGCCGCGCTGCGGGAAGTGCACGCGGACGTCCGACACCTCGACGACCGGCTCGGCGTGCGGGTGCTCCACCGTGTGCACGACCGGCTCGACGGCACGCGCCTCCCGGCCGGTGACCGGCAGGATGCTGGCGAGCAGCCGCTTGGTGTAGTCGTCCTGCGGGTCGCGGAAGACGTCGAGGGTCGTGCCGCTCTCCACGATCCGGCCCTGGTGCATCACCAGCACCCGGTCGGCGTTCTCGGCGACCAGCCCGAGGTCGTGCGTGACCAGGACGAGCGAGGAGCTCAGCCGCTCGCGCACCTCCTGCAGCACGCTCATCACCTGCGCCTGCACGGTCACGTCGAGCGCCGTCGTCGGCTCGTCGGCGATCAGCATCCCCGGCTCGTGGGCGATCGCCATCGCGATCATCACCCGCTGGCGCTGGCCGCCGGAGAGCTCGTGCGGATAGGCGCGCAGCCTGCGCTCCGGGTCTGGGAGGTGCACCAGCTCGAGCAGGCGGAGCGCCTTGTCGCGCACCTGCGCCCGCGTCAGGCCCTTCTCGTGCAGCGTGATCATCTCGGCGATCTGCGTGCCGATCCGCATCACCGGGTTCAGCGAGGTCATCGGGTCCTGGAAGATCATCGACAGCGAGCGGCCGCGGATCGAGCGCAGCGCCGCCTGGTCGATCGTGCGCAGGTCGACGCCGCCGAGCAGGATCTCGCCGCTCGCGACCCGGACGCCGCGGGGCAGCAGGCCCATGGTCGAGAGCATCGTCATCGACTTGCCCGAGCCGGACTCGCCGACGATCGCGACGACCTCGCCGGGCAGCACGTCGAAGCCGATGCCGTCGACCAGGCGGACGGGCGCCTCCCTCGGTCCGGCCTCGATCACGAGGTCGCGGACGCTGAGGACGGGAGCACCGGGGAGGGGGCTGGTCATGGTCTACTCCGCCTTCTGCGACTGGACGCCGGTGAGGCGCTGGCTCATGAACTGGAGCCCGGCCACGAGCATGAAGAGCATCAGGCCGGGGAGGATCGTGATCATCGGGCTGTCGCGGAGGTAGGTCTGGCCCTCCTCGATCATCCCGCCCCAGCTCGGGGTGGGCGCCTGGATGCCCAGGCCCAGGAACGACAGCGCCGCCTCCAGCAGCACGATCACGCCGAGGTCGAACGGCACCAGCACCGCGAGGGCCGGGATCACGTTCGGCACGAGGTGCTTGCGCAGGATCCAGCCGTGCGTGGCCCCGTGGGTCTTCGGAGCCCAGATGAACTCGCGCTCGCGCAGCGACCAGGCCGTGGCGCGGGCGACGCGGGCGTAGCCGACCCAGTTGGCGACGCCGATCACCACGATGAGCGTCAGCACGCTCGGCCCGATCGCGGAGACGATCGCGATCAGCAGCAGCATGATCGGGATCGCGAGCTGAATGTCGGAGAGCGCCGAGATGACGTTGTCGAGCCGCCCGCCGAAGTAGCCCGCGATCAGCCCGAGCGTCACGCCGATCAGCAGGTTGAGGGCCACGGCCGGCACCGCGATCGAGAGCGAGACGCGGCCGGCGACGGCCAGGCGGGAGAGCATGTCGCGGCCCAGCGCATCGGTGCCCAGGAGGTGCGCCGGGTCGGCCAGCGGCAGCAGGAAGCGGGCGCGCAGATCCTGGGTGTCCGGGTCGAAGATCGGCAGCAGCGGCACGAGGACGATCGTCAGCACCACGATCACGACCAGACCGGTCGCGACGAAGAACGACGCGCTGAGCGGTGCCCGCCCGCCGGAACCGGGCTGCGGCCGCCGGAACAGCCCGCGCACCCGCTGGATCGCGAGGATCTGGGTCGGCGTGACGGTGGTGGCGGGAGTGGTGCGGGGCCGGGTGTCGGTGGCGGGGCTCACTGGAGTCTCACTCTCGGGTCGAGGGCGGCGTAGACGAGGTCGACGAGGACGTTGACGACGACGAAGAAGAGCGCGATGACGAGGATCGCCGACTGCACCACGGTGTAGTCGCGGGTGGAGATCGACTGCATCAGCAGCTGCCCGACCCCCGGCCAGTTGAAGACGAGCTCGACGACGACGGTGCCGCCCAGCAGCGCGCCGAGGTTGAGCCCGGCGACCGTGATCACGGGCAGCAGCGCGTTGGGCAGCATGTGCCGGAGGATCACGACGCTGCGGCGCTGGCCCTTGGCGTAGGCGGTGCGGACGTAGTCCATCCGGTACTGCTCGGCGAAGCCGGTGTCGAGCAGGCGGATGTAGAGCGCCAGCTCGAGGGTCGCGATCGTCACCGCGGGCAGGACGATCGACAGCGACGAGTTGTTGCCGAGCGCCGGCAGTAGCCCGAGGCTGACCGCGAAGACCATCACCAGCAGGATGCCGAACCAGAACGACGGGATCGCCTGGCGGGCGCTGGCGAACCAGAGCACCGCGTTCCGCAGCCGCGACGAGTCGGACAGCTGCAGGACCAGCACCACGGCGAAGGCCAGGACGAGGCCCAGCACGAAGCTGGTCAGCGCGAGCTGGAGCGTCGCGGGGAGGCGCTGCAGCACCAGCTCGAGCGAGGGCGTGCCCTGACGCAGAGAGTCGCCGAAGTCGCCGGTGAGGGCGCCGGCGAGGAAGCCGGTGTACTGGAAGAGCAGCGGCTGGTCGAAGCCGAGCGAGGCCGAGAGTCGCGCGACGTCCGCCTGGGACGCCTCCGGGCCGAGCAGCAGCGCGGCCGGGTTCCCGGAGAGGCGGACGAGGAAGAAGGCGACCGTCACGACTCCGAAGACCGTGACGAGGCCCTGCACGAGGCGGCGCGAGACGAAGCGGAGCATGCGGTCTCCTTTCCGGGAGGGGTGATCACGGGGTCGACCTCAGTACAGCGGGCCGGTATTTCGGCACGGCGTCGTCACCGTCAACACTGCATTGCGCGTCGGTCCCGGGCGGAGGAAACGGGAGCTGACCGGCTCTTCTCCGGACCAGGGCCGTCAATTCGCCGGTGCAGGCGCGGCGGTGAAGCGCATCGCCGCCACCTCCGGGTCCTCGGCCCAGAGCGCCACGCGGTCGCCGCGGTAGTGGCCGTAGGCGAGGAACTGCGGGACCCCGGCGGCGTCGCGCACGAGGGTCTCGCGGGTGAGGATCGCCGCGCCCTCCTTCAGGCCCAGGATGCGGGCGGTGCGCTCGTCGGCGTTGACCGCCTCCACGGTGGCCTCGACCTGGTTGCCGGGGGAGGAGCGGACCGTGTCGATGAACACGCGGACGGCCTCGTCCAGCGCCTCCCGGTCCGAGCGCGGTCCCGTCGCGTCGGCGATCGGGTGGTAGCCGACGATGATGCCCGCCGGCACGCCCTCGATCGAGACCAGCTGCTCGGCCATCACCACCCGGTCGCCGTCGAGCTCGAGGCGCTCGCGGATGTGCCGGTGCGCGATCACCTCGCTGACGTCGGTCACCTCGCAGACCATCTCGAGGCCGCCCGGGTGCTGCACCGAGTCAGCGCCCATCGCCCAGCCGCCGGTGGGCAGCAGCGAGAGCAGCGGCAGCTCCCAGATGCTGCCGACGACGTTTGTGCCGATGCGCTGGCGGCGGCGGATCAGCCCCTCGGAGCCGAGCTGCTGCAGGGCGCTGCGGATGGAGTTGCGGCTCATCATCATCGACATCACGAGGTCGTGCTCCTCGACGAGGTCCTTCTCGGTGATCAGGCCGCGGCGGATGCTCGCGCGCAGCAGCGCGTGCGCCCGGCGCGGGCTGCTCTGCAGGAGCTCGCGGATGCGGCGCTGGCTGCCCTCGCGGGCGCGTCCCAGGGCCTCTGCGAGCTCGAAGTCGTCGTCCACCGCGTGCCTCCTCAGGGGGCCGGAGTGCCCCGAATTCCCAACGTAGGTCGGCTTTTGCACGGGCCGTCACGCGGGGGTTAAACCTGGGTTACAAGCGCGGGACCGAGGAGGCAGCGGCCAGGAGGTCCTGCGTGGTCGGGTACGCCCAGCGGAGGTAGGCCACCGGGATCCGGCTGCGCTCGGCGACCAGCTCGTGGGTGGCCTCCCGCTCGGCGCCGCTCTCGAGCAGCTCGCCGACCGAGCGCGCCAGGGCGGCGAGCCGGAGCGACTCGCGCTCCGCCTGCCGGCGCTCGAGATCGCGGGAGTCGAGGACCCGACGCGCGCGCACCGGGAGCCTGCGGCCGCGGTGCGGGGGTGCCGACTCGCGCTCCCGCGCCCAGGTCCGGGTCGCGGCGACGTCGCGCCGCAGCTGCTCGACCAGCGCCTCGGCCCCGCGGTAGCGGCGCTGCGGCCGGAGCTTGGCGTGCAGCTCCACCCGGATCGCGTGCCCGTAGAGATCGCCGGCGTAGTCGAGCAGGTGCGCCTCGAGCAGGCGCTCGCCGTCGCGGCCGTAGAAGCTCGTGCGACGGCCGACCGAGACGGCGGCGAGGTGCGTCGAGCCGTCCGTCTCGTCGATCACCGTGCCGGCGTAGACGCCGTCCGGGAGTCCGCCGACGTCGAGCGGGAGATTCGCCGTGGGGAAGCCGAGGAGCCGCCCGCGCTGGTCGCCGGGGACGACGACGCCGGTGAGGACGATCGGGGAGTCGGGGTGCTCTGCGCTCATGCCGCCAGTCAAGCGCCCGCCCGTTTCACCGCGATGACCCCCGCGTTCCCGTCCGATTGCGCTGGCCGCAGCCCCGCCGTCCCGCGCGCGTGCGCCCATTGCGCGGTGCCCGACCGCGGCTTGCCTCGTCACTCCGCGCCTGGAGAACGGCGAGTGCCACGGATGCGGTCGATGCCCGTCCGCGGCGGGAGGATCGGCGGCGTCCACCGCCGTCGTCCACCAGCTCCGAGGAGTCCCCATGCCCACTCGACCGGATCGACACGCTCGATCAGATCGTCCCCGCCGCCCGAGGATCATCGGCGCTGCCGCCTCCGCCGTCTTGCTGGCCGCGCTGCTCGGCTCCGAGGCGACCGCCGCGCACGCGAGCGAGGCGGCGCCCGCCGCCTCCGCCACCCGCGAGGCGACCGCCGCGCTCGCCGAGGAGAACCCGAAGATCTCCGGCACGATCACCGGCGAGTTCGAGACGGGCACCGGGAGGCCCGTCGGGCTCGGCTCGACGGTGCGCTGGACCGCGCGCCTCACCAACAGCGGCGACGTGCCGCTGCGCGGGGTGCATCTCGGTGACCTCCTCGGAGGGGCGGATCTGCCCGTCGGCGGGACGGTGACCCTGACGACGCAGACCACCGTCGGCGAGGACGACCTGCAGACCGGGGCCGTCATCGTCCTCATCGAGGCGTCGGGGACCACCCGGCAGGGCGTCACCGTCTCGAAGTCCCTGAACGGCGGACTCACCCTCCCGGGCGAGCATCCGCACCTGTCCGGCGAGCTCACCGGCGTCTTCGAGCAGGTGCCGGTGGTGCCCGGCACTGTCGTGACCTGGACGGTGCCCGTCACCAACACCGGCGACGTGCCCCTGCGCTTCGTCCACCTGGGCGATCTGCTGGGCGGCGCCGACCTCGCCGTCGGCGAGACGGCGGTGATGAGCGTGCAGAGCACCGTCACCCAGGAGGACCTGAACCGGGGCTCCGCCGGCCTCGCGACCGAGGTCTCCGGTCTCAGCCCGAAGGACTTCCGCGTGGTCCACCGCCTCTCGGGCACCCTCCCGATCCCGAAGACGCCGGTGGTGCCGGCCGTCCCGCTGACGCCGGCCACCACCGTCCGTCCGGCCGTCCCGCTCGAGCCGTCCACGCCCGTGCAGCCGGCCGTCCCGGTGCAGCCGTCCTCGACGGTCGTCCCCGCGAAGGCCGTGAGCCGCACGGCAGCGCTCGCGGACACGGGCTCGGCGGCCACCGCCGTGCTCCCGCTCTCCGCCCTCCTGCTCCTCGCCGGCGCGGCACTCCTCCTCGCCACCCGCCGCCGCACCGCGTAGTCCGTCCTCCACGAGATGCCACTTGTGCTCGCGACACGCTGACGAAAGCGTGCACAAGTGGCATCTCGCGGGGGAGGAGGACGTCAGTCGAGGTCGAGGCTCCCGAAGTAGGCGGCGAGGAGGACGCCCATGGCGCCCGCGCCGATGATCACGGCGCGCTTCGACCTGCGGCGCGGCAGGGCGGCCAGCCCGGCGACGAGATTCGCCGCGCTCCAGCCCGCGTTCACGAGCGGCGACGACAGCCCGCGCCCCGGCGGCGTGGCGAACGGCGAGGGGAACCGCCGCCCCTGCAGCGCCGCGACACCGTGCGGCACCGCATTGATGAGCAGCACCCCGGCGAGGGCGCTTCTGGCGATCCGGCCTGCGCGATCAGTGCTGGTCACGACGACTCCTCCTTCAGACGGTCCCCGAAGCCTCCCCCGTCCCCCTCCGCGAGATGCCACTTGTGCACGCGACACGCCGAGGAAAGCGTGCACAAGTGGCATCTCGCGGGACAGCGTCAGGCCGGCGCGTGCACCAGGGCGGAGATGCGGCGCTTGCAGGCGTTGAAGGCCGGGGACGTCACGTCGCGCTCGCCGGGCAGGTCGACCGTCACGATCTCGCTGATGTGCCCGGGCACGCCGTGCGAGGCGCCGCCGGTCATCACTACGACGCGGTCGGCGAGGTAGACCGCCTCCTCGATCGAGTGCGTCACGAACAGCACGGTCGTGCCCGTCTCGCGGTGGATCCGCTTGAGCTCCACCTGCAGATCGGAGCGGGTGAGCGCGTCGAGCGCGCCGAACGGCTCGTCCATCAGCAGCACCGACGGCTCATTCGCCAGCACCCGCGCGATCGCGACCCGCTGCTGCATGCCGCCGGACAGCTCGCCCGGGAAGCGGTCGGCGAAGCGGGTCAGCCCGACCGCCTCGATGAAGCGGTCGGTCACCTCCGCGGCCGCGGCCTTCGCCAGCTTCTTCCGCCGCGGACCGTACGCGACGTTCTCGCGCACGCTCAGCCACGGGAACAGCCCGTAGTCCTGGAAGACCACGCCGCGGTCCGGGCCCGGCGCCGAGACGGCCCGGCCGCCGACCTCGACGACGCCCTCGGTCGCATCCTCGAACCCGGCGAGGATGCGCAGCAGCGTCGACTTGCCGCAGCCGCTCGCGCCGACCACGGCGACGAACTCGCCCGAGCGGATGTCGAGCGAGACGTCGGCCATGGCGAGCACGCCGCCGCCGGCGGTGTCGTAGCGCTTCGCCAGATCGAGCACGTGGACGTCCGCGGTGCGGGCGGGAGCAGAGGCGGGGGCGGAGAGCGTCATCGGGTCCTCACTTGACGAGCGGCCGGCGGCCGAAGAGCACGCGGAACAGGAGCAGGAGCAGCCGGTCGGAGGCGAATCCCGCGATCGCGATGCAGATCATCCCGACCACGATCAGGTCGGTGCGCACCACGTCGCGCGCGAGGAAGATCGTCGAGCCGAGACCCGTGCTCACGCCCGTCGTCTCGCTGAGCACCAGCACGACCCAGGCGAGGCCGAGGCCGATGCGCATGCCGTTCACGATGGCGGCGGCGGAGGCCGGCAGCACCACCCGGACGAGCACGCCCGCTCGCGAGGTGCCCAGCATCCGCGCCGCCTCGATCAGCCGCGGCGGCACCTGGCGCGCCCCGCTGATCGTGCCGAGCACGATCGGGAAGAACGCCGACAGCGTGATCAGGAAGATCGACGCCTGGTCGCCGTAGCCGATCAGCAGCGCGACCAGCGGCACCCAGGCCGTCGCCGGCACCGGCCGGAACAGGTTGATGAACGGATCGAACAGCGAGTTCACCGCGTAGTAGCGGCCCATCAGCACCCCGAGCGGCACCGCGAGCACCGTCGCGAGCGCGAAGCCGCCGAAGACGCGGCCGGCGCTCGCCGCCAGGTCGGTCCAGAGCAGCCCGCTGAAGGCGTCGTCCCGCAAGCCCGCGACGGCGTAGTCGATCAGCGAGACCAGCACGTCGCCCGGGTAGGGCAGGAACGCCATCCGGATGCCGAACAGCAGCTCCCACTCGCCCGCCCGCCCGAACTGCCAGAGCAGCAGGAAGAGGATCGGGACGGGCAGGCCCAGCAGGAAGGTCGTCCAGCCGCTGCGCCCGGGGCGGCGCCGGCGCCGGACGGTCGACAGCCGCTCGGTGGCGGTCGCCGCCTCGGCGGGGCGCATCGTGGTGGTCATCGGCCGACCGCTCAGGCCGCCGGCGCGAACGAGGTGTCGACGACGTCCTCGATCGCGGGCGCCTCGTCGATGAAGCCGAGCTCCTGCATCTGCGTCGCGAGCGCGCCGAGCTGGCCCTGGTACTCCTCGCTGAGGTCGGAGCGGAGCCAGAAGTTCTCCAGCGCCGACTCGAGCACCTCCTGGTCGCCGCCGAACTCGGCGATCATGTCCGGCAGCCACTCGTCCACGCTGTCGGCCATGTAGGCGGTCGTCGCGGCGTGGGTGTCGACGACCTTCTGCACGACCTCCGGCTGCTCCTCGATCATCGCGCCGGTGGTGACCAGGCCGATGTTCACCCGGCCGATCGGCGTCGCGTACGGGTCGGCGATCTCGGTGCCGCCGGCCGCCTCCGCGATCGAGACGCCGATCTCCACGCCGAAGAACGCGTCGATCGAGCCGCTGGTGAACGCGGACGCCATCTCGGGCACCGGGATCGTGATCAGCTCGAGGTCCTCGTCGGTGAGCTCCGCCTGGTCGAGGTAGTAGCGCAGCGCGACCTCCTGGGCGCTGCCCTGGATGTAGCCGACCTTCTTGCCCGCGAGGTCCTCGACGGAGGAGATGCCCTCACCGCCGAGGAAGCCCGAGCCGCCGTCCGCGGCGGACGCGACGATCTTCAGGTCCCGGTCCTGCGCGATCGAGGCGATCGTCGGGGTGACGCCCGAGATCGCGAAGTCGATCGTCCCGGCGACCAGCGCGTCGCTGAGCGCGGGCGTGGTGTCGAGGGTGATCACCTCGAACTCGACGCCCTCCTCGGCGAACTGCTCGTAGAGGAACGGCTGGTAGAAGTGCGGCTGGCCGCGGAGGGTGCCGACGGTGACGGTGACCGTGTCGCCGCCGTCTCCGGAGGCGGCGTCGCTCGCTCCGGAGCAGGCGACGAGCGAGAGAGTGGCGGCGAGCGCCGCGCCGAGGGCGAGGGCGCGGCGGGCGGTGCGGGTGGACGGCCGGGACAGGGGCATGCGGGCTCCATCGGTGAGGGTGTCCTCCCACTCAACCCCGCTCAGATGCTGTGCGGTTTCTGAGGCGTTTCCGATGTGTTAAGTCCCCTGATCCCGTCCGCGAGATGCCACTTGAGTACGCGACACGCCGACGAAAGCGTGCACAAGTGGCATCTCGCGGGAGGCGCCCGCCCCTACGCCGCGAGGAAGCGGTCGGCTGTGCGGAGCGCGAGCGCGACCGTCAGCAGCGCCGGGTTCGCGATCACCGCGCTCGGGAAGACCGAGTTGTCGCAGACGAACAGGTTCGGCACGTCGAAGCTGCGCCCGTCGCCGTCGACGACCGCGTCGCCCGGGTCGGTGCCCATCCGGCAGGTGCCGAGCGTGTGCGCCGTGCGGGCGATCACCCGGGTGCTGCGCGCGCCCGCCGCCTCGACGATCGCGGTCATCGTCCGGATCGCGTGCTGGTCGATCGCCTCTTCGTTCGAGCCCGGCGAGAAGGTGATGCGCGCCTTCGGCACCCCGTGCTCGTCGAGCTCGTCGGTCAGCACGAGCCGGTTGTCGTCCGAGGGCAGGCACTCCGCGTTGATGCCGACGCCCGCCATGAAGCGGTAGTCGTCGAGGGCCTGCATCAGCGACGGCCCCCACAGCCCGGCGCCGCGGACGAACGAGGTCGCCTGGGTGAGCGGCATCGTGCCGAGGCTCTGGATCAGGTACCCGCCGGCGAAGTCCGCGTCGGCCGGGCGCACGGTGTCCTCGGTGATGACGGAGGAGGGGTAGCCGCGGTAGCCGCGCATCTCCTCGTCGAAGGTGCCCCAGACCTGGGTGGCGCCGTGCGCGAGGAAGTTGCGGCCGACCAGCCCGCTGCTGTTCGCGACGCCGGTGTGCAGGAGCAGCCGCGGCGTCTCCACGCCGCCGGCGCAGAGGAACAGGGCGGAGCAGCGCTGCCGGCGCTCGACCCCGTCCGCGGTGTAGAGGACGGCGCTGACCTTCCCGGCCGCGTCGAGCTCGATACCGTGCACGAAGGACTCCGCACGGATCTCGGCACCGTCGCGTACCGCGAGCGGCAGGTAGGAGGTGTCCATGCTCCCCTTGGCGCCGGTGCGGCAGCCCTGGTGGCACTGGCCGCAGTTGCGGCAGGAGGCGCGCTCGCCGTGCGCCTCCTGGTCGCGGCCCGTGCTGAGGACGGCGGCCGGTGCGTCGGTGGCGCGGATCCCGAGGGCCGCGCAGCCGCGCAGCATCATCTCGGCGGAGGCGTTGCGGTCCACCGGCGCCTGCAGGTAGCGGCGCGAGGGGTCCCACGGGTAGTCCGCCGGCCCGGAGACGCCGATGGTCGCCTCTGCGCGCTCCAGGTAGGGCACGAGCTCGGCGTGCGTCACGGGCCAGTCGCGGCCGAGGCCCGACTCGGTCCGCAGCAGCAGGTCGCGCGGGTCGGGGCGCGGGGTGAAGGCGCCCCAGTGCAGGGTCGAGCCGCCCACGCCGCGACCGCTGTTGTTGGGGCCGAAGGCGGTGGGCGTGCTGCCGCCGCTGAGGCGCTCCTCCATCCAGTTGATCTCGGTCGCCTCGGTCTCGTCCGCGGTGAAGGTCAGCGGATCGAAGAACGGTCCGGCCTCCAGCGCGACGACCCGGAGACCGCGCGCGGCGAGGGTCGCCAGGATCGGGGCGCCTCCGGCGCCGGTGCCGATCACGACGGCGTCGACGACCTCGTCGGGGGAGTAGCGGCGCATGCCGGTGGTGTTCATCGGGAGTTCCTCGTGCTGTTCTGCGGGGTGCCGGGTTCGCCGGTGCTGCGCTTGCCGGAGCTGCGCTCGCCGGTACTGAGCTCTCGTGTCCCGGGCTCCCAGGTGTCGTGCGCGTCGGCGCCGAGGGCGGTGAAGCCCAGGAGGGGGAGGGCGTCGCCGCCGGTCGCGTAGCCGTCGAAGCCGATGCGGGCGAGGCTCGCGGGGTGCGCGAGCCACTGCCGGACCAGGTCGTTGCGGCAGTCCTCGAACCAGGCCTTCGCCTGCTCCGCGCTGAACGCGCCGAGCGGCTCCGTGCCGAGCGCCTCGAGCCGCGCGTCCTGCTCCTCGGGGGAGAGGCCGTCGACTCCGCCGAGCGCGTCGAGGCCGAGGCGGTAGGCCTCGGGGTCGCTCGGCAGGTCGGCGTTGCGCCAGCCGTCGCCGCGGCCGGCCGCGAGCTGGGCGTCGACGCGGGCGGCGAGGTCGATCCGGCCGTCGTCCCCCTGCGGTACGACGCGGTCCGCGACCGCGCGCAGCGTCGCCAGCTGGGCGGGCGTGAGCGCCGCGGGCGCGTACGCCGGATCGTCGGCGAGCAGCCGCTCGGCGAAGAGGGCGCGGATGCGGGAGGTGGTGCGGGCGGAGCGGATCGTGTCCGCGGCGTCGGCGGGCACGGCCGGGCCGGTGCCGGCCTCGTCGTGCCAGAAGGTGCGGATCGCCGCGGCGACCTCGACCGGCCGCTCGATCGGCAGCAGGTGTCCGGCGCCGGGCAGCTCGAGGAGGCGGGCGCGCGGGTAGCTGCGGGCGTTGGTCGCGCGCTGGCCGTCGGCGCCGAGGTCGCCGTCCTCGCCGCCCGCGATCAGCAGCGCGGGCAAGGCGGAGAGCAGATCGGCGACGTCCGTGCGGTCCTCGCGGCTGCCGGTCTCCAGCCAGTCGCGCCAGGCGGCGGGGGAGGAGCGGAGCAGATCGGCGAGCGCCTGCCGGTCCTCGGCGGCGGGGAGGTCACCGCCGATGTTCTGCTCGAGGAAGGTGCGCGCGTGCTCCGCGTCGAGGGGGCCGTCGGCGACCCAGCCGAGCATCTCGCTCCGCTTCTCCTCGGGCATCGGCTCGGGCGAGAGCGGCGAGCCGGCCAGCAGCACGACGCCCGCGAGCCCGAAGAGTCCGGAGCGGCCCGACAGCGTGCGCGCGGCCACCAGCGAGGCGACCTTGCCGCCCATGCTGTGCCCGACGAGCAGCCAGCGCGAGGCGCCGAGCTCGCGGATCGTGCGGATCACGGCGGTCGTCATCGCCTCGAGCGAGACGTCCTCGGCGTCGCGCGCGTCGCCGTAGCCGGGCAGATCGATCGCCACCACCTCCGCCGCGTCGGCGAGCTCGCGGGCGAGCGGATCGAAGAGGCGGCCGCTGAGGCCGAGCCCGTGCAGGGCGAAGATCGTCGGCCGGCTCGTGGTCGTGGGCATGCAGGTCCTGTCGCATCGAGGAGGCGCCCGAGCGGCGGCGTCCGTCCTCCATGCGACCACAGCGCGGGAACCCGCGTTGCCACTTGCGGGCGACCCGCGTTCGTGCCACGCGGCTTCCGTCCGCGCGGCGGCACCTGCTGATCGAGTGGCCGGTTCACCGGGCGGCCCATGCTGATCGAGTAGCCCGCGCAGCGGGCGGTTCATGCTGATCGAGTAGCCCGCGGAGCGGGCGTATCGAGATCGACCAGCGTCAGAAGGCGAGTCTGCAGACCCGCCCTGCTGAGGACGTCGGGTCTCGATACGCCCCTCCGGGGCTACTCGACCAGCATGGCGGAGTACCTTCGCGTCCTCGCGCTCACGCGCTCTCGCCGAGCGGGAACACCAGCAGCGTCGACGTGGCCGTCGCGACCAGGCGCCCCTGCGCGTCCGTCACCCTCGCCTCCGCGAACGCCACGCGGCGGCCCGGCTTGACGACCGTGCCGACGGCGAGCAGCTCGCCGCTGTCCTGGTGCAGTCCGCGGAGGTAGCTGACGGTGAGGTCGAGCGAGGTGTAGCCGACGCCGATCGGCAGCGTCGACTGCACCGCGCAGCCCGCCGCCGAGTCGAGCACCGTGCAGACGAAGCCGCCGTGCACCCGCCCGATCGGGTTGTAGTGCGATTCGTCCGGCGAGCAGCGGAACTCCACCCGGCCCTCGTCGACCGCGCCGAGCTCCATGTTCATCAGCGTGATGATCGGCGGCGGCGGGATCGTCCCGTCCTGCATCGCCCGCAGGTAGTCCAGCCCGCTCATCCGCATCGCCGCGGCCGCCCCCGCCATCGGATCGTGCCAGGTCACCGTCTTGCTGCGCAGCTCGTCCATGCCCACTCCCTCGTGAAGACTCCGGCGGCGACCACCGGCCGCGCTCGCACCCTACGCGCGTCGGTCCTCGGCGCGTCGGCGCAGCGTCTCGAGGAGGGCGGCCGGGGTCTCCGGATCGCTCAGGCTGATCGCGAACTCGCTGCCGTGGGTGGTCGTCACGACGAGCCCCGGGCCGGCGCGGAGGATGAGGGCCGAGCGGCCCGGGGACATCCGGTAGCCCCAGCCGCCCCACTCCGACGGGCGAAGCGCCGCGGTGGTCACCGAGGCCATCGACGCCAGCGGGATCCGCCGCAGCGGGATGCCGAGCGCCCGGGACACCACGCGCAGCCCCCGACGGTCGGCCGTGACGCGCAGGCGGGTGAAGCCGAGCATCACGACCGCGCTCGCTCCGAGCACGATCGCCATCGCGATCGCCGGTCCCGTGTCGCCCGTGGCGAGCAGCCCCGGGACGGCGGCCGCCGCGATGAGCAGCAGCACCGTTCCCGTGACGGCGAACACCCGGCCGGTGACGGTGTGCGACCAGGCGCCGGTCTCCTCGGCGCCGAGCGGCAGTCGGTCGACGGCGACCCGCGGCGTGTGCCGGGTGGGCGGCGCGATCAGCGCCGGCACCACCGCGAACACCCCGCCGCCGAGCAGAGCGAGAAGCCAGGCGCCGAGCACGGCCTCCTCCGCCGACCCTGCGGCGAGCGTCGTGCCGACCGAGGTCGCCCAGGCGCCGGCACCGAGACCGGCGACGAGGCCGAGTCCGCCGAGCAGGAGGCGCGGGGCGCGGCCGAACGCCGCGGCGACGAGTCCGGCGACGGCGGGGACGCCCGCCAGCAGCAGTGCCAGCCGGAGGAGGGCCGCGACGGGCTGCGACTCGTCGGCGGCGCCGGTGCTCGACCAGTGCGAGGCGAGCACCGGCGGGAGCCGCTCGCCGAGGACGGCCCGCGAGACGAGGATCGCCGCGGCGGGGAGCAGGAGCGACGCGGCGGCGACGAGCGTGCGCGGGCTGCGGTCGGTGGTGGTGCCGGTGGTGGTCACGGTGCGGTCCTCTCGAGAAGGCGGATGACGTCGGCGCGGCTGATGCCGCTGCGGCGGGCCTCGGCGGCGAGCTGCTCGACGAGGGCGGTGACGCGCACGAGGCCGGGGCCGGCCGACTCCGCGATCCAGGCACCGCGGCCCCGTCGCATCTGCAGGATCCCGTCGTCGCGGAGCGCGGCGTAGGCGCGCAGCACGGTGTGCATGTTGATGCCGAGGGAGTCGGCCAGCTCGCGCGCCGGGGGCAGGCGATCGCCCGCCGAGAGCTCGCCCGCCGCGACGGCGGCACGGACCTGCGCCTCGAGCTGGTCGGCCAGCGAGCGAGGCGAGGAGTGATCGACGCGCAAGAGCATGTTCGCTATGTTAGTAGAACAATGGCGGCTGGACCAGCGCGCTAGCGTGGGGGAGTCCGGCCCGGGAGAGGGGAACCCGATGACAGCTCCGACCACCGTCCCTGCGTCCGCCGCCTCGCGCGCGGCCACGCTGCGGCTCGCCGGCCTCTTCGTGGCGGCGGCGGGCCTGCTGGACGTCGTGTTCCTGTTCGCCCCGACCGGCTCCGGCTCCCTGCTCGCGGCGCGCGCCGTCGTCCTCCTCGGGGCGGCCCTGCTCGCGGCCGCCGCCTCGGTCCTCGCGCGCGGCGCCGACTCGAAGGGCGGGCTCGTCGGCCCGACCGGAGCGACGGCGCTGATCGTCTTCGCGGTCCTGATCGTGCTGCGGCCGATCGTGTCCTGGTCCTCGCCGAGCACGACGGGCTCGACATCCACGCCCGAGATGATCGCCGCTTCGACGCTCGTGCTCACCCTGGCTGTGCTCACCGCGGCCGCCGGAGTGGTGGGGCTCGTCGCGCTCGGGCGCTCGCGCACCGTCCCGCGGCGGGTGGTGGGGATCGCCGCGGTCGCCGTGGCCGTGAACGCCGCCGGAGGATTCGCGACGACCGTCCCGCTGCTGGTCACGGCGACGCCCTCGCAGGGGCTGCTGATCGGGATCTCGATCGTGGCCTCGATCGCCGGGTCGCTCGCGATCCTCGCCACCGGAGCCGTCTGGCTGCTCGCCGCCCGCTCGATGGTCCACGCGGGCTGACCGGCGCGCCTCCGCTCAGGACGACCCCGCTCAGGACGACAGCGCGAGCGACACCGCCAGCACGACCATCACGACCGCGACCGCGCCGTCGAGCACCCGCCAGGCCGTCCGGCTGCGGAACAGCGGGCGCAGCGCCCGCGCCCCGAAGCCCAGCGCCGTGAACCACAGCACGCTGCCCAGCGCCGCCCCCGCGCCGAACCACCAGCGCTCGTCGCCGTGCGTGTTCGCGACGGAGCCGAGCAGCACCACCGTGTCGAGGTACACGTGCGGGTTGAGCAGCGTCAGGGCGAGGCAGGTGCCGATCGCCGTCCGCAGCGACGTGGAGGCGCCGGCCGGGTCGCCCTCCAGTGTCCCGGGGCGCAGTGCGCGCCGCGCGGCGAGCACCGCGTAGGCGAGGAGGAAGGCGATCCCGCCCCAGCGGATCACCACCAGCAGCCACGGCGCCGACTCGAGCACCGCGCCGATCCCGGCGATGCCGAGGATGATCAGCGCCGCATCCGCCAGGGCGCAGATCGCGACGACGGCGAGCACGTGCTCGCGGCGGAGGCCCTGCCGCAGGACGAACGCGTTCTGGGCGCCGATGGCGATGATGAGCGAGAGGCCGAAGCCGAGGCCGGACACGGCGGCGAGGAGGGGGGACACGACTCCGACGCTAGGGGCGACCGCGCCTGTAGACCAGCTCACGCTCCTTCAGTACCGTAAGCGCGACTGATGGGACCTCCGATGCTGACCGACGACCTCGACCTCGCCCGCCTCCGCGCCCTCGCCGCCGCGGTGCGCTTCGGCTCCTTCGACGCCGCCGCGCGCGAGCTGCACGTCACGCCCTCCGCGCTCAGCCAGCGCATCAAAGCGCTCGAGTCGGCGGCCGGGCGGGTGCTGCTGGTCCGCTCGCGTCCCGTCGTCGCCACCGAGGCGGGTGCCGGCCTGCTCCGGCTGGCCCGCCAGATCGAGCTGCTCACCGAGGACGCCGTCCGCGCGCTCGACGGCGGTGCGCGCGAGGGCCGTGGACCGGTGACCGTGCCGATGGCCGTCAATGCGGACTCGCTCGCGACCTGGGTCCTGCCCGCGCTCGCGACCGTCCCCGAGGTCGTCGTCGAGCTGCACCGCGAGGACCAGGAGCACACCACCGCGTTCCTGCGCGACGGCACCGTCCTCGCCGCGGTGACGGCCGAGGCGGAGGCGGTGCTCGGCTGCACCGTCGCCCCGCTCGGCGTGATGCGCTACCGGGCGATGGCCGCCCCCGCCTTCGCCGCGCGCTGGTTCCCGGAGGGGCCGGACGCGGCAGCGCTCGCCGTCGCCCCCGTCGTCGTCTTCGACGAGAAGGACCGCCTGCAGGCCCGGTTCCTCGCTGCAGCCGGGGTGGAGGCGCGCCCGCCGCAGCACCGCGTGCCCGGCTCGGCCGACTTCGAGCAGGCCGTGCGCCTGGGCCTCGGCTGGGGCATGCTCCCCGAGCTGCAGGCCCCCGTCGGCGCGCCGGGCCTCGTCCCCCTCGGCGGCGCCCCCGTCGACGTCCCCCTCTACTGGCAGCAGTGGTCCCTGCACACCCCGAGTCTCGACGCCGTAGCGGCGGCGATCACCACCGCCGCCCGCATGACCCTGCGCGTCTGATCCCCGCCGCGAGATGCCACTTGTGCACCCGACACGCCGAGGAAGGCGTGCACAAGTGGCACCTCGCGGAGCCGACGGGCACAGGGGTCAGGCGGCGAAGACGTCGCGGAGGGTGACCGTCTCGAGGGAGCGGGCGCGGAGGAGGTCGACCAGCTGGGCGTAGACCGTCGTGACCGGGTCGAAGTTCGCGTGCCCGATCACGATGCGCTGCGGCCGGAACCACTCGTCCGCGAAGCCGAGCAGCTGCTCCGGCGTGATCCGCCCCGAGTCCGAGAGTGAGCCGTACCAGAGCGTCGTCGCCGTGTAGCCGACGGCCGCCGCGGCCGCCCGGCTGCGCGCGTCGGTGTAGCCGAACGGCGGGCGGTAGAACGGTGCCGCCTCCACCCCGTAGGTGGCGCGGATGAAGTCGCCGTTGCGGCCGAGCTCCTCCTGGATCCCGTCGTCCGAGAGCGAGGTCAGGTCGGCGTGGGACCAGGTGTGGTTCGCGAGCTGCACCTGCCCGCTCGCGACGAGCGGCGCGAGTGCCGGCGCGTTCACGGTCCACGAGTCGTACTTCCCGTTGAGGAAGAAGGTGAGCCGGGTGCCGGTGTCCTTCGCGAACTGCGCGTAGGCGGCGACGACGTCGGTGTCGGCTCCGTCGTCGACCGTCCACGCCATCAGGTTCCCGTCGCCGGGCAGCTCGGTGATCGTGCCCTCCGGGAGCGGGAAGCGGGCGCGGATCGGCACGGGCGCCGCCGTCGCCGTCGGCACGGGGCGCGGCGGGGGAGCGGGGGTGGGAGTGGGAGTCGTGGTCGCGGCCACCGGCGTCGCGGTCGGCGTGAGCCGCCCGGCGCTCGTGCATCCGCTCAGCCCCACGGCGGCGGAGGCGATCCCCAGCAGCAGCGCACGGCGCCGCAGTGCATCCGGCCTCGAGCCGTTCATGATTCCCCCCGCGGCGACCCGGACCCCCCGGTGCACCGGAGCGACCGTAGCATCGGCGAGTCTTGCAGGGCGCGCGCGTGTCGCCTAAGCTACTCGGGTTGCGTGCATCTGCACGCTCTTGCGCGCTGCCCTCCGGGCGGGACCCCGGTCCCCCTCGACAGGCGGGCGGTGCGCCGACAAGTGACCTTGGGTGGGTCGGGCGAGGCCTCGTGCCGCGCGTGGCCCACGGTACCCACACATGGAGGAAACCATGGCAGCAGTCTGCCAGGTGACCGGAGCCGTTCCCGGCTTCGGACACGCCATCTCGCACTCGCACCGGCGCACCAAGCGCCGCTTCGACCCGAACGTGCAGAAGAAGACGTACTACGTCCCGTCCCTGCGCCGTAACGTCACGCTGACGCTGTCGGCCAAGGGCATCAAGGTCATCGACGCCCGTGGCATCGAGTCCGTCGTGAAGGATGTTCTCGCTCGTGGGGTGAAGATCTAATGGCCAAGCAGCAGGACGTCCGTCCGATCATCAAGCTCCGCTCGACGGCCGGAACCGGTTACACCTACGTGACCAAGAAGAACCGCCGCAACGACCCCGACCGTCTCGTGCTCAAGAAGTACGACCCCGTAGTGCGCAAGCACGTCGACTTCCGCGAGGAGCGCTAAGTATGGCCAAGAAGAGCAAGATCGCCCGCAATGAGCAGCGCAAGGTGGTCGTCGACCGCTACGCCGCCAAGCGCCTCGAGCTGAAGAAGGCCCTCGTCGACCCCGCCGGGACCGACGAGTCCCGCGAGGCCGCCCGCACGGGCCTCCAGAAGCTCCCCCGCAACGCCTCGCCCGTCCGCGTCCGCTCGCGCGACGCCGTCGACGGCCGCCCCCGCGGCAACCTCTCGAAGTTCGGCATCTCGCGTGTCCGCTTCCGTGACATGGCCCACCGCGGCGAGCTGCCCGGCATCACCAAGTCGAGCTGGTAAGCGGCGCGCGCATTTCTGCGTGAACACCGAAAGGCCCCACGATCTCGAGATCGCGGGGCCTTTCGGCGTTCCCTGGTCGGGGCGTCGCTGCCGCCCCCCCCGCGCAGTCGACTTCTCGAAGTGGCGGGGTTCCGCAGAGCGTCCTGCGTCCGCTGCGGAGAATCGCTCGGCACGCGATTCTCCGATTCGCTCGCGCGTTCCGCTGGCGCCGCTTGTTCCGGACGGTGATCCGTCGCGAACGGCTCCTTCTTCCGCTCTCAGGCAGCTGTTCGTGACGGATGGCGACGCTTCGCACACGCCGGCGGGCCCCCTGCCTGCTGACCGAGGAGGCCGCGGAGCGGGCGCATCGAGATCCACCGTGACCGGGCACGGGGTTTGCAGACCTCTCGGTGACGGTGGGTCTCGATACGCCCCTGGCGGGGCTACTCGACCAGCATGGGCGGAGCCGCACTGCGAACGGGATCCGTTGCATGCTGATCGAGTAGCCCGCGCAGCGGGCGTATCGGTGATTGCCTTGGTGTGTCGCGGGGTTCTGACTCGTCTGCGTATCTGACGCCTGGCAGGGCTGT
>NZ_JALGRT010000009.1:0-193209 GCF_022815525.1 Rathayibacter sp. VKM Ac-2927
GACCCTGTGGGAGAGTAGGACACCGCCGGACACCAATTCACGATGGCCACCCAGAAATGGGTGGCCATCGCTGTTTAACGAGAGGTTCTCCAGGAGAGCCGCTAGCCGCTCGACGCGGCGCCGTGAGGAGTGACGATGTCCGAGGACCGCACGTCCGGAAGCGAGAGCGTCGAGCTCGGCGATCGTCTCGACGACATCGAGCAGTCGCCCCTGGCATCGCGAGCGGCTGCCTACGCGGAACTGCAGGAGCAGCTTCGGATCCGGCTCGAGGGTGGTGACTCCGCTCGATGACCGACTCCGAGGACCAGCGGCTCGATACCGCACTCGCCACGCGAGGCATCGCCCGCTCCCGTGTGCATGCTGCGCGCATGATCGCCGACGGCGTCGTCACTGTGGACGGTGCGCCGGCGCTCAAACCGTCGATCCGAGTGCGGCCCGAGCAGGAGGTCGCCGTCGCCTCGCTGGACCACTACGTCAGCCGGGCGGCCCACAAACTGATCGCAGCCCTGGACGCGTTCCCCACCGTGCAAGTCGACGGTGCGAACGCCCTCGATGTCGGAGCCTCCACGGGCGGGTTCTCCCAGGTGCTCCTGGAACGCGGAGTCGCGTCGGTGATCGCGCTCGATGTCGGTCACGGGCAGCTGGCGCCGCGGATCCGCTCCGACGAGCGAGTTCACGTGGTGGAGGGCTTCAACGCGCGGGAGATGACGGCGAGCTCGCTCTCAGCGGTCTCCGGAACGGATGTCGTGCCGGACCTCGTCGTCGCGGACGTCTCCTTCATCTCCCTGTCGATGGTGCTGCCGGCGGTCGCCGCCTCGGTCGCGCCGGCGGCCGACTTCGTCGTGCTGGTCAAGCCGCAGTTCGAGGTGGGCCGCCTGGGCATCAAGGAGGGGATCGTCCGCGATCCGGAGCTCCGGCGTGAGGCACTCTCCGACGTGCTCTGGTCCGCCTGGGACGCGGGACTCGGAGTGGCCGGTCTGATCGCGTCGCCGCTCCCGGGTGGCGCTGGGAATCAGGAGTATCTGGTGCACCTCGACCGCGACCGCGGAACGATTCCGACAGAATGGAGGGACGCGGTCACCGCGCTCACCCTCGGGTGACGCGATCGTGTCCGCCGCCGTCGATCGACCCGAAGGACACCCACTCGATGCAGTCCCCTCCTGGCGAGCGCAACATCCTCGTCATCGCCCACACCGGACGGGCGGACTCCCTCGAAGCGGCGATCCTCGTGGTCGGACGCCTCCGCGGGTCCGGAGCCCGGCCCGTGCTCTGCGCCGACGACAAGGGCGACATCGTCCGCACCGCGCCCGAGCTCAGCGACGTGGCCGTCCTCGGTACCGACGTTCCGCTGGAGGAGATCGAGCTGGTCTTCGTCCTCGGCGGGGACGGCACCATCCTGCGCGCGGCCGAGATCGTCCGGACCGGTACGGCTCCGCTGCTCGGAGTGAACCTCGGCCATGTCGGCTTCCTCGCCGAGAGCGAGCGCGACGACCTCGATGACGCGGTCGCGCGCGCACTCGACGGCGACTACGCCGTGGAGGAGCGGATGACGTTGCAGGTGCGCGTCAAGATCGACGACGCCGTCGTCTACGAGACCTGGGCGCTCAACGAGGCGACCGTCGAGAAGGGCAGCCGCGAGCGGATGCTCGAGGTGATGGTCGGCGTCGACGGCCGCCCGCTCTCCAGCTTCGGCTGCGACGGCATTGTCGTCTCGACGCCCACCGGCTCGACCGCCTACGCCTTCTCCGGCGGCGGTCCCGTCGTCTGGCCCACGCTCGAGGCGATGCTGCTCGTGCCGCTCAGCGCGCACGCCCTGTTCGCCCGCCCGCTCGTCGTGGGGCCGGACTCCAGCCTCGCCGTCGAGGTGAAGGAGCGCACCGACGGCGTCGGCGTGCTGTGGGCCGACGGCCGGCGCACCTACGAGCTGCCACCCGGGGCGCGGGTGCTCTACCGCCGCTCGCCCGTGCCGGTGCGCTTCGCCCGCCTGCACGACGCCCCGTTCACCGATCGCCTGGTGCAGAAGTTCGGTCTCCCCATCCGCGGATGGCGGGGGTCGGCGGAGACGGAGTAACCGCATGCTCGAGGAGCTGCAGATCCGCGACCTCGGCGTCATCGCCGAGGCGACCCTCCCGCTCGGACCGGGATTCACCGCCGTCACCGGCGAGACCGGTGCCGGCAAGACCATGGTCGTGACCGCACTGGGCCTCGTGCTCGGCGCGCGCTCCGACGCGTCCGCCGTCCGCTCCGGCAGCAAGCAGGCCTGGGTGTCGGGCCGCTGGCTCGTACCCGAGGAGGGCGCGGTCGCGGACCGCGTCCACGACGCCGGCGGCGACCTCGACGGCCCGGAGCTGCTGCTCGCCCGCTCGGTGTCGGCCGAGGGGCGCGGGCGCGCCGTCGTCGGCGGCCGCAGTGCTCCGGTCAGCGTGCTCAGCGAGCTGGCCGATCAGCTCGTCGTGGTGCACGGGCAGTCGGACCAGATCCGGCTCCGCTCGGCGGCCGCGCAGCGCGACGCGCTCGACCGCTTCGGCGGACCCGAGCTGGGGGAGGCCCTGCGCGACTACGCGAGCGCCTTCGAGCGCTGGCGGGCCAACCGCGAGGAGCTCGACGAGCTGACCACGGCGCGGGAGTCGCGGGCGCGCGAGGCGGAGCGACTCCGCAGTGCGCTCGCCGAGATCGAGGTGGTCGCGCCGCAGCGCGGCGAGGACGTCGAGCTCTCGACGCAGTCCGAGCGGCTCGGCAGCATCGAGCAGCTGCGCATCGCCGCGGGGGAGGCCCGCGAGGCCGTGTCCTCGGAGGAGCTCGACGGCCGCGACGCCCTCGGTCTCGTCGAGATCGCCCGCCGGGTGCTCGAGCGCGCCGCGGAGCACGACGCGGCGCTCGAGCCGCTGACCCAGACCCTCGGCGAGGCGTCGGTGCTGCTCGGCGACGTCGCGGCCGGCCTCTCCTCCTACCTCGCCGAGCTCGACCTCGACGGCGCGCACGACCTCGAGCTGATCGAGAACCGCCGGGCGGAGCTCTCCGCGCTCGCGCGCACCTACGGACCGACTCTCGACGACGTGCTCGACCTCGTCGACTCCTCCGGGCTGCGGCTGCTCGAGCTCGACGGCGACGACGAGCGGATCGCAGCCCTCGAGGCCGACACCGCCGCCGACGCCGATCTGGTCGAGCGGCTCGCCGACCGGCTGACCGAGCTGCGCACCGCGGCCGCCGCCGAGCTGGGCGCGCGGGTGAGCGACGAGCTGACCGCGCTGGCCATGGCCGACGCGCGCCTGCACGTGCAGGTCGGCAGCGCGAGCGAGCCGACGGTGCACGGGCGCGACACGGTCGAGATGCTGCTGCAGCCGCACACCGGCGCCACTCCGCGCGCGCTCGCGAAGGGCGCCTCCGGGGGAGAGCTCTCGCGGGTGATGCTCGCGATCGAGGTGGTCGTGGCGGCGAACGATCCGGTGCCGACGTTCGTCTTCGACGAGGTCGATGCGGGCGTCGGCGGTGCGGCGGCGATCGAGATCGGGCGCCGGCTGGCGCGCCTGGCAGAGACCTCGCAGGTCATCGTGGTGACGCACCTGGCCCAGGTCGCGGCCTTCGCGACCAACCACCTCCGGGTCGAGAAGGGCTCGGACGGCTCGGTCACCTCGAGCGCGGTCACCCAGCTGGATGCGGAGGAGCGGGTGTCCGAGATGGCGCGCCTGCTCTCCGGGCTGACCGACTCCGAGAACGCCCTGGCGCACGCGCGCGAGCTGCTCGAGTCGAGCCGCCGGCGCTGACACGGGCCGGTGCGCCGCCCCCCGACCGGTGCGAAATCGGCGGGGGCGGCGCCCGGACCCCGTTCTGCTGTTACGGTGGAACCCCGTGGTGGACAATTCGAACTCGGGCCTTTCCTCTTCCTCTTCCGACACTTCTGCGGCCGGGCGCGACACCGCCCCCGTGAAGGTTACGAAGCACATCTTCGTCACGGGCGGGGTCGTCTCCTCGCTCGGCAAGGGCCTGACGGCCGCCAGCCTCGGCAACCTGCTCACCGCGCGCGGACTGCGCGTCGTGATGCAGAAGCTCGACCCGTACCTCAACGTGGATCCCGGGACGATGAACCCGTTCCAGCACGGCGAGGTCTTCGTGACCGACGACGGCGCCGAGACCGACCTCGACATCGGGCACTACGAGCGCTTCCTCGACATCAACCTCAATCAGGCGGCGAACGTCACCACCGGTCAGATCTACTCCCGGGTGATCGCCCGCGAGCGGGCCGGAGAGTACCTCGGCGACACGGTCCAGGTCATCCCGCACATCACCGACGAGATCAAGCGCCGCATGCGCCTGCAGGCCGAGGACGACCCGCAGCCCGACGTGATCATCACCGAGATCGGTGGCACCGTCGGCGACATCGAGTCGCAGCCCTTCATCGAGTCGGCCCGCCAGGTGCGCCACGAGCTCGGCCGCCGCAACGTCTTCTTCGTGCACGTCTCGCTCGTGCCGTTCATGGGCGCCTCCGGCGAGCAGAAGACCAAGCCGACCCAGCACTCCGTCGCCGCGCTGCGCTCGATCGGCATCCAGCCGGACGCGCTCGTGCTGCGCAGCGACCGGCCGGTGTCGGAGTCGAACAAGCGCAAGATCGCGCTGATGTGCGACGTCGACGAGCAGGCCGTCGTCAACGCGAAGGACGTCGCCTCGATCTACGAGATCCCCTCGATGCTCAACGAGCAGGGGCTCGACTCGTACATCATCGACCAGCTCGACCTGTCGGCCGGCGAGGTCGTCTGGGACGGCTGGTCGCAGCTGCTCGAGGCCGTGCACGAGCCCAAGCACGAGGTGACCATCGGCCTGGTCGGCAAGTACATCGACCTGCCCGACGCGTACCTCTCGGTCACCGAGGCGCTGCGGGCCGGCGGCTTCGCGCAGCAGACCAAGGTCGTCCTGCGCTGGATCGCGTCCGACGGACTCGAGGACCCGGAGGCGGCAGCGAAGGCGCTCTCCGAGCTCGACGGCATCTGCGTCCCCGGCGGCTTCGGCATCCGCGGCATCGAGGGCAAGCTCGGCGCGCTGCGCTTCGCTCGCGAGAACGGCATCCCCACCCTGGGCCTGTGCCTCGGGCTGCAGTGCATGGTGATCGAGTACGCGCGCAACGAGGCCGGGCTCGAGGGCGCGTCGTCCTCCGAGTTCGACCCGGAGACCGAGTTCCCCGTCATCGCGACGATGGCCGAGCAGGTCGAGATCCTCGCCGCCGGCGACATGGGCGGCACGATGCGCCTCGGTCTCTACACGGCCGATCTCGCCGAGGGCTCGATCGTCGCAGAGGTCTACGGAGCGCCCCAGGCCGCCGAGCGCCACCGCCACCGCTACGAGGTGAACAACGGCTACCGCGACCGGATCGCCGAGGCCGGCCTGTGGTTCTCGGGGACGTCGCCGGACGGCAGCCTCGTCGAGTACGTCGAGCTGCCGCGGGAGAAGCACCCGTTCTACGTCGGCACGCAGGCTCACCCTGAGCTGCGCTCGCGGCCGAACAACGCGCACCCGCTGTTCAAGGGGCTCGTGACCGCGGCGCTCGAGCGCCAGGAGGCGTCGCGGCTGTTCCCGGCGTCGGAGGCCGGCTCCGATGACTGACGCGACCGACTCCGTGCCCTCGGACGCGCCGGCCTCCGACTTCCTGCTCTCGGACGAGCTCGTCGAGCCCGAGATCCTCACCAGCGAGCGCGTCTTCGACGGCATGGTCTGGGGCGTCCGCGCCGAGACCTTCCGCTACGGCGACGGCGAGCTGCGCCGCGAGTTCCTCGACCACACGGGCGCCGTCGCGGTGCTCGCCCTGGACGACGAGGACCGCGTCGCGCTGATCAAGCAGTACCGCCACCCCGTGCGCACCCGCGAGTGGGAGATCCCGGCCGGCCTCCTCGACATCGAGGGGGAGGACGCCCTCCTCGCCGCGCAGCGCGAGCTGGGGGAGGAGACCGACCTGCGGGCCGGCCGCTGGGACCTGCTCTCGGAGTTCGCCACCTCGCCCGGCGGCAGCGACGAGGTGATCCGCATCTACCTGGCGCGCGATCTCTCCGCCACCGACGCCGCCTTCGAGCGCGAGGCGGAGGAGGCCGACATGGAGCTGCGCTGGGTCGCGCTCGACGAGGCGGTCGACGCCGTGCTCGCACGGCGGGTGCAGAACCCGTCGCTGTGCCTCGCGGTGCTCGCGGCGCACGCCTTCCGCGCGCGCGGCTGGGCCGGGCTGGGCGACGCCTCCTCGCCGTGGACGCGGCACCCGCGGGTCCGCCGGGGGTGACTCCGCCCGCGATCGCCGACGCCTTCCTCCGGCAGGCGAGCGTCGAGCGCGGACTCTCGGCGCACACGATCGCGGCGTACCGGCGCGATCTGGGGCTGTACCTCGGCTGGCTCGAGGAGCGCGGCGTCACCGATCTCGCAACGCTCCGGCGCTCGGACGTGGGGGACTTCGCCTCCTGGCTCGCGGCGCGGGCCGAGCGGCCGCTTGCGGCGAGCTCGCGGGCGCGCATCCTCTCGAGCGTGCGCGGGCTGCACCGCTTCGCGCTGGAGGAGGGGCACGTCGCCGACGACGTCGCCCACGATGTGCTGCCGCCGAAGCTGCCGATGACGCTGCCCAAGGCGATCACGGTCGGGCAGATGGCGTCGCTGCTCGAGGCGGCCCGGGGTGAGGAGCTGTCGGAGCTGCGCGACCGGGCGCTGCTGGAGCTGCTCTACGCCACCGGCGCGCGCATCTCGGAGGCGGTGGACCTGAGCGTCGACGACGTCTTCGACTCGGAGGTCGTGCGGCTGACCGGCAAGGGCTCGAAGCAGCGGATGGTGCCGCTCGGGAGCTTCGCGCGCGAGGCGGTGCAGGACTACCTGGTGCGGGCGCGGCCCGAGCTGTCGCGGCGCGGGCGGGCGACGCCGGCGCTGTTCCTCGGCGTGCGCGGGAGCCGGCTGTCGCGGCAGAGCGCGTGGCTGGTGATCCGCGCGGTCGCCGAGAAGGCGGGGCTGGATCGGGAGATCTCGCCGCACACGTTCCGGCACTCCTTCGCGACGCACCTGCTCGCAGGCGGGGCGGACGTGCGGGTGGTGCAGGAGCTGCTCGGTCACGCCTCGGTGGCGACGACGCAGATCTACACGCTGGTGACGGCGGACACGCTGCGCGACGTGTACACGACGGCGCACCCGCGGGCGCGGCGCTGACGGGGCGGGGCGGGGCGCTTCATGCTGATCGAGTAGCCCGCGGAGCGGGCGTATCGAGATCCGGCTGCTCCGAAACGGTGGGGCCGAGGGGCCGGCGTGTTCACGACGGCGGGTCTCGATACGCCGCTTCGCGGCTACTCGACTGGCATGGGTCGGGAGCGGTCTCCTCGAGATCGGCGGACGCCGGGGCGGCGGCGGGGACGACGACGGGGTCGCCGGTACACTCGACGGAGGCCGCGCGGGAGCGCACGCCGACACGGGAAGCGAGGCGACGCAGGTGACACGCAAGACGGACGACAAGGCCGAGCTCACCGGTCTCGAAGCCCCGACGCTCGGCCCGACCGGCCGGCCCCTGCGCGACTTCCCGCTCCCGGTGGAGCTGACCGGGCACGGGCCCGCGCGCATCATCTCGCTCTGCAACCAGAAGGGCGGCGTCGGCAAGACGACGACGACCATCAACCTGGGCGCGACGCTCGCCGAGTACGGCCGCCGCGTGCTGGCCATCGACTTCGACCCGCAGGGCGCGCTGTCCGCCGGGCTCGGCGTCGCCACCTACGACGCGATCACGATCTACGACCTGCTGCTCGGCACCGTCAAGGACCCGAGCGAGGCCATCCGCCCGACCCGCGTCCCCGGCCTCGACATCATCCCCGCGAACATCGACCTCTCTGCCGCGGAGGTGCACCTCGTCAACGAGGTCGCCCGCGAGACGATCCTCGCCCGCGTGCTGCGCAAGGTCAGTGCCGACTACGACGTGATCCTGATCGACTGCCAGCCGTCGCTGGGCCTGCTCACCGTGAACGCGCTCACCGCGAGCCACGGCGTGCTCATCCCGCTCGAGTGCGAGTTCTTCGCCCTGCGCGGCGTCGCGCTGCTGATCGAGACGATCGACAAGGTCCGCGACCGGCTGAACCCGGTCATCGAGCTGGACGGCATCCTGCCGACCATGTACGACTCGCGCACGCTGCACTCGCGCGAGGTGCTCGACCGGGTGGTCGACGCCTTCGGCGACAGTGTGCTCGAGACGGTGATCGGACGCACGGTGAAGTTCCCCGACGCGAGCGTGTCGGGGGTGCCGATCACCACGTTCGCGCCGGAGCACAACGCGGCGAAGGCGTACCGCAAGCTCGCCAGGGAGCTGATCTCGCGTGGCGCGGTCGCCTGAGGCGCTCCTGCTCGACCAGGAGGCGGACACCGCCCCCGTCTCCCGCCGCTTCACCGTCGCGCTGTCGAACTTCGAGGGGCCCTTCGACCTCCTGCTGAGCCTGATCGCGAAGCAGCAGGTCGACATCACCGAGATCGCGCTGAGCGCGGTGACGGACGAGTTCCTCTCCTACCTGCACGGCATCGACACGGCCGAGGGGCTCGACCGCGCCTCCGAGTTCCTGGTCGTCGCGGCGACCCTGCTCGATCTCAAGATCGCCGGGCTCCTGCCGCAGGGCGAGCTGGTCGACGCGGAGGACGCGGCGATGCTCGAGGCGCGCGACCTGCTCTTCGCCCGGCTCCTGCAGTACCGCGCCTTCAAGCAGGTGTCGGCGTGGTTCGCCGAGCGGATCGACGCCGAGACCGGCCGGCACGTGCGCCAGGTGCCGCTCGAGGAGGAGTTCCGCGCGAAGAAGCCGGAGCTGGTCTGGACGCTCTCGCCCGAGGACTTCGCGGCGCTCGCCGCCGTCGCGCTCGCGCCGCGCGAGATCCCGACCGTCGGGCTCGACCACCTGCACGCGCCGCTGATCAGCATCCGCGAGCAGGCCGCGTACATCGTGGCCGTGCTGCGCGAGCGGACGACGGCGACCTTCCGCGAGCTCGTCGCCGATGCGGACGAGAAGGGCGTGATCGTGGCGCGCTTCATCGCCGTGCTCGAGCTCTACCGGCACGCCGCGATCGCGTTCGAGCAGCCGGAGCCGCTCGGCGAGCTGACCCTGCAGTGGGTGGCCGAGAACTGGTCGGACGCGAGCCTCGCGCACCTGGGGGCCGACTATGACCAGTGAGCCCACGAGCACCGACTCCGCGGCCGTCGCCGGTCCCGGGACCGTCGCGTTCGAGATCGACCGCGCCGTGGAGGCGATCCTGATGATCGCGGACGAGCCGCAGTCGCTCGCCGCGCTCGCCACGGCGCTCTCGCGGCCGATCCCGGTCGTCCGGCAGTCGGTCGAGCGGCTCGCCGCGGACTTCGACGGCGCGGACGGCGGCATCCGCCGCGGCTTCGAGCTGCGCGAGGTCGGCGGGGGCTGGCGGGTCTACGTGCGCCGCGAGTACGACTCCGTCGTCTCCGACTTCGTGCTGACCCAGAACCCGACCAAGCTGTCGCAGGCGGCCCTCGAGACGCTCGCGGTCATCGCCTACAAGCAGCCGATCTCCCGCGGCCAGGTCGCGCAGATCCGCGCGGTCAACGTCGACTCCGTCGCGCGCACCCTCCTCGGCCGCGGCCTGATCGCGGAGGTCGGCAGCGACCCCGAGACCGGCGCGGTCCTCTACGGCACCACCGAGCAGCTGCTCGTCCATCTCGGCCTCGCCTCGCTCGACGAGCTGCCGAAGATCTCCCCCCTACTGAGCGACGGACGGAACGGATTCGATGAGCGCGGCTGACTTGCCCGAGGGCGAACGACTGCAGAAGGTCCTCGCGGCCGCGGGGGTCGCCTCCCGCCGCGTCGTCGAGGAGATGATCGTCGCGCGGCGGATCCGCGTGAACGGCGAGGTCGCGAGCGAGCTCGGCCGCCGCATCGACCCGGAGAACGACCGGATCGAGGTGGACGGCGTCGCCGTGCAGCTGGACACCTCGCGGCGCTACGTGATGCTGAACAAGCCGGTCGGCGTGGTCAGCTCGCTCTCGGACGAGAACGGCCGACCCGACCTCCGGACCTACACGCAGAACTTCGAGGAGCGGCTGTTCAACGTCGGCCGCCTCGACTCCGAGACCTCGGGACTCCTGGTGCTGACCAACGACGGCGAGCTGGCGCACGTGCTCGCGCACCCGTCGTTCGGGGTGACGAAGACCTACATCGCGAAGGTGCACGGGCAGGTGCTGCCGCAGACGATCGCGGCGCTGACCGCCGGCGTCGAGCTGGAGGACGGCACGGTCGCGGCCGATAAGGCGCGGCTGCTCGGCCGACCGGAGGGGCGCTCGAACGCGTCGCTCGTCGAGATCACGCTGCACTCCGGGCGCAACCGCGTCGTCCGGCGGATGATGGCCGCGGTCGGGCACCCGGTGCTCGAGCTGGTGCGCCGGCAGTTCGGTCCGCTGCACCTGGGCTCGCTGCGGTCCGGCGACCTTCGCGACCTGACCCGCGACGAGCTGGGTGCGCTGCTGACCATCTCGCGCCAGGGCGGCGAGGCGCCGGTGGAGAAGCCGGAGCCGACACGCCAGGCGAGCGCGGGCGCGCGGCGGCCGCGGCCGCAGACCGCGGACGACCGGGGGACCGAGGGGCGCGGAGAGCGGCGGACCGAGGAGCGCTCGGTGCGGCGCTCGGAGGAGCGGCCCGTGCGGCGTTCCGAGGAGCGGCCTGAGCGCCGGTCGGAGGACCGCCCCGTGCGCCGGTCGGACGACCGGCCCGAGCGCCGTTCGGACGATCGCCCGGTGCGTCGCTCCGAGGAGCGGCCCGAGCGGCGCGCCGACGACCGCGGCGAGCGTCGCTCGGACGAGCGCCGTCGTGACGAGCGGCCGCGCGAGCGTCCCTCCGATGCGCTGCGCGCCGACGACCGCGCGACGCCGCCGCAGGACCGGCGACGCCCCTCCGCGAACGGTGCCGAGCGGCCCGACTCCGGTGTGCGGCGCAGCGGTCAGGACAAGCGGCGTCGGCCTGATCGGTAGGCTGTCGGGGTGAACGAGCTCCTGCACCCCGCCCCGCCCGCGATGCGGACGACGGGGACGGTGCGGGTGGTCGGCTCCGGCCTGCTCGGCGCGTCGATCGGCCTGGGCCTCGCCTCGCGCGGGGTCGACGTCGTCCTCGACGACGCCTCGCCCGCCAGCCTCTCGCTCGCCATCGACTACGGGGCCGGCCGCGCCGCCTCCGCGGGCGACCGGCCCGTGCTGATCGTGGTCTGCGTGCCGCCGGACGTCGTCGCCGGCGTCGTCGAGCGCGAGCTCGCCGCGTTCCCCGAGGCGGTCGTCACCGACGTGGCGAGCGTCAAGATGCAGCCGCTGCGCGAGCTGCGCGCCCGCGGCCTCGACCTCAGCCGCTACATCGGCTCGCACCCGATGGCCGGTCGCGAGCGCGGCGGCCCGGTCGCGGCCCGCGGCGACCTCTTCGTCGGACGGCCCTGGGTGATCTGCCGCGACGGCGAGACGCACGCGGACGCACTCGCCCGCGTCGAGGCGCTCGCGCTGGACCTCGGCGGCTCGATCATCGAGATGGGCCCGGAGGAGCACGACCGCTCGGTCGGCCTCGTCTCGCACGCGCCCCAGGTGATCTCCTCCCTGCTCGGGCAGCGGCTCGTCGACGCGCCGAACGACGCCCTGCGGCTCGCGGGCCAGGGAGTCCGTGACGTCTCGCGGCTCGCCGCCTCCGCCCCGGAGCTGTGGGTGCAGATCCTCGGCGCGAACCGCGAGCACGTGGTCGCCGTGCTCGACGCCTTCCGCGACGACGTCGCCGCGGTCGCCGACGCCCTGCGCGACCTCGACGCCCCGGGTGCCCGCCGCCTGCTCGCCGAGCACCTCGCCGCGGGCAACGCCGGCGTCGCCCGCCTGCCCGGCAAGCACGGCCAGGACCAGCGCTTCTCCACCCTGATCGTCCTCGTCGACGACACTCCGGGCACTCTCGCCCGGCTGTTCGTCGAGATCGGCGAGGCCGGGGTCAACCTGGAGGACGTGCGCCTCGAGCATGCGGAGGGGCGCCGCGTGGGCCTCGCCGAGATCTCGGTGGTGCCGGAGGCCGTCGGCCCGCTGACCGAGGAACTGACCGCACGCGGCTGGAGGATCGCCGGATGAGCACGGAGCAGAACAGGCAGGAGGGCGGCCTGAACCGGATGACGCCCGCCCGCCGCGCCCAGCAGAGCATCCCGGAGGACGGGGGAGCGGCGCCCGAGCGCGCGAGCGGCTCGCACACCGATGACGTGCCCGACTTCGGCGATGCGGTCGTCGTCGCGATCGACGGACCGGCCGGCAGCGGCAAGTCGAGCGTCTCGCGCGAGGCGGCCCGACGGCTCGACTTCGAGTTCCTCGACACCGGCGCCGCGTACCGCGCGCTCGCCTGGCACGGCCTCGACACCGGGCTCGACTTCGCCGACGAGAACGCGATCGTCGACGCGCTCGACGGCTTCGACTACTCCATCGGCACCGACCCCGAGTCGTACTCGGTCTGGGTCGGCCGGACCGAGGTGACCGCTGCGATCCGCGAGCCCCGGGTGACCGGTCAGGTCTCGGCCGTGGCCAAGGTCCCGGAGGTGCGCCGGCGGATCACGCTGCTGTTCCGCCGCATCATCGGCGAGACCCGGAAGGCCGGCATCATCGTCGAGGGGCGCGACATCACAACGGTCGTGGCGCCGACCGCCGGGGTCCGGATCCTCCTGACGGCGAGCGAAGAGGCTAGGATGGCGAGGCGTTCGCGCGAAGTCACCACGCAATCCGCTGAAGCGACGGGTCAGGCACTGCGGTCCAGGGACCGCGCCGACTCCCAGGTGGTGGACTTCATGAACGCCGCAGACGGAGTCACTCTTCTCGACTCCACTCACCTCGACTTCGAGCAGACCGTCGATGCGGTCGTCGCCGAGGTCCGAACTTCGAGAGCAAGGGCCGATCATGGCACAGGACACGCACGTCGGTGACGACGAGCTGAACTTCGGAGACGACGACCTCGTCGAGCGCCTCGGCGACCTCGACGAGCAGCTCGCCTCCTCGCGCGCCCAGGCGCTGCGCAGCGGACTCGAGGACTACGACCTCGACGAGGAGGACCGCGACCTCCTCGAGTACGCCAGCGAGGACCCCGACGAGATCCGCTACCTCCCGGCGCTGCCGGTCGTGGCGATCGTCGGCCGGCCCAACGTGGGCAAGTCGGCGCTGGTCAACCGCATCCTCGGCCGCCGCGAGGCCGTCGTCGAGGACACCCCCGGCGTCACCCGCGACCGCGTCTCGTACAAGGCCGACTGGCTCGACCGCCAGTTCACCGTCGTCGACACCGGCGGCTGGGAGCCCGACGCCCGCGGCATCGACGCCTCCGTCGCGATGCAGGCCGAGATCGCGATCGACCTCGCCGACGCCGTGATCTTCGTCGTCGACGCGAACGTCGGGGCGACCGCGACCGACGAGCACGTCGTGAAGCTGCTCCGCAAGACCAGGAAGCCCGTGTTCCTCGCGGCCAACAAGGTCGACGACGTGCGCCAGGAGCCGAACGCCGCCTCACTGTGGTCGCTCGGCCTCGGTGAGCCCCACCCCGTCTCGGCCGTGCACGGCCGCGGCGTCGCCGACCTGCTCGAGACGGTGCTGGAGAAGCTGCCGCTCGAGTCGCTCGTCGCCAAGCGCGAGGTCGGCGGCCCGCGCCGCGTCGCGATCCTCGGCCGCCCGAACGTCGGCAAGTCCAGCCTGCTGAACAAGGCCGCGGGGGAGGAGCGGGTCGTCGTCAACGAGCTGGCCGGCACCACCCGCGACCCGGTCGACGAGCAGGTCGAGATCGCCGGCAAGATCTGGCGCTTCGTCGACACGGCGGGCATCCGCCGCCGCGTGCACCTGCAGCAGGGCGCCGACTTCTACGCGTCGCTGCGCACCTCGACCGCGCTCGAGAAGGCGGAGGTCGCGGTCGTCGTGATCGACGTCTCCGAGCCGATCTCGGAGCAGGACGTCCGCATCATCGACCTGGTGCTCGAGTCGGGCCGCGCGCTCGTGCTCGCGTTCAACAAGTGGGACCTCCTCGACGACGAGCGCCGCCGCTACCTCGAGCGCGAGATCGAGAAGGACCTCGCGCACGTCGCCTGGGCACCGCGCGTGAACATCTCGGCGAAGACCGGGCGTCACCTCGAGAAGCTCGTGCCCGCGCTCGAGCTCGCCCTCGAGTCCTGGGACACCCGCATCCCGACCGGCAAGTTCAACGCGTTCCTCGCCGAGCTCACCGCGGCGCACCCGCACCCCCTGCGCGGCGGCAAGCAGCCGCGCGTGCTGTTCGGCACCCAGGCGTCCTCGCGCCCGCCGACATTCGTGCTGTTCACCACCGGCTTCCTCGACCCGGGCTACCGCCGCTACATCGCGCGCCGCCTGCGCGAGATCTACGGCTTCCAGGGCTCGCCGGTGAACGTCAACATGCGCGTGCGGGAGAAGCGCGCGCGCTGACACGTTCTGTCGCGCCGGCTCCGGCTCGTCGTTCTGCGTGCCGGAGCATGCTGATCGAGTAGTCCGCGGAGCGGGCGTATCGAGATCCACCCCCGCCCGCGCATCCGGCGATCGATCGGTCAGGAACGGTCGTGCTCCGCGCGCCGACCCGACCACTCGTGACGGATCGATGCCCGCGGGCGTCAGTCCTGCGTGGCGAACGGCCACCAGGACGGCAGCAGCCGCCGGTACGCCGCGAGGTAGGTCTCGGGAGTGCGCGGCTCGGGGAGCCGCAGCCACGCCTCCATCAGGCCGGTCGAACCGGCGGCGAGGAAGGAGGCGGTGCCGTCCGCGAGGAACGCGGTGATGTCGTCGCCGTCGGGCAGCTGCAGCGTCCCGGTCTCGAGCGTCGCGAGGACGGCCGCGCGGAAGTGCAGCGCGAGCATCGCCCGGACACCCGAGTCGCCGCCGGGAGCATCGAACGCCCGCAGGTAGAGGTCGCGGCGCGCCTCGAGGTGAGCGAGGATCCGCGCCGTGCCCTGGCGGATGGTCGCGTCGGTCGCCGCGCCGGTGCGGAGGGTGTCGAGATACTCGTCGCGGATCGCGTCGAGCTCGTCGGCGAGTGCCGCACAGAGCAGCTCGGCGGCCGAGGTCGCGTGCGCGTAGAAGGTGGAGCGATTGACGCCGGCACGATCGGTGATCTCGGAGACCGTGAGGCTGGAGACGTCCCTGGCAGTCGCCAGATCGATGATGGCTCGGTGCAGGGCCACCTGCGATCGCTTCTGCCGCGCGTCCACTGCTGCTGCCTCCTGTAGGGCGCGCGCTCCGGTCCGCCCGGCGCGCACCGCCTCAGCGATTCTACGGGCGCCGAGCGTCGGTCGTTTTCACTCTCGGCCCCGCGATCCGCTAAGGTAGTCGAGTTGCCCGGGCCTCGGTCCGGACTGCCACGGGCTGTGGCGCAGCTTGGTAGCGCACTTGACTGGGGGTCAAGGGGTCGCAGGTTCAAATCCTGTCAGCCCGACAGAAAGCCCTGATGAGATGTCCGATCGCGGACAGCACTCGTCAGGGCTTCGTCGTTTCTGGCGCCGCTGTGCGCGCGTGCCGAGCCGCTCAGCGCAGCAGCTCCGCGACCTCCGCGAAGGCCGCCTCGCGGCGAGCCACCCGCGCCGCCCGCTCGATCGGGTCCTTCGTGAAGAGGGCCTGCTGCGAGGGGTGGAACGTGCGCACAACGGCCAGGCCGCGCTCGCGCTCGATGCCCGGGTGCAGCCGGAGCAGGCGGCGCCAGCCGTGGTCGGCGTCGGCGCCTTGCAGCAGGACGACCTCGATGCTCGGTGCGAGGTCGAGCAGGTGCAGGACGGTCGGGATCCCCGCGTCGAGCTGCTCCGCGGTCGGCGCCTTGCCGATGTACCAGGGGTAGGCGTTCCAGGGCAGGAGATCGAACGGCGACAGTCCGACGTCCGTGAGGAGGCGCGACATCAGCTCGGCGGAGCCGTCGTCGTTCTCCGTGCAGAGGAAGCCGCTGCCCGCGCCGTCCCGAGTGCCGGGGCCGGGGTCGCGCAGGATGCTGAGCACCCGCGCCTCGGTGCCGCCGTGCAGGGGAGCGACGTAGGGGAGCCAGCCGCGGTCGTACGGATTCCGCAGCTCGTCGATCCAGCGGTTGATCGGGGCGACGTGGGGCGCGTAGCGCTGCTCCCACTGCTGCCGGCGGAAGTCGAGGTCGGCCATGGCACGGGGCATGACTGCACCCTAGACCCCGGGTGCGCGTGACGATCGGGCCGGCCGGGCGGACTGGAGGACGGCCCAGGCGAGACCGGAGGAGAGCAGGCAGGAGATCAGCAGTGCGGCGGAGAGGGTCAGCAGGACACGGAGTGCGTCGTTCTCCTGGCCGTGGAGCGCAAGGCTGGAGGCGGCGCCGGCCACCGGCAGCATGGTGAGCGCGACCGCCGCGACCACCCGACCGAGAAGCAGATCCGAGAAGGCGCGTGATCCGATCCCCGCGAGCGCAGCGCTCGTGCAGCAGAGCGCGAGAGGAAGGACTGCGAGCAGACCCCAGCCGATCCCGTGCAAGTACACCGAGGCCCAGAGAACGACGGCGGGCAGCGACACGGCCGACGAGAGGAGGGCGTGAAGCCCGACACCGGCGAATCCGGCTCGAGCGATCGAGACGTCGGAGAGCGGAAGGTGCTGGTGGTCGAGGTCCTGCGCGGTCGCCTGAGACGGACCCGGAAGCGCGAGGATCAGCACGAGGAGAAGTCCGCCCAGCGCCATCGGCACGCTGTCCCGCAGCAGGCTGGAGAGCACCGCCACGGCGAGGAGGGCGAGCGCAGTGCGGGGCTCCTGCCAGCGCCGGCGCCGAGTCTGTGCCAGGTGGCACACGAGGACCGCGCCGACCGCGGAGTCGGGCCATCGCGTCCATGAGGGACGGCCGACGGCGTAGCCCCGGCCGGAAAGAGTCCGGTTCGACTCGCCGGAGAGGACTCGGGTGAGCTGGTTCGCGAGGATGCTCTCCTCGACCGCGGGTTCGACGAAGATTCCGGCTCGCCGGACGAGCAGAACGACGGCGATGCTCGACAGTAGGAGGACGCCGATGGTGGCGGAGGCGTGCGCGAGTCCGCTCGCCTCGGGCGCGAGGATCACCTCGAAGAAGAGCCCGGCGGCGCTCATCGCGGCCGACCCGATGGAGTCCTCGCCCACGAGCAGCGACTGCACCCCGAGGGCGATCCAGACCGCGCCCGCGGCGAGGACGCAGGTCAGCGCGCAACCGCGCCGATCAGGCCGGATGATTCTTCCGAGGAGGTGGCTGGTCAGGGACGTCGCCCGAACCAGGAGGAGGACGGCCGTCATCGCGCACCCCGAGAGCACGCCCCACGCGACCGGCTCGCCACGGAGAAGCAGCGCCGTCGCCGACGCCGCGGAGGTACTGGCGAACGCGATCGCCGCGGTCGCGACCGCATGCACCACCACGACGATGCGCGGACCACTCGGGCTCTGCAGCACCCAGGACACGTCCGCGGGCTGCAACCGCAGCGGCGAACCCCGCTGCGCTGTCAGTGACACCAGGATCAGAGAGAGACCGAGGACGAATCCCGCGATCCGCGTGGGGGGCGACTCCGTCGGAGAGCCGCCGGCCCCACCCTGAACCAGGAGCCAGACGCCGCTCGACGCAGCGATCACGAGGACGACGATCGCGAGGGGATTCGTCACGAGGGCCGTGGTGCTGCGGATGCGGATGCGCAGGTAGGCCCGGGAGAGAGCGAGCGCTCCTGCAAGGGGAAGACGCCGCGTTCGTTCAGTCGTCGTCATCGCGAAGAGCTCCCACGACACGGAGATAGACGTCCTCCAGAGGCGGCTGCCCCTCGAGATCGTCGCGCCCGAGACGCGCAATGTGCGCGATCCTCCCGGCGTGCAGGATCACCGCTCGATCGGCGATGCGCTCCAGCTCGGTCAACCCGTGCATGGAGAGCAGCACGCCGCAGCCTTCCTCGGCCAGCCGCCGGACCTCGTTCCGGAGCTCGCGCACCGAGACGGCATCGAGGCCGTTGAACGGCTCGTCCAGCAGGAGGAGCCCGGCGCCCTTCAGCAGCGCAAGAACGAGAGCGAGCTTGCGGCGCATCCCCTGCGAGAGCTGATGGGGGAGGAGGTCCTGCTTGTCGCTCAGTCCGTAGCGCTCCAGGAGCGACGGTCCGAGCGACTCGTTCCGGGGTGAGCCGCTCAGCCGCTCGATCAGCCGGACGTGCTCCACAACGCTCAGACCCGGGTACAGGTCCGGCTCCTCCGGCATGAGGCTGAGGGCTCGTCGAGCCCCCGTCGTGCCGATCGCGTGACCGAGGACGAGCGCACTGCCCCGCGAGGGCTCGTACAGTCCGGCGAGGGTGCGCATGAGGGTGGTCTTCCCGGCGCCGTTGGGTCCGACGAGTCCGACCACCTCGCCGGCGTCGATCGTAAAGGAGATGTCGTCGAGAACATCGACTGAGCCCATGCGCTTCCCGAGGCTTCGGACGTCGAGGAGCAGGCGAGGAGTGTCGTTGTCAGGCATCGGTGGTCAGCCAGCGGGAGAGATCGCCGCCGGCCCGCTCGATCGCCTCCCGCGACGGATCGAGGCGGCCCTCGTTCAGGAGCGCTGCGAGCATCTTCCGGATATCGGGAGATCCGCCCGCGGCGGCCCTCTCGACTGCCCGACGGACTGCGGGGTCGTACTGCACCGCTCGTCGATGACGAAGGAGCCGTTGAAGGACGGGTCGTGTGGCGGTGCTCGCATCCCAGCCGCGCTCGTCGCCGAATGCCTGGATCACGCGGGCGGTGCTGTCACCCGGCGCGAGGCATGCGGCGTAGGCGAATGCGACGTGCAGCGCCGACACAGGCTCACTCTGCTGATGGGCCACCTGTCCGGCGATGGTCATCACCCTGCGGAACTCTGCTGCGCGTTTCACGCTCCACCTCCTCGACGTCATCGAGGAGCGTAGGTTCGCGCCCACTCTCAGACAAGAGGAATCCTCGAAGTGGCGCATTGCACACGATCTGACCGACTGCTGGCCTCGCGCCATGGTCTACTTCGCGGTTTGTCCGAGCTTCGCGTGGGAGCGGGAGTAGGCGAAGTAGATCGCGAAGCCGATGGCCAGCCAGATCAGGAAGCGCAGCCAGGTCTCGATGGAGAGGTTGAGCATCAGGTAGGTGCAGATCAGGGCGGAGAGGCCGGGGAGCCAGGGGTTGAGCGGGACGCGGAAGCCGCGCTTGAGCTCGGGGCGCTTGCGGCGGAGGACGATGACGCCGACGGAGACCAGGACGAAGGCGGAGAGGGTGCCGATGTTGACCATCTCCTCGAGGACACCGATCGGGGTGAGGCCGGCCAGCAGGGCGACGATGATCGTGACGACGACGGAGGTGACCCACGGGGTGCGCAGGCGCGGGTGCACCTTCGCGAGGCGCTGGGGGAGCAGGCCGTCGCGCGACATCGCGAAGATGATGCGGGTGGCTCCGATGAGCAGGGTCAGCACGACGGTGGTGAGCCCGGCGACGGCGCCGGCGGAGATGACCGTCGCCATCCAGGTCTGGCCGTGGTACGCGAAGGCGTTCGCCAGGGCGGCGGACGGGTCGAGCTCGCGGTAGGGGACCATGCCGGTGACGACGAGGGCGACGGCGCAGTAGAGCACCGTGCAGATGATCAGCGAGGCGATGATGCCGATGGGCATGTCGCGCTGCGGGTTGCGGGTCTCCTCGGCGGTGGTCGCTACGACGTCGAAGCCGATGTAGGCGAAGAAGACCAGCGAGGCGCCGGCGATGATGCCGCCGACTCCGAAGGTCGCCGGCTCGATGCCGGAGAGGAACTGCAGCAGCGGCTGGGCGAGGCCGGACGCGGCCTGCGACGCCTCCGCGGGCGGGATGAACGGCGAGTAGTTGCCGACGTTGATGAACTGCAGCCCGGCGATGATGACGAACAGCACGATGAAGAGCTTCACGGCGACCAGCACCAGATTGACGCGCAGCGACTCCTTGATGCCGAAGGTCATCAGGGCGCCCAGCACGAGCACGAGCAGGATCGCGGGGACGTCGACGACGCCGCCGTAGGAGATCGCCTCCGGCAGGACGTGCCGAGCTGCCCGAGGAAGGAGCCGAGATAGGCGCTCCAGCCCTGGGCGACCACGCTCGCGCCGAGGAACAGCTCGAGGATGAGGTCCCAGCCGATGATCCAGGCGAAGAGCTCGCCGAGCGAGGCGTAGGAGAACGTGTAGGCGGAGCCGGAGACCGGCACCGTGGAGGCGAACTCCGCGTAGCACATGGCCGCGAGCGCGCAGGCGAAGGCGGCGACGACGAAGCTCAGCACGATCGCGGGGCCGGCGATGTCGTGCGCGGCGCGGCCGGTGAGCGTGAAGATGCCGGCGCCGATCACGACGCCGACGCCGAAGACGGTGAGGTCGAGGGCGCTCAGCGACTTCTTGAGGCGGGTCTCGGGCTCGTCGGTGTCGGCGATGGACTGCTCGACGGACTTGGTGCGGAGGAGGCTCACGGTGGTTCTCTCTGGTGAGGTGACGCGGTGTGCAGCGATTCGCGACGCGACGGCACTCCGGGAGGATAGCGGCGCGGCGGACATCGGCGGCGCGGCGTGCCGATCGCTGAGGCCGCGGACCTGGAGGGACGGCCGCCGCGAGGGCTACCCTTCGACGCATGCGCCGGATCTTCACGACGAGCGTCGCCTCCGTGTACCCGCACTACGTGGCGAAGGCCGAGCGGAAGGGGCGGACGAGGGCCGAGGTCGACGAGGTGATCGTGTGGCTGACCGGCTTCTCGGACGAGGAGCTGCACCGCCACCTCGAGGCCGGGACGACCTTCGAGGACTTCTTCGCCGCGGCGCCCATGAATCCGAGCGCGGTTCTGATCACAGGGGTCGTCTGCGGCGTGCGCGTCGAGAGCGTCGAGGATCCGCTGATGCAGCGGATCCGCTGGCTGGACAAGCTGGTCGCCGAGCTGGCGAAGGGCAAGGCGATGACGAAGGTGCTGCGCGGCTGACGTCGCCGCTGCTCGCGGCGCGGTCACTCTCCGGCGGCCCGGCTCCTGCCACTGCCCGCACTCTCGACCGTGCTTCCGTCGGCGCCCTCGCTCCGATCGGGGCCCGGCCGACCCGACGTCGGCGCGCCGGTGGGCGGCCCGCGACGACGGCGGACGGCCACCACCAGGAGCGCGACCACGGCGACGACGGCGAGCCAGGGGAGAAGGAAGCCGAGGCCGATGAGGGCGCCGTTCGCGGCGACGACCAGACCGTTCCAGCCCGCGAGGAGGCCGTCGAGGAAGCCGGTGGGCTCGGCGGTGACGGGCGACGACCCCGGAAGGACGGTGACCGCGAGGGTCGCCAGCGACACCTGGCCCTCGAGGGCGGCGAGCTGCTGCTGGGAGGACTCGAGCGAGGCCTGGCGATCGGCGAGGGCGGACTCCGCGGCGAGGAGGTCCGCGAGGCTGCCGGCCTGGGCGATCAGCTCGGTAAGCCGGTCGACGGAGGCCTGGGCGGCGTCGACCCGCGCGCGGAGGTCAATCGCCTGGGTGGTCACGTCGCGCCGGTCGATCGACGAGCCGGTCACCGTGCCGAGGGCCGCCAGCGACTCTCGAGCGTCGGCGAGCCGGTCGGCGGGGACCCGGATCGAGACGCTCCCCGCGCCCTCCGGCAGGGGCGCGTACTGCGACGGGTCGAGCGCGGGATCGGTTCCGGCCGCCGATTCGAGGGTGCTGGAGCTGATGCTGGAGCTCTCGACGTAGCCGCCGAGCTCGGCGGCGGTCGCGCTGAGCGCCGCGATCGCATCGGCGACGGAGTCTGCCTCGAGCGTCGCGTTCGCCGTGGACACGACCTCCCGGCCGGTCCCCTCCGCGGACGCGTCGCCGGGCGCTTCCGCCGCGCCCGGTGCCGAGCCGTCGACGAACTGCGGTGCGGACTCCGCTCCCGACTGCCCGAAGTCGAGACCGCCTGCCTCGCTCGAGGACCCTGCCGCGCTCGAAGCGGACCCCACTCCGGCACCGCCTCCGACCAGGGGGCCGACGACGACGGCGATCACGAGGAGGCCCGCGGCGACACTTCCGATCGCGGCGACGCGTCGGCGACGGGTTCCCCGCTCGCGGCGGGCGGCTGCGACGGCGCGGAAGACGCGCGCCTCGAGTGCCGACACGCGGTCGTCGTCGAGATCGTCGAGCTCGGGCGCCGGCGGATCGGAGGGTCGGCGCTCGGGGGCCGGGAGCTCGTCGCTGCGCACTTCGGTGGGTTCGGTCATGACGTCTCGGCTCCTCGGAAGTCGTCGACCACGAGTCGGAGGCGTCGACGGACACGCGACAGGCGGTTGCGGACGGTGGCGTGCGAGACGCCCAGGGTGACGGCGGCCTCCTCGTACCCGCGCCCCTCGGTGGCGCAGAGGCGGAAGATCGCGCGGTCGAGCTCGGCGAGCCCGGCCGTCTCGCGGAGGATCGCCTCGGCGAGTGCGGCGGTGACGATCTGCTGCTCGAGGTCGTGCGGCGAGGGCGTCTGGTCGTCGGCCTCGACGGTCCGCTCCCGGTCGCGGAGGCGGGAGCGGAGGCGGTTGGCCGCCTGGAAGCGGCAGATCGTCGCGAGCCAGGGGAGGAGGGAATCGCTCACCAGCTCGAGCCCGCCGAGTCGACTCCAGGCGAGGACGAAGGTCTCCTGCGCGACGTCCTCGGCGTCCCGGGGGTCGCGGAGGATCCCGTGCGCGAGCCAGTAGACGGGGCGGACGTAGGCGCGGTAGAGCGAGCGGAAGGCGAGCTCGCTGCCGGCCGCCGCGCGGCGGACGAGTTCCGCGTCGGTCTCCTCCGGCGAGAGGTCCGACGGCGGCTCTCGCGGCGGCTCGGACGGCCTCGCCGACTTCTGCGCGGCCGTCGTTCCCCCGACAGACGTGCTCTCCTGAGTGGGCGTCATTCGCGGACCTCCTCTCCCTCTCACTCTGACAGTGTCGGGCGGGCGCGGATCGTCTCAGAATCCGATCCGGCCGCCGAGGAGAGCGCCGCCGCTACGACAGATCCGGGATCACGATCTGCTGCAGTGCCCAGGTGTTGCCGTCGGGATCGGCGAAGTACACGAACTCGCCCCAGGGCTGCGAGTCGACCTCGGACACCTCCGCACCGCGGGCCAGCAGCTCCTCCCGGGCCTTCGCCGCATCGGCCACGACCATCTGCAGGCCCTTCTGCGAGCCGGGCACCATCTCGGTGATGCCGATGCCGAGAACGATGGAGCAGGCAGACCCGGGAGGCGTCAGCTGCACGAAGCGCAGCCCCTCGTGCACCGTGTGGTCGTGGTCGGCGACGAAGCCGATCCGCTCGACGTAGAACCGCTTGGCGCGATCGACGTCGGTCACCGGAACGGCGACGAGCTCGAGCTTCATGTCCATGGTGTCTCTCCTGCTCCGTGTCCTTCGATCGCCCGGCTGAGCTCTCGGGGTCGACGCTAGAGCGGCATCAGGTCGGTTCACGTCCTGATGGAGGAGCAGGATGTCGGCATGGCCGCGACCACCTCCCGCGCACTCGCTCTGCTCGCCCTGCTGCAGACCCATCGGCAGTGGTCGGGGCCGGTTCTCGCGGCGCGCCTCGGTGTGACGGAGCGGACCCTGCGCCGTGACATCGAGCAGCTGCGCGAGCTGGGCTACGCCGTGGCGGCGACCCGCGGCGCACTCGGCGGCTACCGGCTCGAGCCGGGCAGCCGCGTCCCCCCGCTGCTCCTCAGCGACGACGAGGCCGTGGCCGTGGCGGTCGGGCTCCGGCTCGCGGCCGACGAGGGGCTCGCCGACGGCGAGCGGACGACGCTGAGCGCCCTCGCGAAGTTCGAGCAGGTGCTGCCGAGTGCTCTGCGGGAGCGCGTCAGCGCGGTCGGCGGGGTGCTCCGGTCCGCCAGGCCGCGCGCCGCGTCGATCCCGCCGGAGATCCTCGGCCGGATGGCACTGGCCTGCCGCGACCACGAACGGCTCCGCTTCCACTACGTCGCGGCGGACGGGGCCGAGAGCGACCGCGTCGTCGAGCCGCACGCGGTGGTGTCCACGCATCGCTCCTGGGTGCTGGTCGGCTGGGACCGGCAGCGCGAGGACTGGCGGACGTTCCGGCTCGACCGGGTGAGCCGGCTCCTCGAGACCCGCGTGCACTTCGAGCCGCGGCGGCTCCCCGAGGACGACGCCGCGGCGTTCGTGGCGTCGTCCGGGCGGACGGCGCGGTACGAGCTGGTGGTCGATCTGGCGATGCCGATCGACGAGGTGGTGCGGGTCTTCGGCCGGTGGTCGGCGGGATCCGTCGCGCTCGACGCTCGGCGGACGCGCTGGCCGGTGGAGGCGGAGACGGTGGCCGGTCTGCTCTCGGCACTGGTCTGGATCCCGGTGGGTGTGGAGAATCGGGTGGACGGGGATCCGGACACGCTCGCGGCGGTGCGCGCGGCTCTCGATCGGATGCACGCCGCTGCGTCGAGGTGAGGCCGTCCCTCCACAGGACGGGAGTCGCGACGGCTCTCCACGGATCGGCCGACGGGCTCCCACGGCGGGCGGGGCGACGACGACCGTTGCCGCATGACTTCTACCGATCGCCTCGCCACCGCCCGTCACAGCCCCTCCCGGGAGCCGGAGCTCCTCCGCGTGAGCGGGCTGCCCGACCTGCTCGCCGCCGTCCCCTCGATGATCGGCCTCCATCCGGAGGACGCCCTCGTCGTCGTCCCGTTCCTCGGGAACCGGGCGGGAGGCGGTTTCCGCTTCCCGATCCCTCACCGACTGCGCCGAGCGGAGATCGACCAGCTGGCGGGCCGGTGCGAGCGCTTCACGGCGTCGATCTCGCGGGCGACCGCGGTGCTGGCCATCGTCTACACGCGGCAGAGCTACGAGACCTCGCGCGGTATCCCGCTGCTCGACCTCGGCCGCACCGTCCTCCGGCGGCTCGAACGGACCGACCTCGGGATCGTCGGCGTGGCCTGCGTCGCCGCCGACGGCTGGGGGCGCTACACCTCGATCGAGGAGACGCGCGAGCCGCGCCCGCTCGCCGAGATCGAGGAGAGCCCGACCGGCGTCCTCGCGCGCGCGGCGGCTCCCGAGCCGCTCGACGTGACGGCGCTCGCCGCACTGCCGACGGTCTCGGACTCCGATCGTGCGACGGTCGAGGCGATCGTGCGTCATCCTGCCTCGGGGGCGCACGACGTGATCGGCCTGGTCGAGCGCTGGCTGCACGGTCCGCCGGCACCGAGGCAGGAGGCCACGCTCATCCGGGTGCTGCAGTCCCCGGCGCTGCGCGATCAGGCGACCCTGCAGATCGCGCTCGGCTGCGAGACGGCGATCGAGGAGCGGCGGCGTCAGAAGCGGCTCGAGGGGGAGCAGGCGCGCACCGGCCGCCCGATGGACGAGCTCGTCGAGGGCGACGCCGACGCGGGACTCGAGGACGCGCACGACCTGCTCTCCGCGTCGCTGATGATGGGGACGGGGCCCGGCCCGGACCTCGAGCGGACCGAGCGAGCGACAGGTCGGCTCGCTCGGGCGGCAGCGCTCGCGCCCGCCGAGGCGCGGCCGCCGGTGCTGACCGTCCTCGCCTGGTGCTGGTGGGCGCTCGGCGTCTCCTCGATCGCCACCCGGCATCTCGAGGAGGCGCTCCGGATCGACCCGCACTACTCGCTGGCGAGGCTCCACCGGTCGGTGCTCGAGATCCGCGCCGTGCCCGACTGGGTGCTCGACTCCGCGACGCGTTCCCTGGACCGGGCGGCGGCGCACGTGTGACCGGCGCGGAGAGCACGGGGTGACGAGGTGCCGAGGGCTGCTCTTGCCTCCTCGGACGAGCGAGAGTAACGTGCAACCATATGGTTGTAAGAATCGAGGACGAGAGCGACGTCGACCGGCTGTTCCAGGCGCTGGCCGACAGAACGCGGCGCGACATCGTCGCACGGGTGCTGGAAGCGGAGCAGTCCGTGACAGTGCTCGCGGCACGCTACGAGATGTCCTTCGCCGCGGTGCAGAAGCACGTCGCGGTGCTGGAGCGGGCGGAGCTCGTCCGCAAGCGCCGCAGCGGGAGGGAGCAGCTCGTGAGCGGAGAGGTCGCCTCGCTCAGGAGGGCGGCGCGACTGCTCGAGGCCTACGAGCTGCTCTGGCGCGATCGCGTCGACCGCATCGCCGACGTCCTCGCCGAGGACGAGGTGCGACCACCGGAGGAACGAAGGAAGGGACGTGCAGGATGACCGTCGTGGAGTCCGTCAAGGACATCGAGAACCTGACCATGACCATCACCGCCGAGTTCGAGGCGCCCGTCGAGCGGGTGTGGCGGATCTGGGTGGATCCGCGGCGGCTCGAGCGCTGGTGGGGACCGCCGACCTGGCCGGCGACCTTCGAGACGCACGAGGCGGTGGAGGGCTCGCGGAGCCGGTACTTCATGACGGGGCCGGACGGGGAGAAGGCCCGCGGCTACTGGGTGGTGACGAAGGTCGAGGAGCCGACGCGGCTCGAGTTCGACGACGGCTTCGCCGACGAGGAGGGGCACCCGGACGACTCGATGGGGGTCACCCACGCGGTGGTCACCCTCGCCGAGGTGGACGGACGCACCCGGATGACCGTCCGCTCCTCCTTCGAGACCCTCGAGCAGCTCGAGCAGATGGTGCAGATGGGCATGGAGGAGGGGATGAACCAGGCGATGGGTCAGATCGACGCGCTGCTCGCGGAGTAGGCAGGGCCGAGGGCCCGCGGCGGTGGGCGCGCCGTCCGGCGACCGGCCGTCTCAGGTCTGCGGCGCCGAGTCGGTGAGGTCGGCGGCGTACGCGGCGACCGATCGGCGATAGCGCGGCAACGTCGGGGCGAGCGCCTCGAGGGCGGTGCGCAGCGCCTCGTCGGTGCGACCGGCGCTGTGCAGAGCGAGCGCGAGGAAGACCTCGCGCGCCGCACCGATCGACGGGTGCTGCTGGGCGGAGGAGAGGAGGGCGATCGCCTCGTCGGTCCGGCCGAGGTTCCGGAGGGTCGAGGCGTACTGGATGCTCAGCCGGGCGAGCCGCTCGTCGTCGAGGCCTGCGGCGACGGCGCGCTCGTACTCCGCGGCCGCCTCCGCCTCGTGGCCTGCGCTGTCCAGGGCACCGCCGAGCTCGAAGTGCGCGACTCCGTCGCTGCCCGGGTAGCGCGCGGCGAGCACTCGCATCCGCTCGACGACACCGTCCGGATCCTCGAGGCCGTCGAGCCGGTCGACGGCGCGCTGCCAGACGAGGAGCTCGTCGTCCGCGCCGTCCTCGGACGCCGCTTCGAGCTCCTCGAACAGCGTCAGCTGCAGGCCGTCGGGGGAGCGCAGGCGGGAGTTCAGCGAGCGCCACGGCGTCTCCCGCGGGGAGGCGACGAGCGCGGCGCCCGCGGCGGCGAGGGCCGCGGTCGCGGCGGCGGCGTCGTCGACCTCGAAGGCGACGCGGAGGAGGTCGCTCGTGTCGCCGTCCGTCTCGAGGCCGTCGATCATCCGGACCTGCGCGGGGTTCGCCAGCTCGAGGGTGGCGATGCCGGCCTCGAGGATCGCGACGCGCGCGTCGCCGTCGCCCTCGAAGGCGGCGCGCTCGGTCAGACCGAGGGTGTCGCGGTAGAAGCGGAGCGCCGCGTCGAGGTCGTCCACCTGGACGACGAGGCGCAGCTGGCGGACGGCGGGGGGAGTGGAGGCGGTCATGTGCCGACGCTAGCGGGTCTCGTTACGCCGTCCTGCGGACGGCTGCTCGACCAGCAGGGGATCCCTGGCCGAGCCCCGCCGATCGGACGCCGTTCACGCCGCGTATCGGCCCGCTCATGGTGGTCGAGCGGCCCTGCAGTGGCGTATCGAGACCCGGGGCCATGCTGCGGGTCGGCGCGCACATGCTGGTCGAGTAGTCCGCAGGGCGAATCGAGACCCGGCGCCTCCAGAGGGGCGGGTCTGCAGACCACCCTTCGGAGGGCGGTGGATCTCGATACGCCCGCTCCGCGGGCTACTCGATCAGCATGGCCGAGCTCATGCGGAAGCCTCGATCAGCATGGGTCCGCTCAGGACGCGGTGTCGCCCGACGCAGTGGGGGAGTCGGGCGCGGTGAGGGTCTCGCTGCCGGTGCCCTCGACGTCGGCGGCCTTGGCGCGGCGTCCGGCCTCGATCACGGCGGTGGAGGCGGCGGCGCCGGCGACCAGGGCGAAGAGCGCCCAGCCGGCGCCCCACTTCCGCTTCCCGACGAGGCCGTCGAAGGAGAGCGCGCCGGGGCCGTCGGCCACGATCGCGGTCGCGGCGGCCGCGAGCAGGCCGTTGTACTCCCATCCCCCGCCGCTGTTCCAGAGGCCGTTCGCCCAGTGCACCTTGCGGACGGCCGTGACCATCGTCGCGATCAGCCCGGCCGCGGCGACCGGCGTCGCCAGGCCCAGGGCGAGCGCGGCGCCGCCCGCGGTCTCGGTGACGGCGGCGGCGACCGCGTTCCGGCGCGCCGGGTGCAGCTCCAGGCTCTTCATCATCTGCTCGGTGCCGTCGAGGCCCGGGCCGTCGAACGAGCCGCGGAGCTTCTGCAGTCCGTGTCCGATGAACAGACCGCCGACGGTGAGACGGAGAACGAGCGAGCCGACCTTCATGGTGACCTCCGGGAGGGGTGGGGTGGTGCGGGACGTGTAGAGCGAGCGTCGCGGCTGGACCGGGCCGGGTCAAGGGGTCGCGCCGACCGCTGGAATCGAGCAGCCACGGCCTAGGCGGTCAACCGGTTCGCCTCCTATGATCGGAGCAGATCGACTCGAAGGAGAGCACGCATGACCGGACGCCTCACTGGCAAGACCGCCCTCGTCACCGGAGCCGGCTCCGGCATCGGCCGGGCCGTCGCGGAGCGCTTCGCGCGCGAGGGCGCCCGGGTCGCCTTCACCGACCGCGACCTCGCCGCCGCGGAGGACGCAGCGGCCGCCTTCCCGGACTCCGTCGCCGTCCGGCTCGACGTCTCCGAGGAGAGCAGCGTCGAGCAGGCCTTCGCCCGCCTCGCGGCCGACGGCTTCGCGGTCGACGTGGTCGTCGCGAACGCCGGCGTGCAGCTCTTCGGCCAGGACGCGAAGATCGCCGACCTCGACCTCGACGTCTGGCGCCGCACGATCGACATCAACCTCACCGGCACCTTCCTCACCGTCAAGCACGCCGTCCGTGCACTGCGAGGCCGCGGCGGCTCGATCGTCCTCACCGGCAGCCCGACCGGGCTCAACGGCGAGGGCCAGGACTTCACCGCCTACAGCAGCTCGAAGGCCGGCATGCACGGCCTCGCCCGCACCGTCGCCGCCGCCTACGCGGGCGAGGGGATCCGCGTGAACACGGTCGTCCCCGGCTACACGGAGACCCCGCTGGTGACCGCGATCTCGGGCGACGCCGAGGCCCGCGCCGCGATCACCTCGCGCATTCCGCTCGGTCGCCCCGGCTCCGCGGCGGACGTCGAGGGCATCATGGTCTACCTCGCCAGCGACGAGTCGAGCTACGCCACCGGCGCGCTCTTCCGCGTCGACGGCGGCATGACCACCCTCTGATCGTGCCCGCGATCGAGATCCGGCCCGCCGCGCCGACGGTCCCGGCCGGGCTCCTCCAGGACGCCGAGCGCGACGAGCGGGCGGTCCGCTGCGGCCCGTGGTCGCTGCGGATCTCGGACGGCCGGCTCGACGACCTCCGGTTCGGCACGGCGCGGATCCTCCGCGGGGTCCGGTTCGTCGTCCGCGACGAGGACTGGGGGACCTTCGCGACCGTCCGCGCAGCGCTCGAACTCGAGGGCGGCACTCTCGTGGTCGAGGGCGAGAGCGCTCAGGGCGAGGCCCGCGTCACCTGGACCCTGCGCGCCGACTTCTCCGGAAACTCGCTCACGATCGCGCTCGAGGTTCGCGCGAGCACGCCCTTCCTCCGCAACCGCCTGGGGCTGATCGTGCTGCACGGCACGGAGAGCGCCGGAGCGGCCGTCGAGGCGCGGCACCCGGGCGGCACCACCGACCGCTTGGCCTTCCCCGAGCGGATCGCGCCCCATCAGCCCGCGCAGGACCTCGCCGGTCTCGCCTGGACCGCCGAGGGCGTCCCGGTCGAGCTGACCCTGGAGGGCGACGTGTTCGAGACGGAGGATCAGCGCAACTGGACCGACGCGTCGTTCAAGACGTACTCGACACCGCTGAGTCTGCCGTTCCCGGTGCCGGTCGCGGCCGGGGAGGTCGTCCGGCAGAGCCTGCGGATCGACTGCGGCGGCGCGCCGCCGACCGTCACACGGGAATCGATCGCGTCCCCCTCCGTCCTGCGGACCGGGAGCGCCGGGCACCCGCTCCCCGAGATCCGCACCTCCGCCGCGAGCGCGTCGACGGGCCTCCGGCCGGACGTGCGACCGGCGCTCGATCTGCTGGTCGAGTGCGACGTGCGCTGGGCGGGCTGGCGTCGCGCGTTGCGGCGCGCGCTCGAGGACGCCGACGGACGCCCTGTCGATCTGCGCCTCGTCGCGTCCGGGCCGGAGGACGTCCGCGCGGTCCTCGACGAGCTCGGCGACGCGCCGCTCGCCCGCCTCGGCGTCTTCGCCGCCCAGGGTCACCGCAGCACACCCGAGCTGCTCGAGGCGGCGCGACGGGCGGCGGCCGAGCGCGGCGCCGAGGTCGTCGGCGGCGTCCGCTCGCACTTCACCGAGCTCAACCGGGGCGCGGACGCCCTCGCGCACGGGGAGGCGTCGCTCGCCTTCAGCATCACCCCCTTCATGCACGACCGCTCGGGGCACCAGCTCGTCGAGTCCCTCGCCGTGCAGCGCACGGTGGTCCGCGACGCGGCGGCGATCGCGGACGGCCGTCCTCTGCACGTCGGGCCGATCACCCTCGGCGCGCGGATGAACGCCGTGTCGACCTCGGCGTTCGACCCCGGCACCGCCGACATCGACGGGTCCGGCTACGGCCCGGAGATCGTCCCGGGAGCGACCGACGAGCGCCAGCACGCGCCCGAGCTCGCGGCCTGGGTCGTCGGCAGCCTCGACGCGCTCGCGGTCCCGGGCGTCGCCTCGCTCACCTACTTCGAGCAGTGGGGACCGCGCGGCGTCGCCGCGGCGGCCGGCATCACGTCCGCCGGCGCGGTGCTGCAGTGGGCGGCGGCCCTCACCGCGTCGCCGCGTCTGGACGCTCATGCAGCGGGACTCGTCGCGCTCGGAGCTGTCGCCGCGGACGGCCGGGTGGTGTTGCTCGGCAACCCGGGCGGCACCGCGGTGACGGTCGATCCGACGGGGATCGAGCGCTGGGAGGCGGCCGGGGGAGCGGACGGCGAGTCGTTCGTGCTCGAACCGGGCGGAGCCGCGCGGGTGCTGCTGACGCCGTAGCCGCGTCCGCGGATCGACGTCCCGCGCCGCAGGAACCGCTCGACGTGGGCGTCCCGCGGCGCGTCGACCGACGTGCGACGCCAGAGCCCGCCCCGACCACACGGTGATGAGGATCCGTCGGTATCGTCGTCGGCGGCGCGCGAGCGCGGGACCCCCGCCCGCGCCGCGCGCCCCTGAACGAGAGGGACCTCCGTGAAGCATCGACGCCGCGCCCACCTGACCACTGCACGCTCCGCACTGGCACTGTCCGCTCTGGCGCTGTCCGGCGTGCTGGCGCTCTCCGGCTGCTCCGCCCCCGCCGAGGACGCGAAGACCGTCGAGCCGACCTCTCCGCTGATCGACTACCTCGGTGCGCTCTACGGCGGGTACCTCTCGCCCGAGGAGCAGGAGGAGAAGTACAGGGAGCAGGACCGCAAGCGCGAGGAGCTCGTCGCGACCTGCATGCAGGAGTCGGGCTTCGACTACACCCCGAGCGTGCAGTCGGCGTCGTTCTCGTCATCCGACGCCGACGCCTACAAGCCGGACGATCGCGAATGGGTCGCGCAGTACGGCTACGGCGTCGTCGACTCTCCCGGTCGCTACGACTCGGCCGAGCCGGAGGACGAGTACGTCGACGCCAACTCCGAGTACTACGACAGCCTCTCGGAGTCCGAGAAGGCGGCCTACTCCGAGGCGCTCCACGGCCCGGCGGAGCCGGAGGACGCCGCTGCCTCCGAGGACGGGTCGTACGAGTACGACTGGACGACGGCGGGCTGCTTCGGCGCCGCCCAGCACGAGCTCGAGGGGGAGGATCCGGCGTCGGCGGAGAAGCACAAGCCGGTGATGGACGCGCTGAACGAGTTCTACACCGATCTGCAGTCGGTCCCCGAGCTGGCGGATCTGGATGCAGCGTGGTCCTCCTGCCTGAGCGACGCGGGCTACCCCGGCTTCACCGCCCCCTACGACGCCGTGAACTCGATCAGCGACAAGTTGACGGCGGTCTACGACGCGGCCGGCGACCAGGTGGTCGAGCCCACCGACCCGAAGCTCGTCGCGATGAAGGACGAGGAGATCGAGCTCGCCCTCGCCGATCTGGACTGCCGGGAGAAGACCGACTACTCAGCGGTCCACAAGAAGGTCCAGGACGCGCTGGAGCAGCAGTTCATCGACGACCACCGCGCCGAGCTCGACGCGCTGAAGGCCGACGCCGAGCAGGGCGAGTAGATGCGCGTTCCCCGCCGCTCGGGCTCCGGCGATCCGACGCCGTCCGACTCGGAGCCGACCGGTCGGCCGACCTCCGATCCGACACCGACCGATCCGCTCGACCTCCTCGCGGTCATCGAGCCCGCCGACGGTCCCGACGGCGGGTCCGACGCTCCGCGACGTCGCAGCCGCTTCGCCGCACTCGCCGCCGTCGTCTCGCGCAACCGCGTCCTCTGGATCGTGGCCGCCGCCGCGCTGCTGAGCCTCGTCGCGGGCCTGCTCGTCGGGAGGTTCGTGGTGTCGCCCGCCGAGGCGGCCGCCAACGCGGAGCCGCCCGCCCCCGGCCTGATCACCGCGCCGGTCGACTTCGGCGAGCTGAGCAACGACGTGACCCTCCGCGGCGAGGTGCGCTACGCGGACGCCGTCGAGGTGACCATCGACACGACCGGGATCCAGGGCGCGGCGGTGGTGACCGGTCAGGTCCCGGCGGCCGGCACCGAGCTGTCGCCGCTGTCGATCGCGCTGGAGATCGCCGGCCGCCCCGTCATCGTCCTCCCCGGCGATCTGCCGGCCTACCGGACCCTGCGGTTCGGGGTGTCCGGGCCGGACGTGGTGCAGTTCAAGACGGCGCTGCGCGGCCTCGGGATCGATGCAGGCGACCCGGCCGACGACGTCTTCGACGAGACGGCCGCGAACGCGGTCACCGAGCTCTACGCGCAGGCCGGCTACGCGGCGCCCGCGACGCAGGAGGACGGCGAGGACGTCGTCCGCGCCGCCCAGGAGACGCTGCGCGCGGCCGAGCAGGGGCTCGTCGCCGCGCAGAAGGAGCTCGACGCCGCTCGGGCGGGCTCCTCGCCGGTCGAGGTGCGCGAGGCGGACAACGCGGTCGCGAGTGCGCGACGTGAGCTGGAGGCCGCCCGCGCGGCCGAGCCGCCGGACGGCCTCCGCATCGCGGACCTCGATGACGCGCTCGGCCTCGCCGAGCTCCGGCGGGCCCAGCTGGGTGCGAGCACCGACACCGGCGCCCAGCGCGGCGCCGTCGAGTCGGCGCAGTCCCAGGTGACGCAGGCGCAGGAGGATCTCACCCGGGCCCGCCAGTCCGTCCTGCCGGCGCTCCCCGCAGGCGAGGTGCTGTTCCTCACCTCGCTCCCGCGGCGGGTGGACGCCGTCACCGCCAAGCGCGGCGGCGTCCTGTCCGGGGCGGCGATGACGGTCTCCGGCGCGCAGGTCGAGCTCTCCGGCTCCGCCGCCGAGGCCGACGCGCGGCTGCTCTCGGTCGGGCAGAAGGCCTCGTTCGAGCTCCCTGACCGGTCGTCGCACGGCGCCACCGTGTCGGGTGTCGATCCCGCGAAGGACGGCAAGGGACGCTGGACGGTGACGCTCACCCCCGACCCGCTCCCGCCCGAGCAGATCGAGCAGCTGCGCGACACCAACGTCAAGGTCACGGTCGCGGTCGGAGCGACCGAGGGCGCCGTGCTCTCGGTCCCGGTCGCCGCGCTGTCCGCCGGCTCCGGCGGCGAGAGCCGGGTCGAGGTCGTCGACGGCGATCCGCGCGATCCGAGCGCCGCCACCCGGCTCGTCGTCGTGACCACCGGTCTCGCCGCGAAGGGCGCGGTCGAGGTGTCGCCGGTGGACGGGACGCTCGACGAGGGCGACCTGGTCGTGGTCGGCCGGTGACCGCTCCGCTGGTCGAGCTGCGGGACGTCACCCGCTCGTTCCCCGGCCCGCCCGAGGTGCAGGCGCTGAAAGGCGTCAGCCTCCGGATCGACGAGGGCGACTACGTCTCGATCGTCGGTCCCAGCGGCTCGGGCAAGTCGACGATGCTGAACATCCTCGGTCTGCTCGACCGGCCGAGCGTCGGCGAGTACCGGCTCGACGGCGCGCTCACCGGGGCGCTCGACGAGGACACTCGCGCGGCCGTCCGGGCGCAGCGCATCGGCTTCGTGTTCCAGTCCTTCCACCTGCTGCCGCGGCGCACGGTGCTCGAGAACGTGATGCTGCCGATGCTCTACAGCGGGACACCGCGGGCCGACCGCGAGGCGCGCGCCCGCGACGCCCTGCTCCGGGTCGGCCTCGGGCACCGGCTCGGCTTCCTGCCGACCACGCTCTCGGGAGGCGAGCGCCAGCGCGTCGCCGTGGCGCGCGCCGTGGTCGCCCGCCCGAGCCTCCTCCTCGCCGATGAGCCCACCGGCAATCTGGACGGCTCGACGACGGCGGACGTCATGCGGCTCTTCGAGGAGCTGACGGACACCGGACTCACCCTGGTCGTCATCACCCACGACCTCGCCGTCGCCCGGCGGGCGCGCCGGTGCCTCCGCATCGCCGACGGACGGATGCAGGAGGTGACCGCATGAGCCCGGCACTCGCGGCGCTGCGCCGGCGGCTCGGGCGCCGGCGACCGCGCTCGGCCGCCGCGTCCCCGCTGCTGCGGCCCGTCCGCCGAGCGGACCGCTTCACCGCCGCCGACCTGCTCGCCGAGGCCACCTCCGACATCGGCACGCGGCCGGCCCGGCTGGTGATGACCCTGCTCGGCACGGTGCTCGGCATCGGCGCCCTCGTCGCCACGATCGGCTTCGCGCAGACGACCGCCGATCAGCTCGCCCGCCGGTTCGACGCGTTCGCCGCCACCCAGGTCGTCGTGCAGCCGGCCGAGGCGAAGGACTCCACCGGGGACAGCGTCGCCACCGGGCGCCTGCCCTGGGACGCCGTCGACCGGGTGCTCCGGCTCGCCGGCGTCGAGCAGGCGGCCCTCGTCGGCGAGGTGTCCCTCCGCGAGGGCGCGACCGTCACCGCCGTCCCCGTCAACGACCCCTCGGCGCCCGCCGCCGCCCCGCCGCGGGTGTTCGCGGCCTCCGCCGATCTCCTCGGCACCCTCGAGGGCGAGGTGACCGCCGGGCGGATGTTCGACTCCGGGCACGACACGCGCGCCGACCGCGTCGTCGTCCTCGGCAGCCGCGCGGCGGAGCGGCTCGGTGTCGAGCGTGTCGACTCCCGGCCGTCGATCCTGATCGACGGGGTCGCCTACTCGGTCCTCGGGATCTTCGCCGACGTCCAGGCCCGCGCCGAGCTGCTCGACGCGGTCGTCCTCTCCACCGGCACCGCGCGGGCCGACTTCGCGCTCGCGACTCCGGGAGACCTCCAGGCGCGCATCGACATCGGCGCCGGCCCGCAGGTCGCGGCGCAGGCACCCCTGACCCTCGCCCCGGACGCACCCGACTCCGTCTCCGTCTCGGCGCCCGGCGGTCCGTCCGAGCTGGCCGGCGACGTCCGCGCCGACGTCGACCTCGTGTTCCTGATCCTCTCGGTGGTGGTGCTGCTCGCGGGCGGCGTCGGCATCGCCAACGTCACCACGCTGTCGGTGATGGAGCGCGTCGGCGAGATCGGCCTGCGCCGTGCCCTCGGCGCCACACGACGCAGGATCGCGCAGCAGTTCGTCGTCGAGTCGGCCGTGATCGGCCTCCTCGGCGGTCTGCTCGGTGCGGCGACCGGCGTCCTCGCGGTGCTCGCGGTCTCGCTCGCGCAGCAGTGGACCCCGGTGCTCGACCCCGGGGTGGCGTTCGGCGGCGCGCTCCTCGGCGCGCTGATCGGACTGCTCGCGGGCAGCGTGCCGGCGCGGCGCGCCTCCCGCGTCGAGCCGATCGCGGCCCTCCGCGGGACGTGAGCGCCGCCGCCGGCGCCCGGGTCGCGACCGGGGCGCCGGCCCCGATCCGCTGCCCGGCTGATGCCGGAAGCGGCCCGACGCTCAGGCGTCGAGCGTCCAGCCCGGGCGCACCCAGTGGCAGGTGTAGCCGCCGGGGTGCTTCCGGAGGTAGTCCTGGTGCTCCTCCTCCGCGTCCCAGAACTCGCCGGCCGGCTGGACCTCGGTGACGACCGGGCCCGGCCAGCGGCCGGAGGCGTCGATCTCGGCGATCGTCTCGCGGGCGACGCGCTCCTGCTCGGGCGAGAGGGCGACGATCACGGAGCGGTAGCCCGTGCCGATGTCGTTGCCCTGCCGGTTCCGGGTGGTCGGATCATGCGCCTGGAAGAAGAACTCGAGCAGGTCGCGGTAGGAGGTCTGCTCGGGGTCGAACTCGATCTCCACCGCCTCGGCGTGGTCGCCGTGGTGGCGGTAGGTCGCGTTCGGGGTGGTCCCGCCGGAGTAGCCGGCGCGGGTCTCGAAGACGCCCGGCAGGTCCCGGATCAGCTCCTGCAGGCCCCAGAAGCAGCCGCCGGCGAGGATCGCGCGCTCCTCGGCCATCAGACGGCGACCGTCTCGGACAGCGGCGAGTGACCGCCGGAGCGGGTGGCCGGCGCGGAGGGCAGGCGGGTGGACCGGGCGCGGGCGCCGGTGTCGTTCGGGGGGATGAGCATGGGTTCTCCTTGTCCTCGTCCATTCCACCACCTGGGCGCGGTCCTCGGGGGACCGGCGCAGGACCTAGCCGAGCAGCGTGTAGGTGGAGGCGTCCAGGTACACGGTGCCGTCGGTGCAGACCTCGATCGCGGCGGGCGCGCGGACGGCGGCATCGGCCGCGTCGATCACCTCGGCCACCAGGAACGTCGACGTCGCGGTCGGGCAGCCGAAGGCGCCGGGGGAGTGCCAGGCGACGCGGACATCGGCCTGCGCCGCCGGAGCGAGGGCGAGCAGGCCGTCCGGGTTCGGGCCGTCGGCGGAGGCGACCGCGCCGAGGCGGCTGCCGTCGGCCCCGGCGGCGTAGACCCCGGGGATGCCGGCGAGCGTGCAGGTCCGGTCGGTCGTGTTCGTGAAGATCAGGTCGAAGGCGCTGCTGCCCGCGCCGGACGCGTCGGGGTCGGCGCGGTACTCGAGCGAGAGGTCGCTCCCGACGCAGCGGACGGTCGAGGGCTCGGGCGCAGGCTCGGGAGCCGGTGCCGGCGGCTGCGACGAGGTCGGCAGCGGGGCGGGAGTCTCGGATGCCGCCGTCGGCGCGGCGGTCGGCTCCGCGGTCGGGACGATCGAGGCGGGTGCCGACGCCGTCGCCGTGGGCGAGGCGGTGGGCGTCGCCGTGGCCGTCGCGCTCGGCCGCGGCAGCGGCGAGGTGGAGGAGGCGATGTCGGCGCGCCCCGCGCAGCCGGTGACGAGGAGGCCGACCGCGGCGAGGGTCAGGGCCGCCGCGGCACCGCGGCGCAGGAGGTCGCTCATGGGCCGAGTCTGCCACCGCGGGGCGCGATCAGCAGCCCCGGACTCAGGGCCCCGGACCGACGGCCCTCGATCAGCTCCCGGTGTCCGCCAGGCGCCGGGACGCGGTGCTCATGTGCGCCTCCATCGCCCGCGCGGCGGCGGACGGGTCGCGCGCCTCGATCGCCTCGAGCACGGCGCGGTGCTCGGTGAAGGCGTCGAGGGCCTGCTCGGGGCTGCTGAGCGCGCGCTCGACCCAGAGTCGCAGCAGCGACCGGATGGTCTGCAGCAGATCGCGCAGCACCACGTTCTCGGCGCTGACCGCGATCTGCAGGTGGAAGCGCACGTCGGCCTCGACGAACGCCGCGATGTCGTCGAGATGCGACTCCATCGCCGCCAGGTGCGCGCGCAGGCGCTCGAGTCCCTCGTCGTCGATGCGGAGCGCCGCCAGCATCGCGGCCTGCACCTCCAGGGTGCCGCGCACCTCGATCAGCTCGGCCGTGCGCCCCGCGGAGAGCATCAGGCCCCAGCTCAGCGTGGTCGGCAGGAGCTCGGAGGTGCTGTCGCGCAGGTAGGTGCCGGAGCCGGGCCGCACCGTGACGATGCCGAGGATCTCCAGCGCCGCGAGGGCCTCCCGCACCGCCGAACGGCCGACGCCGAGGCTCTCGGCGAGCTGGCGCTCCGGAGGGAGGCGGGAGCCGGGCACGAGATCGCCGCGGGTGAGCAGCGAGGTGAGCTGCTTGGCCACCTCGGCGACGGCGGTGCCGCGGGGGAGGACCTGCAGCTCCAGGCGCACGAGGGACGGGTCGTCTTCGGGGTACGCCGGCATGCTCCGACCGTAGCAACCGCGCCGACACCCCACCCGCAGCGACGCGACCGCAGAACCGGTTGACAACCGGCGCCCCGGCACGGCATCCTCTAATTGGTCAACCGGTCAGCCAATTCCCCCGAAGGCGGCCCGAGTCCACCCCGCACCATCCAACACAGTCGTTGACACGGATCAGGAGATCGACGTGGACCTTCCCTCCCGCACAGGCGGAACCGCGACGGCGGACGCCGCCGTCGAGAAGAGCGCCATCAGGAAGGTGTCGATCCGGCTCGTGCCGTTCGTCGCCCTGATGTTCTTCATCAACTACCTCGACCGCACGGCCATCGGCTTCGCCGCGCCGAACGGCATGGAGGCCGACCTCGCCCTCTCGGCGGCCCAGTTCGGCTTCGCCTCGGGCGTCTTCTTCATCGGCTACATCCTGCTGGAGGTGCCGAGCAACCTCGCGCTGCACCGCTTCGGCGCCCGCCGCTGGCTCGCCCGCATCATGGTCAGCTGGGGCATCGTCGCGCTGCTCTTCACCTGGGTGCAGAACTTCGAGCAGCTCGTCGCCCTGCGCTTCCTGCTCGGTGTCGCCGAGGCGGGCTTCTTCCCAGGCGCGATCCTCTTCCTCAGCCTCTGGGTGCCGGCCAAGCACCGCTCGAAGATCCTCGCGCTCTTCTACCTGGCGCAGCCGCTCACGACGGTCGTCGGCGCCCCGCTCGCCGGCCTGCTGATCGAGCAGGACGGCATCCTCGGCCTCGAGGGCTGGCGCTTCATGTTCCTCGGCGTCTCGCTGCCGGCGATCGTCATCGGCGTCATCGCCTGGTTCTACCTCAAGGACAAGCCCTCCGACGCGAAGTGGCTGACCCGCGAGGAGCAGGTCTGGCTCACCACCGCGCTGAAGCGCGAGGAGGACGTGAAGACCAAGGGCGTCACCACCCACCCCAAGATGTCGTCCGCTTTCAAGAGCGGCCGCGTCTGGATGCTGAGCTTCGTCTACTTCGGCTTCATCTACGGCCTCTACGCCCTCGCCTTCTTCCTGCCCACGATCATCGAGGGCTTCCAGGAGCAGTACGGCACCACCTTCGGCATCTTCGAGAAGGGCCTGATCACCGCGATCCCCTACGTGCCCGCGGCCATCGCCCTCTACCTCTGGTCGCGCGACGCCACCCGCCGCGGCGTCCGCACCTGGCACATCGTGATCCCCGCGATCGCCGGTGGCCTGTCCATCCCGCTCGCGCTCTTCGCCGGCTCCCCGGCGGCCACGATCGCCGTGATCACCGTCACCGCGATGGCGATCTTCTCGGCGCTGCCCAACTTCTGGACCTTCCCGACCCGGTTCCTCACCGGCGCGGCGGCCGCGGCGGGCATCGCGCTGATCAACACCGTCGGAAACCTGGCCGGCTTCTCGGCCCCGTACATCACGGGCGCCCTGAAGGACGCGACCGGCGGCTACGAGGTCCCGATGTTCATCGTCGGCTTCTTCCTGCTGCTCTCGGCCGTGCTGATGTCCCTGCTGGCGCGCCGCTACAAGGACGCACCGCTCGACGCCCCCAGCGTCGACGTGATCGCGCACTGATCACCCGCACGACCCGCTGACCGCCCGTCGCCCGACGCCCCTCCTCGAACAGGACTCCTGATGACCCGGCTCTACAACGATCCGTCCGACTTCGCCGACGAGATGATCGACGGCTTCGTCGCCGCGAACCGCCGCTTCGTGCGGCGGGTGCAGGGCGGCGTGGTGCGCTCGACCGTGAGCGCGCCCGGCTCGGTCGCCCTCGTGGTGGGCGGCGGCTCCGGTCACTACCCGGCGTTCGGCGGACTCGTCGGGCAGGGTCTCGCGCACGGCGCGGCGATGGGCAATCTCTTCGCCTCGCCGTCCGCGCAGCAGGTGCACTCGGTCGCTGCGGCGGCCGAGCACGGCGGCGGCGTGCTGCTGAGCTACGGCAACTACGCGGGCGACGTGCTGAACTTCGACGCGGCCGAGCGGCGCCTGCGCGACGAGGGGATCGACGTCCGCACCGTGACGGTGACGGACGACGTCTCGAGCGCGAGCGTCGCCGAGAAGCACAAGCGCCGCGGGATCGCCGGCGACCTGACGGTCTTCAAGGTCGCGGGCGCCGCCGCGGAGGAGGGCGCGTCGCTGGACGAGGTCGAGCGCATCGCCCGCCTCGCCAACGAGCGCACCCGCTCCTTCGGCGTGGCCTTCTCCGGCTGCTCGCTGCCCGGGGCGTCCGAGCCGCTGTTCACCGTTCCGGAGGGGCGGATGGCGGTCGGCATGGGCATCCACGGCGAGCCCGGCATCCGCGAGGACGACGTGCCGACGGCCGACGGTCTCGCCGAGCTGCTGGTCTCGTCCCTGCTCGCCGAGCTGCCCGACGGCGTCGACGCGGCCGAGGGCTCGCGCCTCGTCGTCGTGCTGAACGGGCTCGGCTCGGTGAAGTACGAGGAGCTGTTCGTCGTCTACGCCGGCGTCGAGCGACGCCTGCGCGAGCGCGGCCTCGAGGTGCTCGAGCCCGAGGTCGGCGAGCTCGTCACCAGCTTCGACATGGCCGGCGTCTCGCTCACCTTCTTCTGGGTGGACGACGAGCTGGAGCGGCTGTGGGCCGCGCCGGCCGAGGCGCCTGCGTATCGCAAGGGCTCGGTCCGCCCCGCCGAGCAGGCCGCGGTGACCGAGCAGGAGACGGCCGCGGTCGTCATCGGCGACGCGAGCGACGATTCCCGCGACGCCGCCCGCACCGTGCTCGCCGCCCTCGAGGCGACGCAGTCCACGATCGACGAGAACGCCGAGGAGCTCGGCCGGATCGACGCGGTCGCCGGCGACGGCGACCACGGCATCGGCTTGCAGCGCGGCGTGCACGCGGCGGTCGCCGCCGCCCGGGCCGCGCTCGAGGCCGGCGCCGGGGCGGGGACCGTGCTCGCCCACGCCGGCGACGCGTGGTCCGACCGGGCCGGCGGCACCTCCGGAGCGCTCTGGGGCGCCGCGCTCGCCGCGGTCGGCTCGGCGCTCGGCGACACCGCCGCGCCCACGGCCGCCGCGGTGGTCGAGGGCGTCGACGGCGCGCGCGCCGCGATCCTCCGCTTCGGCGCGACGCCGGGGGACAAGACGATGGTCGACTCCCTCGTGCCCTTCGCCGACGTCCTCGGTGAGGCCGTCGCCGCGGGGGAAGAGCTGCCCGCGGCGTGGACCCGGGCCGCCGAGGCCTGCGCCGCCGCCGCCGCCGCGACCGCGCAGCTGCTGCCGAGGATGGGTCGCGCCCGGCCGCACGCCGAGAAGAGCCTCGGCACCCCCGACGCGGGCGCGCACTCGCTCGGGCTGATCGTCACCGCGATCGGCGCGGTGCTGCGCTCGGGTGCCGACGCCGCCGCCCCCGGCTCTGTCGGCAGCGGCGCGTAGCGTCGACCCCGTCCCCGAATCCGCTTCCAGCAAGGAGAGAACACCCATGAGCGCACCCTTCCGCCTCGTCGTCGGCTCCGACGACGCCGGTCTCGACTACAAGGAGATCGTCAAGGCCGACCTGGAGAAGGACTCCCGCGTCGTGTCCGTCGTCGACGTCGGTGTCGACGCGTCGTCGCACACGCCCTACCCGAGCGTCGCCATCGCCGCCGCCGAGATGGTCGCCCGCGGCGAGGCCGACCGCGCCATCCTGATCTGCGGCACCGGGCTCGGCGTCGCGATCGCCGCCAACAAGGTGGCCGGCATCCGCGCCGTCACCGCGCACGACTCGTTCTCGGTCGAGCGCTCGATCCTCTCCAACGACGCGCAGGTGCTCTGCATGGGCCAGCGCGTCGTCGGCATCGAGCTGGCCCGCCGCCTCGCGAAGGAGTGGCTCGGCTACGAGTTCGACACGTCCTCCGCCTCCGCGGAGAAGGTGCGCGTGATCGAGGCGTACGAGGCCGGCAACCCGGTCGCCGACGACGCCGCCACGGTCGGCTCGTGCTGAGCCGCGCCGCCGGGGACGCCCCGGCGTTCACCGTCGGCGTGAGCCTCAAGATGTACTTCGGCCACGCGCGGACGCTCGAGTGGATGCGGCGCATCGCCGAGATCGCGCGGACGCACGAGGCGACCGCCTCCGGAGCCGTCGAGCTGTTCGTGGTGCCGACCTTCCCCGCGCTGGTGCCGGTCGGCGCCCTCGCGGCGGAGGCCGGCGTCGCGCTCGGCGCCCAGGACCTGTTCTGGGAGGACGCCGGCGCGTTCACCGGCGAGGTCAGCGGTGCGGAGCTGCGCGAGATCGGCTGCCGGCTGGTCGAGATCGGCCACGCCGAGCGGCGCGCGCTCTTCGGCGACGACGACGAGCGCGTCCGTGCGAAGGTCGCGGCGGCGTTCCGCAACGATCTCGTCCCGCTGCTCTGCGTCGGCGAGACCGAGCGCGGCTCCGTCGAGGACGCGGTCGAGCTCGTGCTCGCGCAGATCGGCTCCGCCCTCGCGGACGCGGACGAGGCCGGCGCCGTCGGTCCGATCCTCGCCGCCTACGAGCCCGTCTGGGCGATCGGCGCACCCGAGCCCGCCGAGCCGGCCTTCATCGCCGGCGTCGTCACCGCGCTCGAGGCGGCCCTCGCGGAGCTGCCCGGCCGCGCCGGCAGCCGCGTCATCTACGGCGGCAGCGCCGGACCGGGCCTGCTGACCGCGCTCGAGGGCCGCGTGCCCGGGCTGTTCCTCGGCCGCTTCGCGCACGACCCGGAGGCGGTCGGCGCGATCCTCGACGAGGCGCTCGTCCTCGCGCGCGCAGACTCTGAGGCCCGCTCGTGAGCCGCCTCGGCCTCAGCAGCTACGCCTTCTTCTGGCGCTCCTCCGACCGCGTCCCCGAGCCGCTCGGCGTCGAGGACATGGTCCGCGAGACCGCCGCGCTCGGCGTCGACCTGCTGCAGCTCTGCGACGTGCCGTCGCTCGAGGCGTACTCGGACGAGCAGCTCGCGTCGCTGCGCGCGGTCGCGGACGCCGAGGGGGTCGCGCTCGAGCTCGGCACCCGCGGCACCGATCCCGCGCACCTGCGCCGCTGGCTCCACCTGGCCCGCGCGCTCGACGTCGTGCTGCTGCGCAGCATGTGGACGGCGGGGGAGGACCGGCCGGACCGCGCCGAGACGCTGCGGCGCCTGCGCGAGATCGCGCCCGAGCTGGAGGAGGCCGGCGTCACGCTGGCCCTGGAGACGTACGAGCAGGTGAGCACCGCCGACCTCGTCGACGTGATCGCGACGCTCGATCACCCGCGGATCCGGATCTGCCTCGACCCGGCGAACACCGTCGCGAACCTCGAGCTGCCGGAGGACGTCACCGCCCGCTGCGCTCCGTACGTCGCGAACTGGCACGTGAAGGACTTCGACTTCAGCCGCAACCCCGGCTGGGTCGGCTTCGTCTACACCGGCACGGCGCTCGGCGACGGCCGCCTCGACTACGACGGCATGCTCGCGCTGCTCCGGCCGGCCGAGCGCGGCATCACCCAGATCATCGAGTTCTGGCTCCCCTGGCAGGACACCGTCCCCGCCGCGGAGCAGGCGCTCGTCACCACCCGGCTCGAAGCCGAGTGGACCCGCACCACCCTCGACCAGCTCAGGAGAAGGAACTCATGACCGACACCACCGCCACCACCGCCCCGGGCACCGCCGCCTCCGCCCTCACCGTCGCCGTCATCGGCGCCGGCGGCAAGATGGGCATGCGGGTCTCGAACAACCTGCAGAAGTCCGAGTACAACGCCCTCTACAGCGAGGCCTCGCCCGCCGGTCAGGAGCGCACCCGCGAGGCCGGCCGCGAGATCACCGCGACCCCGGACGCCGTGAAGGACGCCGACGTCGTCATCCTCGCCGTCCCCGACGTCGTGCTCGGCGCGGTCTCGGAGGACGTGATCCCGCAGATGAAGAGCGGCGCGATCATCCTCACCCTCGACCCGGCCGCCGCGTACGCGGGGCTGCTCGCCAAGCGCGAGGACATCCACTACGCCGTGGCGCACCCGTGCCACCCGTCGGTGTTCCTCGAGCGCACCACTCCGGAGGAGTGGGCCGACACGTTCGGCGGCATCGCCGCGCCCCAGGAGGTCGTCGCGGCGCTCGAGGACGCGGACGACGACGTGCGGGCCATCGCGGAGAAGGTCATCTCGACCATCTACGCGCCCGTCATCGCCGTGCACTGGGTGACCGTCAAGCAGCTCGCCGTGCTCGAGCCGACCCTGGTCGAGACGATCGCCTGCATGGTCGGCGAGTTCCTCAAGGAGGCGCTGGACGAGACCGTCAACGGCGTCGGCGTTCCCTACGAGGCGGCCCGCGCGATGCTCTACGGCCACACCTGGATCGCGCTGACCAATGGCCTGCGCGGCTCGAACCCGTTCTCCGAGGCGTGCCACATCGCCATGGGCTACGGCCGCGAGGCGCTCATCAAGGACGACTGGAAGAAGATCTTCGACGACTCGGAGCTCGACTCCGTCATCGCCAAGATGCTGAAGATCGACGCCGTCAAGCGCTGACCGGCGGACGGGGGCACTGCATGGTGATCGAGTAGCCCTCGCAGAGGGCGCATCGAGATCCGCCGTCGTCCGGTGGGCGGGTCTCGATACGCCGCTGCGCGGCTACTCGACCAGCAGAAAAGAGGAGCGCGTCTGCGACGCGTGCAATCTCATGGTGATCGAGCAGCCCTCGCAGAGGGCGCATCGAGATCCGTCGTCGTCCGGTGGGCGGGTCTCGATACGCCTCTGCGCGGCTACTCGACCAGCATGTAAGGGGGCGCTGCGCACCTCCTCGACCAGCAGGGAAGGTCCTAGAGGCGGACGATCATCTTGCCGGTGTTGCCGCCGCGCATCATCGAGAGGAAGGCGTCGACCGCGTGGTCGATGCCGTCGACGACGGTCTCGTCGTAGGCGATGCTCCCCTCCTGGAACCAGCCGCCCATCAGGCGGTTGAACTCCGGGGCGTGGTCGAGGTACGCCGCGAGCGTGAAGCCGCGCAGCGTGAGCGCACGGGTGATGACGTTGGCCATGTTGTCGGGGCCGGCCGGCTTCTCGGTGCTGTTGTAGCCGGCGATCGCACCGCAGAGTGCGGCGCGTCCGCCGTCGTTGAAGGCGTCGAGCGCCGCCTCGAGGTGGTCGCCGCCGACGTTGTCGAAGTAGACGTCGATGCCCTCGGGCGCCGCCGCGGCGAGCTGCTCGCGGACGGGACCGGCGTGATAGTCGAACGCGGCGTCGTAGCCGTACTTCTCCGTGAGCAGCGCGACCTTCTCGGCCGAGCCGGCGGAGCCGATGACGCGCTTCGCGCCGAGCAGTCGCGCGATCTGGCCGGCGGCCGAGCCGACGGCTCCCGCGGCGCCGGAGACGAAGACGGTGTCGCCCTCCTTCAGCCCCGCGATGGTGGTGAGGCCGACGAAGGCGGTGAGGCCGGTCATGCCGAGGACGCCGAGTCGCAGCGACAGCGGGGCGCCGGGGATCTCGGGGACGACGCGGAAGGCCGAGGTCGCGGCCTGCACGATGTCGCGCCAGCCGAGCTGGTGCAGCACGACGGCGCCGACCGGGAAGTCCGGGTCGCTCGACACGGTGACGCGGCCGATCGCGCCGCCGGTCATCGTCTCGCCGAGTGCGTACGGCGGGGTGTAGCTCTTGACGTCGTTCATCCGGCCGCGCATGTAGGGGTCGACGGAGAGGAAGGCGTTCTCGACGCGGATCTCGCCGGCCGCGGGCTCGTCGTACTCGACCTGCGCGGTGCGGAAGTCCTCGGCGACGGGCCAGCCGACGGGGCGGCGGACGAGCTGGATCTGGGTGCTGGTGACGGTGGTCATGGAGCCTTCCGAGGGGTCGTGGGGGTGGGGATCAGGAGGCGGCGAGGCCGATGCCGAGCGCGAGGACCGCGAGCAGTCCGGGCGCCATCTGCGTGAGCGCCGCGCGCCGCTTGCCGGGGGAGGAGAGCAGCAGCACGAGGGCTGCGGCGACCATCGATCCGGTGCCGGTGAAGACGAAGGCGGCGCCGACGGCCGTGGCTCCCGAGGCGAGCACGATCACGCCAAGGATCGTCACGATCGCGAGGAACAGGTTGTAGAAGCCCTGGTTGAAGGCGAGCTCCTTCGTCGACTCGGCCTCTCCGGCGGTGGTGCCGAAGGTGGAGCGGGCGCGCGGGGTCGTCCAGAGCAGCGACTCGAGCACGAAGATGTAGACGTGCAGCAGCGCCGCGAGGGCGGCGAGAACGAGTCCGATGACGATCACGACGGGACCTCCTGATTGTGTATCGCTCGGTTCACTACCGAACGGCCTCACTCTATACTGGAACGACCGGTTCACAACAGTCCGGTTCTTTCCGGCAGTCAGCAGAGGGAGTCGCCGTGGGACGCACGCAGAGCTTCGACACCGACCAGGTCGTCCGGTCGGCGCGCGCCGTCTTCTGGGACCGCGGCTTCGAGGAGGCGTCGCTGCCCGAGCTCGAAGCGGCGACCGGACTCGGCCGCTCCAGCCTGTACCACGCGTTCGGCAGCAAGCGCGGGCTCTTCGACGCGGCGGTGCAGAGCTACCTCGACGAGATCGTGCGGCCGAGGCTGGAACCGCTGACGCGCGACGAGGTGTCGCCGACGGCCCTCGAGGACTACTTCTCGGGGCTGCGGGACGCGCTCGCCGATCCGCGAACCGTGTCGGCGCAGAGCGGCTGCCTCCTCCTCAATGCGGCGGGGGCGCCGATCGCGCGCGACGACGCGGTGCGCGAGGTGATCGCGGAGTACCGGGCGGAGCTGCAGCGGGCGATGCTCGCGGGGGCGGCGGCGCGGTGGCCGGGGGAGCCCGCCGAGTGGCGGGCGCGGCAGGCGGGGGTGCTGGTGTCGCTGCTGGTGACGGCGCTGGTGCTGGCGCGGGTCGATCCGGGGCAGTCGGTGGCGACGGCGGAGGCGGCGCTGGGGCTGGTGCGGGGGGACTGACGGCCCCGGGTGCTGACTGCTGGCGTGCTCGTCGCTTCGCGACGTCGCGCTCGGCGCGGCCGGGGCGGACGCGGTGCCTCGTCGCGGCTCCTTCCCGCGAGCCTGCGGCGCGCCCGCCAGACCCGAGCCAGGAGCCGCGACGAGGCACCGCGACCACCCCTCCGGACGGAGGAGGTGGCGGCACGGCGGGCTCGGGGAGAGCGGATGTCAGGGCCGGGGCGGCGCGGGCGGACGTTCGGCTCGTGGGGCCGCGTTCGGCTCGCGGGGACGGGCCGATTCGACGTGCCGAGGGGTGTTCTGCGTGCCGGAGGTGGCGGGCGGAGACCTTCGGCTCGTGGATCGGGGGTCGGCTCGGGGAATCCGGGGGTTTCGGCGTGCCGGGGGTGAGCTCGCGTGCCGGAGGTGGCGGGGCGGTGGGTTCGGCTCGTGGAAGCGTGTCCGGCTCGCGGAATCCGGGGGTTTCAGCGTGCCCGGGTTGGTTTCGCGTGCCGGAGGTGGGGCATGGGCTGCGGGTACCGAGAAGGGCCGGCGGAGGAGTCTCCGCCGGCCCTCAGGGGTGGTGCGTCAGTCGGTGCCGGCGTCGAAGGCGGCGCCCTCGGAGGCGAGGTCGGTGGCGCGGCCGAGGGCGTCGGCGGCGGCGGAGCCGTTGCCCTCGGTGATCGCCTCGGACTCGCCGATCTCGAGGTGGCCGACCAGCTCGGCGGTCGAGCCGCCGACCAGGCCCGCGGCGGCGTACTGCTCGAGGCGCGAGCGGGAGTCCGCGATGTCGAGGTTGCGCATGGTCAGCTGACCGATGCGGTCCTCGGGGCCGAAGGCGGCGTCGCCGACGCGCTCCATCGAGAGCTTGTCGGGGTGGTAGCTCAGCGCGGGGCCGGTGGTGTCGAGGATCGTGTAGTCGTCGCCGCGGCGCAGGCGCACGGTGACCTCGCCGGAGACGGCGGAGCCGACCCAGCGCTGGATGGACTCGCGCAGCATCAGCGACTGCGGGTCGAGCCAGCGGCCCTCGTACATCAGGCGGCCGAGGCGGCGGCCCTCGGAGTGGTACTGCGCGATCGTGTCCTCGTTGTGGATCGCGTTGAGCAGGCGCTCGTAGGTCAGGTGCAGCAGCGCCATGCCGGGCGCCTCGTAGATGCCGCGGCTCTTGGCCTCGATGATGCGGTTCTCGATCTGGTCGGAGTTGCCCAGGCCGTGGCGGCCGCCGATCGCGTTGGCCTCGAGGACGAGGGCGACCGGGTCGGAGTACTCGACGCCGTTGAGCGCGACCGGGCGGCCGGCCTCGAAGCGGACGCTGACCGTCTCGGCGGCGATCTCGACGTCCTCGCGCCAGGCGGCGACGCCCATGATCGGCTCGACCAGCTCCATGCCGCTGGAGAGCTCCTCGAGGCGCTTGGCCTCGTGGGTGGCGCCCCAGATGTTCGCGTCGGTGCTGTACGCCTTCTCGGTGGCGTCGCGGTACGGGAAGCCTCGGGCGACGAGCCACTCCGACATCTCGGTGCGGCCGCCGAGTTCGTTGACGAACTGCACGTCGAGCCAGGGCTTGTAGATGCGCAGGCGCGGGTTGGCCAGCAGGCCGTAGCGGTAGAACCGCTCGATGTCGTTGCCCTTGTAGGTGGAGCCGTCGCCCCAGATGTCGACGCCGTCCTCGCGCATCGCGCGGACCAGCAGGGTACCGGTGACGGCGCGGCCCAGGGGGGTGGTGTTGAAGTAGGTCTTGCCGCCGGAGCGGATGTGGAAGGCGCCGCACTGCAGCGCGACGAGCCCCTCCTCGACGAGGGCGCTCTTCGCGTCGACGAGACGCGAGATCTCGGCGCCGTACTGCGCGGCGCGCGCGGGCACGCTGTCGATGTCGGGCTCGTCGGCCTGGCCGATGTCGGCGGTGTAGGTGCAGGGCACCGCGCCCTTCTCGCGCATCCAGGCGACTGCGACCGATGTGTCGAGCCCTCCCGAGAATGCGATTCCGACGCGCTCGCCCACGGGCAGACTGTTCAAGACCTTCGACATGGCTCCGATTTTAGGAGACTCGCGGGGGTCCTCGTGACGCGCCCGGCCGCACGACATCTGTTGGGTAGTTCTACCCAAAAGGATGGACGGGCGGGGAGGGCGCGTGAGAAGCTCCGCCTGGCCCGCTCGATGACGCGCGGGCCTCCTCTGCATCCGCACTGTGAAAGGCGCTTCATGCCACAGCCCCCCGCCCGCCGCCTCGCAGCACTCACGCTCGCGTGCCTCCTTGCGGCGGGAGGTGCCGCCGCGCTCGCTCCGACCGCGTCCGCGCTCTCGTCCTCGGTGGCGGACCCGACGGACACTCCGACTCCGACGCCCACCCCGACGCAGGAGCCGACTCCGACGCAGGAGCCGACGCCGACGCAGGAGCCGACTCCGGAGCCGACGACGACGCCGACCGCGACGCCCGAGCCGACGCCCACCGCGACGCCGACTCCGACGGCCACTCCGACCGTCACGCCCACCGCCACTCCCACGGTGACGCCCACCGCCACTCCGACCTCGACCCCGCGCCCGACGCGGACGCCGACGCCGACCCCCACTCCGACGCAGCCCCCGGCCGCGGCGACCGACCGCCTCGCCTCCGACTCGACGCTCACCGCCGGTCAGCGGATCGTCTCGCGCAACGGCCAGTTCCGCTTCGTGATGCAGACCGACGGCAACGCGGTCGTCTACGACGCCGCGGGCCGCTCGACCTTCAGCACCGGCACGTCCGGCACCGGCAACCGCATCACGATGCAGGCCGACGGCAACCTCGTCGTCTACACGACGGCGAACCGCGCGCTCTGGCAGTCGGCCACCGGCGGCAACCCCGGCGCGTTCCTGGTGATGCAGAACGACGGCAACCTCGTCGTCTACCGCACCAACGGCACCCCCGCCTGGGCGACCTCCTACCAGGCCGCTCCGCCCGCCGTCATCGGTGACACCCTCCGCGGTGGCGCCGAGCTGCGTGCCGACCAGCAGATCACCTCGACCGACTCGCGCTCGCGCGCGGTCATGCAGGGCGACGGCAACTTCGTCGTCTACAGCGGCGGCTCAGCACGCTGGAGCGCCGGCACCTCGGGCGCGGGCAACCGCCTCGCGATGCAGGGCGACGGCAACGCGGTCGTCTACTCCGCCGGCGGCGGAGTGCGCTGGCAGTCGGGCACCGGGGGCAACCCGGGTGCGCGCATGGTCATCCAGAACGACGGCAACCTCGTCATCTACGCAGCCTCGGGCCGTGCCCTGTGGTCGAGCTACACCCCGCCCGCGCCGCCGGCCCCCGTGATCCGCGACGTGCTGAACGGCGGCGGCGAGATCCGCTCCGGCCAGCAGCTCGTCTCGAGCGACGGCGGCTCGCGCGCCGCGATGCAGGGCGACGGCAACTTCGTCGTCTACCGCGGTGGCGAGGTCCGCTTCTCCACCGGCACGTCCGGCAGCGGCAACCGCCTCGCGATGCAGACCGACGGCAACGCGGTCGTCTACTCGGCCGGCGGCGCTGTGCGGTGGCAGTCGGGCACCTCGGGCAACCCCGGCGCGCGCATGGTGATGCAGAACGACGGCAACCTGGTGATCTACTCGGGCAACCGCGCCGTGTGGTCGAGCTACACGCCGCCGGCGCCGCCCGCGCCCGTCATCAGCGACACGCTGAACTCGGGCAACGAGCTCGGCTCGGGTCGTCTCCTCCGCTCCACGAACGGCAGCAGCGAGGCGATCATGCAGGGCGACGGCAACTTCGTCGTCTACAGCAACGGCGGACCCCGCTGGAGCGCCGGCACGAGCGGAGCGGGCAACCGCCTCGTCATGCAGGGCGACGGCAACGCCGTCATCTACTCGGGGAGCCGTGCCGTCTGGCAGTCGGGCACCTCGGGCAACGGTGGTGCGCGCATGGTCATGCAGAACGACGGCAACCTGGTCATCTACTCGACCGACGGCCGCGCGCTCTGGCAGAGCAACCAGCCGGCGCCGGCGCCGGCGCCGCAGCCGGGACCGGCGCCCGCGCCCGGACCGAGCCAGCCCGGTAATCCGGGCAATGCCGTCAACTGCGACGACTTCTCGTCGCAGGCAGCAGCACAGGCGTGGTTCAACACCTACTACCCGTACTACGGAGACGTCGCTGGTCTCGACCGCGACGGAGACCTCGTCGCCTGCGAGTAGTTCGTCAAGAAGTTGGAAGGCCCGTCTCCTGACCATCGGAGGCGGGCCTTCGCTCGTCGTGTCGCGATCGGGGTTGATCCTCGAACGGACTCGCACTGGGCTTCGAGCGCTGGGTAGCCCCTGGTTCGCGTCCATTCGGAACCGTCGGCGTTCCCGAGTGGACCCGCATCGTGCCCTGTATCTCTGCCGGACCCCGTCTCGAGTCCACTCGACCCGGACTCCACTGGGGCGAGTGGCTCGCGGGCGGACCGAGCGGGGAGGCCGCTTCGCGGCTCGGCGACGAGGAGCGGATGCGAGAGCGCCCAGACTTGATGGTCGAGTAGCCCCGGAGGGGCGTATCGAGACCCGGCGTCGTCAGCCGGATGGGTCTGCAGACTCGGCTTCTGGCAGAGGTGGATCTCGATACGACCGCTGGGCGGGCTGCTCGATCAGCATGATCGAGGCCTGGCGTGGGCGGTCAGGCGGCGGGGGCTCCGGCGCGCAGGCCGACCGCGGGGAGGAGCACGTTGTCGACGAGGGAGATGAGGTAGTCGCGGTCGACGGGCTCGCGCATCAGGAGCACGCGGTAGGAGACCATCGACGGGGTCAGGACGGCGAGCATGTCGACGTCGACGTCGGCCGGGATCTCGCCGCGGTCGATGGCGCGGCGCAGCAGCGTCCGGTTGGCGCGGGCGCGCGGCTCGACGATGGCCTGGCGGACGGCGTCGGCGAGCTCGGGGGCCTTGGAGATCATCGCGACGACGCCCGACATGATCCGGAGCTTGCGCTCGGCGTCCTCGATCGCGCGCGGGCGGATCAGGGCGACCAGGTCGCCGCGCAGGGTGCCGGTGTCGGGGAGCGCGTCCTGGTCGAGGTCGGCGCCCTTCAGGCAGGCGACGGCCTCGAGCACGAGCTCGGCCTTCGACTCCCAGCGGCGGTAGAGCGTGGCCTTGCCGGCCTTCGCGCGGGCGGCGACCATGTCGATCGTCATGCCGTCGTAGCCGGTCTCGGCGAGCACGTCGAGGGCGGCGGTGAGGATCTCGCCGTCGCGGTTGGGGTCGCGGCGGCGGCCGGGGCGCGCGGGAGCATCGCAGGCCGTGGCGGCGGAGGGAGTGGGCGGCGTCATCGCGGCTTCTCCAATCGGTTCGGGAGGGCCGCGCGAGACGGCCCGTGTGAACACCATGCTAATTGAAGAACTCCGCAGTTCCGAAACTAGCGAGTCTCGTATATGGTCTCCTCCATGTCGCAGACCACATCACTGCCGGACTCCGCCGCCCCCGCGGTTCCGGCCCCGTCCTCCCGCCGCTGGTGGACGCTCGTCGCCGTCGGGCTCGCCCAGCTCATGGTCGTGCTCGACTCCACTGTCGTGAACATCGCCCTCCCCGCCGCCCAGGCCGACCTCGGCTTCTCGGACGGCGACCGCCAGTGGGTCGTCACCGCCTACTCGCTCGCCTTCGGCAGCCTCCTGCTGCTCGGCGGGCGCCTCTCCGACCTGATCGGCCGCAAGCGCACCTTCGTCATCGGCCTGATCGGCTTCGCGATCGCCTCCGCGCTCGGCGGAGCCGCCCCCAACTTCGAGCTGCTCATCGCGGCCCGCGCCCTGCAGGGCGTGTTCGGCGCCCTCCTCGCGCCGACCGCCCTCGCCGTGCTCACCACCACCTTCACCGTCCCGAAGGAGCGCGCCCGCGCGTTCGGCGTCTTCGGCGCGATCGCCGGCGCCGGCGGCGCGGTCGGCCTCCTCCTCGGCGGCGTGCTGACCGAGAGCTTCGACTGGCGCTGGAACCTCTACATCAACGTCGTGATCGCGGTCGTCGCGGTCATCGGCGCGATCGTCTTCGTGCCGACCATCGACCGGGTCGGCCCGCGCCCGCGGCTCGACGTGCCCGGGACGATCCTCGTCTCGGCCGCCCTCTTCGGCCTGGTCTTCGGCTTCGCCAACGCGGAGACCGACGGCTGGGACTCGCCGATGACCTGGGTGCCGCTCGCCGCGGCCGTCGTGCTCCTCGTCGGCTTCGTGCTCCGCCAGCGCAGCACCGAGCACCCGCTGCTGCCGCTGCAGATCGTGCTGGACCGCGACCGCGGCGCCGCGTACCTCTCGGTGCTGATCGCCGGCGCGGGGATGTTCGGGATCTTCCTCTTCGTCACCTACTACCTGCAGGTCTCGCTCGGCTACTCGCCGATCCAGACCGGGCTGTCGTTCCTGCCGATGATCGGGATGCTCGTGCTCGCCGCGCAGCTCTCGACCAACCTGCTGCTGCCGCGCTTCGGACCGAAGATCATGGTGACCTTCGGCATGCTGCTCGGCGTGGTCGGCATGCTGCTGCTCACCCGCCTCGACCTCGACAGCGGCTACGGAGCCGACGTGCTGCCGGCGCTGATGGTGCTCGGCTTCGCGATGGGCTCGATCATGCCCGGCTCGATGCAGACCGCCACCCGCGGAGTCGACATGCGCTTCGCCGGCGTCGCCTCGGCGATGGTCAACACCAGCCAGCAGGTCGGCGGCTCGATCGGCACCGCGCTGCTGAACACGCTCGCGGCGACGGCGGTCACCGACTACCTCCTCACGCACACCCCGACCACGGCGACCACCGCGGCGGAGGCGGCGGTGCAGAGCTACGCGGTCGCCTACGGCTGGGGCGCGGGCTTCTTCGCCCTCGGCGCGGTGCTCTCGGTGCTGCTGTTCCGCCGCCGCTCGGCGGGCCTGGCGGTCTCGTCCGGGGCGTCCGCGGAGCCGGTGCTCGCGCACTGATCCGCCGAGTCGCGCGGCCCCTTCCACGACCGTCCGACAGGGCGGGCCGGGGGAGGGGCCGCCTCGTCGTGCGGCCGTGATCGGATCGTGAGAACGCCGTCGGCGGGCCGTCGTGCGCGACTGCCAGGATGAGCGGGCCCGCACTGCCGCGGGCGATCGATTCACCGGGGGAACCACATGATCCTGTCCACTCGAGGCCGCCTCGCGGCCGTCGTCCTCGCCACCACCCTGACCTGCGGCGCCGTCGCCGGTCCCGCGCTCGCAGCTCCGCCGGCGCTGCACGCCGAGACCGCCGCCGCGGCCGTCGCGACCGGCGATCGGCTCGCCGTCGGAGCGACGCTGAAGGCCGGTGAGGAGCTCCGGTCGAACCTCGGCAGCCAGGGCGTCTTCCGCTTCGTGATGCAGACCGACGGCAACGCGGTCGTCTACGACCCGAACGGTGGGGCGTTCTGGGTCAGTGGCACCTCGGGTGCCGGCAACTCGCTCACGCTCCAGCGCGACGGCAACATCGTGATCTACTCCGCGCAGGGCGCGGCGCTGTGGGCCAGCGGCAGCAACGGCCGCGGGGAGCCGTCGTTCCTCGCGATCCAGGCCGACGGCAACCTCGTCTCCTACTCCGCCACGGCGGCACCGCTCTGGGCGAGCCGCGGCGAGACCACCCTCGTCGAGGGTCGGCAGCTCGACCGCGGTCAGGCGCTCGCCTCCGCCGACGGCCGCTACCGCGCCGTCTACCAGAACGACGGCAACCTCGTCGTCATCGGGCAGAGCGGGGTCCGCTGGAGTGCCGGGACGAGCGGCGGCACGCGGCTCGCCCTCGAGGCGGGCGACCTCGTCAGCTATCAGGGCGGAGCGGCGGTGTGGTTCACCGGCACGTCCGGCTTCAACGGCGCCCAGCTGGTGCTCCAGAACGACGGCAACCTGGTGCTCTACTCGAGCTCGTTCCGCGCTCTCTGGTCGAGCGACGGCGGAAGCCCGGCGTACCGCGACTCGCTGGTGCCCGGCGCGCAGCTCTCCGTCGGCCAGTTCCTCCGCTCGCGAGGCGGGGACGTCCGCACGGTGCTGCAGAGCGACGGCAACGTCGTCGTGTACTACGGCAGTCCCTCCGGCGACGTCGCCCTGTGGAGCACGGGGACCTCCGGCGCGGGCAACCGCTTCGTGATGCAGAACGACGGCAACGCGGTCGTCTACAGCGCCTCGGGCCGAGCGCTGTGGTCCTCCGGGACCGGCGGCAATCCGGGATCGGTGCTGACGATGCAGAACGACGGCAACCTCGTGGTCCGCAGCGCCGACGGCCGGGCGCTCTGGGACTGGCAGCCGAACGGGTACGTGGGCATCTCCGGCGCCTGATCCGAGAGGCGTTCGCACGGAGACGGCCGGGGCGCTCCGCAGCAGCGGAGACCTCGGCCGTTCCCCTGCGCAGGGGAGATGTCCGCGTGTTGCGCCGTCGGTCGCCCCGGGTCGGGCGCGTGCGTAGCGTCGAAGGATGCCCGAGACGCTCGACATCGTCCACCTGCGCACGCTCGTGGCGATCGCCGACTGCGGTGGGTTCGGCCGGGCGGCCGTCGCCCTGCACATCAGCCAGCCGACGGTCTCGCAGCACGTCCGCACGCTCGAGCGGCGGCTCGAGCGCACCTTCATCGAGAAGGTCGGGCGCCGGGCCCGCTTCACGCCGGCCGGCGAGCGCCTCCTGGTGCAGGCCCGCCGGATCCTGGCCGTGCACGACGACGCGCTGGAGCTGCTCGACGCGGCGAGCGAGAACCCGCTCGCCCTCGGCCTGACCGAGCCGGCCGCGGAGCAGCTGCTGCCGCGCCTCCTCGAGACGCTGCACCGCGCCTTCGACGACCGCCCGCTCACCTTCACACTCGACCGCTCCACCCACCTGGCGGAGGCGGTGGCCCGCGGCGTCGTCGATCTCGCCGTCATCCTCGGCGTGGGCGGCGACCTGCCGGGCCGCCAGGTCGCGACGCTGCCGCTCGACTGGTACTCGGCACCCGGCTGGCAGCCGCCGGAGGACGCGCCGATCCCGCTCGTCGCCTACTCCGAGCCGTGCGGGATGCGCCAGCGCGCGCTGCAGCAGCTCGGCGCCTTCGGCCACGAGGTGCGGGTGGTCGCCGAGTCGGCGGGGCTGGAGGGCGTGATCGCGGCGGCCCGCGCCGGTGTCGGAGTCGCGGTGCTGCCGACCGCGCACCGCGGCGCGGTCGCCGAGGGACTCGTCGAGCGGCACGACCTGCCGGCGCTCGGCTCGGTCAACCTGCGCCTCGTCTCGCGGCGCGGCCTCGCCCCGGACGTCGAGGACACGGCGCTCGCCGCGCTCGCGGAGGTCTTCGGCACCGTGCGGGCGCGGCCGGTCGCGGTGCCCGCGGGCGCGCGAGTGTGACCTCCGTCGCGGCCGCCGACGCGGGTGTGACGAATCGTTACCAACGATCGGGATCGCCGATCGGAACGCATCCGGAATCATCGTTGGACGCCCGGAGCACCTCGCCCGTAGCGTCGGAGCCATGACGTTCCCGCCCGCCCTCACCGCCGCCGCGCCGCTCGGCGCGACCGGTGCAGCGAGCCGCGGGAGCGTCGGCACTCGAATGTCCTCGGACGGGAACCCCTTCGCGCCGGTGCGCGGATGTTCCTGTCCGGTCTCCCGCTGACGCCTCCGCGTCGCCCGACTCCTCCGCCCGACGGCCTGGCCCTCGCCGCCTGTCCCGGCATGTGCGCGCCGCCGCCCGCCGCGCGTCCCTCTCTCCGCGCCCTCCCGCGCTCCTCCGGCGTGCCCGCGCGCCTCCGGTGCGCCTCCGCACCCTCTCGAAAGGACCTCCCATGACCGTCGAGTTCATCTCCGCGATCAACGTCAACCACTCGAACGAGGTCAACGGCCTGGCCGACCCGGCCATCGACGTCGCCTATCTGCGCCGCTACTCCCGGATCCTCGAGGACGGCGGCTTCGACTACACGCTGGTGCCCTACGGCTCGGCCGGGCACGACCCGTTCACGATCGCCGCCGCGGTCACCCAGTACACCGAGCACCTGAAGCCGATCGTCGCGCTGCGGCCCAACACGGTCTACCCGACCGTCGCGGCGAAGGCGCTCGCCACTCTCGACCAGCTCTCGGGCGGCCGGGCCGTCGTGCACTTCATCGCCGGCGGGAACGACCACGAGCAGGCCCGCGAGGGCGACCGGCTGAGCAAGGCCGAGCGCTACGCGCGGCAGGAGGAGTACCTCCGCATCCTCCGGAAGGTCTGGTCGGCGACCGAGCCGTTCGATCACGAGGGCGAGTACTACCGCTTCGAGGACTTCGTCTCGCGGGTGCGGCCGGTGCGCGGCACCATCCCGATCTCGGTCGGCGGCTCGAGCGACGAGGCCTACCGCCAGGGCGGCGCACTCGCGGATGTCTTCGGGCTCTGGGGCGAGCCGCTGGCCGACACCCAGCAGCAGATCGACCGGATCGCGGACGCGGCGCTCGCCGCCGGCCGCGCCGACACCCCGCGCACCTGGGTCACCTTCCGGCCGATCATCGCGCCGACCGAGGAGCTCGCCTGGGAGAAGGCGCACCGGATCCTCGGCATCCTGCAGAGCCGCGGCGGCACGACGAACCCGCGGAAGGGCGAGAAGGGACTCTGGGTGCAGACGCCGAGCGCCACCGGCCCGGCGAACGTCGGCTCGCAGCGCCTCCTCGACATCGCGCGGCGGAAGGACCTGCACGACCGGGCGCTCTGGACGCCGACCGCGACCGCCACCGGGGCGGCCGGCGCCTCCACCGCGCTCGTCGGCACGCCGGAGACGGTCGCCGCGGCGATCCTCGACTACGTCGACCTCGGCGCCGACCTGATCTCGATCCGCGGCTACGACAACCTGAACGACGCGGTCGACTACGGCCGGTACGTCATCCCGCTGGTCCGCGAGGAGCTCGCGCACCGCGAGGTGACCGGGCGCCGCGGCGAGGTCGTCGCGCAGCCGCCGCTCGAGGCCGAGCTCGCCGGGGCGATCGCGTGACGCTGCTCACGGGACAGGCCGCCACGGTCCGCTCCGCCGCCGCGGTCCTGCCCGCGCCCGATGTCTCCGACCGCGCGCTCGCCCGGATCACGGCCCGCCTGGCCGAGACCGCCGAGCACTACGACCGCACCGCCGAGTTCCCCTGGCAGGGGATCCAGGCCGTGCACGAGGCGGGACTGCTCTCCCTCGGCGTCGGCACCCGCTACGGCGGCACGCCCGCCAGCACCGTCGACCTCGTCCGCGTCTTCGGCGCGCTCGGCCAGGGCGACCCGGCGGTCGCGCTGATCTCGGCGATGACCGTGCTGCAGCACGCCGCGCAGGACCGCGCCGCGCTCTGGCCGGAGGAGCTCTACCGCTCGGTGCTCGCCGACTCCGCCGAGCGCCCCGTGCTGCTGAACGCGGTGCGCGCCGAGCCCGAGTGGGGCGCTCCCGCCCGGGGCGGCCTGCCCGCCACGTCGGTCCGCCGCGACGGCGACGGGTGGCTGCTCGAGGGCCGCAAGGGCTTCGCCACCGGCTCGGAGGGGCTGGCGTACCACCTGGTCTGGGCGGTCGATCACGGCGGGGCGTCGGGCGAGCCCGAGCTCGCGCACGCGATCGTGCCCGGCGACGCCCCCGGGGTCCGGATCGAGCGGACCTGGGACCACCTGGGCCAGCGGGCCTCGAGCACGCACGACGTGGTCTACGAGCAGGTCCGCCTGCCGCTGGAGCACTTCCGCGGGACGCCCCGCTCGCAGCTCGCGCCCGAGTCCGGGGCGGCCGGCGGCTTCGGTCTCGCGGTCGCGGCGCTCTACGTCGGCGTCGGACGGGCGGCGCAGAGCTTCTTCGTGCGCTTCGCGAACGAGCGGATCCCGACCTCGCTCGGCCGGCCGATCGCCACGACGGAGCGGATCCGCTCGGTCGCCGGCGAGATCCAGGCGCAGCTGGTGCAGGCCGAAGAGGTGCTGCTCTCGCTGGCCGCGCGAGTGGATGCGGGCGATCCGCGCGCCGCCGAGCGCCTCGTCGTCGGCAAGCTTCTCGCCACCCGCTCGGCCGTCACCGCGGTCGAGACGGCCGTCGCCGCGCTCGGCAACCCCGGGCTCACCCGGCACCACCCGCTCGAGCGGCACCTCCGCGACGTCCTCGCCTCCCGGGTGCACCCGCCGCAGGACGACGCCGCCCTCCTGATCGCCGGCACGCGCTCGCTCGCGGCCGCCGCGCTCTGACAGCCCGCACTCCGACACCCCGCACTCCGACTTCTCTGCACGGGAGACCACCGCCATGACGTTCCACCGCTCACGCCCCCTCCGACGATCGGCCACCGCCGCCGCGCTCGCCCTCGCCTCCGCGCTGGCCCTCTCCGCCTGCTCGGGCGCCTCGGGCGCGGGCACGGCCGCCGACGACGCGACCCCCGTCGACGGCGGCCGGCTCTCGCTCGCCTTCTTCCCCGACAACGCCGCGTTCTCCTGCGTCGACCCGTTCCAGACCTACTGGATCGAGCACCGCACGGTGATCCGCAACGTCGCCGACTCGCTCACCGACCAGGATCCGGAGACCGGCGAGATCCAGCCCTGGCTCGCGACCGACTGGAGCGTCAACGACGCGGGCACCGAGTACACCTTCGACCTGCGCACCGACGTCTCCTTCTCGGACGGCACGCCCTTCACCGCGGAGAGCGTGAAGACCTCGTTCGACAACGACAAGGCGACCCTCGCGCAGCTGCCCTCGGCCTACGGAGGCGTCTACCTCGCCGGCTACTCGGGCACGGAGGTCGTGGACGCCGACTCCGTGAAGGTCGTCTTCTCCACGCCCAACGCCGCGTTCCTGCAGGGCACCTCGACCACCAACCTGGCGATCCTCGCCGCCTCCTCCTACGAGAAGACGCCCGAGGAGCGCTGCCTCGGCGGGATCGTCGGCTCCGGCCCGTTCACGCTGACCGGCTACACCCCCGGCACCGGCATCACGCTGGACAAGCGCGACGGCTACGCCTGGGGCTCGGCCCTGCGCGAGAACACGGGGGAGGCGCACCTCGACGGGATCGACATCAGCTACGTCGCGGAGGACAGCGTCCGCGTCGGGCAGCTGACCAGCGACGAGATCGACATCGCCTGGCCGCGGAACCCGATCTCGGAGAACGACCAGGCCGTGATCACGGGCTCCGGCGACACGGTCGAGAGCCGCTCGCTGCCGGGCCCCGCGAGCAACTACTACCCGAACGTCGCCGAGGGGAAGATCCTCTCGGACGAGAGGGTGCGGCAGGCCGTGCAGAAGGCGATCGACCGCGACACCTACGCGACGACGGTCTTCGGCTCCGGCTACCCGGCCGCGACCAGCATCTACAACACGACGACTCCGTTCTACGAAGACGAGTCGTCGAAGCTCGCCTTCGACGCCGAGGGCGCGGGCGAGCTGCTGGACGAGGCGGGCTGGAAGCTCGGCGACGACGGCTACCGCTCGAAGGACGGGCGGCGGCTCACGCTCTCGGTGCCGATCGTCACCCAGTTCGGTGCCGGCGATCAGCTGATCCAGGACCAGCTGAAGCAGGTCGGCATCGAGCTCGAGCTGAACGTGATCACCAACGCCCAGCGCGCCGACGTGCTGAACAGCGGCGACTACGACCTGATCTCGACCTACTACACGCGGGCCGACCCGGGAGTGATCCAGTGGATCATCGACTCCCGCTACGCCGGCTCGAAGGCGCAGGCGACGAACGGCCTCGACGCCGAGCAGGCCGCGACCGTGCAGGCCCTGCTCGACGAGGGCGTGCAGACGGTCGACACCGCGGCGCGCGCCGAGGTCTACGGCGAGCTGCAGGACTACCTGATCGACAACGCTTTGGTCTTCCCGTTCGCCGAGCGGGTCCAGCTGGCGGGCGTCTCATCGGCGGTGCACGGCTTCCGCTTCACCTCGGAGGCGTTCGGCGACTTCGCCGACGCCTGGATCCAGCCGTGACCGCGCTCGGCTCGGCCCCCGTGGCCGCGGCACCGGGGGCAGCACCGGGGAGGCCGGGCACCCGCTCGGCCCCCTCGGGCCTCGGCCGCTACCTCCTCGGCCGGCTCGGTCAGGCGGTGCTGGTGCTCTGGGCCGCCTACACGGTGACCTTCGCGGTGCTCTGGCTGCTGCCGAGCGACCCGCTGGCGCTCCTGCTGTCGGCCAACAACGTCGAGGTGGACTCGCTCACCCCGCAGCAGCTCGCCGAGGCTCAGGCCCGCTACGGCCTCGACCAGCCGGTCTGGCAGCAGTACGCGACGATGCTCGCGAACGCGCTGCGGGGCGACTTCGGCACCTCGATCACCAAGGGGATCCCGGTCACCGACCTGATCGCCGAGAAGCTGCCCGGCACACTGCAGCTCAGCGCCCTGGCGATCGGCCTCGCGCTGATCGGCGGCACCGTGCTCGCCTACCTGGCGGCGTACGTCCGCTGGGCGCCGCTGAAGACGGTGCTCGGCCGGCTGCCCTCCGCGGGTGTGGCGTTCCCCGGCTTCTGGATCGGCCTGCTGCTCATCCAGTTCTTCGCCTTCTCGCTGCACCTGCTGCCCTCCACCGGCAGCGCGACCCCGGCGAGCCTGATCCTGCCCGCGGTGACCATGGCGATCCCCACCTCGGCGATGCTCGCCCAGGTGCTGATCCGCAGCTTCGCGGACGTCGAGGCGGAGGCGTACATCACCACGGCCCGCGCCAAGGGCCTCTCCCGCGGCGCGGTGCAGTGGCGGCACGCCTTCCGCAACGCCTCGCTGCCGACGCTGACGATCCTCGGCATCCTGGCCGGCAACACCGTCACGGGAGCGATCGTCGCCGAGACGATCTTCGCCCGGCAGGGCATCGGCACGCTCGCCCAGGAGTCGGTGCTCACCCAGGACGTGCCGGTCGTCCAGGCGATCGTCGTGCTGGCGGCCGTCGTGTTCGTCGGCATCAATCTCCTGGTCGACCTGCTCTACCCCCTCCTCGATCCGCGCATCACCTCGACACCGAAGGCGAGCCGACCATGACTCTCGAACTCACCCGGCCCGAGGCGCTCGTCGTCCCCGAGCCGCTCACCCGCGCGGCGCACGGCCGGGGTGCCCGCCGCGTGCGGGTCCTCCGCCTGCTGCTGCGCCGCCCGGGCTTCGTCCTGGCGCTGGTCTTCGTGCTGTTCGTCCTGGCCTCGGCGATCGCTCCCGCGCTGTTCACCGGCGTCGACCCGACGGCGACCGCGCCGGCCGACAAGCTGCAGGCGCCGAGCCTCGTGCACCTCTTCGGCACCGACGAGCTGGGCCGCGACCTGTTCGCGCGGGTCCTGCACGGCGGGGCGCTGACGGTGCAGGCGACGGTGATCGCCCTCGCGATCGCCCTGGTCGGCGGGCTGACCCTCGGCGTGGTCTCCGGCTCCGCGGGCGGAGCGGTGGATGCGGTGATCATGCGGATCGTCGACGTGCTGCTCGCGATCCCCGGGCTGCTGCTCGCCCTGGCGATCGTGACGGCGATCGGCTTCGGCACGCTGCCGGTGGCGCTCGCCGTGGGGATCGGCATCCTGCCCGGCTTCGCGCGCACCACCCGCGCCGAGGTGCTCCGCGTGCGCACGCTGCCCTACGTCGAGGCCGCGCGCACCGGAGGGGCCAGCCGGCTGCGTGTGCTCGTGCGGCACGTGCTGCCCAACTCCTGGGGGCCGGTCGCCGTGCTGGCCGTGCTCGATCTCGGCACCGCGATCATCGCGATCGCCGCGCTGAGCTTCCTCGGCTTCGGCGCGGCGCCGCCCGCAGCGGAGTGGGGGACGCTGATCTCCAGCGGCCGCAACTACCTCGTCACCAGCCCGTGGCTGTCGCTGCTGCCGGGGCTCTTCGTCGGGCTGCTGGTCTTCGCGCTCAACCACGTGGCCAAGAGCCTCGAGGAGGTGCAGCGATGAGCGCCGGCGTGGTCCCCTCCGCAGGGCCCGCCGCGTCCGGCCCGCTCGTGCGGCTCGACCGCCTCAGCGTCGCCTACGGCGAGCGCACGGTCGTGCACGAGGTCTCGCTCGAGATCGCGGCCGGCGAGATCGTCGCCGTGGTCGGCGAGTCCGGCTCGGGCAAGTCGACGACCGCGAACGCCGTGCTCGGCCTGCTGCCCTCCGGCGGCCGGATCACCGGCGGCTCGATCGCGCTCGCCGGCGAGGACGTGACCCGTGCGGCCGAGAAGCGGCTCCGGCATCTGCGCGGCCGGTTCGTCGGCCTCGTGCCGCAGGACCCGATGGTCGGGCTCAACCCGACGCTGCGCATCGGCGCCCAGGTGGCGGAAGCGGTGCGCCTGCGCGGCGTCGACCGCCGCTCCGTCGACGCCGAGGTGCTCGAGGCGCTGCGGCAGTCGGGCATCGACGATCCGGAGCTGCGCGCCCGGCAGTACCCGCACGAGCTGTCCGGCGGGCTGCGCCAGCGGGCGCTGATCGCGATCGCGCTGGCCGGGCGCCCGCGGCTGATCATCGCCGACGAGCCGACCTCGGCCCTGGACGTCACCGTGCAGAAGCGCCTGCTCGATCACCTGCAGTCGCTGGTCCGCGAGCAGGGCATCGCGCTGCTGATCATCACCCACGACCTCGCCGTCGCCGCCGACCGGGCCGACCGCGTCCTCGTGCTGCGCGAGGGCCGGGTGGTGGAGCAGGGCCCGCCCGCGCAGATCCTGGTCGCGCCGCGGGAGGAGTACACCCGCGAGCTGCTCGCGGCGGCGCCGGGCCTCGGCGGCGAGCTCGTGCCGCGCTTCGAGCACGTCGAGCCCGCTCCGGAGATCGTCCGGGTCGAGAACGTCGTGAAGGACTTCGCGCTGCCGGGCCGCCGCCCGCCGTACCGTGCGCTCGACGACGTCTCGTTCTCGATCCGCGCGGGGCAGACCCTCGCGCTGGTGGGGGAGTCGGGCTCGGGCAAGACGACCGCGCTGCGGATCGCCCTCGGTCTCGAGCGGGCGTCGAGCGGCCGGGTGCTCGTGGAGGGGGAGGACCTCACCGCGGCGAGCGACCGGCAGTGGCGGCCGCTGCGCCGGCGGATCCAGCTCGTGCAGCAGAACCCCTTCGCCGCGCTCGACCCGCGCTTCACGGTGCTGGAGTCGGTCGTCGAGCCGCTGGTCTCGTTCCGGATCGGCGACCGCGCCTCGCGGCTGGAGCGGGCTCGCGAGCTGCTCGACCGGGTCGGGCTGCCCGGCTCCTTCCTCTCCCGGCTGCCGGCCGAGCTCTCCGGCGGTCAGCGCCAGCGGGTCGCGATCGCCCGCGCGCTCGCCCTCGGGCCGGATCTCGTGCTCCTCGACGAGCCGGTCTCCGCGCTGGACGTGTCCGTGCAGGCGCAGATCCTCGGGCTCCTGGTCGAGCTGCAGCGCGATCTCGGCGTCGCCTACCTCTTCGTCTCGCACGACCTGGCCGTCGTCGCCGAGGTCTCGCACGAGGTCGTCGTCCTCGACCGCGGGCGGGTGCAGGAGGCGGGGACCACGGCTCGCGTCTTCGGCTCGCCCGCCGCGGAGTACACCCGCACCCTGCTCGCGGCGATCCCCGGCCGAGCGGCGGTGCGCCCGTGAGCGGCCGCTTCCTCGTGATCGGCGGCGGGGCCGTCGGCTCGGTCCTCGCCGCGCAGCTGCACCTGGCCGGGCAGCCGGTCGTGCTCGTGGCGCGCGGGGAGCACCTGCGGCTCCTCCGCGAGAACGGTCTGCGCGTGCGCCGGCCGGCGGGCGACGAGATCGTCCGGCTGCCCGTCGCCGCCGGCCCCGCGGAGGCAGCGCCCGCGCGCGGCGACGTCCTCGTGCTCGCGGTGAAGGCGCAGGACGCGGAGGCGGCGCTCGCCGAGTGGGCCTGGACGCCGCTCGCCGGGGGCGGGGCCGGCGCCGAGCTGCCGATGCTGACCCTGCAGAACGGACTCGCCACCGAGGACAGCGCGCTGCGCCGCTTCGCCGCGGTCTACGGGGTGTCGATCGGCATCGCCGCCAGCTTCCTGGTGCCCGGCGAGGTCGTCTCGCCCTCCTACCCGACCGTGGGCGTGCTCTGGATCGGCCGGCACCCCGACGCCGCCGATCCGCGCGCGGAGGAGTACGCCGCGATCCTCCGCGACGCCGGTTTCGCCGCCCGCGCCGTGCCCGACATCGGCGCCTGGAAGGCCCGCAAGCTGCTCGCCAACGCGGCCAACGGCCTCGACCTGTTCGAGGGCCCGGCCGAGCAGCGCGCCGCCGCGCGCGACCTGCTCGTCGCGGAAGCGCGCACCGCCCTCGCCGCCAACGGCCTCGCGGTCGCTCCCGACGACGGCACGCGCCTCGCCGTCGATCCCGTGCCCGGCCACACCGCCGGCCGGCTGTCGACCTGGCAGAGCGCCGCCCGCGGCACGAGCAGCGAGATCGACCACCTCACCGGCGAGATCGTGCTGCTCGCGCGGCGTGCCGGCGTGCCCGCCCCACTGAACGAGCGCCTGCAGCTCCTGCTCGGCGTGCACGGCCGCGCCGCGGCCGCCGCGCCGCTCCCACTCGCGAACCTGCTCGCCCCCGTCCCCGTGCTCGTCGAGTAGCCCCGTCCTCATGCTGGTCGAGCAGCCCCACCAGGCCAGCCTCATGTTGGTCGAGTGGCCCCGCAGGGGCGTATCGAGACCCACCCCCTCCGCACACTCACCCGCCGGTACGCCCGCCCTACCAAGGAGCCCCCCATGACCCTCACTCACCCGCCCACCACCGCCCCCGCCGCCCGCGCCTTCGACGAGCCCGAGGGCATCGCCCCGCGCGGCGCCCTCGTCGTCCTCGGCGGCCGCGGCGAGACCCCCGCCGTCTACGAGCGCTTCGGCAGCCGCATCGCCCGCGACGCCTACCGTGTCCGCGCCTTCGGCGACGCCACGGCCCCCGGCGTCCGCGACGCCGCGCTCGCCCTCCTCCGCGACCCCGCGACCATCGCCCCGCTCGTCCTCGTCGGCTCCGACGCCGGCGCGGCCGTCGCCCTCGAGCTCGCCGCGACGGAGCCGGTCGACGCCGTCGTCCTCGCCGGACTGCCCGTGCGCGCCGAGAGCGGCGGGGGGATCGGCGAGCGGACCGCCTGCCCGAACCACGCCGGCGTCCTCGAGCGCGAGACCGACTCCGCCGCGCGCGACGCCGCACTGCCGCCCGAGCTGCTCGCCGTCGCCGCCAGCGCCGTCACCGTTCCGCTGCTCGCGCTGCACGGCGCGGCCGATGCGATCAGCCCGCTCGCGGAGGCGGTCGCCGTCTACCGCACCGCCCCACGGGCCGAGATCCACGTCCTCGCCGACGGCCGCCACGACGCGCTGAACGACGCGACGCACCGCTCGGCCGCCGCGACGGTGGTCCTCTTCCTCGAGCGGGTGAAGGCGTCGGCCGCCGCCGCGCCGATCATCGAGCGGATCGCGGAGTGAGCGCGCTCGCCCCCGCCGTCGACCCCGCCGTCGACCCCACCCCTGTCGAGATCACCGCCGACGTCCCCACCGCCGACCGCTCCGGCTGGTCCCCCGGCGGCACCCCGCTCGGCGTCGTGCGCGCCCGCTCGGTCGACGACGTCCGCGCCGCGCTCCGGCACGCCTCCGCCCACGGCATCCCCGTCGTCACCCGCGGCGCCGCCAGCGGACTCGCCGGCGGCGCCAGCGCGGGGGAGGGCGTCCTCGTCCTCGACGTCTCGGGCCTCGACCGCATCCTCGAGATCGACCCCGTCGACGGCGTCGCCCGCGTCGAGCCGGGCGTCATCACCGCCGATCTCGACCGCGCCGCCGCCGTGCACGGCCTCCTCTACGCCCCGGACCCCGGCAGCGTCGAGATCGCGACCATCGGCGGCACCATCGCCACCAACGCCGGCGGCCTGCGCGGCGCGAAGTACGGAGTCACCCGCGACGCCGTCCTCGCCCTCGACGTGGTCCTGGCCGACGGCTCGCTGGTCCGCCTCGGGCGCGACACCGTGAAGGGCGTCGTCGGCCTCGACCTCACCGCGCTCGTCGTCGGCTCCGAGGGCAGCCTCGGCGTGGTCGTCGGCGCGACCCTCCGCCTGCTGCCCCGGCCGCGGGCGACCGCGACCGCCGCCGCCTTCTTCGCCGACGTGGCCGCGGGCGCCGAGGCCGCCGTCGCCCTCGCCCGTGCGGGTCTGCGCCCGAGCGTGCTCGAGCTGGTCGACGACCGCACACTCGAGGCCATCGACGCCCTGCGCGGTTCGACCCTGGCCGGCCGCGGCGGCGCCTTCCTCCTGGTGCAGACCGACGGTTTCGGCGCCGCCGAGGAGATCGCCGAGGTGCGCGCGGTGCTCGCCGCGACCGCGCTCAGCGTCGAGACCACCCTCGACCCGGCCGAGGGTCTCGCCCTCGCGAGCGCCCGCCGCGACGCCCTGCCCGCGATCGAGGCCCGCGGCCGCGTGCTGATCGAGGACATCGCCGTGCCCCGCTCCCGCCTCGCCGAGGCGATCCGCCGCGTGCACGCCATCGCCGCGGACACCGGCGCCGACGTCTACGTCTTCGCCCACGCCGGCGACGGCAATCTGCACCCGATCATCCGCCTGCGCGACGACTCCGAGCGGTCCCGCCGCCAGGCCGACGCCGCGGCCGAGGCCGTCTTCGCCCTCGCCCTCGACCTCGGCGGCACCGTCAGCGGCGAGCACGGCGTCGGCGCCCTCAAGCGCGACTGGGCCCGCCGCGAGCTCGGCCCCGACGTCGTCGCCCTGCAGCGCGCGGTGCAGCGGGTCTTCGATCCGCAGGGCATCCTGAATCCCGGTACCGCGCTGTGAGCGCACCCCTCGAGAGGACCGACATGACCACCACCCTCCGCTCCGACGTGCTCGTCACCCCCGACGAGCTGGAGGCGGCACTCGCCTCGCCCGAGCCGCCGCTCGTCCTCGACGTGCGCTGGCGCCTCGACCGGCCCGACGGCCGCCCCGCGTACCTCGAGGGCCACGTCCCCGGCGCCGTGTACGTCGACCTCGACCACGAGCTCGCCGCGCACGGCGCCCCCGAGGACGGCCGCCACCCCCTGCCTCCGATCGAGGCGCTGCAGGAGTCGGCGCGCCGCTGGGGCCTGCGCCAGGGTCAGGCCGTCGTCGTCTACGACGACCTGAAGAACCTCTCCTCCGCGCGGGCCTGGTGGCTGCTGCGCGCCGCCGGAGTCGCCGACGTGCGCCTCCTCGACGGCTCGCTCCGCGCCTGGACCGCCTCGGGCCGCGCGCTGGAGACGGGCCCCGTTTCGCCGGTCGCGGGCGACGTCGAGCTGGCCTACGGCGCCTTGCCGGTGCTCGACATCGACGAGGCCGCCGCGCTGCCGTTTACCGGCGTACTGCTCGACGCCCGCGCCCCCGAGCGCTACCGCGGCGACGTCGAGCCGATCGACCCCCGCGCCGGCCACATCCCCGGCGCTCTGAACGCCCCCGCGACGGGCAACGTCGACGCCGACGGCCGCTTCCTCGACGCCGCCGCCCTGCGCACCCGCTTCGAGTCCCTCGGCGTCCGCCCCGACGCCCCCGTCGGCGTCTACTGCGGCTCCGGAGTCACGGCCGCCGCCGACGCCGTCGCCCTCACCCTCGCCGGCTTCGCCCCGTCCCTCTACCCCGGCTCCTGGTCTCAGTGGTCGAACACCCCCGCCCGCCCGGTCGTCACCGGCCCGGATGCCTGACCGGCCTCGGCCGCTCACGCGCAGCCCCTCCACGCCGGTCGAGCAGCGCACAGCGCGCCCCGAGCTGGTCGAGCAGTGTGCAGCGCGCCCCGAGCTGGTCGAGCAGCGCGCAGCGCACCCCGAGCTGGTCGAGCAGCGCGCAGCGCCCCCCATGCTGGTCGAGTAGCGCGCAGCGCGTATCGAGACCCACCCTCCGGGGGAGAGCCGACACCCGTGAGGACGTCGACACCGCGACGAGCCGACACGGGATCTCGATACGCGCCCTGCGGGCGCTCCTCGATCAGCCTGAACTCCCTGCGCGTCGGCGTCGGCCGCAACGAGCGCGCTGTTACCGGGCGCGGGCCGAGCACGCGGCCGCCCCATGCAGGCGGAGAACGCGGGCGCCCCATGCGGGCGAAGAGCGCGGCCGCCCCATGCGGGCGAAGAAGGCGGGCGCCCCACGCAGGCGAAGTACGCGGCCGCCCCATGCTGGTCGAGTAGCGCGCAGCGCGTATCGAGACCCGCCCGCGACCAGACCATCAGCCGAGAGCCCCGCTCACCGCTCATCGCTCCGCAGAAGCCGTCGTACCGGCCACTCGAGTACGACGACTTCTGCGGACTCGCGGCCGCAGCCGCGGTCGGCGCCGCCGACTCCTCAAGAGTTGCGGTAGTCGCGCCCGGCTACCGCAACTTTCGAGGAGTGGGCCGGCCGCCCCCGGGCGTCAGCCCAGGCGGGAGTGCTCGCCGAGGTGGTGCCACGTCCGGTTGTGGTACACCAGCGGCGCGGTGGCGTCGGAGTCGTCGGGGACGTGCGCCTCGAGGGCGTGCACGGCGACGATCGTCGACGAGCCGGCCTCCATGCGGTTGATGACGGTGCCGCGGATCCAGGCGGACGCGCCGGGGAAGTACGGCTCGCCGGTGGGCAACCTCGACCAGATCGAGGTGTCGGCGAAGCGGTCGATGCCGCTGGTCGAGCCGAGGCGGGCGAGGTCGAGCTGCTCGGCGCCGAGCAGGTGCACGACGAGGGTCTCCGACGCCTGGATGGCGGGCGAGCTCGACGACGCCGAGGACAGCGAGAAGACGAACAGCGGCGGCTCGGCGCTCACGGAGAAGACGGACGTCGCGGTCAGCGCGACCGGTCCGGTGCCCGGGTCGGCGGTGATCAGCGCCACCCCGGCGGCGTGGTTGCGGAAGGCGAGCTTGAAGTCCGCGGGCGAGAGCCCGGCGAAGGCGGCGTGCGGCCGCGGGTCGCCCGCGGGCGTGGACTCGGACGCGGTGGCGAGGTTCTCACGGCTCATCGGAGACTCCAGATCGATCGGGGATGCGGCGCGGAACGGGCCCGTCATCGCGCCGCAGCACGGCCCCTCCAGCCTGTCGCACCGGGCGGAGTCCGTTCGCCTCATTGCGGAGTATGACACTTCCGCCTCCGCCCCCCCGAAGCCCGCACCGCTCGTCCGATCTGCAGGCGACGCGACGGCGAGAGCCCTCCCAGCCGCCCCGGGGCGGCACATCCCCCGGAACGCCTGCAGATCGAACACCCACCACCCCCATCCCCGCGTCCGCTCCCCGCGCAACCCGTGGCACCCCCGCCCGCACGCGCGCACACTCGACTCCATGGCCCACCGCCCCCGCGAATCGAGCACCCGCCCCGAGAACAAGACCTGCGCCTCCTGCGGCCGCGAGATCGAGTGGCGCGCGAAGTGGGCGCGCGACTGGGAGAACGTCCGCTACTGCTCCGACGCCTGCCGCCGTCGCGGCGTCGGCCCGGAGGAGGCGCGCCTCGAGGAGGAGATCCGCACCGTCCTCCTCGCCCGCGCCGCGTCCGCCACCGCCTGCCCGTCCGAGGTCGCCCGCCGCGTCGGGGGAGAGGAGTGGCGGCCGCTGATGGAGCCGGTCCGCCGCGCCGCCCGCCGCCTCGTCGACCGCGGCGAGATCGACATCGTCCAGGGCGGGCAGATCGTCGATCCCTCCCGCGCCAAGGGCCCGATCCGCCTGCGCCGCCGACCCGGGGGACCGCTGTCGCCCGACGGCGGCGCCCGCTAGCCTCGCTGACATGCCCAGCAGCGACGCCGTCGTCCTCACCGTCCCCGGACCGCACGGCGACCGGGAGGTGCGCGTCTCCAGCCCGGGCCGCGTGCTGTTCCCGGAGCCGGGCATCACCAAGCGCGAGGTGGCGGAGTACCTGATCGCGGTCGGCGAGGCCTTCGTCGCCGCCAACGGCGACCGGCCGATCTCGCTGCAGCGCTTCTCCTCCGGCATCGACGGCGACCAGTTCTTCTCGAAGAACCCGCCCAAGGGCGCCCCGGAGTACGTCCGCTCCGTCCCAGTCACCTATCCGAGCGGCCGCGTGCACCCGCAGCTCGTGATCGACGAGCCCGCCGTCGCCGTCTGGGCCGCGCAGATGAACACCCTCGTCTTCCACCCGTGGGCGTCCCGCGCCGAGGACTCCGACCGGCCCGATCAGCTCCGCATCGACCTCGACCCGCAGCCGGGCACCGATGTCGCCGACGCGGTCGTCGCGGCGCACGCGCTCCGCGAGGTACTGCGCGAGGCCGGCCTGGAGTCGTTCGTGAAGACCTCCGGCAACCGCGGGCTGCACGTGTTCGCGCCGATCGTGGCCGAGCACGAGTTCCTCGACGTGCGGCACGCGGTGATCGCCGCCGGCCGCGAGCTCGAGCGGCGGATGCCCGAGCAGGTCACGACGGCGTGGTGGAAGGAGGAGCGCGGCGAGCGGATCTTCGTCGACTTCAACCAGGCCAACCGCGACCGCACGATGGCCGGCGCCTACAGTCCGCGTCCGCTCGCGCACGCTCCGGTCTCCTGCCCGGTCGAGTGGGAGGAGCTCGACGGGATCGATCCGACCGCGTTCACGATCCGCACCGTTCCCGAGCGCCTGAGCACGACGGGCGACCCCTGGGCGCGGATGCGTGACGCCCCCGGCCGCCTCGACGCGCTGCTCGGCTGGTGGGAGCGCGACCTCTCCGCGGGCCTCGGCGAACTGCCCTTCCCGCCCGACTTCCCGAAGATGCCGGGCGAGCCGCCCCGCGTCCAGCCCAGCCGCGCGAAGAAGCCGGCGGCGGCGTCCGGGGAGGACGCCGCCGAGTAGCGTCAGCCCAGCACGTCGCCCAGGTCGTACGCCGTCGGCTGCTCCAGCTGCGCGAAGGTGCACGAGCCGGCGTCGCGGTCCGGCCGCCAGCGCTCGAACTGCACGGTGTGCCGGAACCTCGCCCCCTCCATCTGGTCGTAGCGCACCTCGAGCACCGTCTCCGGCCGCAGCCGCACGAACGAGGTGTCGCGGCTCCCGGAGAAGCGGCTGCGCTCGCCGTCACCGCGCACCGCCTCGCCGTCCGCGTCGCGCTCGACGACGTCGGCGAGCTCCTCGATCAGCTCGACCCGCCGGGCGTCGGTGAAGGCGGAGGCACCGCCCACCTGCCGCAGCGTCCCGTCGGTGTCGTACAGGCCGAGCAGCAGCGAGCCGAGCCCGGGCTTCGAGGTGTGCTCGCGGTAGCCGATCGCGATGACGTCGGCCGTCCGGTGGTGCTTGACCTTGAGCATCGTCCGCTTGCCCGGAGCGTAGGGCGCGGCGAGGGGCTTCGCGATCACGCCGTCCAGCCCCGCGCCCTCGAACCGCTCCAGCCAGTCGCGGGCGAGCGCCTCGTCGGCGGTGGTCCGGCCCAGGTGCACGGGCGGAGTGACCCCCTCCAGCAGTGCGGCGAGCGCCTCGCGCCGCGCCGAGTACGGCTCGTCGAGCAGGCTCCGGCCGTCCACGGCGAGCAGATCGAAGGCGACGAGCATCGCCGGGGTCTCGGCCGCGAGCGTCGCGACGCGGCTGGCCGCCGGGTGGATGCGCTGCGAGAGCAGCTCCCAGTCCAGCCGCTGCGCCCCGCCCGGCCCGGTGGCCAGCACGATCTCGCCGTCGAGGACGCAGCCGTCGGGCAGCAGCCGGAGGAACGCCTCGACCAGCTCGGGGAAGTAGCGGGTGAGCGGCTTGGAGCCGCGGCTGCCGATCTCGCAGACCCCGCCGGAGACGGAGACGATCGCCCGGAAGCCGTCCCACTTCGGCTCGTAGGAGTAACCGCCGTCGACCGCGTCCTGCGCGGGCACCGCGGCGACCGCCTTGGCGAGCATCGGGGCGAGGGGGAGGGGGAACGGGAGGTCCATCCTGCGATCATCCTCGCCGCGGCCGCTCCAGCGCACCCCTCCCGCAGAGGCTCCTCCCCAGGGTCGACCGCGTGACGAACAGATCACAAGCGCCACCTCCGGTACCTTTCGCGCCAGCGGATACGGAAGACTGCGCCTCATGAGCATGTGGGGACAGCACTCCGGAACGCGCGCCAGACCAGACCGATCGGCGCGTCCGCTCCGAAGAGGAGCTGTGACCCTCGAATGTCGGAACGACGCCGGACGGAGCCGCCGCTGATGGCGCGCACCGCCGTCTCGGCCGCCCGGCAGCTGTTCTCGCGCTCGCGGCGCAGCGACTCCCCCGGGGAAGGGGAACCCCCGTACGGAGTCGAACCCGACGTGACCGAGTACCTGCCGGCTCCGGCGCGTGACGAGGAGGCTCCCCGCCGGGACGCCCTCCTCGAGCAGCACGCCGCTCCGGCGCACGCGGATGCCGGGTACGTCTTCGACGTGCCCGCGCCCGCGATCGGCGAGTACTGCGAACTCGACGCGGATGCTCTCGAATTCCCCCATCCGGGGGTCGCCTCCTTCGTCCCCGATCTCTCGCGCCCGGTCCGCGGCGGAGGATCGCACAGCGCGTTCCGCAGCCCGCCGCCGCCCGCCCCGGCGCCCGCCGCGCCGTCGCCGATGATCGACCTCCCGCGCGACTTCGCGCCCTCCGAGGAGGTCGAGGAGCCGCACGCGGTGACGATCGCGCCGCCGCCCCCGTCGTCGCGCTTCGAGCCGAAGCCCGTCGACGCGCAGTTCTTCGACGCGCCTCCGGCGCCGCCCGCACCCCCGGCCCCGCCCGTCCTCGCCCCGCCCCTCGCGGAGCAGCCGGTCGAGCCCGCCGCGGAGGAGACCGAGGGGTCCGGGACCGAGGAGCCCGCGGACCTCGAGTTCGACGGCACCCGCCTCGCCGCGCCCCGGCCGCCCGCGGCTCCGCCCGCCGACGCGCAGCCGGTCGACGCGCAGTTCTTCGAGCCGTCGACCTCCGCGCCGTCCGCGGTCCAGCCGCCGGCCCCTGTCGATGCCGCAGCGCCCGTCGCACCTCCGCTCCCGCCGGCACCGACCGTCGACGCCGCGCTCCTCCGCGGCTTCGCCCTCGCGCCGACCGACGCCGAAGGCCCCGCCCTCGCACCCGTCATCGGCGAGGTCTGCGAGCTCGACATCGAGCACCTCGAGTTCCCGCACCCGAACGCCGCCTCCTTCGTGCCGGTCCAGGGCCGCAGCCGCGGCGCCTTCGGGCTGCTCCTGCCCGATCCGGCCCGCCGCTCCGCGCCCGTCCAGCCCGAGCAGCACGTCGAGCCCGAGCCGTACGACGAGCCCGATCAGCACGACGAGCCGCAGCAGTACGACGAGCCGGAGCAGTACGACGAGCCGGAGCAGTACGACGCACCCGAGCAGTACGCGCAGGAATCCTTCGGCGGACCCGAGCAGCACACCGCGCCGCAGCACCGCACCGAGGACCCCGCACAGGACATCTTCAGCGATCGCTTCCTCGCTCCCGCGCCGTTCCCCGGCCGCAGCGACTCCGACGGCGACACCCGCGACGACGACGACGCCCCCGGCTTCCTCGCGCCGCCCGTGCCCGCCACAGCGCACCAGTGGCACGGCGCTCCCGTCTCCGCCGAGGCCGCGGACGACGAGGGCAGCCCCCGCCTCCGCCGGAAGACCGTCCTGATCGTCGCCGGCATCGGCGCCGCCGTGCTGCTCATCGGCGGCGCGCTCGTCGCCGTCCCGCTGATCACGAACGGCGGCGGAGACGCCGGCGGCACCACCGGGCCCGTCGCGGCCGCCGCTCCCGGCACCACCGAGGCCGCCGTCGCCTGGGTCGCGGACACGATCGACCCCGCCTCGGTGCTCCTGGTGCAGGACGATCTCGTCGGCGACGTCACCGACGCCGGCTTCCCCGGCGACACCGTCGTGTCGGAGTCGACGCTCTCCGCGGCGGCACCCGACTCGGCCTGGCGCGCGGCCGACTACATCCTCGTCACGCCGAGCCTGCGGGCGAGCGCGACCGGCGAGACCGAGACGGCGCTCGACAACTCGGAGGCCGTCGCGAGCTTCGGCAGCGGCGACACCGCGGTGGAGGTGCGCCGCGTCCTCGACCAGGGCACCGATCAGGCCGCCGCCGCGGCCACCGTCCTGACCGCCGCGCGCGCCTCGGCCGGCAGCCAGCTGGCGGCCAACCCCGCGCTGACCACGACCGACGCCGCCCGCGCCCTGCTCGAGGGGGGCCGCGTCGACTCGCGGCTCCTCCTCCTGCTCGGCCAGCAGCTCGCCTTCACCCCGCTCTCGGTCGCCGACTTCCCCGTCGGCACCAGCGAGGTCGACGGCGTCCGCCACCGGATGATCCTGTCCGGCTACAACGGCGCCGCGCTCCCTGCCGACGCCGCCGCGCTGCAGAGCGCGACCACCTGGCTCGGCAGCCAGTCGGGCGACTTCGTCCCGACGTCCGTCGAGTCGACCCCCGAGGGTCTCCTCGTCACCCTCGACCTCGATGAGCCGACCGGGCTGCTCCCGGGCGCTCAGTAGCACGACCCACCCGAAGGACCCGCCATGAACCCGATCCGCCCCCTCCGTCTCGCGCGCGCCGCGCTCGCCCTCGCCGCGGTGTCCGCGCTCGCCGCCCTCGGTGCCGCGCCCGCCTCGGCGGCCGAGGCGCCGCCGGCCACCGGCTGGGTGCGAGTCGCGCACCTCTCGCCGGACACCAAGTCGGTCGACGTCACCCTGACCGCCCTCGGCGGCGGCGGGGCGAGCTTCGAGCTCGACGGCGTGGCCTACGGCGCGGTCTCGCCCTACTGGACGCTGCAGCCGGGCACCTACGTCGTCGCGATGGTCCCCTCCGACGCCCCCGAGGGCACCGCCCCCGTCATCGAGCAGTCCGTCGACGTCTCGGCCGGCACCCCGCTGACCGTCGCCGCCCTCGGCCGCAACGCCGTACTGCGCACCACGGTCTTCACCGACGACCTCACCCCGCCCGCCGACGGCCAGGCCCGGGTCCGCGTCGTCCAGGCCTCGACCACCGCGAGCCAGGTGGACGTCGCCACGACGACCGGCACGCTGCTCGCGACCGGCGCCGCCCAGGGCACCGCCACCGGCTACACCAGCGTCCCCGCCGGCCCGTGGAGCCTCGACCTCTCGGCCGGTGCCGTGACCGCGACGGCCGACCTCGACCTCGCGCCCGGCTCCGTCGCCTCGCTCTTCGTCCTCGACGACGCCTCGAACGGCCTCGTCGTCTCGCCCGTGCTCGACTCGGCCGCCATCGGCGACCTGCCCACGGGCGGCATCCAGACCGGAGGCGGCGCCACCGCCGTGCACGTCGCCTCCACCACGTCCGCCGCCGCGCCGCTCGTCGACGGACTCCTCGGCGTGCTCTCGGTCCTCGGCGTCTTCGCCGCGGTCGCCGGTGCCCTCGCCCTGATCGCGCGCCGCTCCTCGGTCGGCACCGGCCGAGCGAGCTGATGCGCCGCCTCGCCGGAGCGGGAGCCGCCCTCGCGGCGCTCCTGCTCCTGGCCGGCTGCGCCACCGCGGGGGAGGAGGCCGCCCCCGCGGCGACGTCCGCCTCCTCCTCCTCCTCCTCCGCCCCCGCCACCACGGCGCCGGCCACCCCGTCCCCGGGTGACGCGGGCGCGCTGCAGAACCCGGTCGCCGCCGCCGCTCCCGCGCGCTCGGCGGTCACCCCGGTCCGCGTCGTGATCCCCGCGATCGGCGTCGACTCCACCCTCGAGTCGCTGACCCGCGACGACACCGGCTGGATCCAGCCGCCCGTCCAGGTCGACGAGGCCGGCTGGTACCGGGACGGCGTCGTCCCCGGCGACATCGGCCCCTCCGTCATCGCGGGTCACGTGGACTCGCGGATCGGCCCCGGCGTCTTCCTGGACCTCACGGCCCTCGTCCCCGGCGACACGGTCGACGTGATCCTGTCGGACGGCAGCACGCGCACCTTCTCCGTCACCGGCTCGGTCTCGGTGCCCAAGGAGGACTTCCCGACCGAGGACGTCTACGGCCCGAGCCCGACTCCGCAGCTGCGCCTGATCACCTGCGGGGGAGTGTTCGACGACTCCTACGGCCACTACGTCGACAACGTCGTCGTCTCGGCCGACCGCATCGCCTGACGGTCCGCCGTGACGGCGCCCCACTCGGAGGCGGCGCGCCGATTCGAGGCGTAGCGTCGAGGACTATGAGCACCTCTTGGAAGCGCTGGGTCCCCGCCGCCGCCGTCCCCCTGGTCGTCGTCGCCGCGGCCGTCACCCTGCCCCTGTCCGCGAGCGCGGCCGGGGACCTCCCGGAGAAGTCCGCCGCCGACCTCCTGACCTTCGTCGCCGAGAGCGACACCACCGCCTTCTCGGGCGAGGTCCAGCAGACCTCCGCCCTCGGGCTCCCCGACCTCTCCGCTCTCGGCAGCACCGGCTCCGGTGCGCAGGGCTCGGACGACGCCTCGGCGACGAGCGCGCTGATGGAGCTCGCGACCGGCTCTCACCAGGCCCGTGTCTTCGTCGACGCCGAGCACGGCGCGCGCCTGCAGGTCCTCGACCGCCTCGCCGAGCGCGACGTCGTCGCGACGAAGGCCGACGGCGTCTGGATCTACGACTCCGCCGAGAACTCCGCGACCCACCTGCTGCCGCCCGCCGGCGACACGGCCGCTCCGCCGACCGAGGCTCCCGCCGGCGAGATCCCGACCCCGTCCTCGATCGCCGAGCAGCTGCTCGCCGCGATCGACCCGACGACCACCGTCGCCGTCGGCTCCGACGTCCGCGTCGCCGGCCGTGACGCCTACGAGCTCGTGCTCACGCCGCGCGACAGCAGCACCCTCGTCGGCTCGGTCACCGTCTCGATCGACGGCGAGACCGGCCTGCCCCTCGGCGTGGCCGTCACTCCCGTCGGCGGCACCGCGCCCGCCTTCAGCGTCGCCTACACGAGCCTCGACGTCTCGGCGCCCGACGCCGCGATGTTCTCCTTCACGCCGCCCGTCGGCGCGGAGGTCACCGAGAAGGCCGCACCGACGCACGAGCAGGACCCCTCCACCGACGCCACCGACGTCCCGGCCGCGCCCGAGGGCGACTCCGGCGTCACCACCACCGGCACCGGGTGGGGCTCGATCGTCGAGCTGCCGGCCGGTGACGCCGAGTCGCTCGCCCAGCTGAACGCCGTGACCACGGCCGTCGACGGCGGCCGGGTGCTCTCGTCCGCGCTGTTCACGGTCCTCTTCACGGATGACGGACGCGTCCTCGCGGGCGCCGTCCCGGTCGGCGCGCTGACCGCCGCCGCCGGTCGGTGACGACCGGAGAGCTCGCGGTCGAGACCCGGGGCCTCACCAAGCGCTTCGGGCGCCAGGAGGCGGTGTCGGGTCTCGACCTCGCCGTCCCGCGCGGCGCCGTCTTCGGCTTCCTCGGGCCCAACGGCTCGGGGAAGACCACGACCATCCGGATGCTCCTCGCCCTGGCCGCGCCGAGCGAGGGCGACATCACCGTCCTCGGCACGGCGATGCCGCGCGGCGCCGCCGAGGTGCTGCCGCGGGTCGGCGCGCTCGTCGAGGGGCCCGGCTTCTACCCGTTCCTCTCCGGCCGCGCCAACCTGCGCCGCTTCGACGCGGCCGAGGCCGGCACCTCCGCGCGCAGCCGCGACAGCCGGGCGGAGGAGGCCCTCGGCCGCGTCGGCCTCTCCGCTGCGGCCGGCAAGAAGGTCGGGTCCTATTCGCTCGGGATGAAGCAGCGGCTCGGCATCGCCGTCGCCCTGCTCTCGCCGCGCGACCTGATCGTCCTGGACGAGCCGACCAACGGGCTCGACCCGCAGGGCACCCGCGAGGTCCGCTCGCTCGTGCGCAGCCTCAACGCCGACGGCACGACGGTCCTCGTCTCCAGCCACCTGCTCGCCGAGATCGAGCAGCTCTGCACCCACGCCGCCGTGATGCGCACCGGCCGCCTCGTCGCGCAGGGCGGGCTCGACGAGCTCCGCGGCGACGCGGCCTCCCTCGAGCTGCTCACGCCCGATGTCGTCGACGCGCAGCGCGCCCTCGTCGAGCTGGGGCTCGCACCTCGGCTCGTCCCCGCCGAGCACCCGATCGATCCGCCGCTGGTCGTCGCCGCGATGCCGACGACCGCCGCTCCGGAGTCCGTGGTCGCGTCCCTCGTCACCGCGGGCGTCCGGGTGCGCGGCTTCTCCGTCCGCCGCCCCTCGCTCGAGGAGCGCTTCGTCCAGCTCACCGGGGAGGGCTTCGATGTCGAGCGCTGAGACCACTGCGGCCGCCGCTGCCACCAACACCGGCGCCCCCGCCCGTCCGCGCCGCAGCCTCGGCATCGGCTCGCTCCTCGCCTCCGAGCTGGCGCTGCTCTTCCGGCGCCGCCGCACCTGGGCGCTGCTCGCCGCCCTCGCGGCCATCCCGATCCTGCTGGCGGTCGCCGTCCGGCTGTCCGGCGGCGACGGCGGCGGGCCCTCCTTCGTCGGCGCGATCGCCGGCAACGGCCTGTTCACCGGTTTCGCGGCGATCACGGTCGCCGTCCCGCTCTTCCTGCCGCTGACCGTCGGCGTCGTCGCGGGCGACGCGATCGCGGGGGAGGCGTCGCTCGGCACCCTGCGCTATCTGCTCGTCAGCCCGGTCGGCCGGATCCGGCTGCTCGCGGTCAAGTTCGCCGCCGCGATCGCGTTCTGCCTCGCCGCGGCGCTGACCGTGATGGTCGTCGGCATCCTGATCGGCCTGGCGCTCTTCCCGGCCGGCCCGGTCACCCTGCTCTCGGGGACGACCGTCCCGCTCGCGGACGCCATCGGCCGCGCGCTCGCGATCGCGGTCTACGCGGCGCTCTCGCTGGTCGGCCTCGCGGCGATCGGCCTGTTCGTCTCGACGCTCACCGACGTCCCGGTCGGCGCGATGGCCGCGACCGTCGTCGTCTCGATCGCGGCGCAGATCGTCGGCTCGCTCTCGCAGCTCGACGCCCTCCACCCGTTCCTGTTCACCGACCGCTGGTTCGACTTCGCCGACCTGCTCCGCGACCCGATCGCCTGGAGCTCGTTCGGCGAGAACGCGCTCCTGCAGCTCGCCTACGTCGCCGTCTTCGGCTCGCTGGCGATCGCGCGCTTCACCACCCGCGACGTCCTGTCCTGAGCCGCCCGGAACGACGGAGGCCGCCCTCCCCGCAGCAGCGGGAGGGCGGCCTCCGTCGTTCGAGCGGCTGAGCGTCAGCCCTGCGGCGTGATGCCGAAGGTGACGGAGCCGCCCTCGTCCACCTGCGCGTCGAGCACCTTGTCGCCGAGGGCCACGGAGGCGGCGACGTCGAGGAAGACCCGCGCACCGTCCTGCTCCACGACCGCATCGGTGGTCTCCGGGGCCGGCGCGACGGCGACGGCGAAGTTGCGGGCGTCGAGGTCGTCGCCGCTGATGCGGAGTCCGCCCTCGACGGGGGTCTCGGTCTGACCGGTGATGGTCTTGACGACGGTGCTGGCGTTGTCGGTGAGCGTGAGCATCGGGTCGTTCCTTCCGTCCGTGATCGATGAGGGAGCCACGATGCCGAGATCCCCGGCCCGTCTCAACCCGGAGCCGCGGACGTGGAGGGGATGCACACCTCCGCGTCCCTCAACGCAAGACACGGCAAGGTTTGCCTTGACGCGGAAAGTTGCCGCAAGCTACCGTGGCCGTCACGCGCACCCGCGCTCTCGACGACGAGAAGAGGACGACCCCGATGAGCTTCCCCGCCCGCCGCGTCACCCTCAGCGACGTCGCCGCGGCGACCGGCGTCTCGGTCGGCACCGTCTCGAAGGCGCTGAACAACCGCGGCCAGCTGAGCGGCGACACCCGCGGGCGGATCCTCGCCGCCGCCGCCGAGCTCGGCTTCGCGCTGCCGGCCGCCGCGAGCGGGCCGGCCTCGGAGCAGCGGGTGCTCACGATCGGACTGGTCACCTCCGACGACATCGGCCGCTTCAGCATCCCGGTGATGTGGGGCCTCGAGGACGCCTTCCCCGCCGAGCAGGCCTCGGTGCTGCTGAGCAACTCCCGCGGCGACCGGGTCCGCGAGCGGCACTGCGTCGAGATCCTCGCCGCCCGCGGCGTCGACGCGATCGTCGTGATGACCAACCTCACCGGTCCGCGCCCGGCGCTGCCGGCGACCAGCGTGCCGATCGTCTACGTGATGGGCTCCTCCGACGACCCGGCCGACATGTCGGTCGTCGTCGATCAGACTCAGGGCATCCTGCTCGCCCTCGAGCACGTCGCCGCGCTCGGGCGCCGCGACATCGCCTACGTCGCCGGGCCCCGGCTCGACTACTCCGCCCGGATCCGCGCCGAGGCGGTCCAGGAGCACGCGCCCTCCTTCGGCCTGCGCCTGGTCGGCGACCGCTCGCTCTACGGCAACTGGACCGAGACCTGGGGCCGCCAGGCCGCGCAGATGCTGCGCCAGCGGGTCGAGCCGGTCGACGCGGTGCTCTGCGGCAGCGACGAGATCGCCCGCGGCGTCGCCGACGGCCTCCGCGAGGCCGGCGTCAGCGTCCCGCACGACGTCGCGATCGTCGGCTTCGACAACTGGGCCGCCGCGGCGATGAACTCCCGTCCCGCGCTCACCACGGTCGACATGAACCTCGAGGAGCTCGGCCGGGCGGCAGGCGCCCGCGCGCTCGAGGCCATCGACGGCCGCCCCCGCGCCGGGATCGAGGCGCACCCCTGCCAGCTGATCGTCCGCGACTCCACCTGATCCGGCGCCCACCCGCCGCGCACCCGCCCGCACGCACCCGACCGCCCGCACCGACCGAACGACGAGGGACCGACGATGCACTCTCCTCTCCGCCTGCTCGACCCGCACCTGCCCGACCTGACCCGCCGCCGCGCGCTCGCCCTCGGCGGTGCGGGTCTGGCGGCCGCGCTCGGCCTGACCGGCTGCTCCGCCGTGCTGCCCGAGGCCGACGTGTCTGCGCCCTCGTTCGCCGCCGCCCCGAGCGGCACGATCCGATTCTGGTGCCGCAGCGTCGCCTTCACGCCGGCCCAGCTGATCGTCGAGAAGTACCACGCGGCGCAGAGCGCGGTCCGGGTCGAGCTGACCGTGCTGCCCGAGGGGCAGATGGTCACCAAGCTCGCCACGGCGATCCGCGCGGACGCCGTGCCCGACGTCGTCGCTCCCGACTCGGTCACCACGCCGGTCTTCAGCTCCCGCGAGGCGCTGACCGACCTGACCCCGCTGATCCAGGCGCTGCCCTACGCCGACCGCCTCAACCGGCCGCTGCTCGACGTCGCCTCCTACGACGGCAAGGTCTACGGCCTGCCCGCCCTCTCCAACGTGTCGCAGCTGTTCTGGAACAAGCGCCTCTACGAGCAGGCGGGCCTCGACCCGGAGCAGGGACCGACCGACTTCGACCAGTACCTGACCCACGCCCGGGCGCTCCAGCAGCTCGACGGCGTCTCCGGGGTGACCTTCACCGGCAACTCCGCCGGCATCCTCGGCTACGTGATCCAGCCGCACTTCTGGGCCGACGAGAGCCCCTTCTACGACGGCGTCGTCGGCCGCCAGAGCGCGACCGTCGCGGGCAACGAGCCGCTGCGGCGCACCCTGGAGCTCTACCGCACCTTCGAGCAGGAGGGCCTCGCCCAGCCCGGCGCCTCGGCCGACAGCGGCACGGCCTGGGGCAAGGACTTCCTCGACGGCACCGTCGGCCTCTTCCCCGGCTCCTACGATCTGATCGTCGGCGGAGCCACCCCCGAGTTCCTCGGTGACCTCGGCGTCAGCGCGTTCCCCGGCCCCGACGGCGGCGTCTCGCAGTTCTCCGGCGGCGCGGTGCTCTCCATCCCGCGCGGTGCGCGCAACCCCGAGGCGGCCTGGGACTTCATGCGCTTCGTCACCGAGCTCGAGCAGCAGTCCGAGCTCGCCGCGCTCGGCTGGTACCCGGTGCGCGACGACGTGCTCGAGACCGGCTTCGCCGACGAGTTCCCGCTGATGGTCCCCGGGATGGAGCGGATGAACGAGGGCTTCGCGGCCCCGACCACCCTGTACACCCAGCTCACCAACACCGTGCAGTCCCCGTGGCTCGCGATGTTCCGCGGCGCGGTCTTCGGCGACGACGACCTCGACGCGGTCCTCGACCGCGGCCAGGAGGAGACGGCCCGCGTCCTGGAGGTGAACCAGGCATGAGCGTCGCCCTCGGAGAGAAGGACGCCCGCACCGGGCTCCTGATGATCCTGCCCGCCCTCGTGCTCGTCGTCGTCTTCGTCGTCGTACCGCTGATCTTCGCGGTGGTGATCTCGGTGACGGACTGGCCGCTGGTCGGCACCGTCGGCTTCGTCGGGTTCGACAACTACACGACCGCCTTCTCGGACACCACGTTCTGGGCGTCCGTGCTCTACACGCTCGGCTTCGCCGTCGTCTCGACGCTGCTCGGCATCGTCGTCGGCTACCTGCTCGCCGTGCTGGTGCGCTCGAACCGGCGCGGGGCGGGGATCATCCGCACCGCCGTCTTCGTGCCCTACGTGATCGGACTCACCTCGCTGAGCTTCGTCGCGCTGCTCGAGTTCCGCCCCGACAGCGGCGCGCTCGACCAGGTGCTGATGGCCCTGGGCCTCACCGACGCGCCCACGGCCTGGCTGCTCGACGCGACGAGCGCGACGACGCTGATCGTCCTCCTCGGCGCCTACGTCGGCTCCGGCTTCACGATGATCGTCCTGATGTCGGGCATGCAGGGCATCGACGACGCCCTCTACGAGTCCGCGGCGATCGACGGCGCCGGCCGGTGGAAGCAGGAGTTCCTGGTGACGGTGCCGCTGGTGAAGCGCTACCTCGGGCTGCTCAGCGTGCTCGGCTTCGTCGGCGCGATCCTCGCCTTCACCCAGTTCTACGTGATCACGGGCGGCGGGCCGGGCACCGGCACCCTCACCGTGATGCTCTACGTCTACAACAAGGCCTTCGGCGATCTGCAGGTCGGCTACGCGACCGCGCTGTCGTTCGTGGTCGTCGTCATCGCCGCCGCGCTGACGCTGCTCCAGTTCCGCGTGATGAAGGACGACTGATGCCCCCTCGCACTCCGACGCCCGTCCGCCCGCCGCCGCCCGCCGCCGCCCCGGTGCCGGTCCGACGCCGCAGCACCCCCGCCGCCCGGCTCCGCACCGTCCTCTACGTCGTGCTCGGCACGCTGGTCTCGGTCGCGTTCGTCGCGCCGGTCGGCTGGTCGATCCTGCGCTCGTTCCAGCCCGGCGCGCAGATCGTCGCGCCCGCCGCCGAGCAGTCCTTCTCGAACCTGACCCTCGACAACTACACCGGCCTGCTCGGCTCGATCGGCGCGGGGACCTACATCGTCAACTCGCTGATCATCTCGCTCGGCACCGCCGTGCTCAGCGTGGTCGTGACCACCCTCGCCGCCTACGCCCTGGTGCTCTTCCCGTTCCGCGGCTCGAACGTCGCCTTCGGCCTGATCCTGCTGACGATGATGGTCCCGTTCCAGGCGGTGCTCACCCCGCTCTTCCTCGAGATGAACGCGCTCGGCCTGACCGACACGCACCTGGGGATCATCCTCTTCTACCTCACCTTCAACCTGCCGTTCGGGGTGTTCCTGATGCGCAACTCCTTCGCGCAGATCCCGCGCGAGGTGACCGAGGCCGCGCGGATCGACGGGGCCGGCCCGTTCCGCATCCTCTTCTCGGTGCTGCGGCCGATGATCGTCCCGGGGGTCGCCACGGTCTTCCTCTTCGCCTTCCTCGGCGCCTGGAGCGACTTCCTCGGCGCGCTGACCTTCCTCACCCGGCAGGACCTCTTCACGCTGCCGGTCGCCATCCAGAACATCTCCTCCGGCGCCTTCGGCCAGACCGACTTCGGCTACGTCATCGCCGGCGCGGTGCTGCTGATGATCCCGTGCCTGCTGCTCTACGCCGCCATCCAGAAGTACTACGTCCGCGGTCTCGTCGCGGGCGCCGTCAAGGGCTGAGAGGTCTCCCGTTGCCCCGCACCGTCCCCGCCGTCCGCTCCGTTCGCCGCTTCCCGCTGCGCTCCGTCCGCCTGCTGCCGAGCGCCTTCGCCGACGCCCAGACCACGGGCCTGCGCTACCTCCTCGCGCTCGACCCCGACCGCCTGCTCGCGCCGTTCCTGCGCGAGGCCGGTCTGCCCGCGGCGGAGGGCTACGGCAACTGGGAGTCGGACGGGCTCGACGGGCACGTCGGCGGTCACGCCCTCTCGGCGAGCGCGCTGATGCTCGCGGCCACGGGCGACGCCGCCGCGCGCGAGCGGATGGAGACCCTGCTCGACGGATTCGAGCGGGCCCAGGACGCGGTCGGCACCGGCTACCTCGGCGGCGTCCCCGGCGGGCGCGCACTGGGGGAGGAGCTCGCCCGCGGCGAGGTCGACGCCGACCTCTTCACCCTCAACGGCCGCTGGGTGCCGCTGTACAACCTGCACAAGACGCTCTCGGGGCTCCTGGACGCCGCGTCCGCCGGCGGCTCGGAGCGGGCGCTCGCGATGGCCGTGCGGTTCGCGGACTGGTGGCTCGGCGTCTCCGCCGAGCTCGACGACGACGCCTTCGAGGCGATGCTGCACGCCGAGTTCGGCGGGATGAACGAGGCGTTCGCCGATCTCGCGGAGCAGGTGGCCGCCGCGGACCCCGGCGACTCCGAGCGCGCCGCCGCCTACCGCGCCGAGGCCGCGCGCTTCTCGCACCGCGCGCTGCTCGACCCGCTGCTCGAGCGGCGCGACGCGCTCGACGGGCTGCACGCTAACACCCAGATCCCGAAGGCGGTCGGCTACGCGCGCCTCGGCGGCGAGCAGCTGCCGGCCGCGCGCTTCTTCTGGGAGCGGGTCACCGGCGAGCGCACCGTCGCGATCGGCGGCAACAGCGTGCGCGAGCACTTCCACCGCGCGAGCGACTTCACGTCGATGATCCTCGACCGCGAGGGCCCCGAGACCTGCAACACCGCCAACATGATCGAGCTGAGCGGTGTCCTCTTCGAGGCGGGCGGCGAGGAGCGCTACCTCGACTACGTCGAGCGCGCGCAGTACAACCACCTGCTCTCCTCGCAGCACCCCGACGGCGGCTTCGTCTACTTCACGCCGCTGCGCCCCGCGCACTACCGGGTCTACTCCGCGCCGCAGGAGGGGATGTGGTGCTGCGTCGGCACGGGGCTCGAGAACCACGCCCGCTACGGCGAGCTGATCTACGCCCTCGTCGGCGACGAGTCGCGCGACGGTGACCATGCGCAGACCGGCGACGACCTGCTGATCGCCCTCTACCTGCCCTCGACCCTCGACGCCCCGGAGCACGGGCTGCGCGCGCGGATCGACACTGCCTTCCCGCAGGCGGACGACGTGACCATCACCGTGGACCTGGAGCGCGCCGGCGCCGTGCGGCTCCGCCGGCCGTCGTGGGCGGAGTCGATGACCGTGACGGTCGACGGCGCAGCGCTCGACACCGCGGCCGCCGAGGGCTTCGTCCGCACCGCCGTCCTGGCGCCCGGTCGCCACGAGATCCGGGTCGTCTTCGCGCTCGGCTTCCGCGCCGAGCCGCTGCCCGACGGCTCCGCCTGGTCGGCGTTCTCCTACGGCCCCGTCGTACTCGCGGCGAGGACCGACGACGCCGACCTCGACGGACTGATCGCCGACGACCGGCGGATGGCGCACGTCGCCTCGGGCCCGCTCCGCGACCTCGCCGCGACCCCGGTCGTCACCGGGGGAGTCGGCGCCGTCGCCCTCCTCGACCGCGCGACCCTGACCGCGGAGCTCCGCACCGACGGCGGTCCGGTCCGCCTCGAGCCCTTCTCCGCACTGCACGACAGCCGCTACACGCTCTACTGGCCCACCGGCTCCGACGCCGCCGCGCGCTGGGCCGAGCTCGCCGCGCTCGACCGCGAGGCCGCCTCCGCAGCCGCGGTGATCGACTCCGTGACCGCGGGCGAGCAGCAGCCCGAGTCGGACCACGCCTTCGTCGGGCACCGCAGCCGTGCGGGCGGCGCCGACGGCGTGCACTGGCGCAGCGCCGAGGGCCCGGACGGCTGGTTCGGCTACACCCTCGTCGATCCGTCGCGGCGCGCCGCCGTGCTCCGCGTCCTGCTGCGCGACCGCGACGGCGGCGGCGAGCACGAGCTCCGGATCGACGGCCGCCCGCTCGGCGAGCCGCTCGCCGTCCGGACGCTCGACGACGCCGTCGAGGTGGAGTACGAGATCACCCCGTCGACGGGTGAGGACGGCCTGGTCGAGTTCTCGCTGCACGCCGTCGGCGCCGGGCCGACGGGCGATCTGCTCGCGGTGTCGCTGGTGGCGGAGCCGGCGGGAGCGGGGGAGTAGGGCGATCCGGCGCGCCCGCGCCCTGCGAGACTGTCCGGATGCACCCCGCCGACGCCTGCCCGTGCGGAAGCCGCCGCCACTACGCCGACTGCTGCCGCCCCGCCCACCTCGGCGAGACGCCCTCGCCGACCGCGGAGCGCCTGATGCGCAGCCGCTACAGCGCGAACGTCCTCGGCAGCGCCGGCTACCTGCTGTCCAGCTGGCACCCGTCCACCCGCCCGAAGCGCGTCGACCTCGACGACGACGTCCGCTGGCGGCGCCTGCAGATCGTCGACACCTCCTTCGGCGGCGAGGACGACGCGGAGGGGCTCGTCGAGTTCCGCGCCTCCTACCGCTCGTCCGAGGGGCCGGGGCTGGTGCACGAGCGCAGCCGCTTCCTCCGCGAGGACGGCCGCTGGTACTACGTCGACGGCGATCTGCTCGGCGACGGATCCTGACCACCCCGGCCGTGCGGAGCGCGAGCGGCCTACCCTGGGGAGATGGCCAAGGACTTCCGCCGGGCGGACCACGCGTCCCGCTACGAGCTGCACCAGGACGGGGCGCTCGTCGGCGTCCTCGACTTCCACGAGAACGACGAGAGCGTCTCGCTCGTGCGCTCCTTCACCTCGCCGCCGCACCGCGGCCAGGGGCTGGCCGGCGAGCTGGTCGCCTTCGCCGTCGACGACATCGAGGCGACGAGCGGCCGCAGCATCGTGCCGATGTGCTGGTACGTCGGACAGTGGTTCGACCAGCACCCCGAGCGGGCGCACCTGCTCACCCGCGGCGCGCAGGCGTAGGCCGAATCTCTACGTCCTGACGATCGGCTCGACCCCGGCGAGGTCGGGCCCGAGCCCGATGTCCACGAGCCGGATCCGCCCGACGTAGGAGCGCGCCGGCTCGAGGAGCAGCCCCGCCTTGATCGCCCCGAAGGTCACGGTCACGTCGGCGGGCAGGACGGTCTCGTCCGGTACCGCGCCGTCGTCGGGCCCGATGCCGCTCGGCAGATCGACGGCGACCACGACGGGCGCGTCCTCGCGTCGTCCGAGCGCCTCGATCACCGTCGCCACCACCTCGCGCGGCCGCCCGCGCAGCGCCGGCTCCGCCGTGCCGATGCCGAGGATGCCGTCCACGATCACGTCCGCGCGGGCGACGGCGGCCGCGAGGGCGGCCGGGTCGTCGGCCGCGACGCGGCCGCAGCCGTCGTCCAGCGCGACGGCGAGTCCGCGCTGGTGCGCCCGGTCCGCGGTCAGCACGAGCGACACGTCGCTGCCGGAGGAGGATATCTCGGCCGCCGCGTACAGGGCGTCCCCGCCGTTGTTCCCCGGCCCGACCAGCACGAGCACGCTGCCCGCGCCGCGCCGGTCCCGGCGCGTGCTGAGCGCGGCCCGCAGCTCCCGCGCGAGCCCGTCCGCTGCCCGCTGCATCAGCGGCTCTCGACGCGCCAGATGCGGCGCCTCGGCGGCCCGCACCTGCGCGGAGGAGTATCCCTCGGCCATCCCTCCACTGTGCGCCCCGCCGGCCCGCACAGCAACCCGCCCCACCCCATTCGCAGCCCGACCGCCCCCTCCGGTCGAGCACCCGAGTCACGCCGGTCGACCAGCCCGAGCCAGGCTGCTCGAGCAGCCCGACCCCTGCTGGTCGAGCAGCCCGCAGGGCGTATCGAGACCCGCCCCGTCGGGAGCCGCCTGCCCTGCATGCTGGTCGAGTAGCCCGCAGGGCGTATCGAGACCCGCCCGCCACGACCCGCCCTCACCCCGCCTGCACCGCCCGGTCCGCCTCCTCGACGATCGCGCGCATCGCCGCCTCCGCCGCCTCGCCGTCGCCCTCGGCCACCGCGGCGGCGACCGACCGGTGCAGCCCCACCGCCTCCGAGTCCGCCTCGCGCGGCATCAGCGCGTGCCGCGTGCGCCCGGCGAGCACCTCCGCGACGAGGTCGCCGAGCTGCGCGAGCATCGGATTCCCCGACGCCGCCAGCAGCGTCCGGTGGAAGACGACGTCGGCGGCGAGGTAGGCCGCCTGATCGGCCGCCCGAGCGTGCCCGGACATCCCGCCCGCCGCCTCGGCGAGCGCGATCCGCTGCCCGGCCGTCGCGTGCTCCGCCGCGAGCCGCGCCGCCAGCGGCTCCACGCCGAGGCGCAGCTGGCTCAGCCGGTGCAGCTGCGCCTGCCGGTCCGGCCCGTCGAGGCTCCAGCCGATCACCCGCGGATCCAGCGCGTTCCAGCACTCCGGCGGCTGCACCCGCGTCCCCGCCCGCCGCCGCGAGACCACCAGCCCGAGCGACTCCAGCACGCGCACCGCCTCGCGCATCACCGAGCGGGAGACCCCGCGGCGCTCCGCCCGCTCGTCCGCGCTGAAGGCGCTCCCGGGCGCCAGTGCGCCCTGCACGATCTGCGACCCGAGCTCGTCGAGCACCGCCTCGTGCAGCGAGCGCGGTCCGTCCATGCCCCCAGTATTCCGGCGCTCGCCTCGCCCGACCAGCTATTCGTCGGACATAATCGAGGTCATGACCGCATCGGCCAGTCCCTCCGCCACTCCCGTCCGCGCCCTCGTCGTGATGGGCGTCTCCGGCAGCGGCAAGTCCACGATCGCCACCCTGCTGGCCGACCGCCTCGGCTGGACCTTCGTCGAGGGCGACGAGCTCCACCCCGCCGCGAACGTCGCGAAGATGGCCGAGGGCGTCCCGCTCGACGACGAGGACCGCGCCCCCTGGCTGGCGACGATCGCGGCCCGCGTGGACGCCCTCGTGAGCGGGGGCGACTCCGTCGTCGTCACCTGCTCCGCCCTGCGGCGGCGCTACCGCGACGTGCTCCGCCGCGACGACCTCGTCTTCGTGCACCTCGCCGGCACCCGCGAGCTGATCGCCGATCGCCTCGGCGCGCGCACCGGCCACTTCATGCCGCCCGCCCTGCTGAATTCGCAGTTCGAGGCCCTGGAGCCGCTCGGCGACGACGAGCGGCACGTCACCGTCGACCTCGCGGCCGCCCCCGAGGACGAGATCGCGCAGATCGTCGAGACCCTCGGCCTGAGCTGACCGCGGCCGCCTAGCCCAGCAGGTCCTCGAGGCTCGCCGCCGGCAGCCCGAACGCCGCGGCGACCGCCGCGTTCACGACCTGCCCGTCGTGCGTGCTGAGCCCCTTCGCGAGCGCCGGATCCGCCGCGAGCGCCGCCTTCCAGCCGCGGTCCGCCAGCGCGACGACGTAGGGGAGCGTCGCGTTCGTCAGCGCCCGCGTCGACGTCTCCGGCACCGCGCCGGGCATGTTGGCGACGCAGTAGTAGACGCTGTCGTGCACCGCGAAGACCGGGTCGTCGTGCGTCGTCGGCCGCGATCCCTCGAAGCAGCCGCCCTGGTCGATCGCGATGTCCACCAGCACCGAGCCCGGCTTCATCGTCGCCACCATCTCGTCCGTCACGAGCTTCGGCGCCCGCGCACCCGGGATCAGGACCGATCCGATCACCAGGTCGGCCTCCGCCATCTGCGCCGCGATCTCGTACGTCGAGGACGCGCGCGTCTGGATCCGCCCGTCGAAGCGCGCCTCGAGCTCGCGCAGCCGGGGGATCGACAGGTCCACCACGGTCACGTCGGCGCCCATGCCGAGCGCGTTCGCCGCCGCGTGCTCGCCGGCCACGCCGCCGCCGATCACGACGACCTTGGCCTTCGGCGTCCCGGGCACTCCGCCGAGGAGGGTGCCTCGCCCGCCGGCCGCCCGCATCAGGTGGTAGCCGCCGACGGTGATCGAGAGCCGCCCGGCGACCTCGCTCATCGGCGAGAGGAGGGGCAGGTGGCGATCGGGCAGCTGCACGGTCTCGTAGGCGATCGCGGTGGTGCCGGCGGCGAGCAGCGCATCGGTGCACGCGCGGGAGGCGGCGAGGTGCAGGTAGGTGAAGAGGATCTGCCCGGAGCGCATCCGCGGGTACTCCGCCTCGATCGGCTCCTTGACCTTGACCACCAGGTCGGCCTCGCCCCAGACCTCGTCCGGCCCCGCGACGATCCGGGCGCCGGCGGCGGCGAAGTCCTCGTCCGAGACCCGCGAGCCGAGCCCGGCGCCCGCCTCGACCAGCACCTCGTGCCCGCGCCGCACCAGCTCGTGCACTCCGGCGGGCGTCGCCGCCACCCGGTTCTCGTTGTTCTTGATCTCGGTGGGGATGCCGATGCGCATGACTGCTCCTTCGCGGTGGACTGCCCCTATCGTGCGAAGATCATGTTTCGAACGGGAGAACATCCGCAGGATCGTCGAGAATCGGAGTGTTCACCGCAGGATCCGCGATCAGAGGGAGCCGTGCCGCCATGAGACCGCAGGATCTGCACGACCTCGGCGACCTCGATCCGATCGACCGGACCCTCGTCCGCCTGCTCCGCGCCGATGCCCGCACCCCGAACAGCCGCCTCGCCGAGCAGGCGGGCATCGCGCCCTCCACCTGCGTCTCGCGGGTGCGCTCCCTCGTCGAGCGCGGCATCATCACCGGCTTCACCGCCGAGCTCGACCCCGCGGCCCTCGGGCTGACCCTGCAGGCACTGATCAGCGTCAACATCCGCGCCGGTCAGCGGCAGGCGATCACCCGGTTCGCCGAGGAGATCCGCGCGCTGCCCGAGGTCGTGCAGCTGTTCTTCCTCGGCGGCTCGGAGGACTTCCTCCTCCACGTCGCCGTGCGCGACTCGAACGACATCCGCGACTTCGTGGTGTCGAACCTCTCGGCGCACCCGGCGGTCGCCTCGACCCGGACGAGCCTGGTCTTCGACCACCACCGGAAGGGACCGGCGCTGCCGGAGTGACGCGGTGCGCTCAGCGCGCTCCGGGACTCAGTGCGCTCCGGGACTCAGTGCGCGCCGGGGCTCAGGTCGCCGCCGCCGCGCTGCGTCAGCCCGGGGATCCGCCGCGCGAGCCCGGCGATGTGCTCCTCCGCGATCTCGATGCGGGTGTCGCGCAGGCGCTGGCGCAGCAGGGCCTCGACGTCCTCCTCGGGCCGGAGCTCGGCGTCGCCGGCGACCTGCAGCAGGATGCCGCGGAGCTTCTCGTCCAGGGCTGCGTCGTCACTGCCGTGCTGAATCGGGTGGTCCTGCGATGCGTTCGTCATGCCCCCATGCTGCCACCGTCCGCGCGGCCCGCACGGCAGGATGGCCGCATGCCGTTCTCCCGCGCCGAGCTCGCCTCGTACCGCGACCGCACCGTCGAGGACCTGCTCGACGGCGACGTCCGCCTCCTCTTCGTCGGCATCAACCCCGGCCTCTGGACGGCCGCGACCGGCGCGCACTTCGCCCACCCCGGCAACCGCTTCTACCCGGCCCTCGCCGCCGCCGGCATCCTCGACCGCGTGTTCCGCGTCTCCGAGGGGATGACCGCCGAGGATCGCCGCGCCCTCGCCGACCGCGGCGTCGGCATCACCAACCTCGCACCCCGCGCCACCGCCCGCGCCGACGAGCTCACGCCGGAGGAGCTGCGCGCCGGCGCCGAGCGCCTGATCCGCACCGTCGAGCGCGTCCGCCCCGCCGCCGTCGCGATGGTCGGCATCACCGCCTACCGCGCCGCCTTCGGGCGGACCAAGGCGCGCCAGGGGCGGCAGGACGAGCCGATCGCCGGCGCCCCGCTCTGGGTGCTGCCCAACCCCAGCGGCCTGAACGCGCACGACACCGTCTCATCGCTGGGGCTGGCCTACCGCGAGCCGGCCGTCGCCGCCGGAATAGTCCCCGACCCTCGGAGGTTGCAAAGTCCATGAGTACGCATGAAATCAAGTTCGGTGTCGACACCTTCGGCGACGTCACGGCCGCGGCCGACGGCACGCTCCTCTCGCACGGCCAGGTCCTGCGCGACGTGGTGGAGGAGGGCGTCCTCGCCGACGAGGTCGGCCTCGACTTCTTCGGCGTCGGCGAGCACCACCGCGCCGACTTCGCCGTCAGCGCCCCGGACGTCGTGCTCGCCGCGATCGCCGCGAGGACCGAGCGCATCCACCTCGGCTCCGCGGTCACCGTCCTCTCCTCCGACGACCCCGTGCGCGTCTACCAGCGCTTCGCCACCCTCGACGGGCTCTCGAACGGCCGCGCCGAGGTCATCCTCGGCCGCGGGTCCTTCACCGAGTCCTTCCCGCTCTTCGGCCTCGACCTCTCCCAGTACGAGGTGCTCTTCGAGGAGAAGCTGGAGCTCTTCCACGAGCTCGTGCAGGGCGGCCCGGTCACCTGGCAGGGCACGGTCCGCCCGGCCCTGACCGAGCAGAGCGTCTACCCGACGATGGAGGGCGACCGCCGCCTGCGCACCTGGATCGGCGTCGGCGGCAGCCCCGAGTCGGTCGTCCGCGCCGCGCGCTTCGGCTTCCCGCTGGTCCTCGCGATCATCGGCGGCGCCCCCGCCCGCTTCCGCCCCTACGTCGACCTCTTCGGCCGCGCCCTCGACCAGCTCGAGCAGCCGCGCCTGCCCGTCGCCGTGCACTCGCCCGGCTTCATCGCCGACACCGACGAGGAGGCGCACGAGCTGTACTTCGGCCACTACAAGGGCATGCTCGACTCGATCGGCCGCGAGCGCGGCTGGGCCCCGCTCACCCGCGAGCGCTTCGCCGAGGAGGCGGGCCCCGAGGGCGCGCTGCACCTCGGCTCTCCCGAGACGGTCGCCCGGAAGATCGCGAACACCGTCGGCGCCCTGGGCATCGACCGCTTCGACCTCAAGTACAGCGCCGGCACCCTGCCGCACGCCGCGATCATGCGGAACATCGAGCTCTACGGCACCCAGGTGATCCCGCGCGTCCGCGAGCTGCTCGCCGACCGCTGACCCGAGTCCGGACGCCGACCCGCACCCGGGCGCCGTGGAGCGTGCGCCCTGCGCGCTCCCACCGGGCGCCCGGGCGGCGTCGATATGCTCGGAGACCGGGCGTTCATCCGCCGCCCCCGACCCTCCGGAAGCACATGCCAGACAGCCACGCCGCCCGCACCCCCTACGAGGTGCTGGGCGTCCCCGCGAGCGCGTCGGAGGACGAGCTCAAGCGCGCCTACCGCCGCCTGCTGCGCGAGACCCACCCGGACACCGGGGGAGACGCGGCCTCGTTCCACGCCGTGCAGGTCGCCTGGGAGCGGATCGGCAGCGCCGGCGCCCGCGTCGACTACGACCGCGGAGCGCCCGCCCCCGGAGCCTCCTCGCACGCGCCGTACACCGGCTCGCCCCGCCAGCAGACGGCGTCCTCTGTGCGCGCCCGCTCCTACGGCCACCCGGGTGGCGCCGCTCGCGAGTACTACCTCCGCCTCGTCCGCGAGTGGGTCGGCCGCGGCGTCGAGATCGACGACCCCTTCGATCCTGCGCTGGTGCGCTCCGCCCCCCGCGAGGTCCGCTCCTGGCTGGCCAAGGCCCACGCGGAGGAGGCGACGGCCTCCCTGGTCGGCGCCCTCGGCATCGCCTTCACGATCTGGAACGACGTCGCGGTCGGCGACGGCGGAGTCAAGATCGACCATCTGGTGCTCGGCCCGTCCGGCCTCCTCGCCCTGACCTCGGCCGACTGGGGCGAGCCCGTCCGCCTGCGCAAGGGCGAGGTCGAGGGTGCCGGCCTGGCCGAGGACGAGAAGCCGCTCGCCTCGCTCTCGAAGGCCGCCCGCCGCCTCGGCCGCGAGCTCGGCGTGCGCTTCTCCGCGAGCGTGATCGTCGTCCCCGACGACGCCCTCGAGCAGCCCTACGAGCAGGTCGAGCGGGGTCGCCACGCGGGAGACGTGCTCCTCCGCCGCTCCCTCCTCCCGCAGCTGCTGCGCTCCGGCACCGACGACCCGCGCCTCGGCGGCTACGGCGAGTCCTTCGAGGTCCGCACCCGCGTCCAGAACCGCGTCCGCTTCGTCTGACGCACGGCGCCGCTAGCCCGCCCCCGCCCGGCGGGCAAGGGGCTGTCGGCAGCACCCGTCCCCGCCCGACGATGGAGCCGAACGATGGACGCCTGCCCTCCGGCACGGCGACGACGACGAGCGGAACGAGGCGGACGATGGTGCGATTCGGCTACACCCTGATGACCGAGCAGAGCGGCCCGAAGCAGCTGGTGGGCTACGCGGTCGATGCCGAGAGGCACGGCTTCGAGTTCGCGGTCTCGAGCGACCACTACTCGCCCTGGCTGACCGAGCAGGGGCACGCCTCCTACGCCTGGACCATGCTCGGCGCGGTCGCGCAGGCGACCTCGACCATCGAGCTCGCCACCTACGTCACGGCGCCGACCATCCGCTACCACCCCGCCGTGATCGCGCAGAAGGCGGCGACCCTCGCGATCCTCTCCGACGACCGCTTCCTCCTCGGCCTCGGCTCGGGCGAGAACCTGAACGAGCACGTGGTCGGCGAGGGCTGGCCCGCCGTCTCCGCGCGCCAGGACATGCTCGAGGAGGCGGTGCACATCATCCGCGCCCTGCACACCGGTGAGCTGGTCACCTGGGAGGGCGACTACTTCCGCGTCGACTCCGCCCGGATCTGGGACCTCCCGGACAAGCCCGTGCCGATCGGCCTCGCCGTCTCGGGCGAGAAGTCGATCGAGCGCTTCGCCCCGCTCGGCGACCACCTGATCACCACCGAGCCCGAGGCCGAGCTGATCTCGCAGTGGACCGCCGTCCGCGGTGCCGACGCCGCTCCGTCGCGCTCGATCGGGCAGATCCCGATCTGCTGGGCGCCGGACAAGGAGCAGGGGATCGCCCTGGCGCACGAGCAGTTCCGCTGGTTCGCGGGCGGCTGGTCCGTCAACGCCGACCTGCCCACCCCGGCCGGCTTCGCGGGTGCCAGCCAGTTCGTGCGCCCGGAGGACGTCGCCGAGTCGATCGCCTGCGGCCCCGACCTCGACGAGCTCGCCCAGAGCGTCGTCCCCTTCATCGAGGCCGGCTTCACCGACATCGCCTTCGTCCAGGTCGGCGACGCCCTGCAGCAGCGCTTCCTCGACGAGGTCGCCGAGGAGCTCCTCGAGCGGGCACGCGCGCTCGCTCCTTGAGGCGCGGAGCCGGCCGTCAGAAGCCGCGGAGCCGCTCGATCTCGCGCCGATCGCGCTTGGTCGGGCGGCCGGCGCCCCGGTCGCGCTCGATGATCGCGGGGGCCGCCTCGCGCGGCGGCGGCGGGGGAGTGCGGTCCTCGAAGCACTCGGCCGCGACGGGCGCGCCGACCCGCTTCACGATCAGGCCGCGGACCACGAGCTCGCGGTCGAAGCCGCCGATGCGGGCGCGGACCTCGTCGCCGACCTTCACGGTCTGCGCGGCCTTGGCCCGCTCGCCGTTCACTCGGACGTGACCGGCCCGGGCGGCCGTCGTGGCGGCCGAGCGCGTCTTGTACACGCGGACCGCCCACAGCCAGGCGTCCACGCGGACGGAGCCGGTCACCGGGATCTGCATCCGTCCAGTCTACGAAGCCATGATGGGGGTGGTCCCATCGACGAGGGATCCGCGGCCCCACCGGCCGCCGACCGAGGAGGTTCACCATGAGCACATACCACAGCTACGGCGAGGACACCGGCGAGGGCGTCCCCACCCGCGGAGCGCCCGAGCACAGCGGCTCGCCGTCCGAGCTGCGCGACAGCCCCTTCCCGCACGCCGGACTCGAGTTCACCCTCGTCCCGTCGGGCCACGAGGAGTGGCAGGTCCGCCACCCCGAGGGCCGCGCGGTCGGCGTCCTCGCGATCATCTCGCACAGCGGTGAGGAGGGCGAGGCGGTCTTCGTCACCCGCCGAGTCGGCTCCGACGAGGCCGTCGCCGAGGGCACCGACTGGCGCGGCATCGTCACCGCCGTGATCAACGACGAGGCGGCCGACGAGCGCGTCCAGGGCAGCCCCGACCCCGCCCTGGACTACACCCGCGGCGGTCTGATGCACCACGGCATTGCCGACATCGAGGACCAGGTCTGAGCGGTCCCGCCTGAGCGGGCCGGTCCGAGCGACCGCCCCTAGCGCGCGAGGAGCGCCGCGTTGATCCGGGCCGTGAGCTCGTGGTCGACGCGGCGCTCCTGCGCGTCCACCGCGCGGATCGGCGCGGCGTTCCGCGCACTGGAGACCAGCCAGGCGGCCTCGGCCGCCGCGAGGTCCTCGGCCCGCAGCGGGCGCTCCGCCGTGCCGAGCCCGAGCCCGCCTGCGAGCGCGAAGAGGTCCGCCTGCGTCGTCCCCGGCAGCAGCCCCAGGCTCGGCGGCGGAGTGACCAGCTCGCCGCCCGCGAGCAGCACCAGGTTCGAGGTCGGCCCCTCCAGCAGGAAGCCGTCGCTGGACACGAACAGCGCGTCGTCCGCCCCGCGCCGCAGCGCCTCTCGCGAGGCCGCCCGGTTGACCGCGTAGGAGAGCGTCTTCGCGCCGGCGAGCAGCCACGGCGACGTGTGCTGCACGTCGGAGCGCAGTCCGCGGTCGAGCAGCACCACCCGCACGCCGTCCCGGCGGGCCGGCCCGAAGTCCGGGCTCGTCTGCACGAAGACGATGCCGGTCGGCCGCCCGTCGCCCTCGACCCCGCGGCTCAGGATCGTCTTCACCATCGCCTCGGGCACCCGCGGGTGGGCGGCGACGGCCTCGTCGATCGCCGTCCGCCAGGCGGCGCGGTCCGGGCGGGGCAGGTCCAGCATCCGCGCCGAGTTGTCGAACCGGTCGAGGTGCGCGTCGAGCGCCTGCAGCCGCCCGTCGACCAGGTTGATCGTCTCGAAGACCCCGTCGCCGCGGGTGAAGCCGAGGTCGGTGACGTCCAGCCCGCCCCGACCGGTCGCATCGAGCACGGATGCGGAGCCTGCGTCGTGCGCCGGAGTGTCGAGCGAGGGGCGGCCGAGGACGACGAGGGTGTCAGCGGGCATGGGCGGTGCGGTCCTTCCGGGGGCGGAGCGGGAGACGGGCGAGCACGACGACCAGCAGCGCACCGAGAAGCGCGCCGGTGCCGTTCGAGACGAGGTCGCGCACGTCCGCGACGCGCGAGGGCAGTGCGAGCAGCTGGATCGTCTCGATCAGGATCGAGACGCCGAGGCCGATCGGCGCGGCGAGCAGCCGGCGCCGCCGCGGCAGCTGCAGCGCGACCAGCGCGCCGAGCGGCACGAACATCAGCACGTTGGCGACGAACTCGGCGACATCGAAGGTGAACCAGGCGGTCAGCGGCGTGGAGGCGAGGAACGCGATGATCCCGCGGACGAGCGCCGAGGGCTGTCCGGCCGGGTACGGCGCCGGCGTGAGGGTGATCAGCGCGATCACGCCGAGCCAGGCGAGCGTCGCGGGCAGGAGGATCCTCGAGCGGCGCATCCGTCGATTCTGCCAGGTGCTCGATTCGAGCCGGTGAGCGACTCGGTGCTGTGCGGCGGGCGGTCCGGGACGGTCGGCGCGATGTGGAAGGCTGGAGCGCATGACGAGCGACGGCCCGGCCGACGGCGGAGCGCTTCCGCGCCACCCCTTCGACGCCGCGCTCGGCGACGGCTGGGTCGAGATCGGCGACGGGCGCCGCTTCTGGGGTCGCTTCGGCGCCGCCGGGCTGCTGCTGCGCGACCCGGACGGCCGCGTCCTGCTCCAGCACCGCGCCACCTGGAGCCACTTCGGCGACACCTGGGGACTCCCGGGCGGCGCCCGCCACCCCGAGGAGACCGCCTTCGAGGGCGCCCTGCGCGAATCGGTCGAGGAGGCCGGAGTGCCCGACGGGATCGTCGTGCCCGTCCTCTCCCGCGTCGTCACCATCGGCCCCTGGAGCTACACCACCGTCGTCGCCCGGGCCCTCGAGCACTTCACCCCGCGGATCGCCGACGCCGAGAGCCAGGAGCTGCGCTGGGTCCCGCCGGCCGAGGTCGACGCGCTCCCGCTGCACCCGGGGTTCGAGGCCTCCTGGCGCGAGCTGCGCGCCCTCGACACCGAGCCGTGCGTCCTCGTCGTCGACGCGGCCAACGTCGTCGGCTCGCGTCCGGACGGCTGGTGGCGCGACCGCGCCGGCGCGGCGGAGCGCCTCGTCGCGGCGCTCGGGCGCCTCGCGGCACTCGGTGTCCCCGGCTCGCTGTTCGCCGTCGAGGCCGACACGGTCTGGCCGCGGATCGCGGTCGTCCTCGAGGGCGACGCCCGGGCGGCACGCACCGCCGACGCGGTCGACGCGGCTCCGCGCGGACGGCTGAGCGTCGAGAGCGCCGCCGGCTCCGGAGACGACGCGATCGTCGAGCGCGTCGCGGCGATTGGGTCGACCGCCCGCGTGGTGACCGCCGACCGCGGCCTCGTCGCCCGGATCGAGGAGCTCGGCGCCACGGCTCTGGGCCCGCGCACCCTGCTCGACCTGCTGGACTCCGCGGCGCCGACCACCCCGCCCGCCGCCCGGGAATAGCGCGCGGATCGGGTCGGTTGCATCCCTCATGGCCACGACAGCGATGACTCTCGACACCCACGACCAGACCGTCTCCGACGGCATCGTCCTCATCGACTTCTGGGCGGAGTGGTGCGGCCCGTGCCGCCAGTTCGCCCCCGTCTTCGAGGCGACCAGCGAGAAGAACCCGGACGTCACCTTCGCGAAGGTGGACACCGAGGACCAGCAGCAGCTCGCCGGCAGCTACGGCATCTCGTCGATCCCCACCCTCGTCGTCTACCGCGACGGCATCCCGCTGATGGCGCAGCCCGGCGCCCTGCCCGCCCCGGCCCTCGACTCCCTGCTCGAGCAGGTCCGCGGCCTCGACATGGTCGCGGTCCGCAAGCAGTACGAGGAGGCGAAGGCCGCGCAGGAGTCCGGCGCCCCGCAGAAGTTCGACCACGGCGCGCAGATCTGATCCGCACCGCTCCACCCGCACGACGACGGAACCCCCGGCAGCCGCTCAGGCCGCCGGGGGTTCCGTCGTTCGCGCGGGAGTCCCGCGGCGAGCGGGATCAGCCCGTGTTCTGCAGGCCGGCGGCCACGCCGTTCACGGCCAGCAGCAGGAGCCGCTGGTTCTGCTCGGTCCCCGAGCCGCCCGGATCCGTGCGCAGTGCCCGGAGCGCGCGCAGCTGCAGCAGCGACAGCGCGTTGACGTAGGGCGTGCGCAGCCGCACGGCCCGCCCGAGCACGCGGTGCCCGGTGAGCAGGCTCTCCTCGCCGGTGATCGAGAGCACCCAGCGGCGGGTGAGCTCCATCTCGTCGAGCACCAGACCGGCGAGGTCGTCGCGGGAGTCGAGCGCCAGGTAGCGTCGGGCGATGCCCTCGTCGGTCTTCGCCAGCGACATCTCCACGTTGTCGATCATCGTGGTGAACAGCGGCCAGGTCTCGTAGGCGGTGCGCAGCTCGTCCAGGTCGCCGACCGCCTCGAGGGCGCTGCCGAGTCCGAACCAGCCGGTCAGGTTGACGCGGGCCTGGGTCCAGGCGAAGACCCACGGGATCGCCCGCAGGTCCTCGAGCGACTCGACCGAGAGGCCGCGGCGGGCCGGCCGCGAGCCGAGCGCGAGCAGGCCGACCTCCTCCTGCGGGGTGACCCGGGCGAACCAGGGCGCGAAGCCGTCGGCCTTGACCAGCTCGAAGAAGCGGCGGCGCGACTCGCGGTCCATCGTCGCGGCGACGTCGCGGAAGCGGTCCGCGGCGCCGGCGTTGCGCTCGCCGATCGAGGGCGAGGAGGCGAGAAGCGTCGCACCGGCGACCTGCTCGATGTGCCGGGTGGCGATGTCCGGGTTGCCGTAGCGGGCGAAGATGACCTCGCCCTGCTCCGTCAGCTTGAAGCGGCCGTCGACCGAGCCGGGCGGCTGCGCGAGCACCGCGCGGTTCGCCGGTCCGCCGCCGCGGCCGAGGGCGCCGCCGCGGCCGTGGAAGAGCGTGAGCACGATGCCCTCGTCCTCGGCCCACTTCGCGATGCGCGCCTGCGCGTCGTAGAGCGCGAGCGTCGCCGAGACGGGGCCGACGTCCTTCGAGGAGTCGGAGTAGCCGAGCATGACCTCGAGCCGGTTCCCGGTCGCGGCGAGGCGCGCGCGCACCTGGGGCAGTTGGATCATCTCGGCCAGGATGTCCGTCGACGCGTCGAGGTCGGCGAACGTCTCGAAGAGCGGGACCGCGTCGATGATCGGCGGGTTCCCGTCGGTCGCCGCCTCGGCCAGGTCGAAGACCGTCTTGAGGTCCTCGGCCGACTGGGTGAACGACACGACGTAGCGGCGGGCCGCGTCGGTGCCGAAGCGCTCCTGGATCGTCGCGATGGCGCGGTAGACCGAGAGCACCTCGATGCTGCGCTCGTCGAGCTCACCGCCGGCGCGGACCGCCGCGAGGGTCTCGCGGTGCACCTTCGAGTGCTGCCGCACCTCGATCTCGGCGAGGTGGAAGCCGAAGGTCTCCACCTGCCAGAGCAGGTCCTGCAGGTCGCCGTAGGCCGAGCGGACGTCGCCCGCCTCGATCAGCGAGTCCTGCAGGGTCCGCAGGTCGGCGAGCAGCTCGGCGGCGGAGCCGTAGGCGAGCGCGCCGCCGGAGCGGGTCGCCGCGAGCCGGTCCGCTGTGAAGAGCAGGACGCGGCGGTGGGTCTCGCTCGGCGAGCGCTCGGCGATGACCGCGGCGAGCTCGGGCGCCTTCTCGACCCCCGCGGCCCAGAGCGCCTCGACGGCCGCCGACGGGGGAGTGGTGCCGGCGTCCAGCGTGAGGGAGCGGCCGACCCGGCGGGCGACGCGCTCGAGCCCGATCAGGACGTGCTCGGCAGCGATGTCGACGGCCTCGAGGGTCGTCTCCGCGGTGACGAACGGGTTGCCGTCGCGGTCGCCGCCGATCCAGGTGCCCAGGCGCACGAACGCGGGGGCGATCGGCTTGCGGGTGCCGGAGGCGTCACCGAGCAGCGCGTCGTCGAGCCGGCGGTAGACCCGCGGCAGGACGGAGAACAGCGACTCGTCGAACACGCTCATCGCGGTCCGGACCTCGTCGAGCGGGCTGGGCTTCGACTCGCGCAGCGGCGCCGTGCGCCAGAGCGTGTCGACTTCGGCGAGCAGGCGCCGGCGGTTCTCGACCAGCACGACGCCGCCCGTGCGCGGGTCGTCCCGCTGCTCGAGCAGGGCGCTGATCCGGCGGATGGTGGAGGAGACCGCGCGGCGGCGCGCCTCCGTCGGGTGCGCGGTGAGGACGGGGCGGAACTCCAGGCGCGAGAGGCGCTCGAACGCCTCCTCCTCGCCCAGCTCGTCGGTGAGGGTCGCCATCGACGCGATGATCGAGTCCTCGGGCCGCTGGGCGCCGGCGTCGGCGTCGCGGCGGCGCAGGACCCGCACGCGGTGGAACTCCTCCGCCACGTTCACGAGGTGGAAGTAGCAGGTGAACGCCCGCGCCACCTCCTCGGCGCGCTCGGCGGTCAGCGACGCGACGAACTCCTCCGCCGCGGCCAGCTCGTCCGGGTGCCCGCTGTCGTAGGCGCCGATCGTCAGGGCGCGGAGCCGCTCGACGTCGGTGTAGAGGCTGTCGTCGCCCGATTCCCGCAGGACCTGGCCGAGGAGCTCGCCGAGCAGATGGACGTCGCCGCGGATGCGGTCGTCCAACGGCGGCGCGACGGTCCCGTCGGCGGAGGAGGCGGAGGAGGCGGGTGCTGCGGTCGCGGCTGGCGCGTCGGAGATCGGAGGCACGGCACGACCTTAGCGGCGGCGCGTGTCCGGCGGATGACGCCACTGTCACGCGGCGGAATGGAATGATCGAGGGGTGACCGTGACCCCTGCACCTCCCGCCCCCGCCGTCCAGACCGAGCAGGCCGCCCCTCACGTCGTCGTCCTCTTCGGGGCCGTGGGCGACCTGTCCCGCCGCAAGCTCATCCCGGGCATGGCGCACCTGGCGCTGTCCTCGCTCGCACCCGACCTGCAGATCGTCGGCACCTCGCTCGAGGAGCACGACGACGAGTCCTTCCGCGCCTTCGCCAAGCTCGCCTACGACGAGTTCGGCAGCCGCTCGCTGACCCCCGCCCAGTGGGACGAGTTCGCCTCCAAGCTCCGCTACGTCCCGCAGTCCGCCGGCCCCGCCGCGCTGGCGAAGGCGGTCACCGACGCCGAGAAGGTGCTCGGCCCGGACGTCAGCCGCCTGCACTACCTCAGCGTCCCGCCGCGCGCCGCCCTCTCGGTCGTCCGCATGCTCGCGGAGGCCGGCCTCGTCGAGCGCTCGCGGATCATCATGGAGAAGCCCTTCGGCGTCGACCTCGAGAGCGCCGTCGTCCTCAACGCCGAGCTGCACGAGACGTTCGACGAGGAGCAGATCTTCCGGATCGACCACTTCCTCGGCAAGGAGCCGGCGCAGAACATCCTCGCCTTCCGCTTCGCCAACGGCCTCTTCGAGCCGATCTGGAACCGCAACTTCATCGACCACGTCCAGATCGACATCCCCGAGAAGCTCACCCTCGACCGCCGCGCCGAGTTCTACGAGTCGACCGGCGCCTACAAGGACATGGTCGTCACCCACCTCTTCCAGGTCCTCGCCTTCATGGCGATGGAGCCGCCGACCGCCCTCGAGCCGAAGGCGATCAGCGAGGAGAAGAACAAGGTCTTCCGCTCGATGCGGCTGCTGAACCCCGAGAACGTCGTCCGCGGCCAGTACATCGGCTACCGCGAGGAGCCGGGCGTCGCGCCCGACTCCGAGACCGACACCTTCGTCGCCCTCAAGTGCGAGATCGACAACTGGCGCTGGGCCGGGGTGCCGTTCTACCTGCGCACCGGCAAGCGGATGGCGGAGGGGCAGCGGATCATCTCCATCGCCTTCCGCGAGCCGCCGAAGAGCATGTTCCCGCAGGGCTCCGGCGTCGGCGCGCACGGCCCCGACCACCTCACCTTCGACCTGGCCGACGCCTCCAAGGTGTCGCTGTCCTTCTACGGCAAGCGCCCCGGCCCGGGCATGCGGCTCGACAAGCTGAGCATGCAGTTCGCGCTGCAGGAGACCGACCGCGCCGGCGACGCCCTCGAGGCCTACGAGCGGCTGATCCTCGACGCGATGCGCGGCGACCACACGCTCTTCACCACCGCCGAGGGCATCGAGCGCCTCTGGGAGGTGTCGGCGCCGCTCCTGCAGGACCCGCCGCCCGTGCGCCTCTACGCACCGGGCTCCTGGGGCCCGAACGCGATCCACCAGCTGATCGCCCCGCACGCCTGGCGGCTCCCCTTCGAGCGGGTCTGGCGCGACAAGCGCTGACGAGGGCTCCCGGCATGGCGCGTGCGGCGGAGGACCGCATCTGGACGGTCCCGAACATCCTCAGCATGGTGCGGCTCGCACTGGTGCCGGTGTTCCTCGTGCTCATCATCGAGGGCGAGGACGCGCTCGCCCTGCTGACGCTCGTCCTCTCCAGCCTCACCGACTACCTCGACGGCTGGATCGCGCGCCGCTTCGACCAGATCACGCGCCTCGGCGCCGTCCTCGATCCGGCCGCCGACCGCCTCTACATCTTCGCGACGGTGATCGGGCTCGCCGTCCGCGAGCTGGTGCCCTGGTGGCTGGTGGCCGTGCTGGTCGCGCGCGATCTGATGCTCGTCGTGCTCGCGGTCGTCCTCGCGAACCACGGCTACGGACCGCTGCCGGTGCACCACCTGGGCAAGTTCGCCACGTTCTGCCTCTTCTACGCGCTGCCGCTGATCATGCTCGGGCAGGCCTTCCCGGCGCTGGCCCCGGCGTCCCTCCCCGTCGCGTGGGCCTTCGCGCTCTGGGGCGCGTTCCTCTACTGGTGGGCGGGGATCGTCTACGCGGTGCAGACCCGAGGCCTCGTCCTGGGGGTCGACGGACCGTCAGGGGCGACCGGCGGGCCCTCCGATTCCGATACGCTGAGGGGATAGCGAGGAGGTACGTCTTGGTCGAGTCCGTGCGCGGAGCGTCATCCGCAGATCCGTCCGTTCCCGTCGAGCCGTCGACGGAGACGACCCTCACGTTCACCGACGACATCGGCGCCCAGCTGGCGGCGCTCGACAACCGGGCATCCCGCGAGGAGGCCGAGGCCGTCGGCGCTCTGCCCTCCGGCTCCGCCCTGCTCGTCGTCCGTCGGGGTCCCAACACCGGGGCCCGCTTCCTGCTCGACATCGACTCGACGACCGTCGGCCGGCACCCGGACGCGGGCATCTTCCTCGACGACGTCACCGTCTCGCGCCGGCACGCCGAGTTCGTGCGCCGCGGCACCTCGTTCGAGGTCCGCGACCTGGGCTCGCTGAACGGCACCTACTTCGACGGTGTCCGGATCGAGTCCGCGATCCTCACCGACGGCTCCGAGGTGCAGGTCGGCAAGTTCCGCCTCACCTTCTACGCGTCCCGCGCCGACCTCGTCGCCGCTCCGGACGCGTAGCCGTGGGTCGTTCGGCCGCTCGCGCACTCCCGTCCGGCCCGGCCGCTCTCCTGAGCATCGGCCAGGTCCTCTCCCACCTCACCACCGAGTTCCCCGACGTCACGCCGTCGAAGCTGCGGTTCCTCGAGGAGCAGGGGCTCGTCTCGCCCGCTCGCACCGACTCGGGCTACCGCAAGTTCTCCACCGGTGACGTCGAGCGCCTGCGGATGATCCTCGCGCTCCAGCGCGACCACTACCTGCCGCTCAAGGTGATCCGCGGCTACCTCGACGACGTCGACGCCGGACGCGAGCCGTCCCTCCCCGCCGGTGCCGGCGGCGCCGCACCCTCCCTGCTGGCCCCCGCCACCCGGCTCACCCGCGACGGTCTCGCGAGCGAATCCGGGGCGAGCCCGGCGCTGGTGCGCGAGGCGATCGCCGCCGGGCTGGTCCGCGGCGGGGACGTCTTCGGCGAGGAGGCGGTCACGACGCTCAAGGCGCTCGTCGACCTCGGCCGCTCGGGCATCGAGCCGCGCCACCTCCGCCCGCTCCGCATCGCCGTGGAGCGCGAGATGTCGCTGATCGAGAGCGTCGTCGCCTCGAGCACCCGCCGCGGCGACGCGTCCGGCACGGCCGGCGCCGCCGAGAACGCGATCGGCCTCGCCGCGCACCTCGGCACCATCCGCGAGGCCATGGTGCGCAGCGCGCTCTCGCGGCTCGCTCGCTCGTGATCTCCGGGCCGGGCCGACGACACGCCCTCCCGGAAGAGCGGATGTCGTTTACTCGGCATCCCCGGGTCGGTAGCTTAGGGAGCGCGTTCGGAGCGACCGACGTTCGTATCCGGAAGGCACAGGGATGAGAGAAGTCAGCCGCGACGTCAGCGGCCAGCGCGACCTCGTCCTCTTCACCGACGGACTGCCCGACCTCGACGCCGACGCGGGCTACCGCGGCGCCGTCGCAGCGCGGGCCGCGGGCATCACCTACCGCCAGCTCGACTACTGGGCCCGCACCGAGCTCGTCGAGCCAACCGTGCGCGGCGCCTCCGGCTCCGGCACCCAGCGCCTCTACGGCTTCCGCGACATCCTCGTGCTGAAGCTCGTCAAGCGCCTCCTCGACACCGGCATCTCCCTCCAGCAGATCCGCACCGCGGTCAACCAGCTCCGCGAGTCCGGCGTCGACGACCTCGCGCAGACCACGCTGATGAGCGACGGCGCGAGCGTCTACCTCTGCACCTCGAACGACGAGGTCATCGACCTCCTCAGCCGCGGCCAGGGCGTCTTCGGCATCGCCGTCGGCAAGGTCCTCCGCGAGGTCGAGACCAGCCTCGTCGAGCTCGACCACCAGTCCGTCGACCCCTCCGACGAGCTCGCCCGCCGCCGCGCCTCCCGCAAGGTCGGCTGACCCGCCCCTCCTGCCGGTCGATCGCCGCACGCCTGCGACACCTGCTTGCCGAGGAGCCCCGCAGGGCGCGGTCATCATGCTGGGCCGTCCGGGCACGGCGTTCGATCGAGGCTCGCTCCCGCATGTTGGTCGAGTAGCCCCGAAGGGGCGTATCGAGACCCACCGTCCCCAGCACGCCGGCCCTGCAGACCCGCCGTCCGATGCCGGCGTTCCGGCGTGACCCGCTCCCGCACACAGCGACGGCGCCGCAGCCGAGGCTGCGACGCCGTGCGCGGACCTCGCCGGGCTAGCTCGTCGCCGCCGGCACCGCCTGCTCGCCGATGCGCCCCGTGCGGATGACGCGGTCGAGCAGCAGGTCGAAGTTGTGCGCCATCTCCTGCGCGCTCTCGCCCGGCCAGACGTGCACCGGCTTCGCAGCGCCCTGCGCCTGCTGGAGCGAGGTGCGCTCGGGCAGCTGCGGGCTGAGGACCAGAGGGCCGAACATGTCGCGCAGCTCCTTGATCCGGAACTGGTGCTCGAGCGACTGCACGCGCGCGCGGTTGACGATGATACCGAGCGGCTGCAGGCGCGGGCTGAGACCGCGGCGGATCTCCTCGATCGCGCGCAGCGCGCGGTCGGCGGCGGCCACCGAGAACAGGCCCGGCTCGGTGACCACGGCGACCCGGTCGCTCGCGGCCCAGGCCGTGCGGGTGAGGGCGTTGAGCGAGGGCGCGCAGTCGATCAGGACGAGGTCGTAGTCGGCCTCGACGCTCGCGAGCGCCTCCTCGAGCTTCCAGATGTCGCGGATGCTGGGGTGCGGTCCGTCGAAGTTGATCGCGGACGGGCTGCCGATCAGGACGTCGATCGTGCCCTGGCGCTCCTTCGTCCAGCCGGAGGGCGCGATCGCCGAGCGGACGATCTTCTCCTTGGGCGACGTGAGGACGTCGGCGATGTTGAGGTGACCGGCGACGTTGATGTCCATGCCGGTGGAGACGTCGGACTGCGGGTCGAGGTCGACGACCAGCGTTCGCAGGCCCTTCGAGAACGCCGCGGATGCAAGGCCGAGCGTCACGGTGGTCTTGCCGACGCCGCCCTTGAGGGAGCTCACGCTGAGTACATGCATGGCTGAGTACTTTACTTTCCTCCGGGTGGGAGAACCTAACCGTTCCCTGCACACGGTTCCACTCGGCACCTAGCAGGCGCGAGGACGGGAGCCGAGCCCCCGTGCGCCGCCGGGCCCGTCGGTACACTGGCGGCAAGCGGAAGGAGGCTCGTTCGCATGGATGAGCGCAACGACGACCAGCCCGATCTCGACACCGGCCCGACTCCGCGGACGGCGCTCGACGCGGCGCGGGACTCCGAGCAGTACGCCCCGCGCGCGAGCGACACCGCTCCGACCCGCATCCCCGACGGCATCCGGCTGGACTCGCCCGCTCCGGCGCGCCGTCGGTCGAGCGCTCCGGCACCCGTGGAGGACCCGACGATCGACGTCGGACGCCTCGGCATCCCGGACGCACCGGGCGCCGTCCGGCCCGTCTCGGCCGGCATCGCCTCGCGCGACGAGGTGTCGGTGCTCCCCGAGGACTCGGGCGAGCGGCCGCGCGGTCGCGGCGAGCAGCGTCCTGCCGAGCCCGCCCCGGAGATCGAGCGCGAGTCCGACCCGGCTGCCGCGGATCCGGCTCCCGGCGTCACCCGGCGCGACCGCCTCCGCGCCGAGTCCGGCACCGGCGGGTCGTCCTCCGCGCCCGAGTCCGCGTCGATGCTGACGCCCGACCGGCTCCTCGAGGTCAACCGCAAGACCCGGCCCGCGCCGACCGGCGGCTGGAACCGCTTCGTCTACGGCCTCACCTTCCACACCGTCAACCTCGGCGACTCCGCGAAGGTCCAGGCCTGGAAGGCGATGGACGAGCGGATAGGCCGCCAGTTCGAGGGCGGCACCCGCTTCGTCCCGGTGATGACCCGCAAGGGCGGCGTCGGCAAGACGACCGTCACGACCCTGCTCGGGATGGCCCTCGCCGACTCGCGCGAGGACCGCATCATCGCGGTCGACGCCAACCCCGACCGCGGAACCCTGGCCGAGCGCGTCCCCAAGCAGACCCGCTCGACCGTCCGCGACGTCGTCAACCGCGCCGCCGGCGTGACCGGCTTCACCGAGTTCTCGACGATGGTCTCGCGCGACGAGACCCGGCTCGACGTGCTCGCCTCGGACACGGACCCGCAGCTCTCCGAGGCCTTCGACGAGGACGACTACAACGTCGTCGCCGACCTCGTCGAGCGCTTCTACTCGATCATGCTCACCGACTGCGGCACCGGCATCGTGCACTCCGTGATGCGCGCGACGCTGCAGCGCGCTGACAGCGTCGTGATCGTCTCCGGCGGCAGTGTCGACGAGGCGCGCCTGGCCTCCGAGACCCTGACCTGGCTCGACGCCAACGGCTACGGCGATCTCGTCCGGAACGCCGTCGTCGCGCTGAACACCGCGACGCAGGGCACCAGCCTGGTGAAGCTCGAGGAGATCGAGTCGCACTTCCGCTCGCGCGTGCGCGACATCGTCCGCATCCCGTACGACCCGGTGCTCGCCGCCGGCTCGGTCGTCAAGTGGGAGCAGCTGCGCCCGGCGACCCAGGAGGCGGCGCGCCTGCTCGCCGCGCTCGTCGTCGAGGGCATCCCGGTCCGTCGTGCCTGACGCGGTTCTGCAGGACGCCGTGGCGGCCGACTCCGCGGAGACCCTGGCATTCGATCTGATCGTGCTCGGCGCCGGGTCCGGCAACTCGATCGTCGGCCCCGAGTGGGCCGGCTCCCGCGTCGCGATCCTCGACGACGGCGAGTGGTTCGGCGGCACCTGCCTCAACGCCGGCTGCATCCCGACCAAGATGTTCGTGCACGTCGCCGACATCGTGACCGACGTCGACCAGGGCGACCGGGTCGGCGTGCACGGCCGAGTGGCCCGGCCCGACTGGGCCGAGGTGCGCGACCGCGTGTTCGGCCGCACCGACGCCATCAGCGCCGGCGGCCTCGACTACCGGGCGAACCGCTCCGAGAACGTCACCGTGCTGCGCGAGAGCTTCGGCTTCGAGTCGCTCGGCGACGGCGACCGGCCGCACGTGCTGGTCAGCGCGAGCGGGGTCCGGATCAGCGCACCGCAGGTGGTCGTCGCCGCGGGCTCGCGTCCGCGTCCGCTCCTCGCGGCCTACGAGCCCGACCCGCGGATCCACGACTCCGACTCGATCATGCGGATCGACGAGCTCCCCGCCCGGATGCTCGTCCTCGGCGGCGGTGCGGTGGCGGTCGAGTTCGCCCACATCTTCTCGGCCTTCGGCACCGCGGTGACGGTCGCCGTCCGCGGTGACCGTCTGCTCCGCTCGCTCGACGAGGGCATCGCCCGCGGCTTCACAGCGCTCGCGCGCGAGCGCTGGGACGTCCGCACCGGCGTCTCCGCCGAGAGCGTCGAGGCGACTCCGGGCGGGCTCGTCACGACCTTCGACGACGGTACCCGCGTCGAGACCGACACGATCCTCGTCGCCACCGGGCGCGACCCGAACAGCGACACCATCGCCGCGGCCTCCGTCGGCATCGACCTGCACCCGGACGGCCGTGTCGTCGTCGACGACGAGCAGCGGGTCCTCTCCGGCGGACGCGTCGTGCCCGGGCTCTTCGCCCTCGGCGACGTCTCCTCGGAGTGGCAGCTCAAGCACGTCGCCAACCACGAGGCGCGGCTCGTCGCGCACAACCTCCTGCACCCGGGCGAGATGCTCTCGAACACCCTCGCCCCCGTGCCCGGAGCGATCTTCGCGCACCCGCAGATCGCGCACTTCGGCCTCACGGAGAAGGAGGCGGGGGAGCGCGGCATCGACGTCGTCGCCGTCACTCAGGAGTTCGGCTCCACCGCCTACGGCTGGGCGATGGAGGACGACTCGAGCATCTGCACCCTCGTCGTCGGACCCGACGGCGAGCTGCTCGGCGCGCACCTGATGGGCCCGCAGGCGAGTATCCTCATTCAGCCGCTCGTCCAGGCCGCCAGCGCGGGGGTCGGGATCCGCGGCCTCGCCCGCAGCCAGTACTGGCCGCACCCCGCGGCGAGCGAAGTCGTCGAGAACGCCCTCCTCTCCGCCGAGGAGGCACTGAGGGAGCGCACCGCATGACCGAACGCCAGATCCGGATCTTCGGCGATCCCGTCCTGAAGACGGTGTCCGCCCCGATCGAGACCATCGACGACGGGATCCGCGGACTGGTCGAGGACCTCGTCGACAGCGTGCGCACCCCCGGGCGCGCCGGCGTCGCGGCTCCGCAGATCGGCGTCAACCTCCGCGCCTTCAGCTACAACGTCGACGGCGTCGTCGGCTACATCCTCAACCCCGAGATCGTCGAGCTCAGCGGCGAGCCCGAGCCCGTCGACGAGGGCTGCCTCTCCGTCCCCAACCTCTGGTACCCCGCGATCCGCTACCCGCACGCCAAGGTCCGCGGCACCGACCTCGACGGCAACGAGGTCGTCCTCGAGGGCGACGGCCTGATGGCCCAGGCCCTCCAGCACGAGTGCGACCACCTCGACGGCCGCCTCTACCTCGACCGCCTCTCCAAGGACGACCGCCGAGCCGCCATGAAGGAAGTCCGCGAGAGCTCCTGGTTCTGAGCTGATTCCGAGCCGGTCCCTGCCCGGCTCGGCGCGGTCGGCCTCCTGGGGTGGTCGCGTTCCGCAGAGCGTCGTGCGTCCGCCGACGGCGAAGCGCTGGGACGCGCTTCGCCGGATACGGCTCGGCCTTCGGCCATCGCGCTTCGGCCGGCTTGCGCAGCATGCTTATCGAGTAGACCGCGGAGCGGGCGTATCGAGATCCACCCGCGTCGGAAGTGGAGTCTGCAGAGCCGCCCTGCTGGCGAGGGCGGGTCTCGATACGCCCCTGCGGGGCTACTCGACCAGCATGAGTGTGCCCATGCTGATCGAGTAGGCCGCGGAGCGGGCGTATCGAGATCCACCGTGGTGCAGACGTGGACCAGTCAGCGGAGGCTGATGCCCTCGGTGGCGGGGGCGGCGCTGTAGACGCTGCTAATGGTCGCGGCGAAGTCGTCGAGGATGACGTTCCGCTTGATGCTCATCTTCGGGGTGAGGTGGCCGCTCGCCTCGGTGAACTCGGTCGGCAGGATCACGAACTTGCGGATCGACTCGGCGCGCGAGACGCGGGCGTTCGCGGCGTCGACGGCGCGCTGCACCTCCGCGAGGACGGCCGGGTTCACGGCCGCCTGATCGAGCGAGAGCTTCGCGTCCTGGCCGTTGTTCGCGAGCCAGGTCGGCAGCATCTCGGGGTCCAGGGTCACCAGCGCCGCGATGAACGGGCGCTGGTCGCCGACGACGACGACCTGGCCGACGAGCGGGTTGGCGCGGATCGGGTCCTCGAGCGCGGCCGGCGCGACGTTCTTGCCGCCCGCGGTGACGATGATCTCCTTCTTGCGCCCGGTGACGCGGAGGTAGCCCTCCTCGTCGAGCGAGCCGAGGTCGCCGGTCTTGAACCACTCGCCGTCGAAGGCCTCGGCCGTCGCCTTCTCGTCGTTCCAGTAGCCGCCGAAGACGTCGATCCCGCGCACCTGGATCTCGCCGTCCGCTGCGATCCGGATGGAGCAGCCGGGCATCGCCGGGCCGACCGAGCCGATCTTGAACCGCTCGGTCCGGTTGACCGTCGCGGGCGCCGTCGTCTCGGTGAGCCCGTAGCCCTCGAGGATCTTGATGCCGAGGCTGTGGAAGAAGTGGCCCAGCCGGTCGCCGAGCGGTGCCGATCCGGACACCGCGAAGCGGACGTTGCCGCCCATCGCCGTGCGCAGCTTCGAGTAGACGAGCCGGTCGAAGAGCAGGAACTGCAGCTTCAGCGCGAGCGGCACCGAGCCGGCCTCGACGGCGATCGAGTGGGCGACGGCGACATCGGCCGCGCGCCGGAAGATCCTGCCCTTGCCGCCGGCCTCGGCCTTCTGCTCCGCCGAGTTGTAGACCTTCTCGAACACGCGCGGCACGGCCAGCAGGAACGTCGGCTTGAACGAGCCGAGCGAGGGGAGCAGCTGCTTCGTGTCGGCCTGGTGCCCGACCTTGACCCCGCCGTGGACGCAGAGGATCGCGATGAAGCGGGCGAACACGTGCGCGGTCGTGATGAAGAGGAGCGTCGAGGCGCCCGGCTGGTGGATCAGCTCCGTGAGCGCGACCGCGGAGTTGCGGCTCAGCTCGACGAAGTTGGAGTGCCGGATGATGCAGCCCTTGGGGCGGCCGGTCGAGCCGGAGGTGTAGATGATCGTCGCGATGTCCGCACCGGTGGCGATCGAGCGGCGGCGCTCGATCTCGGCGTCCGGCACGTCCACCCCGCGCGCGGCCAGCTTGTCGAGGTCGCCCAGGCCGATCTGCCAGGCGAGCCGGACGTCCGGGAGATCCGGGCGGACCTCGTCGAAGCGGGCGAAGTGGTCCGCCGTCTCGACGATGACGGCCCGCGCTCCGGAGTCGAACAGGTTCCACTGCACCTGCGCGGGGGAGGAGGTCTCGTACACCGGCACGAGGACGCCGCCCGCGAACCAGACGGCGAAGTCGATCAGCGTCCACTCGTAGCGGGTCTTGCAGATCAGGCCGACCTTGTCGCCGGGCTCGATTCCCGCCGCGATCAGTCCCTTCGCGAGCGCGGTCACCTGGTCGAGGAACTCGCGGGCGGTGACGTCGCGCCAGCCGCCGGCCTCGGGGAGGGCGAAGAGCGCCCGGTCGGGCGTCTCCCGCACACGGTCGAGCAGCAGCGCCGTCGTGTTGGCCTGCGGATCCGGCGCGACCACGAGGGGGGAATCGAACTGCTCCACGGCAACTCCTTCGGTACCTGAATGATTGTCGGGTCCAGCCTACCGGCGCATCCCGACTGTGTATCCACTCAGGATAACGATCCGCACGTCGGTTCTCGGCGGGTCACTACACTCGATGTGGCCGCCGCTCCAGGGCGGACCCGCGGCGCAGCGGCGTCGGAGGCTAGCGGAAGGCGGTTCGCGTGCACGCGATCGGTATCGACATCGGCGGCACGAAGATCGCGGGAGCGCTGGTCGACGAGTTCGGCGGCATCGTCCGCGAGGACCGCCAGCCGACGCCCGCCGGTCATCCCGAGCTCATCGTCGACGTCGTCGTCGAGATGGTGGCGCGCCTGCGCGAGGGCCTGCCCGCCGGCGACGTCTCCGCTGTCGGCGTCGCCGCGGCCGGCTTCATCGACGCCTCGCAGTCGATCGTCTACTACGCCCCCAACATCAACTGGCGCAACGAGCCCTTCCGCGAGAAGCTCTCGGCGCGGATCGACCTGCCGATCATCATCGAGAACGACGCCAACGCGGCCGGCTGGGCCGAGTTCCGCTACGGCGCCGGCCGACTGGTGAGCGACATGCTGATGCTCACGATCGGCACCGGCGTCGGCGGCGCGATCGTCATCAACGACCGGCTCCTGCGCGGCGGCTTCGGCGCGGCGGCGGAGATCGGCCACATGCGGGTCGTCCCCGGCGGCCTGCCCTGCGGCTGCGGTGCTCGCGGCTGCATCGAGCAGTACGGCTCCGGCCGCGCACTGCAGCGCTTCGCCGCCGAGCTCGCCGACGCCGGCGGGATCGGCCAGGGCATCGCCGACGCGCGTGCGAGGAACGGCGGCGAGCTCGACGGCGGCGTCATCGCCGAGCTGATCAGCGCCGGCGACCTGGGCGCCCTCGCGGCCCTCCGCCAGCTCGGCCACTGGCTCGGCGAGGCGGCGGCGAGCCTGAGCGCGGTCCTCGACCCGCAGATGTTCGTGATCGGCGGGGGAGTGGCGCAGGCCGGCGACCTGCTGCTCGACCCGATCCGCCAGGCCTACCTCGACAACCTGCCCGCCCGGGGGTACCACCCCGAACCCGAGTTCCGCATCGCGGAGCTCGTCAACGACGCGGGGGTCGTCGGCGCCGCCGACCTCGCCCGCCTGCACGCGAGCTCGCTGTGACCCCGGTCGCGGACCGCTGAGGAGCGCCCCTTGTTCTACTGGTTCATGAAGCACATCGTCGCGGGGCCCCTGCTCAAGACGATCTTCCGGCCCTGGGTGGTCGGCGCCGACCGCGTCCCGGCCACCGGCGGCGTCATCCTGGCGAGCAACCACCTCTCCTTCATCGACTCGGTGTTCCTCCCGCTGGTGATCGAGCGCAACATGGTCTTCCTCGCCAAGAGCGACTACTTCACCGGCAAGGGCCTGAAGGGCTGGGCGACGAAGCTCTTCTTCACCGCCACCGGCATGCTGCCGATCGACCGCTCCGGTGGCAAGGCGTCCGAGGCCTCGCTGAACACGGGGCTCCGCGTCCTGGCCGGCGGTGAGGCGCTCGGCATCTATCCCGAGGGCACCCGCAGCCCCGACGGACGGATGTACCGCGGCCGCACCGGCGTCGCGCGGATGGTCCTCGAGGCGCGGGTGCCCGTCGTCCCGGTGGCGATGATCGACACCGCCCGCATCATGCCGATCGGCAAGCGGCTGCCCAAGCTCGGGCGCATCGGCATCGTCTTCGGCGAGCCGCTGGACTTCAGCCGCTTCGAGGGCATGGAGGGCGACCGCTTCATCCTCCGCTCGATCACCGACGAGATCATGTACGAGCTGCTGGCTCTGAGCGGCCAGGAGTACCTCGATGTCTACGCGACCTCGGTCAAGGAGAAGCGCGCGGCCCTGCTGCGCTGAACCCGCCGCGCCGAGCCGGCCGCACAGCGCCGGGTCCGGTGGGCCGACTGCGCGCACCTCCGGAGAACGCTCCGCCGAGCCGATAAGCTCGTCAACCGTCGCCGTCCGACCGGGCGGCGATCACTGCGCGCGCCGCGCGCCCGTCAGAACCAGGAACCCTCGTGGTCATCGATCCGAACGAACCGTACGTCCTCGCCGCCCCCTCCGTGGTCGCCGGCCTGGACTACTGGCGTGAGCTCGAGGTCAAGCAGCAGCCGAACTGGCCGGACGCCGCCGCCGTCGCCGCCGCGTCCGCCGAGGTCGCCGCGCTGCCCCCGCTCGTCTTCGCCGGCGAGGTCGACCAGCTGCGCGAGCGCCTCGGCGCCGCGGCCCGCGGCGAGGCCTTCCTGCTGCAGGGCGGCGACTGCGCCGAGACCTTCGCCGGCGCGACCGCGGACCAGATCCGCAACCGCGTGAAGACCGTGCTGCAGATGGCCGTCGTCCTGACCTACGGCGCGAGCATGCCCGTCATCAAGATGGGCCGCATGGCGGGCCAGTTCGCCAAGCCCCGCTCGAGCGACCTCGAGACCCGCGGCGACGTGACGCTGCCCGCCTACCGCGGCGACATCGTCAACGGCTACGACTTCACTCCGGAGTCGCGGACCGCCGACCCGCGCCGCATCGTGCAGGGCTACCACACGGCCGCCTCGACGCTGAACCTCATCCGCGCCTTCACCCAGGGCGGCTTCGCCGACCTGCGCCTCGTGCACTACTGGAACAAGGGCTTCACCGAGAACCCGCAGAACCAGCGCTACGAGCAGCTCGCCCGCGAGATCGACCGCGCGGTGAAGTTCATGGTGGCCTGCGGTGCCGACTTCGAGGGCATGAAGCGCACGGAGTTCTACACCGGCCACGAGGGCCTGCTGATGGACTACGAGCGCCCGATGACGCGGATCGACTCGCGCACCGGCACGCCGTACAACACCTCCAGCCACTTCATCTGGATCGGCGAGCGCACCCGCGAGCTCGACGGCGCGCACGTCGACTTCCTCTCGCGCGTCCGCAACCCGATCGGCGTCAAGCTCGGCCCGTCGACGACGCCCGAGACGATGCTCGAGCTGATCGACAAGCTCGACCCGGACCGCGAGCCCGGCCGCCTCACCTTCATCACGCGGATGGGCGCCGGCAGGATCCGCGACGCCCTGCCGCCGCTGCTCGAGGCGGTCAAGGCGAGCGACGCGCTGCCGCTCTGGGTCACCGACCCGATGCACGGCAACGGACTGACGACGCCCACCGGCTACAAGACCCGTCGCTTCGACGACGTGGTCGACGAGGTCAAGGGCTTCTTCGAGGCGCACCGCGCCGCGGGCACGCACCCGGGCGGCATCCACGTCGAGCTCACCGGCGACGACGTCACCGAGTGCCTCGGCGGCTCGGAGCACATCGACGAGGCGACCCTCGCGACGCGCTACGAGTCGGTCTGCGACCCCCGCCTCAACCACATGCAGTCCCTCGAGCTGGCCTTCCTCGTCGCCGAGGAGCTGCGCGAGCGCTGAGCCGCCCGCTGCCCGCCAGCGGGCCCTCCCTGCCGATCGAGGAGCCCGCTGGGCGGGCCCGTCCTGCTGATCGAGGAGGCCGCTGAGCGGGCGCTCCCATGCTGATCGAGTAGCCCGCGGAGCGGGCGTATCGAGATCCACCGTTGTCTGGAGGCTGGGTCTCGATACGCCCCTGCGGGGCTACTCGACCAGCATGTTTCTGCTGCCGGTCGTGTGCCGGAGGCGGTTCATGCTGATCGAGGAGCCCGCGGAGCGGGCCCCTCCATGCTGATCGAGTAGCCCGCGGAGCGGGCGTATCGAGATCCACCGTTGTCAGGTGGGTGGGTCTCGATACGCCCCTGCGGGGCTACTCGACCAGCATGCCGACGCAGCATGCCGACGCAGCATGCCGACGCGGCGTGCCGACGCGGCATGCCGACGCGGCGTGCCGCGCTCGGCAGCAGTGCTCCGCGGTCAGATCGTGATCGTGATCGAGAGCTGGACCGTGGTGCCGCGCTGCACGAGGGCGCCCTCCTTGTCGGACTGGTTGGTCACCTTCGTCACCTCGTCCGGCACCTGGTCGATCAGCGGGGTCGTCAGGCCGTAGCTCCACTTCAGGTCGACGGAGCTGAGCGCGGCCTTCGCCTGGTCGCGGGTCATCCCGACGACGTTGGGGACGGCGACAGGCTGCGGGCCCTTGGAGACGACGACGGAGACGGTGTCGCCGGTGGTTGCGGGCGCCTCCGGGTTGATCTGGGTGAGGACGACGCCGGCGGCGACCGTGTCGCTCCAGTCTTCGCGCTCGCGGTCGAGGGCGAGCCCGGCGTCCTTCGCCGCGGCGGTCGCCTCGTCGACTGTGAGACCGACGACGTTGGGGATCGCCCCGAGGCTGACCGTCATCGCGATCGTGCTCGTCTCGGACATCGTCGCGGGCAGCTCGCCGCCGTCGGGCAGCGACGCCGAGACGACGACGCCCGCGGGGACGTCGGCGTCGAAGATCCGCGTCACCTCGCCCACGGTGAACGGCGCGGCCTGGATCGCGGCCGTCGCCTCCTCCTCGGAGACACCGGCCAGTGCAGGCACCTCGATCTGCCGCGGGCCGCTGGAGACGACCAGCGTCACGACCTCGCCCTTGTGCAGCCCCTGGCCGCCTGGCGGATCGGTGCTGAGCACGGTCCCGGCCGGCACGGTCAGGTCGTTCGCCTGCTGCGGCGACACCTCGAAGCCCTGGCTCACCAGCGCGGCCGTCGCGTCGTCCTGCGAGCGGCTCACCACGTCCGGCACGTTCACGATCGCGCCCGGGCCCTCGCCGTACCACCACGCGGTCCCGCCGCCGATGAGGGCGAGCAGCAGCACGATCACCGTCAGCAGCACGCCGCGGCGGCGCCGCGTGCGGCGCTTCGTCGCGAGCCGCGCGACCGCGTCGTCGTCGTCGCGCTGCTCGAGCTCCGCCGGCGAGCCCTCGATCACCGAGGTGTGCCCGGTCACCGCCTCGTCGAACAGCAGCGCGGTGGCGGGCTCCGCCACCGGAAGGGGGGTGACGGCCTGGGTGTCCGCGCCGCGGCGGTCGGTCGGCGTGATGCCCATCAGGCGCTCGGCCTCGAGCAGCTGCGCCAGCATCACGCCGGCGTCGCGCGGACGCATGTCCGGGTCGCGCTCCGTCGCCCAGAGCACGAGCTCGTCGAGCGAGGTCGGCACCGAGGGCACCTTCGCGCTGGGGTAGGGGACCGAGTCGTTCGCGTGCTGGTAGGCGATCTGCATCGGCTGCTCGCCCGTGAAGGGCTGCTCGCCGGTGAGCATCTCGTAGATCATGATGCCGATGGCGTAGATGTCGCTGCGGGTGTCGGCGGTGCCGCGGGTGACCAGCTCGGGGGAGAGGTACGCGATCGTGCCGAGCAGCGCCTGACCCGACGCGGTGTTCGCGCTCGCCGCGCGGGCGAGGCCGAAATCGCCGATCTTGATCCGGCCGTCATCGGCGAGCAGCACGTTCTCGGGCTTGAGGTCGCGGTGCAGGATCCCGGCCCGGTGCGCGGCCGCGAGGCCGGACAGCACCGAGTGCATGATGTCGACGACCTGCTGGGCCGTCAGCCTCCCGCGCTCCTTGAGCAGGTCGCGCAGCGTGATGCCGGGGAGGTACTCCATCACCAGGTAGGCCATGTCGGAGTCCTGGCCCTGGTCGAAGACGCTGACCACGTTCGGGTGGGCCAGGCGCGCGGCGGAGCGCGCCTCCTGGACGAAGCGGTTCTTGAACGTCGCGTCGTCGGAGAGGTGCCCGTGCATCACCTTGATGGCGACCCGGCGCTCGAGGCGCTGGTCGTGCGCCAGGTAGACGGTGGCCATGCCGCCCCGCGCGATGCGGGAGCGCACCTCGTACCGGCCGTCGACGAGACGGCCGAGGAGAGGGTCGAGCTGGCTGGTGGTCACGCGACGAGTCTAGGCAAGACGCTCCTGACAACCGGCGTGCAACGCGGAGGCGGCTCGTGGCACTCTTGACGGGTGACCGACTCGTCCGCTGCCTCCGCCTCCCCGTCCGCTCCCGAGATCGAATGGCTGACCGTGCCCGATCTGGTCGAGCTCACCGGTCTCGGCGTCAGCCGGGTGCGCCGCCTCCTGGAGGAGCGCCACCTGCTCGGCACTCGCCGTGACGGCAAGCTCGTCGTCCCCTCCGTCTTCCTCCGCGACGGCGAGCCGCTCAGCGAGATCCGCGGCACGGCGATCCTGCTGTCGGACCAGGGCTTCTCGGACGACGAGGCGATCGACTGGCTGCTCGCGGACGAGGACAGCCTCGGCACCAGCCCCGTGCAGGCGCTGCTCGCCGGCCGCAAGGCCGAGGTCCGCCGCGTGGCCCAGGCGCTCGCCTGAGCCGAGCCGGCACCGGAGCGCGCCGGTCCGGCTGATCCGCTCTACGCCGTCCGGGCGGTGACCCGGTCGGCGAGCTCGCGGAGCTCCGCGAGGCCCTCCTCGCGCAGGGGCGCGTCCGGCAGCACGGCCAGCGCGGCACCGACGTCGCGGGCGATCCGCTCCTCGAGCCGGTCGAGCGCCCCGGAGCCCGCCACGATCTCCTGAGCACGGGCGATGTCGTCGGCACTCGCGTCGGCTCGGCCGACCACGGCGTCGAGCTCGTCGCGCTCGCCCGCCGAGGCGGCTGCGCGGGCGAGGCCGAGCAGCACGGTCCGCTTGCCCTCGCGGAGGTCGTCGCCGGCGGGCTTCCCGGTCACGGCCGGATCGCCGAAGACACCCAGCACGTCGTCACGCAGCTGGAAGGCGATGCCGAGCGGCAGGCCGAAGCGGCGCAGGGCGTCGATCTGGGCGTCGTCGCCGCCGCCGAGCGAGCCGCCGATGGTCAGCGGTGCCTCGATGCTGTACTTCGCGCTCTTGAAGACGACCACGCGCTCCGAGCGCTCGAGGTGCTCGTGCTCGGGGTGCCGCACCCAGGCGCTCTCCTCGAGGATGTCGAGGTACTGGCCCAGGGTCACCTCCGTGCGCATCAGGTTGAACTCCGCCCGGGCCCGCGCCGCGGCGGTGCGGTCCTCGAGCGCCCACTCGGCGTCCGCGAAGATCTCGTCGGACCAGACCAGCAGCAGATCGCCGAGGAGGATCGCGGAGGAGCGGCCGAACTCGTCCGCGTCGCCCGACCAGCCGCCGCCCGCGTGCAGCGACGCGAAGCGGCGGTGCGCCGAGGGGGCGCCCCGGCGGGTGTCGGAGTTGTCGATCACGTCGTCGTGGACCAGGGCCGCGGCGTGGAACAGCTCCAGGCTCGCGCCGACCCGCGCGACCGGATCCGAGGCACTCCGGTGCGCGTCGCTCGGGACGGCGGAGACCGCCGTCCAGCCCGCCTCGCAGAAGCGCGCCCGGAAGCGCTTGCCCCCGCTGAGAAAGTCCCGCGAAAGGTCGCCGAGGGCGGAGACGTCCTCTCCGATGGAGCGCAGAATTGGCGTGCGCCCGGTGAGGAATTCATCGATTCGGAACTGGACGCGATCGACCAGACGAGTGCTGTGGTTCACCCGACCAGCCTATGCACCGATGGCGCCTGGCGCCTCGGCGGGCCGCGGTCTACACTGAAGCGCCACCAGCCCGGTCGAGCAGACCGCCCGCCCACCCTCGGTGCCGTCCCCGCCGGGTCGACGCCACACCCTGAAGGGGTCCCGATGCCGCTTTCGGAACACGAGCAACGGCTCCTCGACGAGATGGAGCGCAATCTCTATCAGAACGACGCCGACTTCGTCGCGGCGGTCAGCAAGGGCCGGGGCGGCACCAACTACCGCGCGCTCGTGCTCGGCATCCTCCTCGCCATCGTCGGCCTGGGAGTCCTCGTCGCCGGTGTGATCGTCCGTCAGCCCCTCGTGGGCGTCGCCGGCTTCGCGCTGATGCTGGCCGGCGTGGTCGTCGCGATGCGCCCCGCGCCCGGCGGCTCCACCACCTCCGGAATCCCGGAGGCGGGCCGGCCCTCGAAGCCGCGCTCCGCGAGCGGACGCCAGGGGTCCAACTTCATGGACCGTCTGAACGACCGGTGGGACAACCGCGGCGACGGCCGCTCCTAGCGCTCCACGGCGCGGGTCCTCCACCCCGCACCACCCACAGGGTCGACCCTCACGGATCGGCCCTTTTTTCATGCCCGGACGCTCCCCGGGAGTGCGATTCCCCTCCACTGCGCTCCACCGTGCTGGATCCGCAGAACGACGCGGATCGACGGGACCGTCCCGGCGCGCCGTGACGGTTCGGAGGGTTGTGGGTGGGGGGAAGTGGAGTACTGTGGGGCCCACACCAACCTTGGCCGGAGAGAAGTGGGGGCAGTCCGTTGTTCCTCGGCACTCATTCCCCCAAGCTCGACGAGAAGGGCCGCGTCATCCTTCCCGCCAAGTTCCGCGACGAGCTCTCCTCCGGAGTCGTCGTCACGCGCGGCCAGGAGCGGTGCCTCTACGTCTTCAGCCAGCGCGAGTTCGAGGCGATGCACGAGAAGATCCGCCAGGCGCCGGTCACCAGCAAGCAGGCCCGCGACTTCCTCCGCGTGTTCCTCTCCGGCGCCAGCGCCGAGACGCCGGACAAGCAGAACCGCATCACCCTCCCGGCGCCGCTGCGCGCCTACGCCGGTCTCGACCGCGACCTCACCGTCATCGGTGCGGGCAATCGCGCCGAGATCTGGGCCCAGGACGCCTGGGACAGCTACCTCACCGAGCAGGAGTCCGTGTTCTCCGACACCGAGGAGGAGGTGATCCCCGGACTGTTCTAGCTCCTGCCGCGCGACTCCCAGCCACTCGGCGCCCGGACGCACCTTCCCCGGTGTCCGGTCGTGAGCTGGATGGGGATCGGACGGCAGGAACAGGACGGCGGGACCGCCATGACAGAGAGCACCGAGAGCACCCCTGCGCACCGCGCCGACGTGAGCGCGGACGACGCGAGCAGCGCCGACGCACCCCGCGCCGACGTGCGCCCGACCGAGGAGCGGCACCTGCCCGTGCTCCTCGAGCGCTGCGTCGAGCTGCTCGCTCCGGCGCTCGAGCGCGACGGCGCCGTGCTCGTCGACGCGACGCTCGGCATGGGCGGCCACTCGCTCGCGCTGCTGGAGCGCTTCCCGCGCCTCCACCTCGTCGGCCTCGACCGCGACCGGGAGGCCCTCGAGCTGGCGGGCGCCCGGCTCGCCGCGCACTCCGCGCGGATCGACCTCGTGCACGCCGTCTACGACGAGCTGCCCGACGTCCTCGACGAGCTCGGCATCGACACGATCGACGGCGCACTGTTCGACCTCGGCGTCTCCTCGCTGCAGCTCGACGAGACCGAGCGCGGCTTCTCCTACTCCAAGGACGCTCCGCTGGACATGCGGATGGACGCGTCGGCGCCGCTCACCGCGGCGAGCATCCTCGCGGACTACGACGAGATCGCGCTCCGGCGGATCTTCCACGAGTACGGCGAGGAGCGGCTCGCGGCGCGCTACGCCAAGAAGATCGTCGAGGCCCGCGCGTCGGCGCCGATCGTGCGCTCCGGCCGGCTCGTCGAGATCATCCAGGCGGCGACCCCGGTCGCGATCCAGCGCAACGGGCACCCGGCCAAGCGCGTCTTCCAGGCGCTGCGCATCGAGGTCAACCAGGAGCTCTCCGTGCTCGAGCGGGCGATCCCCGCCGCACTCGGCCGCATCGCCGTCGGCGGGCGCCTCGTCGTCGAGGCGTACCAGTCGCTCGAGGACCGCATCGTCAAGCGCGCCCTGCAGGCCGCCTCCTCCTCCACGGCGCCGGTCGGCCTGCCGATGGAGCTGCCCGAGCACCGACCCGAGTTCCGGCTCGTCATCCGCGGCGCAGAGCTCGCCTCGGACGACGAGAAGGCCGCCAACCCCCGAGCAACACCCGTGCGACTGCGCGCGGCCGAGAGGATCAGGAGCACCGCATGAGCGCGACCGCCGTCATCGACCCCGTCATCGACCGCAGCACCGCACGACCGGCGCAGCCCGCCGAGCCGGCCCAGCGACCCCGCATCGAGGCGGTCCCCGCTCCGGCGCGCCAGGCCCGGCCGAAGCTCGTCTACGGGATCGTCGCCGTCGCGGGGCTGTTCGCGATCATCGTGATCCAGCTCCTGGTCAGCGTCGGCCTCTCCGAGGGCGCCTACCAGATCGCGACGCTGCAGGGCGAGCAGAAGACGCTCACCCGCGGCAACGCGGAGAAGCAGGACGCGGTCGACACCCTCAGCTCGCCGCAGAACCTCGCGACCGCCGCGCAGGGCCTGGGCATGGTCGCGAACACCGCGCCCGTCTACCTCCGCCTCTCCGACGGTGCCGTGCTGGGCGATCCCGCCACCGCCGCCGCGAGCGAGGTCGGCACCGCCGCGACCGCCTCCGCCGTGCCGAACGCGCTGATCGCACCGCCGGCCGCCGCGGCCGCACCCGGCTCCACCACGGCGGTCGCCCCGCTGCAGGGCGAGCTGCCCGCCCCGATCACGCACTGACTCCGCCCGAGCACGCACTGAGCCGCTCCGACCACGCACCGAAGGGCCCCTAGCGCCGTGAGACATCACCGTTCGAGCAGGCGACGCACCGCCGTCACCTTCCTCGTCATCGCCGCCGTCGTCGGACTGTTCATCGGCAAGCTGGTCGACATCCAGGTCGTCCGCGCCAACGAGCTGACCGACGAGGCGGCGCAGAACCAGTCGAACAGCGTCATCACCTACGGCACCCGCGGCTCGATCGTCGACCGCTCCGGCACGGTGCTCGCCGACGCCACGACCCGGTACCGGCTGACGACCTCGCCGAAGAACGTCGCGGAGTTCCTGCGCGAGATGCCCGACGGCCAGGAGGTGATGGTCAGCGTCGAGCAGGCCGCCTCCGAGATCGGCGCCATCACCGGGCAGACGGTCCCGCAGATCGTCACGGCCGTGAGCGACGCGGTCGCGAAGGACCCGAAGGCGAACTACCTGATCCTCTCCGAGGGCCTCGACCTCGAGGCGTACCAGAAGCTCGTCGCCCTCGACATCCCGTGGACCTACTTCGAGACGCAGCAGGGCCGGACCTACCCGAACGGCGCGGTCGCCGGCAACCTGGTCGGCTACGTGGGCGGCGACGGCGCCGCCCAGGAGGGCATGGAGTACGCCGAGAACGCCTGCCTCGCCGGGGCCAACGGCTCCGAGAGCTACGAGCGCAGCGCCGACTACGTCCGCATCCCCGGCAGCACCGTGGCGGAGACCCCCGCGGTCGACGGCGGGACGCTCGAGCTGACCATCGACGCCGACCTGCAGTACTACTCGCAGCAGGTGCTCGCGCAGCGGGTCGCCGAGGTCGGCGGCAGCTACGGCATCGTCGTGGTGCAGGAGGTCAAGACCGGCAAGCTCCTGACCGTCGCCGAGACCCCGACCGTCGACCCGAACAACGTCTCGGCGAGCGCTCCGGCCGACCGCGGCTCGCGCGCCTTCCAGAGCCCGTTCGAGCCCGGCTCGACCTTCAAGCCGATGACGGCGGCGATGCTGATCGACCAGGGCCTCGCGAGCCCGACGAGCCAGGTCGTCGTCCCCGACACCTTCGAGAAGGACGGCGCCTCCTTCAGCGACGACTTCGCGCACACGCCCACGAACTACACGCTGACCGGGATCCTCAAGGACTCCTCGAACGTCGGCATCGCGATGATGGGCTCCAAGCTCTCCGCTTCGCAGCGCTACGACTACCTGAAGAAGTTCGGCCTCGGCGCCTCGACCGCTGTCGACTTCCCCGGCGAGACCGGCGGCCTCCTCGCCGACTCCGAGGACTGGGACAACCAGACCAACTACACGACGATGTTCGGGCAGGGCGTCTCGGCGACCGCGGTCCAGGTGGCGAGCATCTACCAGACCCTCGGCAACGGCGGGGTGCGCCTGCCCGCGCAGCTGGTCGAGGGCTGCACCATGCCCGACGGCTCGGTGATCGACGTGCCCGACACCACCGGGACCCCGGTGGTCTCCGCCGGTGCCGCGAAGGACGTCGTGGACATGCTGCAGACCCACTACAACGAGGGCTGGCTGGCGAACGACATCCACGTCGACGGCTACAACATCGCCACCAAGACCGGCACGGCGCAGCAGCCGGACGGCAACGGCGGCTACTCGAAGAGCTACACCGTCTCGCTGGCCGGCCTCGCGCCCGCGGAGGACCCGGAGTACGTCGTGACGGTCACCATCGCCGATCCGGTTAAGATGAACACGTCCCAGGCGACGGCCCCCGTGTTCCAGCAGGTCATGACCCAGGTGCTCAAGACCAACCGGGTGGAGCCGTCCACGGTCCCGCCGGTGGAGTACCCCACCACGTGGTGACCGCCCTCTCCAGGACACGACCCAGCAGACCAGAACCAGCACGAGCACCAGCACGAGAGAAAGAGCGGGCATTGCACGACACTCGCCCGCAGTCCTCCCTCCGGCCCGAGCACCCGGCGCCCCGCGCGCTCGCGCAGCTCGTCGCCGAGTTCTCGCTCGGGCCCGTCCGCGGGGTCGAGGGCGTCGAGGTCAGCGGGGTCACCCTCGACTCGCGCTGCGTCGAGCCGGGCGACCTCTACGTCGGTGTCGCCGGCCGGGCCGCGCACGGCGCCGCCTTCGCCGCCGGTGCCGCCGCAGCGGGAGCGGTCGCGGTGCTGACCGATCCCGAGGGCGCCGAGCTGGCCGCCGGCAGCGGCCTCCCCGTGCTGGTCACGCCCGACCCCCGTGCCGCCCTCGGCGACGTCGCGGCCTGGATCCACCGCACCCGCGAGGACGCGCCGACGCTGTTCGGCGTGACCGGGACCAACGGCAAGACGAGCGTGGTGTACCTGCTCGACGCGCTGCTGCGCCGCCTCGGCGTCGTCTCCGGTCTCAGCTCGACCGCCGAGCGCCGCATCGGCGACGTGGCGGTCGTCAGCTCGCTGACCACTCCGGAGGCGAGCGAGCTGCACGCCCTGCTCGCCCGGATGCGCGAGTCCGCGGTGCGTGCGGTGTCCATCGAGGTCTCCGCGCAGGCGCTCACCCGCCACCGGATCGACGGCCTCGTCTTCGACGTGGTCGGCTTCACCAACCTGACGCACGACCACCTCGACGACTACACCGACATGGCGCACTACTTCGAGGCGAAGGCCGATCTGTTCGGTCCGGACCGGGCTCGCCGCGGCGTGGTGACCGTCGACAGCAGCTGGGGCCGCGAGCTCGTCGAGCGCAGCCGCATCCCCGTGACGACGCTCGCCAGCTCGCCCGTCGTCGGAGTCGCTCCGAGCACGCCGGCGGACTGGTCGATGACCGTCGTCGAGAGCACCGCCGACGGCACGACCTTCCGCCTCGAGGGGCCCGAGAACCGCTCGGTCGTCGTGAGCATCCCGCTGATCGGCTGGTACATGGCGGCCAACGCGGCGCTCGCGATCGTCATGCTCGTCGAGTCGGGCTTCGACCTCGAGGCCATCGCGCACGCTCTGGGCGAGGGCGCACTCGACGTCTACATCCCCGGTCGCGCCGAGCGCGTCTCCGGGGACCGCGGTCCGCGCGTCTACGTCGACTACGGCCACACCCCGGACGCGTTCTCGAACGCGCTCGAGGCGCTGCGGGCGCTGACCCCCGGCCGGCTGATCATGGTCTTCGGCGCCGACGGCGACCGGGACACCACGAAGCGGGCCGACATGGGGCGCATCGCCGCGGAGCTGTCCGACGTCGTGATCGTGACCGACTTCCATCCGCGCTGGGAGGACCCGGCGGCGATCCGCGCCGTCCTCGTCGGCGCGGCGACCGAGGCCGTGCCCGGCCGGGAGATCCACGAGATCCCCGACCCGCGGGCCGCCGTGCGGGCGGCCGTCGCCCTCGCGGACGAGGGCGATGCGATCCTCTACGCCGGACCCGGCCACGAGGACTATCAGGAGATTGCAGGAGTGCACATGCCGTATTCGGCCAGAGACGACGTCCGGCAGGCCCTGCGCGAGGCGGGCTGGCTCTAGATGATCGCCCTGACCCTCACCGAGATCGCCGCGGCCGTCTCCGGCCGGCTGCACCTCGCCGGCTCCTCCGCGAACGCGAGCACCGTCGTCGACGGCGCGACCGAGACCGATTCGCGCGAGATCGCGCCCGGCGGCATCTTCGTCGCCAAGCGCGGCGAGCACACCGACGGCCACCTCTTCGCTCCGGTCGCCGTCGAGCGCGGCGCCGCCCTGCTGATCGTCGAGCGCCCGCTCGACCTCGACGTGCCGCAGGTGCTCGTCGACGACTCCGTCGAGGCGCTCGGCGCCCTGGCGACCGAGGTCGTCCGCCGCGTGCGCGCGCTCGGGAACCTCACCGTCCTCGCGGTCACCGGCTCCAACGGCAAGACGACCACCAAGAACCTCCTCCGCACGATCCTCGAGCGCGAGGGCGAGACCGTCGCCCCGCAGGGCTCCTTCAACAACGAGGTCGGCGCGCCGATCACGATGCTGAAGGTGTCGCCCTCGACGCGGTTCCTGGTGGCCGAGATGGGCGCGAGCGCGGTCGGCGAGATCCGCCGCCTCGTCCGGATGGCGAAGCCCGACGTCGGGATCGTCCTCGCGGTGGGCCTCGCTCACGCCGGCGAGTTCGGCGGCATCGAGCGCACCCTCGAGGCGAAGACCGAGATGGTCGCCGACCTGACGGCCGACGACGTCGCGGTGCTGAACGCCGACGACGGCCGCGTCGCCTCGATGCAGGCGAGGACCGCCGCCCGGGTGCTGTGGTTCGGCCACGGCGAGCAGGCCGACGTCCGCGCCGTGGACATCGAGCCGACGGCCGAGGGCACCCGCTTCACCGTCGAGATCAGCGCCGGGGAGGGCCGCGAGGCCGCCCGCGCCGAGCTCTTCCTCCGCGTCCTCGGCGAGCACCACGTGATGAACGCGCTGGCGGCCACCGCGGCCGCGCTCTCCGTCGGCGTCCCGCTCGACGCGATCGTCGACGCGCTCGGGACCGTCACGCTCGCCGAGCGCTGGCGCATGCAGGTGCTCGGCGGCGCCGACGTCACGGTCGTCAACGACGCGTACAACGCCAGCCCCGACTCCACCGCCGCCGCCCTGCGGACCCTCGCCCAGATCGCGAAGCCGGAGGGGCGCACCGTCGCGGTCCTCGGCGAGATGAGCGAGCTGGGGGAGTGGGCCGACGAGGAGCACGACCGCGTGGGCCTGCTCGCCGTCCGGCTCAACATCGCGCAGATCGTGGTGGTCGGCGCGAAGGCGCGACGGATCCACGTCGCCGCCGAGCGCGAGGGCTCCTGGAGCGGCGAGTCCGTCTTCGTCGAGACCGCCGACGAGGCGTACGACCTGCTCGACGGCTATCTTCGGAGCGGCGACACCGTCCTGGTGAAGTCGTCCAACTCCGCCGGGCTGCGATTCCTGGGCGACCGACTGGGAGAGCGCCACCGATGAGAGCACTCCTTCTGGCCGGAGCCTTCTCCGGCGCCTTCACGCTGCTGCTGACGCCCCTGTTCATCCGGCTGTTCCACCGCCTGCAGTGGGGCCAGTTCATCCGCGAGGACGGACCGAAGTCGCACCACGTCAAGCACGGCACGGCGACGATGGGCGGCATCGTCATCATCATCGCCACCGTGGCGGGATACTTCCTCGGCTCGCTCTTCGGCAACCGGGCGCTCGCGCCATCGGCGCTGCTGGTGCTGTTCATGATGGTCGGGCTCGGCTTCGTCGGCTTCATCGACGACTTCCTGAAGACCCGCAACCAGCGCAGCCTCGGGCTCGGCGGCTGGGCCAAGATCGCCGGGCAGATCATCGTCGCGGCGGCCTTCGCGGTCATCGCGATCATGGTGCGCGACTCCAACGGACTGACGCCCGCCTCGACGTCGATCTCGTTCATCCGCGACCTGCCCTTCGACTTCGCCGCGCTCGGCTGGATCGGCATCGGGCTGTTCGTGCTCTGGATCTGCGTGATCGTGACCAGCACGTCCAACGGCGTCAACGTCGCGGACGGCCTCGACGGCCTCGCGACCGGCTCCTCGATCCTCGCGATCGGCTCCTACGTCATCATCGGCTTCTGGCAGTCCAACCAGTGGTGCTTCGACGCGCAGCTCAACCCCGAGGTGGCCGACAAGTGCTACCAGGTGAGCGATCCGTTCGACCTCGCGATCATCGCCGCGGCGATCTCCGGCGCGCTCGTGGGCTTCCTCTGGTGGAACACCTCGCCCGCGCAGATCTTCATGGGCGACACCGGCTCGCTCGGCCTCGGCGGCGCGCTCGCCGCACTCGCCATCCTCACCCGCACCGAGCTGCTGGTCATCCTGATCGGCGGCCTGTTCGTCATCGTCACCGGCTCGGTGATCGTGCAGCGGATCTACTTCAAGCTCACCCGGGGCAAGCGCATCTTCCTGATGAGCCCGCTCCACCACCACTTCGAGCTCAAGGGCTGGGCCGAGATCACGGTGGTGGTCCGCTTCTGGATCATCGCCGGCATCTTCGTCGCGGCCGGCGTCGGGCTCTTCTACCTCGAATGGCTCTCCCTGGCATGACCGATCCCGCCTCGTCCGCCCGCCCCGAGTCGCTGACCAGCTGGCACGCCGACTGGCGCGGTCTCCGCGTCGCCGTGCTCGGCCTCGGGGTCACCGGCTTCTCCGTCGCCGACACGCTGACCGAGCTGGGCGCCGAGGTGCTCGTCCTGGCCGATCGCGCCGACGAGGAGCGCGAGCGCCTGCTCGAGGTGATCGGGGCGCGCCTGCACCGGGCCGAGCGGCTCGACCGCGTCCCGGTGGAGCTGGCGTCGTTCGACCCCGAGCTCGTCGTCGTCTCGCCCGGCTTCGCGCCGACGCATCCGATCGTCGCGTGGGCGGGGGAGTCGGGCATCGCGCTCTGGGGCGACGTCGAGCTCGCCTGGCGCGTGCGCGACAAGGTCGTCCGTGCCGACGGCACCCCGGCCGACTGGGTGCTGGTCACCGGCACGAACGGCAAGACCACGACCGTGCAGCTCACCGCGACGATGCTCGTCGCCGGCGGGCTGCGGGCCGCCCCCTGCGGCAACATCGGCATCCCGGTGCTCGACGCGGTCCGTGACCCGCAGGGCTTCGACGTCCTGGTGGTCGAGCTCTCGAGCTACCAGCTGCACTACCTCGGCCGGATCGAGCCGCTCGCGAGCACCTGCCTGAACATCGCCGACGACCATCTCGACTGGCACGGGACCTTCGAGGCCTATCGCGCCGCGAAGGCGAAGGTCTACGCGAACACCCGGGTCGCCTGCGTCTACAACCGCGCCGACGCCGCCACCGAGCAGATGGTGGTCGACGCCGAAGTGATCGAGGGCGCGCGCGCGATCGGCTTCGGCCTGGGGGTCCCCGGGCCGAGCGACTTCGGCGTCGTCGACGGCATCCTCTGCGACCGCGCCTTCCTCGAGGACCGCGCGACGAGCGCGATCGAGATCGCGACCGTCGACGAGCTCGCCGCTCGCGGACTCGCCGCCCCGCACATCGTGCAGAACGTGCTGGCGGCCGCCGCGCTCTCGCGGGCCTGCGGCATCGAGCCCGCCGCCGTCCGCCGCGCCCTCGCGACCTTCGAGCTCGACGCGCACCGCATCCAGGTGGTCGCGGAGAGCTCCGGCGTGGTCTGGGTGAACGACTCCAAGGCCACCAATCCGCACGCCGCCGACGCCTCGCTCCGGGCCTACCCGTCCGTCGTCTGGCTCGTCGGCGGGCTGCTGAAGGGCGTCGACATCGACGCTCTCGTGGGCGCCCACGTCGGCCGCCTGCGCGGCGCCGTGGTCATCGGCGCGGACCGCGCGGAGGTCCTCGAGGCATTCCGGCGACACGCGCCCGCCCTCCCCGTGACCGAGGTGGTCCCGGATGACACTGGGGCGGTGATGCAGGCGGCCGTCGAGGCCGCCGCGGTGCTCGCCCGCACGGGTGACGTCGTCCTGCTCGCACCTGCTGCGGCGTCGATGGACCAGTTCCGCGACTACGCGGAGCGGGGCCGCTTCTTCGCGGCCGCCGTGGCGACGTATCTGGGAGGGGGAGCCGATGACCGCTCCGACGACGAACCGCAGCCCGGGCCGCTCGCGCACTGACCGCTCGCGCACTGACCGCTCGCGCGCCGAGGCGACCGAGGGCGAGCAGCACAAGGAGCGCGGCGGACTGCGCACGGCGCGGATCGTGCTCGCCCGCGTCCTCGCCTCGGGATCGCCGAACTTCTTCCTGCTCTTCGGCACGACGCTCTTCCTCGTGCTCTTCGGGCTGACGATGGTGCTCTCCTCCTCCTCGGTCACCTCCTACGTGCGCAGCGACGACTCCTTCGGCGGCTTCTTCCGCCAGGGCGGCTTCGCCCTGCTCGGCGTGCCGCTGATGCTCGTGGTGTCGCGCGTGCCGATCCGCTTCTGGAAGAAGGCGACACCCCTCCTGCTCGGGGCCGGCTGCGTCCTGCAGCTGCTCGTGCTCTTCTCGCCGCTCGGCTGGGAGGTCGGCGGCAACCGCAACTGGCTGCGGATCGGCGGCTTCACGATGCAGCCGTCCGAGATCATCAAGCTCGCGCTCGCGCTCTGGCTCGGCCTGCTGCTCGCCCGCCGCTACCGCGGCCCCAAGGACTGGAAGGACGCGCTGATGCCCGTCCTGATCGTCGCGGGCGGCTCGATCGGCCTCGTCCTCGGCGGCGGCGACCTCGGCACCGTCCTGATCCTCGCCGGCATCGTCCTGGCTGCGCTCTTCTACGCGAACGTGCAGATGAAGGTGCTGATCCCGATCGTGCTCGTCGGCGCGGTCGGCGCCGTGCTCTTCGCGGTCTCGAGCGAGAACCGGCTGACCCGGATCATGTCCTTCCTCGGCGACTGCTCGGGCTCGGAGCAGTACGAGACCTCCTGCTGGCAGCCCGTGCACGGCACCTGGGCGATGGCCTCCGGCGGCATCTTCGGCGTCGGCCTCGGCAACTCCAAGGCCAAGTGGTCCTGGCTGCCCGCGGCCGACAACGACTACATCTTCGCGATCATCGGCGAGGAGCTCGGCCTGATCGGGGCGATCGTGGTCCTCGCGCTCTTCGTCGTCCTGGCGATCGCGTTCTTCCGCATCATCCACGCGTCCACCGACCCGTTCGTCCGCATCACGACCGGCGCCGTCATGGTCTGGCTGATCGGCCAGGCGTTCGTCAACATCGGGGTGGTGCTCGGGGTGCTCCCGGTGCTCGGAGTGCCGCTGCCGCTGATCTCCTCCGGAGGCACCGCCCTGCTCAGCTCGCTCCTCGCCATCGGCGTCGTGCTCTCCTTCGCACGCCACCAGACCTCGCCGAGCGACGGCGCCGCCGCGCGCGCCGCCAAGAAGGCCGCCGCCCGATGACCCGCTTCCTGCTCGCCGGCGGCGGGACCGCCGGCCACGTCAATCCGCTGCTCGCCACGGCCGACGAGATCCGGGCGCGCCACCCGGACGACGAGGTCCTCGTCCTCGGCACGGCCGAGGGACTCGAGGCACGACTGGTGCCGCTGCGCGGCTACGAGCTGTCGGTGATCCCGCGCCTGCCGTTCCCGCGCCGTCCCAACGGCGCCGCCCTGCGCTTCCCCTCCGCCTTCCGCGCGACGATCGACGGCATCGTCCGCACTCTCCGCGAGCGCCGGATCGACGCGGTCGTCGGCTTCGGCGGCTACGCGGCCGCGCCCGCCTACCTCGCCGCCCGGCGCGCCGGGATCCCGTTCGTGGTGCACGAGGCCAACGCCCGGCCCGGTCTCGCCAACCGGCTCGGCGCCCGCTTCACCCCGTTCGTCGGCGTCGCCTTCGAGGGCACGCCGCTGCGCAACGCGCAGGTCGTCGGGATGCCGCTGCGCCGCGAGATCGCGCAGCTGGACCGCGCGGCCGTGCGCGACGAGGCGATGGCCGCCTTCGGTCTCGATCCCGCACGCCGCACCCTGCTCGTCACCGGCGGCTCGCTCGGTGCCCGGCGGATCAACGCGACCGTGCACGCGAGCGCCGCCGCGCTCGTGGCGACCGGCTTCCAGGTGCTGCACATCACCGGCGACCGCGCCGAGATCGCCGACCCCGGCGTCGCGGGGTACCAGCTGCTGGCCTACTGCGACCGGATGGACCTCGCTCTCGCCGCCGCGGACGTCGCGGTCTCCCGCGCCGGAGCGGCCACCGTGAGCGAGCTCAGCGCGCTCGGCCTCCCTGCGGTGTACGTGCCCTACCCGGTCGGCAACGGCGAGCAGCGCTTCAACGCCCGCGGTGTCGTCGATGCGGGCGGAGCGCTCCTCGTCGAGGACTCGGCGTTCACCCCGGCCTGGGTCGCGAGCGACCTGGTGCCGCTCCTGCACGACGCTCCGCGCCTCGCCGACATGGGTCGCCGTGCCGCGTCCGTCGGCGTGCGCGACGGCTCCGGCCGGCTGGTCGACCTCATCGGCTCCGGTCTCCGTCCGCACTGATCCCTCCGCGGTTAAACTGATCCCTTCGTCCGGCCTGCGGCACCCCGCACGCCGCGCCGACCACCCGAAAGCGAGAGCCCCGTGATCAAGCCCGACCTCGGCATCACCGTCCCCGACGAGCTCGGCTCGGTCCACTTCATCGGCATCGGCGGCTCGGGGATGAGCGGGATCGCGCGGCTGTTCCACCGCGCCGGTCACCGCGTCACCGGCTCCGACGTGCGCGAGTCGCACCCGATCGAGCAGCTCCGCGAGCTCGGCATCCCGGTCGCCATCGGGCACGACGCGGCGCATCTCGGCGACGCCGAGGCCGTCGTCGTCACGTCGGCCCTGTGGCCGGACAACCCCGAGTACCTGCTGGCCAAGGAGCGCGGCCTGCCCGTCCTGCACCGCTCGCAGGCGCTCGCCTGGCTCGTCCGAGGCAAGCGCCTGGTCGCCGTCGCCGGCGCACACGGGAAGACCACCTCGACCGGCATGATCGTCACCGGTCTGCTCGGTCTCGACGCCGACCCCAGCTTCGTCAACGGCGGCATCATCGAGGGCCTCGGCACGTCCTCGGCGGCCGGCTCCGGCGAGGTCTTCGTCGTCGAGGCGGACGAGTCCGACGGCAGCTTCCTGCTCTACGACACCGCGGTCTCGCTCGTGACCAACGTCGACCCGGACCACCTCGACCACTACGGCTCGCTCGAGGCGTTCGAGGAGGCGTTCGTCACCTTCACCTCGAGCGCGCGCGAGCTGGTCGTCATCTCCTCCGACGACCCCGGCGCCGTGAGCGTCACCCGCCGCATCGACGGACCGAAGGTCCTGACCTTCGGCGAGGCGGAGGGCTCGGACGTCCGCGTGGTCGACCTCGAGCTGGTCGGCCCGGTCGGCTTCACCGTCGAGTACGAGGGCCGCCGCTACACGACGCGCCTGCGCATCCCGGGTCGCCACAACGCGATCAACGCGGCGGGCGCCTTCGCCGTGCTCGTCGGCCTCGGCTTCGAACCGGCTCCGGCCCTCGCCGCGATCTCCGAGTTCGGCGGCACCGAGCGCCGCTTCGAGCTGCACGGCGCCGTGCGCGGCGTGAGCGTCTACGACGACTACGCGCACCACCCCACCGAGGTCGCCGCCGCCCTCTCGGCCGCGAGGACCGTCGTCGGCACCGGCCGGATCATCGCCGTGCACCAGCCGCACCTCTACAGCCGCACCCGGCTCTTCGCCCGCGAGTTCGCCGAGGCGCTGGAGACCTACGCCGACGAGACGATCGTGCTCGACGTCTACGGCGCGCGCGAGGACCCCGAGCCAGGCGTCACCGGCGCGCTGGTCAGCGAGAAGTTCGCCGACCCCTCGCGCGTCTCGTTCCTCGCCGACTGGCAGGAGGCGTCCCGCCGCACCGCGGAGATCGCACGCGAGGGCGACTTCGTGATCACCCTCGGCTGCGGCGACGTCTACCGGATCATCCCGCAGCTGCTCGAGTCGCTCGGCGCGAGCGAGGTCGCGCCGGTCGCGCGATGAAGCGGCCGGACGGCGTGCGGCCGCCGAGCGGAGTGCGTTCCGCGCCCGCTCGTCCGGCGAGCCCTCCGCCGGCGCAATCGCGTCCGTCCGGCGACGACGAGCACCCCACCGAGCCGATCCGGCTGACGACGCCGGCGTCGCTGCGGCTGCCGTCCGCTCCTCGGAGTGCGGCGGGGAAGCTGCAGGCCGAGCGGATGAAGGCGGAGAAGGCGGCGGAGGCCGGGAGACCGGCGAAGGTCGCACCCGCGAAGCTCGCACCTGAGAAGGTCGCACCCGCGAAGGCGACGTCCACGAAGGCGACGTCCGAGAAGGCGGTACCCGCGCGTGCCGAGCCCGCCCCGGTCGAGTCGGAGAGGACTCCGCCCGGGACGGCGGCCGAGCCGCGGAGGACGCCGCTGTCCCGGCTCCGGGGTCTCCCGCTGCCCGGGGCGGAGGGTCGCGCGCTCGCGAAGGCGGCTCGGGAGCGCCGCCGCTTCGAGCGTGGCGAGGTCCGCCGCTTCACCAAGCGCGCACGCCGCCGCCGCACCATCGCCCTGGTCACGGCCGGCTCGCTCGTCGTCCTCGCCCTGGTCGTCGCGGTCGCGGCGTACTCGCCGCTGATGGCCGTCAAGACGATCGAGATCACCGGCACCCAGCGCGTCAGCGCCGAGGACATCCAGAACTCGCTCGCCGACCAGGTCGGGGTGCCGCTCACGCTGGTGGACCGCGCCGCCGTCGGGCGGGTGCTCGGCAGCTACCCCCTGGTGCGCAGCTACTCCGTGCAGACGCGACCGCCGAGCACGCTCATCGTCAGCGTCGTCGAGCGGACCCCGGTCGGCGTGATCGCCGACGGCGCCGAGTTCGACCTCGTCGACCCGGCGGGCGTGGTGATCGAGACGGCGCCGGCCGCGCAGGAGGGCTACCCGCTGCTCAGCACGCCGACCGGCTCCGCCTCGGGAGCGGCGTTCCGCGCGACCGCCCGGGTGCTGCTCACCCTGCCGGAGTCGCTCGAGAGCCAGGTCGCCTCGGCGGCCGCGACCACGGGGGACGACGTCTCCCTGACCCTCGCGGACGGCGCGGTCGTCTTCTGGGGCGGGTCGGACGACTCCGCGCTCAAGGCCGTCGTCCTGGAGAAGCTGATGGCGGCGACGGACCCCGCGGCGGTCGCCTCCTACGACGTCTCCTCGCCCGAGGCCGCCGTCGTCGCCCGGCGATGAGCGGCGCGCCGGACGGATCCGCGCGGCTCTTTTCCGATTGCGGGCGTGTCTGTCGCAGCGCGGCGCGCACTCCGCCTACCGTCGAGCCCACACCCCAAATGCATACTCAGCATAACTTTAAGCCTCAACTACAGGTTTAAGGTTCAGCCCGGAGGCCGGACACGTGACTTCAAACCAGAACTACCTCGCCGTGATCAAGGTCGTCGGCATCGGCGGTGGCGGCGTCAACGCCGTCAACCGCATGATCGAGCTCGGCCTCCGCGGCGTCGAGTTCATCGCGATCAACACCGACGCGCAGGCGCTGCTGCTCAGCGACGCGGACGTCAAGCTCGATGTCGGCCGCGAGCTGACCCGCGGACTCGGCGCCGGCGCCGACCCCGAGGTCGGCCGCCGCGCCGCCGAGGACCACGCGGAGGAGATCGAGGAGGTGCTCGCGGGCGCCGACATGGTCTTCGTCACTGCGGGCGAGGGCGGCGGCACCGGCACCGGCGGCGCGCCCGTCGTGGCGCGCATCGCGAAGTCGATCGGCGCGCTCACCATCGGTGTCGTCACGAAGCCCTTCGGCTTCGAGGGCCGCCGCCGCCAGACCCAGGCCGAGGCCGGTGTCGCGACCCTGAAGAACGAGGTCGACACCCTCATCGTCGTCCCGAACGACCGCCTGCTCGAGATCAGCGACCGCGGCATCTCGATGCTCGAGGCCTTCGCCACGGCCGACCAGGTGCTGCTCGCCGGTGTCCAGGGCATCACCGACCTGATCACCACCCCGGGCCTGATCAACCTCGACTTCGCCGACGTCAAGTCGGTCATGCAGGGCGCCGGCTCCGCGCTGATGGGCATCGGCTCGTCGCGCGGGGCGGACAGGGCGATCAAGGCGGCCGAGCTGGCCGTCGCGTCCCCGCTGCTCGAGGCGAGCATCGACGGCGCGCACGGCGTGCTGCTCTCCATCCAGGGCGGATCGAACCTCGGCATCTTCGAGATCAACGACGCGGCGCGCCTGGTCCAGGAGGCCGTGCACCCCGAGGCGAACATCATCTTCGGTGCCGTGATCGACGACACCCTCGGTGACGAGGTGCGCGTCACCGTGATCGCGGCGGGCTTCGACGGCGGTGAGCCCGGCGCGACCGGTCCCGCGGCCGTCGCCGCGCCGCGCCCGCAGCAGAGCCTGCCCGCGGAGGCGTCGTCCGAGCCCGCCCCGGCCCCGGTCGCCGCGCCGTCGGCCGGGTCGATCTGGTCGAGCACCCCCGTCGCCGCGCCGGCTCCCGTCGCCGACCCGTCGTTCGACGACGACGAGAGCGACCTCGACATCCCCGACTTCCTCAAGTAGTCGCCGCTGTGGTGGATCGCGAGCTGGCCGAGCGCTGGGCCTCGGTGACCGAGCAGGTCGCCGACGCCGCCCGCTCGGCCGGTCGCGACCCGTCGGAGCTGACCACGATCGTGGTCACCAAGTACCACCCCGTCTCCCTCCTCCGTGACCTCCTCGAGCTCGGCGTCGCCGACTTCGGCGAGAACCGCCACCAGGAGGCGCAGGAGAAGGCGGCCGAGCTCGCCGGCACGCCCGCGCGCTGGCACTACATCGGCCAGCTGCAGAGCAAGAAGGCGCGCCAGGTCGAGCGCTACGCGAGCTCGATCCACTCGGTCGACCGGCTCGCCCTCGTGCCGCTGCTCGACGCCGGCCCGCCGGAGCCCGGGCAGGCGCCGCTCGACGTGTTCCTGCAGGTCAATCTGACCGACGACCCCGATCGCGGAGGAGCGGCTCCCGGCGAGGTCGAGCCGCTCGCGGAGGCCCTCGCGGCCGCCCCGGGGTTGGTCCTGCGCGGCGTGATGGCCGTCGCTCCGCTCGGCGAGGAGCCCCGCCCGGCCTTCGCGCGGCTTCGCGCGATCTCGGAGCGGGTCCGCTCGATCGACCCCGGTGCGACCGGCATCTCCGCCGGCATGTCGAACGACTTCGCCGACGCGATCGCCGAGGGTGCGACACACCTGCGAATCGGGTCGGCAATCACCGGCAATCGGCCCGCCCGCCCGTAGCCTCGTCGTGACCCAGCTGTGGGTGCGACGACAACACGGAGGACACTGATGGCCAACCCGCTGAAGAAGACGATGGTGTACCTCGGACTCGCCGACGAAGAGGTCGAGTACGAGCGTGCCGAGACCGTCGAGGCGGCCCCCGCGACAGCGCACCGCGCCCCGGTCTCCCCGGTCCAGCCGGTCCCGCCGGTCGAGCCGACCCCGCAGCAGCCCCGCGCGACGGTCACCCCGCTCCGCAAGCCCACCCCCCAGACCCCGAAGGCGACGGCACACGCTGAGATGAACGAGATCCTCACCGTCCACCCCAAGCAGTACCGCGACGCTCAGGTGATCGCGGAGAACTTCCGCGACGGCATCCCCGTCATCATCAACCTCTCGCAGATGAGCGACGCCGACGCGCGCCGCCTGATCGACTTCGCCAGCGGCCTCTCGCAGGGCCTCTACGGCCGCATCGAGCGCGTCACGAGCAAGGTGTTCCTCCTCTCCCCGTCGCACATCACGGTCGCGGGCGATTCGGCCTCCGCCGAGAGCGACGCCGACGCGTCGTTCTTCGCGAAGTCCTGATCCCGGGAGCCCTGTCGTTCGGTGAGCTCCGTCATCTCGCTCTTCGCGAGCGTCCTCTACTTCGCGCTCCTGCTGTACTTCTTCGCCATGTGGGCGCGGTTCGTCCTGGATCTCGTCCGGGTGATCCGCCGCGAATGGCGCCCTCGCGGCGTGGGACTCGTGGCGGCCGAGACCGTCTACACGGTCACGGATCCGCCGATCTCCTTCTTCCGCCGCGTAATCAAGCCGGTCTCGATCGGCCCGATCGCCCTCGACTTCGGCTGGAGCCTCACCATGCTCTGCGTCATCGTGGGCATGTACATCGCCACCTGGCTCCAGCGCGTCTGATGCCCGGCGGTGCACGGGTCGCCCGCGTCCCCTGTATCGTTGGCGTCGATCGGACGTGCTCCGCTGTGCCCGCACTGCGCCGCGCGCTCCCAGTTGCTAGCTTTAGTCGTTGCTAGCTCCAGCCGAACGTTCTTGAACGTGTACCTACTTGAAATCGAAGGTGGAAAGCCATGGCGCTCACTCCCGAAGATGTTGTCAACAAGCGGTTCCAGCCGACGAAGTTCCGCGAGGGATACGACCAGGACGAGGTCGACGACTTCCTCGACGAGGTCGTCGTGGAGCTCCGCCGCCTGAACCAGGAGAACGAGGAGCTGCGCCAGCGCCTCTCCTCCGGTGACTCGCGGCCGATGGACGCCCCCGTCGCGTCCACGCCGGCCCCCGCTCCCGTGGTCGACGAGACCCCGGCTCCGGAGCCGGAGCCCGAGCCCGAGCCGGAGCCCACCCCGGCTCCCGCCCAGGCCGCTCCCGCCGCCTCGCAGTCGGCTCCGGTCGACGAGGCCGAGAGCTCCAGCGGACTCCTGCAGCTCGCGCGCCGTCTCCACGAGGAGCACGTCCGCGAGGGCGCCGACAAGCGCGATGCTCTCGTCGCCGAGGGCCGTGCCACCGCCGCGCGCATCGTCGCCGAGGCCGAGGCCAAGCAGCGTGCCCAGGTCGCGAAGCTCGAGGAGGAGCGCGCGACGGTCGAGCACCGCATCGACGAGCTCCGCACCTTCGAGCGCGAGTACCGCCAGAAGCTGAAGAGCTACATCGAGGGCCAGCTCCGCGACCTCGACACCCAGCCGGTGTCGGCCGAGTCGTCCTCGTTCCCCGGCTTTGGGGCGTAGCACCACCGCAGCGAACGTCAGGCCGAGGGTGCTCGTCACCCTCGGCCTCGTTGCGCTCGCGGTGTTCGCGATCGACCAGACCGCGAAGCACCTCGTCAGCACCGGGCTCACGCTCGGTGAGGACGTGCACGTCCTCGGCGACGTGCTGATCCTGCACTACGTGAAGAACCCCGGAGCCGCGTTCTCGCTCGCGAGCGGCTCCACCTGGATCTTCTCGATCATCGCCGCGTGCGTGGTCGTCGCCGTGATCTGGTTCTCGCGGCGCATCCGCTCGACGGCGTGGGCGCTGTTCTTCGGGCTGCTGCTCGGCGGCACGCTCGGCAACCTGTTCGACCGGCTCTTCCGCGAGCCGTCGTTCGGTCTCGGCCACGTGGTCGACTTCCTCTACACGCCGTGGCTGCTGCCGGCGATCTACAACGTCGCCGACATCGCGATCTGCACGGCGATGGGGCTCTTCGTGATCCTCAGCCTGCGCGGCGTGAACCTCGACGGCACGCGCTCCTCGCGGAAGGCCGAGCAGGCCGCCGCGGAGGACGGTGCGGACACCGACAGCACCGCGGCGATCGACTCCGAGCCGCGCGGCGGCGCCTGATGGTGCAGTCCCGCGCGCTGCCCGTCCCCGACGGGCTGGCCGGCCTACGCGCCGACGCCGCCGTCGGCAAGCTCCTCGGCTTCTCGCGCACCTTCGCCGCCGAGGTCATCGACGCCGGCGGCGTCACCGCCGACGGCCGGGTCCTCGACAAGAGCGACCGCGTCGCCGCGGGCGCCTGGCTCAGCGTCGAGTGGAGTCCCCGCGAGGAGCCGCGCATCGTCCCGATCGCGGTCCCCGACCTGGGGATCGTCCACGACGACGACGACATCGTGGTGATCGACAAGCCCGTCGGGGTCGCGGCGCACCCGGCCGTCGGCTGGGAGGGCCCGACCGTGCTCGGCGCCCTCGCCGCGGCAGGCTTCACGATCTCGACCTCCGGCGCCGCCGAGCGGGCGGGCATCGTGCACCGGCTCGACGCCGGCACGAGCGGCCTGATGGTCGTCGCGAAGTCCGAGCGCGCGTACACCCACCTCAAGCGCGCCTTCCACGACCGGCTGGTCGAGAAGATCTACCACGCCGTCGTGCAGGGGCACCCCGATCCGCTGACCGGCACGATCGACGCGCCGCTCGGACGCCACCCCTCCTCGGACTGGAAGTTCGCGATCCGCGCCGACGGCAAGCCCTCGGTCACGCACTACGAGACGATCGAGGCGTTCCCCTTCGCCTCGCTCCTCGAGATCCGGCTCGAGACCGGCCGGACGCACCAGATCCGCGTGCACATGGCGGCCCAGCGCCACCCCTGCGTGGGCGACGCGATGTACGGAGCCGACCCCACGCTCTCCAAGCGCCTCGGCCTCACCCGGCAGTGGCTGGACGCCGTGCGGCTGGCCTTCACCCACCCGGGCACGGGGGAGTGGGTGCAGTTCGAGGCGACCTACCCGGACGACCTCGCGCACGCGCTGGACGTCCTCCGCGGGGAGTGACGCGGGTAGACTTTCGGTCTCCCTGCCCGCAGTCCGTCGGAGGCGCATCCTTTGCCGAGTAACGATTCCTTCGTCCACCTGCACGTGCACAGCGAGTACTCGATGCTCGACGGTGCCGCCCGGGTCAAGCCGCTGATCGACGCGGCGGTGGAGGAGGGCATGCCGGCGATCGCCGTCACCGACCACGGCAACGTGTTCGGCGCCTTCGACTTCTGGCGCACCGCGACCGCGGCGGGGATCAAGCCGATCATCGGCACCGAGGCGTACATCACGCCCGGCACGCACCGCTCGGACAAGACCCGGATCCGCTGGGGCGACGGCGGCGGGGACGACGTCTCCGGCTCGGGTGCCTACACGCACATGACGCTGCTGAGCTCGACGACGACCGGCATGCACAACCTCTTCCGGCTGTCCTCGCGCGCCTCGATCGAGGGCTACTACTTCAAGCCGCGGATGGACCGCGAGATCCTCGCCGAGCACTCCGAGGGCCTCATCGCGACCACCGGCTGCCCGAGCGGCGAGGTGCAGACGCGACTGCGCCTCGGGCAGTACAAGGAGGCGCGCCAGGCGGCCGCGGACTACCGCGACATCTTCGGCAAGGAGAACTACTTCGCCGAGATCATGGACCACGGCCTCGACATCGAGCGCCGCGTCATCGGCGACGTGATCCGGCTGGCGAAGGACCTCGATCTGCCGCTGGTGGCCACGAACGACCTGCACTACACCCACGCGCACGACGCCACCTCGCACGCGGCGCTGCTCTGCGTGCAGTCGGGCACCACGCTCGACGACCCCAAGCGCTTCAAGTTCGACGCGGACGAGTTCTACCTCAAGTCCCCGCGCGAGATGCGCCAGGTCTTCCGCGACCACCCCGAGGCCTGCGACAACACCCTGCTGATCGCCGAGCGCTGCGACGTGCAGTTCGACACCTCCGCGAACTACATGCCGCGCTTCCCCGTCCCCGAGGGCGAGACCGAGGACACCTGGTTCGTCAAGGAGGTCGAGGCCGGGCTCAACGAGCGCTATCCGGACGGGATCTCCCAGGAGGTGCGCGACCGCGCCGACTACGAGACCCGCGTCATCCTGCAGATGGGCTTCCCGGGCTACTTCCTCGTCGTCGCCGACTTCATCAACTGGTCCAAGCGCAACGGCATCCGCGTCGGCCCGGGCCGCGGCTCCGGAGCCGGCTCGATGGCCGCCTACGCGATGAAGATCACCGACCTCGACCCGCTGAAGCACGGCCTGATCTTCGAGCGCTTCCTCAACCCCGACCGCGTCTCGATGCCCGACTTCGACGTCGACTTCGACGACCGTCGCCGCGGCGAGGTCATCCGCTACGTCACCGACAAGTACGGCGACGAGCGCGTCGCGCAGATCGTCACCTACGGCACCATCAAGGCGAAGCAGGCGCTCAAGGACGCGTCGCGCGTGCTCGGCTTCCCGTTCGGGATGGGCGAGAAGCTGACCAAGGCGATGCCGCCCGCGATCATGGGCAAGGACATCCCGCTGACCGGGATCAACGACCCCGAGCACCCGCGCTACAAGGAGGCGCTCGACGTCCGGAACGTCATCGCCGAGGACCCGCAGGCGAAGCTCGTCTTCGAGACGGCCCTGGGCCTTGAGAACCTCAAGCGCCAGTGGGGCGTGCACGCGGCCGGCGTGATCATGTCGAGCGATCCGCTCAAGGACATCATCCCGATCATGAAGCGGGAGCAGGACGGCCAGATCGTCACGCAGTTCGACTACCCCGCATGCGAGTCGCTCGGCCTGATCAAGATGGACTTCCTGGGGCTGCGGAACCTCACGATCATCGACGACGCCCTCGACAACATCCGCGCCAACCGCGGTCAGGACCTCGTCCTCGAGGACCTCGCGCTCGACGACCCGGCCGCCTACGAGCTGCTGGCCCGCGGCGACACGCTCGGCGTCTTCCAGCTCGACGGCGGGCCGATGCGCGGGCTCCTGCGCCTGATGAAGCCCGACAACTTCGAGGACATCTCCGCGGTCCTCGCGCTCTACCGGCCGGGCCCGATGGGTGCCGACTCGCACACCAACTACGCACTGCGGAAGAACGGCGTCCAGGAGATCACCCCGATCCACCCGGAGCTCGAGGAGCCGCTCGCCGAGGTGCTCGGCGGCACCTACGGGCTGATCGTCTACCAGGAGCAGGTGATGTCGATCGCGCAGAAGCTCGCGGGCTTCACCCTGGCGCAGGCCGACCTGCTCCGCCGCGCGATGGGCAAGAAGAAGAAGTCCGAGCTGGACAAGCAGTTCGAGGGCTTCTCCGGCGGCATGGCCGACAACGGCTACTCGATGGCCGCGGTGAAGACCCTCTGGGACATCCTGCTGCCCTTCTCCGACTACGCGTTCAACAAGGCGCACTCGGCCGCGTACGGCGTCATCTCCTACTGGACCGCCTACCTCAAGGCGCACTTCCCCGCGGAGTACATGGCCGCGCTGCTCACCAGCGTCGGCGACTCCAAGGACAAGATGGCCGCCTACCTCAACGAGTGCCGCCGGATGGGCATCAAGGTGCTGCCGCCGGACGTCAACGAGTCGATCGGCTTCTTCACCGCAGTGGGGCCCGACATCCGCTTCGGCCTCGGTGCCGTCCGCAACGTCGGGACCAACGTCGTCGAGGGCATCCGGGTCGCCCGGGAGGAGAAGGGGCGCTTCGAGTCGTTCCACGACTTCCTCCGCAAGGTGCCGCTCCCGGTCGCGAACAAGCGCACCATCGAGTCGCTGATCAAGGCGGGCGCGTTCGACTCGCTCGGCTCGACCCGGCGCGCGCTCGTCGAGGTGCACGAGGACGCGGTCGAGGCCGCCGTCGGCGAGAAGCGCAACGAGGCCAACGGGCAGGTCGGGTTCGACTTCGACAGCCTCTGGGACGAGCCGCAGGCCGCGATCCAGGTGCCGACCCGGCCGGAGTGGGCCAAGCGGGACAAGCTCGCCTTCGAGCGCGACATGCTCGGCCTCTACGTCTCCGACCACCCGCTCGCCGGGCTCGAGACGGAGCTGGCCAAGCACTACAGCACGACGATCGCCGACCTGCTGGTCTCGGAGTCGATCGGCGACGGCGAGACGGTGGTCGTCGCCGGACTCGTCACGAGCGTGCAGCACCGGATGGCGAAGGCGTCGGGCAACCAGTACGGGATGATCCAGGTCGAGGACTTCGGCGGTGAGATCACCTGCATGTTCATGGGCAAGGCGTACCAGGAGTTCGCTCCGGCGCTGACGAACGACTCCATCGTCGTCGTGCGCGGCCGCGTCAGCATGCGCGACGACGGCATGAACCTGCACGCGTTCAGCCTCTTCGCTCCCGAGATGAGCCAGGACGGCGACTCCGGGCCACTGACCGTCTCGATGCCGGAGTCGCGCGCGACCACCGACACCGTCTCGCAGCTCAGCGACGTGCTCATCCGCCACTCCGGCCGCACAGAGGTCCGCCTCAAGCTGATCAAGGGCGACACGGCCCGCGTCTTCGAGGTCCCGTTCCCGGTCCGGATCACCCCGGACCTCTTCGGCGAGCTGAAGAGCCTGCTGGGTCCGAACTGCCTGTACTGAGCCGCGCCGACGCGGCGCGCGCTGCACATGCTGGTCGAGTAGCCGCGCAGCGGCGTATCGAGACCCGGTGACCGGCGTGCGGGCGGTGGTGGATCTCGATACGCCCGCTGCGCGGGCTACTCGATCAGCATGAAGCGGGCGGGGCGCGTGCGCTGCGCATGCTGGTCTACTAGCCGCGGAGCGGCGTCTCGAGACCCGGCGACGGATCGAGTCCCGCCGTCGGCGGCGCGGGAAGGCGCCCGCGGGGGAGCGGCGCGAGCGCGGCCGGTAGGCTGGGGCGGCCATGATTCAGACTCTCGATCTGCGGGGGCGACGTCCGTCCGCCGCCGAGCTCCTCGCCCTCGTTCCGCGCAATCCGGGCACCTCTGCCGCCGTCGGGCCCGTCGTCGCCGAGCTGATCGCCGACGTCCGCGCGCGCGGCGCCGAAGCGCTGCTCGAGCAGGCGGAGCGCCTCGACGGTGTCCGCCCGCCGCACCTGCGCGTGCCCGCCGAGGAGATCGCCGCGGCGGTCCGCGACCTCGACCCCGCGATCCGCGCGGCCCTCGAGGAGGCGATCGTCCGCGTCCGCAAGGCCAGCGCCGCGCAGATCCCGCCGGCCTGCACCACGGTGCTCGACGACGGGGCCACCGTCACCCAGCGCTGGCAGCCCGTCGGCCGCGCCGGCCTCTACGTCCCCGGCGGCAAGGCCGTCTACCCCTCCAGCGTGATCATGAACGCCGTGCCCGCCCAGGTCGCCGGCGTCGGCTCCGTCGCGATCGCCTCGCCGCCGCAGAAGGCGTTCGGCGGCTCCGTGCACCCGACGATCCTCGCCGCCGCCGGGCTTCTCGGCGTCGACGAGGTCTACGCCATGGGCGGCGCAGGAGCGGTCGCCGCCCTGGCCTACGGCGTCGACTCCCTCGGCCTCGACCCGGTGAGCATCATCACCGGTCCCGGCAACGTCTGGGTCACCACCGCCAAGCGCCAGGTGCTCGGCCAGGTCGGCATCGACTCCGAGGCCGGACCCACTGAGATCCTCGTCATCGCCGACTCCAGCGCCGACCCGCGCCTGATCGCCGCCGACCTGGTCAGCCAGGCCGAGCACGACGAGGCCGCCTCCGCCGTGCTCGTCACCGACGATCCGGCCCTCGCCGAAGCCGTCGGCCGCGAGATCGTCGAGCAGGCCGGGCGCACCCAGCACTCCGAGCGCGTCGGCATCGCCCTCTCCGGTCCGCAGTCGGCCCTCGTGATCGTCGACGACCTCGAGATCGCCTGCGCGTTCAGCGACGCCTACGGCCCCGAGCACCTCGAGCTGCACACCGTCGATCCCGAGGCCACCGCCGAGCGGATCCACGACGCCGGCGCCGTCTTCCTCGGCCCGACCACCCCGGTGAGCCTCGGCGACTACCTGGCCGGTTCCAACCACGTGCTGCCGACCCTCGGGCAGGCGCGCTTCTCCTCCGGTCTCGGCGCGCACACCTTCCTCCGCCCGCAGCAGCTCGTCTCCTACGACCGCGCCGCCCTGCAGCGGGTGGCCCCGCACATCCGCGCGCTGAGCGACGCCGAGGCGCTCCCCGCGCACGGCGACGCCGTCGACGCCCGCTTCGCCTGACCTCGAGAGGCACCCGAGATGTTCTGCCCCTTCTGCCGGCACCCCGACTCCCGCGTGATCGACTCGCGCACCAGCGACGACGGCCTCTCCATCCGCCGCCGCCGCCAGTGCCCGTCCTGCGGCCGCCGCTTCTCCACCACCGAGACGGCGAGCCTCGTCGTGATCAAGCGCAGCGGAGTCGTGGAGCCGTTCAGCCGCGAGAAGATCGTCAGCGGAGTCCGGAAGGCCTGCCAGGGCCGCCCGGTCACCGACACCGACCTCGCCGTGCTCGCCCAGCGGGTCGAGGAGAACCTCCGCTCCACCGGCGCCTCGCAGATCGACGCGAACGACATCGGGCTCGCCATCCTCGTCCCCCTCCGCGAGCTGGACGAGGTCGCCTACCTGCGCTTCGCGAGCGTCTACCAGGCGTTCGACTCCCTCGACGACTTCGAGTCGGCGATCGCCCTGCTGCGCGCCGAGCGCCCCGCCGCCCTGCACACCGCCGACGAGCTGTGAGGGCCGCCGTGTACCCGCTGCTGTTCTCCACCGTGCTCAAGCGCCTCGATCCCGAGCGTGCGCACCACCTCGCCTTCCCGGTGATCCAGGCGCTCGGCCCCGTCGCCCCGCTCGTCCGCCGGCTCACCGTGCCGCGCGCCGACCTCTCGGTCGAGGCGCTCGGCCTGCGCTTCCGGACGCCGTTCGGTGTGGCCGCCGGCTTCGACAAGGACGCGACCGCCGTGCTCGGTCTCGGCGCGCTCGGCTTCGGCCACGTCGAGGTGGGCACGCTGACCGCCCGCGCCCAGCCCGGCAACGACCGCCCGCGTCTCTTCCGGCTGATCGCCGACCGCGCGCTGATCAACCGGATGGGCTTCAACAACCACGGCGCCCGCGCGGCGGCCGGGCGCCTCGCCCGCCTGCGCAGTGCCCGGGGCCGCCCCGTGATCGGCGTCAACATCGGCAAGAGCCGGGTGGTCGACGTCGACGACGCCGTCGAGGACTACCTGGTCAGCGCCCGGATGCTCGCGCCGCTCGCCGACTACCTGGTCGTCAACGTCAGCTCGCCGAACACCCCGGGTCTGCGCGGCCTGCAGGAGATCGACAAGCTCGAGCCGCTGCTCGCCGCGGTCGCCGAGGCGGCGGACACGACTCCGCTGCTGGTCAAGATCGCGCCGGACCTCTCGGACGAGGAGGTCGTCCGCGTCGCCGAGCTCGCGGTGCGCCTCGGCCTCGCCGGTGTCATCGCCACGAACACCACCCTGTCCCGCGAGGGACTGCGCACCGACCGCGCCGTCGTCGAGCGTGCGGGAGCGGGCGGGCTCTCCGGCGCTCCGCTCGCCGCGCGCGCACTCGAGGTGCTGCGGGTCATCCGTGGTGTCGTCCCCGCGGGGTTCTGCGTGATCTCCGTCGGGGGAGTGGACACAGCGGAGGACGTGCAGGAACGGCTCGACGCCGGCGCGACGCTGGTGCAGGGCTACTCGGCGTTCGTCTTCCGCGGTCCGCTCTGGGGCCGTCAGATCAACCGCGGGCTCGCCAGGCTGCGCGCCGCGTAATCCGAGGCCGCCGGGACCGGTCCGGCCTCTGCCGGCCCGGTTCGCGCAGCCGGGTCAGGCCGGGAACGCTCCGCGCTTGACCTGAGGCTTGGGCAGGCGCATCACGCGCAGCTGCAGGGCGCGCATCGCGGCATACCACGGGATGCCCTTCTCGACCTTGTCGGCGCCGCCGAAGCGCTCGGCGAGCTTCTTCTTCAGCCGGCGGCCGAGCAGGATGCAGTCGAGGACGGCGAGCAGGAAGAACGCCCACAGGATGATCAGCGTGAGCGAGGCGAGCTCGGGCTGCGGGAAGAAGCTGATCAGCAGCACGACGACCATCACCGGGATGAGGAACTCGCCGAAGCTGAAGCGCGCGTCGACGTAGTCGCGGACGTACTTGCGCTGCGGGCCCTTGTCGCGCACCGGCAGGTAGCGCTGGTCACCGGCGGCCATGCCGACGCGGGCCTGCTCGCGCAGCTCCGCGGTCTTCACGCGGGCGTCCCGCGCGGCCTGCTTGCGGTCGGTCACGACCAGCGGACGCTTGCGGGCGAGCTCCTGCTCGCGGCGCGTCGGGGTCGGCCGGCCCTTCCCGATGGCCGTCACGTCGGCGTCGTCGGGGGTGTCGGGTGCGATCGGGTGCTTGGCCACAGGGGAACGTCCTTGGAATCGAGGGTCTCTTAAGATTACCTCCATGGCTCACGACGCTCCGACTCCGTCCTCCACCCTGTCCGCCGCCGAGGAGGAGGTGCTCGCCGCCGTGCGCGACGACCTGCCCCGCTCGCTCGGCGAGCTGGGCCGGCTCGTCCGGATCCCCTCCGTCTCCTGGGACGGCTTCGACGCCACCCGCGTCGCCGCCAGCGCCGAGGCGATCGCCGAGCTCGCCCGGGAGACGGGTGCCTTCGACGAGGTCTCGATCCGCAGCTCCACCATCGGCGACTCCGACCTCCTCGGTCAGCCCGCCGTCCTCGCGACGCGGGCCGCCCGCAACGGCGCACCCACCGTCCTGCTCTACGCCCACCACGACGTCCAGCCGCAGGGGGCGGAGGAGGCGTGGGAGACGCCGCCGTTCGAGCCGACCGTGCGCGGCGACCGCCTCTACGGCCGCGGCGCCGCGGACGACAAGGCCGGCGTGGTCTCGCACCTCGCCGCCGTCCGGGCCCTGCGCCGGGTGGCGGGCGACGACCACGACCTCGGCCTCGTGCTCTTCATCGAGGGCGAGGAGGAGTTCGGCTCCCGCTCGTTCCCGACCTTCCTCCGCGAGCACCACGACGCGCTGCGGGCCGACGTGATCGTGGTCGCCGACAGCGACAACTGGGACATCGACACCCCCTCGCTCACCGTGGGCCTGCGCGGCAACGTCACGCTGACCCTCACCGTCCGCACCCTGGAGCACGCTTCGCACTCGGGCATGCTCGGCGGCGCGGTGCCCGACGCGATGCTCGCGACGATCCGCCTCCTCGACACGCTCTGGAACGAGGACGGCTCGGTCGCGGTCGCCGGGCTCACCGAGCACGACGGTGCGGTTCCGGAGACCACCGAGGAGGACCTGCGCCGCGACTCCGGCCTGCTCGACGGCGTGTCGCCGATCGGCTCCGGACCGCTCCTCTCCCGGATCTGGTCGAAGCCGTCGATCACGGTCACCGGCATCGACGCGCCCAGCGTGGTGGACGCCTCCAACACCCTCAGCCCGTCCGTGCGGGTCAAGATCAGCGCCCGCATCGCTCCCGGGCAGGAGGCGCAGGAGGGCTTCACCGCCCTCGAGCGGCACCTGCGGGCGCACGCTCCGTTCGGGGCCCACCTCGAGATCGCCGACGTCGACACGGGGGAGCCCTTCCTGGTCGACACCTCGGGCTGGGCCGTCGGCCTGGTCGAGCAGGCGATGGCCGACGCCTGGGGCCGCGCGCCGCTGGAGACCAGCGTCGGCGGCAGCATCCCCTTCATCGCCGACCTCGTGCGCGAGTTCCCGGACGCGCAGATCCTGGTCACCGGTGTCGAGGACCCGGACTCGCGCGCGCACAGCCCCAACGAGTCCCTCCACCTCGGCGTCTTCCAGCGCGCGGCGCAGACGGAGGCGCTGTTCCTGCTGCGCGCCGCCGAGCACCGGGCCTGAGCGATTCGGAATAGCCCGGCCCGCGCCCGGGTTGCCACCGTAGAATCGTCGGCAGCACGCCGTCCGATCCCGCCAGCGCTGTTCACGCTCGGCTCCGTTCCGACCGATCCCACCGAGGAGTGACATGTCCGACACGACACTGACCGCCAGCACCACCACCGCGGCGCACGGCGTCTCGATGACCCCCGTCGCCGCCGCGAAGGTGAAGAGCCTCCTCGAGCAGGAGGGCCGCGACGACCTGCGCCTGCGCGTCGCCGTCCAGCCCGGCGGCTGCTCCGGCCTGATCTACCAGCTCTACTTCGACGAGCGCACGCTCGACGGCGACGCCGCGGTCGAGTTCGAGGGCGTCGGCCTCGTCGTCGACAAGATGAGCGTCCCCTACCTCGACGGCGCCTCGATCGACTTCGAGGACACCATCCAGAAGCAGGGCTTCACCATCGACAACCCCAACGCCGGCGGCAGCTGCGCCTGCGGCGACAGCTTCCACTGATCACCCGCGGCGACACGCCGCACGGCCCGCTCGAACGGCGCCCGACTCCCCGCTCCGGCGGGCGGCCGGGTGCCGTTCGCCGTTGCAGCACCACTTCGGCGAGAGGTCAAGAGCGGGTGCCGGTGCACTCCCTGCCGACGACGGCGGGTAGGCTAGGGCCGGTCTAATACAGTTTCGTGTGAACTGGTCCCCAGTCTTCCGAAAGGTCACCGGTGCGCTTCAATCGCCGTCTCCGCCGATGGGTCGCAGTACCCGTCGCAGGAGCTCTCGCCCTCGTCCTCGCGGGCTGCACGCAGGAGCAGCTGCAGGGCTGGCTCCCCACTGAACCCGGCACGACGAACCACGTCGACCGGGTCATCGGACTCTGGGTCACCTCCTGGATCGTCCTGCTCGCCGTGGGTGTCATCACCTGGGGCCTGACGATCTGGGCGGTCGTCGTCTACCGCCGCCGGAAGGGCCAGACCGGCCTCCCGGTGCAGCTGCGCTACAACCTTCCGATCGAGATCTTCTACACGATCGTGCCGCTGATCCTCGTGATCGGCTTCTTCGCCTTCACCGCGCGCGACCAGGCCGCCATCGAGCAGGCCTACGACGACCCGGACGAGACCATCCAGGTGTACGGCAAGCAGTGGGCGTGGGACTTCAACTACGTCGACGAGGACGTCTACTCCGCGGGCATCCAGGGCCAGTACGAGGACAGCGCCGACGGCGCCGGCTCGCTGGTCGAGTCCGAGGTCCCGACGCTCTACCTGCCGGTGAACCAGAAGATCAAGATCCAGCTCGACGCCCGCGACGTCATCCACTCCTTCTGGGTCGTCGACTTCCTCTACAAGAAGGACATGATCCCCGGCAAGACGAACTACATGTACGTCACGCCGCTCAAGGAGGGGACCTACGCCGGCAAGTGCGCCGAGCTCTGCGGCGAGTACCACTCCGCAATGCTCTTCAACGTGAAGGTCGTCTCGCAGGGCGAGTACGACGACTACATCCAGTCGCTGCGCGACGCGGGCCAGACCGGCCAGCTCGGCGCCGAGTACGACCGCAACAGCAACCTGCCCGGCACCGGCGCGCCGGCCCGCACCGAGAACGAGGAGTAGAGGGAGCATGAGCACCGCCACCGCACCCGCCCCGTCCCGCTCATTCGGCACACCGCCGGTCGAGCGCAAGGCGAACGTCCTCGTTCGCTGGATGACGTCCACCGATCACAAGGTCATCGGGTACATGTACCTGATCACCTCGTTCATCTACTTCTGCATCGCGGGCGTGATGGCCCTCGTCATCCGCGCCCAGCTCTTCGAGCCCGGCCTCGCCGTGGTCGAGACCCGCGAGCAGTACAACCAGCTCTTCACGATGCACGGCACGATCATGCTGCTGATGTTCGCGACGCCGCTCTTCGCGGGCTTCGCCAACGTCCTCATGCCGCTGCAGATCGGCGCTCCGGACGTCGCGTTCCCGCGACTCAACGCGTTCGCCTACTGGCTCTACAGCTTCGGCTCGCTGATCGCGGTCGCCGGCTTCATCACCCCGCAGGGCGCCGCGTCCTTCGGCTGGTTCGCCTACGCGCCACTCTCGAGCACCACGTTCTCGCCAGGGCTCGGCGGCAATCTCTGGGTCTTCGGCCTGGCGCTGTCCGGCTTCGGCACGATCCTCGGTGCGGTGAACTTCATCACCACGATCATCACGATGCGCGCCCCCGGCATGACGATGTTCCGCATGCCGATCTTCACCTGGAACATCCTGGTGACGTCGATCCTCGTGCTGCTGGCCTTCCCGGTCCTCGCCGCCGCGATGTTCGCCCTCGGTGCCGACCGCGTGTTCGATGCGCACATCTACGACGCGGCCAACGGCGGCGTGCTGCTCTGGCAGCACCTGTTCTGGTTCTTCGGCCACCCCGAGGTGTACATCATCGCGCTGCCGTTCTTCGGCATCGTCTCCGAGGTCTTCCCGGTCTTCAGCCGGAAGCCGATCTTCGGCTACAAGACGCTGATCTACGCGACCATCGCGATCGCCGCCCTGTCCGTGACCGTGTGGGCGCACCACATGTACGTCACCGGCTCGGTCCTGCTGCCGTTCTTCTCGCTGATGACGATGCTCATCGCGGTCCCGACCGGCGTGAAGATCTTCAACTGGATCGGCACCATGTGGCGCGGATCGGTGACGTTCGAGACCCCGATGATCTGGGCGATCGGCTTCCTGATCACCTTCACCTTCGGTGGCCTCACCGGCGTCATCCTCGCCTCGCCGCCGCTGGACTTCCACGTGTCCGACTCGTACTTCGTCGTCGCGCACTTCCACTACGTGGTGTTCGGCACCGTCGTGTTCGCGATGTTCTCGGGCTTCTACTTCTGGTGGCCCAAGTGGACCGGCAAGATGCTGAACGAGACCCTGGGCAAGTGGCACTTCTGGCTGCTGTTCATCGGCTTCCACACCACCTTCCTCATCCAGCACTGGCTCGGAGTCGTGGGCATGCCCCGCCGCTACGCGAGCTACCTGCCCGAGGACGGCTTCACCTGGATGAACCAGCTGTCGACGATCGGCGCGATGATCCTCGCGGTCTCGCTCATCCCGTTCTTCCTCAACGTGTACATCACGGCCCGCAAGGCGCCGAAGGTCACTGTGAACGACCCGTGGGGCTTCTCTCGCTCGCTCGAGTGGGCGACCTCCTGCCCGCCGCCCCGGCACAACTTCACCTCCATCCCGCGGATCCGCAGCGAGGCTCCGGCCTTCGACCTCAACCACCCCGAGGCCGGCATCCCCGTCGGCATCGGCCCGGCGAAGGACGCTCCGGACGCCCCCACGTACGACAAGTCCGAAGGCACGGTGAAGTAGGGCCATGCGCGCCAACGTCAATCTGTTCTGGCTGCTCGCCGGGTTCTTCCTCCTCGCGGACGTCACCTATATCCTCTGGTCGCTGATCGACACCGGCCAGGTCGAGTGGGTCGGCACCGTGGGCATCGCGCTCTCATCGGTGCTGGGCGGTTTCATCGCCTTCTACGTCGGCCGGGTGCACAAGGCCCAGGGCGCCGAGCTGCCCGAGGACCGCCTCGACGCCGACATCGACGACGGCGACCCAGAGCTGGGCTTCTTCAGCCCGTGGAGCTGGTGGCCGCTGATCCTCGGCGGCTCCGCTGCGCTGGCCTTCCTCGGCCTCGCGGTCGGCTTCTGGATCACCTACATCGCGGTCGGCCTCTTCCTGGTCGCCATCGCCGGCTGGGTGTACGAGTACTACCGCGGGTACTTCGCCCGCTAGGCGGACTGCACGGCTCCGAGGGCCGGGTGCAGGAGGCTTCGATCTCCGGCACCCGGCCCTTTCGCGTGGCGCGAGGGAGCCCGCAGGGCGGGTCTGGGCGTCTGAGGTCTGCCTCCGAGCGTCCAACACACGGACGGGCGCGAAACAGGCTTTGAAGGGCCCCCTGAGGCCGCCCCGACTCCACTCGTGCTGTCACTGGGCCGCGAGCGGACCCGTCACGCGCCTCAGCCGACTGCCTGCATCCGTTCCGATAGTCCGGAAGCGCGGAGCACCCTTCATGCTGGTCGAGTAGCTCCGCAGGGGCGTGTCGAGACCTGGCTTCCGCAACAGGGCGAGTCTGCAGAGTCGTGTTCTGATGGTGGTGGATCTCGATACGCCCGCTGTGCGGGCTACTCGATCAGCATGAGGGCGGCGGTGCTGTTCTTGCTGGTCGAGTAGCCCCGCAGGGGCGTATCGAGACCCGGGGTCCTCAGGAGGGCGGGTCTGCAGAGTCATGTTCTGATGGTGGTGGATCTCGATACGCCCGCTGCGCGGGCTACTCGATCAGCATGAGGGTGGCCGTGCTGTCCATACTGGTCGAGTAGCCCCGCAGCGGCGTATCGAGCCCCGGGGTCCTCAGCAGGGCGGGTTTGCAGACTCGTGTTCTGGCGGTGGTGGATCTCGATACGCCCGCTGCGCGGGCTACTCGATCAGCATGAGGGCGGCCGTGCTGTCCATGCTGGTCGAACAGCCCCGTAGGGGCGTATCGAGACCAGGGTCCTCAGCAGGGCGGGTCTGCAGACTCGCGTTCTGACAGTGGTGGATCTCGATGTGCCCGCGGTGCGCGCTACTCAGTCAGCATGAGGGGGCGGACTCTGCCGTGCGGGGGTGCCGCTCGACCGGTGGTGTCCGCGCTCTGTGAGGGGTGGTCGAACAGGGGACGACGAAGGGCCCGGACGCTGTGCGTCCGGGCCCTTCGGGGGAGGAGTCAGTGCTCGCTGTGCGAGCTCTCGAGCTCCTTCTGGGTGACGGGGGTGATCCGGTCCTCGAAGAACCAGCGGGAGAGGCCGGCGCGCACGCGCTCCGGGGCGGTGATGCGGCCGCGGGAGTCCGGGCGGATCATGAGGGGCTCGTACTCCTCCTGGCCGACCAGCTTCCAGCGCTCGTACGCGTCGAGCTGCTGGTGCACCTCGATGAACTCGCCGCCGGGAAGGCGGACGATGCGACCGGACTCGAAGCCGTGCAGGGCGATCTCGCGGTCCTTCTTCTGCAGGGCGAGGCAGATGCGCTTCGTGACGAAGTACGCGATGACCGGACCGGCGAAGAGGAGGAACTGCAGGGCGTGGATGACGCCCTCCATCGTGAGGTGGAAGTGCGTCGCGATGATGTCGGAGGACGCCGCAGCCCAGAGGACGGCGTAGAACGTGACTCCGGCGGCACCGATCGCGGTGCGGGTCGCGGCGTTGCGCGGGCGGTCGAGCAGGTGGTGCTCGCGCTTGTCACCGGTGATCCAGGCCTCGAGGAACGGGTAGAGCAGGACGACGACGATGAACAGCCCGACCACGGAGAGCGGCAGGAGGATGTTGAACGAGATCGTGCCGAGGCCCGGGATCGCCCACTCGAGTCCCGGCGGGACCAGACGCAGGGCACCGTCGGCGAAGCCGATGTACCAGTCTGGCTGGGTGCCGGCGGAGACGGGGGAGGGGTCGTACGGGCCGTAGTTCCAGATCGGGTTGATCGTGAACAGCGAGGCGATGAGGACGACGACACCGAAGACGATGAAGAAGAATCCACCGGCCTTGGCGGCGTAGACCGGGAGCACCGGGTAGCCGACGACGTTCTGCTCGGTCTTGCCCGCACCGGGGAACTGGGTGTGCTTGTGGACGACCACGAACACGAGGTGCAGAGCGATGAACGCGAGCACCAGCGCCGGCAGCAGCAGGATGTGCAGCGTGTAGAGGCGGCCGACGATGTCGGTGCCGGGGAACTCGCCGCCGAAGAGGAGGAACGAGACCCAGGTTCCGACGATCGGGATGCCCTTGACCATGCCGTCGATGATGCGGAGGCCGTTGCCCGAGAGCAGGTCGTCCGGGAGGGAGTAGCCGGTGAAGCCCTCGGCCATCGCGAGGATGAAGAGGACGAAGCCGATGACCCAGTTGATCTCGCGGGGCTTGCGGAACGCGCCGGTGAAGAAGATGCGGAGCATGTGCAGGCCGATCGAGGCCACGAACAGCAGGGCCGCCCAGTGGTGGATCTGCCGCATCAGCAGGCCGCCGCGGATGTCGAACGAGATGTCGAGCGACGAGGCCATCGCCGCGGACATCTCGATGCCCTTGAGCGGCAGGTAGCTGCCCTCGTAGTGCGTCTCGACCATGGAGGCCTGGAAGAAGAAGGTGAGGAAGGTGCCCGACAGCAGGATGATCACGAAGCTGTAGAGCGCGACCTCGCCGAGGAGGAACGACCAGTGGTCCGGGAAGATCTTGCGGCCGAACTCCTTGACGACCGCCGAGATGCTCGTGCGCTCGTCGATGTAGTTCGACGCGGCCCCGACGTAGCCCTTCTGCAGCTTGCCGCTGCCGAGGATGACGCCGTCGCCGGGCTCTGCGGGCGATGCCGCGGGGCGGGAAGGTGTGGTGGTGGACATGTGTGTCATCGCTCCCAGAAGGATGGTCCGACCGGCTCCGTGAAGTCGCTGCGGGCGACCAGGTATCCGTCGGCGTCGATGGTGATGGGGAGCTGCGGAAGCGGGCGCTTCGCAGGACCGAAGATGACCTCGGCCTCGCGCTTGATGTCGAACTGCGACTGGTGGCACGGGCACAGGAGGTGGTGGGTCTGCTGCTCGTACAGCGCCACGGGGCAGCCGACGTGCGTGCAGATCTTGGAGTAGGCGACGATGCCGTCGTAGTTCCAGGTCTCGCGACCCTCGCTGACGGTCAGGTCCTCGGGCTTCAGGCGCATCAGGAGGACGGCGGCCTTGGCCTTCTCCTCCAGCTTGCCCTCGACCTCGTCGAGTCCCTCGGGGATGACGTGGAAGGCGGAGCCCAGCGTGACGTCCGATGCGAGGATCGGCGCTCCGGAGGGGTCCAGGGTGAGCCGCGTGCCCTCGCGCCACATCGTGGTCTTGAGGAGGGCGACGGGGTTCTGGTCCTGCGGTCCGAGGCCTCGGAACAGGATCACGGCGGGCAGGGGGAAGACGATCAGCGAGCCGATGAGGCTGTTGCGGATCAGCGAGCGCCGGCCGAAGCCGGACTCCTTGTCGGACTGGTCGAAGATCTCGAGCGCACGGGCACGGGTGTCCTCCGCGCTGCGGACGGGGTGGCGGATGTCGATGCCCTCGTGGTCGGACATCAGCTGCTTGCCCCAGTGGACGGCGGCGATGCCGATGCCCAGGAGTGCCAGCGACATGCCGAGGCCGATGAACAGCGTGTTCAGCCGGACCGACTCGATGTTCTCCGTGATCGGGAACGCCATGTAGGCGGCCACCGCGAAGATCGAGCCCGCGAAGGAGAGGTAGAAGAGCGTGTAGACCGTGCGCTCGGCCCGCTTCGCGACCTTGGGGTCGACGTCGGTCATCCGGGGGCGGTGCGGCGGGAGGCCCGGGTCCTGGACGCGGTCCCGCGTCACGACCGCGGTGCCGGCCGGAGCACTCCCGTGCCCGGTGGCCGACGAGGTGGCGAGGTCGGTGCCACCCTCATCGTGCTCTGCCATGGTTCTCCTTTTCACGCCGTGTCGACGCCGCTCGGCGTCGTGGGGGTCGAGCGCCCGCCAGGGCGCCGGTGTCTGCTAGTTGGATCGTGCGGTGATCCACACCGTCAGGGCGACGATGGAACCGAGTCCGAAGATCCAGAGGAAGAGGCCTTCGGCGACGGGGCCGAGGGAGCCCAGGGCGAACCCGCCCGGGGAGGGGTTGGCCTCGATGTACTTGAGGTAGGAGATGATGTCGCGCTTGTCTTCCGGCGAGATGTTGAGGTCGTTGAAGACCGGCATGTTCTGCGGGCCGGTGACCATCGCCTCGTAGATGTGCGCCTCGGTGACGCCGCCCAGCGGGGGAGCGAACTTGCCCTCGGTCAGGGCGCCGCCGGCGCCGGCGACGTTGTGGCACATCGCGCAGTTGATCCGGAAGAGCTCGGCGCCGTTGGCCGAGTCGCCCTGGGCGTCGAGGACCTCGCCGCTGGGGATGGCGGGGCCGGGCGCCAACGAGGCGACGTAGGCCGCCAGCTCGGCGACCTGGTCGTCGGTGAACTGCACCGGCTTCTCGAGGGCCTGCGGGCCGTGCATCTGCATCGGCATGCGGCCGGTGCCGACCTGGAAGTCGACCGAGGCGGCGCCGACGCCGATCAGCGACGGGGCGTTGTCGGTGCCCGCGGCGTCGAGGCCGTGGCAGGTGGCGCAGTTGGCGGCGAAGAGCTTCGAGCCCTCGTCGATCGTCTGCTGGCTGGTGGCCGAGGTCTCCGCGGAGGCGGAGGTCGCGACGCCGACGGCCGCGTAGGTGCCGCCGGTGAGGCCGAGGCCGATCGCGATCAGGGCCAGCGTGGCCAGGGGGTGACGGCGACCCTTCTTGGCGCGGCTCTTCGTCTTCGGGGAGGCCATCGAGGCAACCTTCCTGCGGGGTTCGGGAGTGTGGTGGGGCATGGAGGCGGCTGGCCTCACTTCAGGAAGTAGATGACGACGAAGAGGCCGACCCAGACGACGTCGACGAAGTGCCAGTAGTAGGACACGACGATCGCGCTGGTCGCCTCCTTGTGGCCGAAGTTCTTGACGGCGAAGGCGCGGCCGATGACGAGCAGGAAGGCGATGAGCCCGCCGGTCACGTGCAGGGCGTGGAAGCCGGTGGTGAGGTAGAACGCGGAGCCGTAGGCGTTGCTCGAGAGCGTGACGCCCTCCGAGACGAGGGTCGCGTACTCGAGGACCTGGCCGCAGACGAAGACCGCTCCGAGGGCGTAGGTGAGGAAGAACCACTCGACCATGCCCCACTTGAACGGGCTGAGCCCGGTGGACCGGGGCTGCAGGCGCTCGGCGGCGAAGACGCCGAACTGGCAGGTGAACGACGAGGCGACCAGGATCACCGTGTTGACGCTCGCGTAGGGGACGTTCAGGATGCTGGTCTCGGCCGACCACAGCTCCGGGGAGGTGCTGCGGAGGGTGAAGTAGATCGCGAACAGGCCCGCGAAGAACATGACCTCGCTGCCCAGCCAGACGATCGTTCCGACCGCGACCGGGTTGGGTCGGTTCACTGCGGGCACGGTGGCCGTGGGGGAGAGAGAGGTGCTCGTCACACAGACCATTATGGACGATCGCAAGGGGGGGAACTCGCACTTCCCGTGGGGCCTTCGTAGTCGCATAATCTGAGAGCCATGTCGGAAACCCTGTCCTGGCCGCTCATTCTCGGCTCCCTCCTCGACTCCTCCGATCTCTCGGTGTCGGAGGCGACCTGGGCCATGGAGCGGGTGATGCAGGGCGAGGCCACGCCGGCGCAGCTCGCGGGCCTGCTGATCGCGCTGCGCGCCAAGGGCGAGACGGTCGACGAGATCGTCGGCTTCCGCGACGCGATCCTCGAGCACGCGGTGCCGCTGGACGTGGATCCGATGGCCCTCGACATCGTCGGGACCGGCGGGGACCGCTTCGGCACGGTCAACATCTCCTCCACCGCGTCGATCATCGCGGCGGCCGCGGGCACGCCGGTCATCAAGCACGGGAACCGCGCGGCGTCCTCCTCGTCGGGCTCCTCGGACGTGCTCGCGGCGCTCGGCGTCGATCTGACGCTCTCCGCCGACCGGGTGGCCGAGGTGTTCCGCCGGACGGGGATCGCCTTCGTCTTCGCCGCGATGTTCCACCCGGGGTTCCGCCACGCCGGGCCCGTGCGGGCCGAGCTGGGCGTGCCGACCGTCTTCAACTTCCTCGGGCCGCTCTGCAACCCGGCGCGGCCGGAGGCGTCCGCCGTCGGGGTCGCGCACCTGGACCGGGTCCCGCTCTTCGTCGGGGTGTTCCAGACCCGCGGCGCGACCGCGCTCGTCTTCCGCGGCGACGACGGGCTCGACGAGCTGACCACCACGGGGCACAGCCACATCTGGGAGGTCTCGCGCGGCTCGGTCGTCGAGCACGACCTCGACCCGCGCGACCTCGGCCTGCGCCGCGCGAGCATCGACCAGCTCCGGGGGCGCGACGCCGCCTACAACGCGCAGGTCGTCCGCTCGGTCCTGGCCGGCGAGGAGGGGCCGGTGCGGGACATCGTGCTGCTGAACGCGGCGGCGGGACTGATCGCGTTCGATCTGGCGCGCGACCCGGGTCTGATCCGGACGGCGATCCTCGACCGCCTCCGCTCGGCGCTCGACCGCGCCGCGCAGGCGGTCGACTCGGGTGCCGCGACGGCGAAGCTGGACCAGTGGGTCGAGGAGACCCGGCGCGGCGCCTGAGCCGCGCGGCCGGGCCTGCGCGAGCCGGGACGGCGGGCGTAACGTGGAGCCGCTGTCCGCGACGGAGCGGAGCGCCCTGGAGGAGACCTCGATGAAGAAGCTCATCAACGACCCGAAGAACGTCGTCGCGGAGTCCGTGGCCGGATTCGGCCTCGCGCACGCCGACCTGGTGCGGGTCGAGCCCGATCCGCTGTTCGTGGTGCGCGTCGACGCTCCTCGGCAGGGGAAGGTCGGCATCGTCAGCGGCGGCGGCAGCGGGCACGAGCCCCTGCACGCCGGCTTCGTCGGCGTCGGCATGCTCGATGCCGCGGTGCCCGGGCCGGTGTTCACCTCGCCCACGCCCGATCCGATCGTCGCCGCCACGAAGGCGGTCGACGGCGGTGCGGGCGTCCTGCACATCGTGAAGAACTACACCGGCGACGTGCTCAACTTCGAGACGGCGGCCGACCTGGCCCTCGCCGACGACGTGGAGGTCCGCTCGGTGATCGTCGACGACGACGTGGCCGTCAAGGACTCCCTCTACACGGCGGGGCGCCGCGGCGTGGCCGGGACCGTGATGGTGGAGAAGATCGCCGGAGCGGCGGCCGAGCGCGGCGACTCGCTGGACGAGGTGGCGGCGATCGCCGAGACGGTGATCGCGAACGTCCGCTCGATGGGCGTCGCGCTGCGGCCCTGCACGGTGCCGCACGCGGGGGAGCCGAGCTTCGAGCTGGCCGAGGACGAGATCGAGATCGGCATCGGCATCCACGGCGAGCCCGGCCGCGAGCGGATCCCGCTCGAGCCGGCCGACCGGATCGTCGACCGCCTGCTCGCGCCGATCCTCGAGGACCTGCCCTTCTCCTCCGGCGACGACGTGCTCCTCTTCGTCAACGGACTGGGCGGCACCCCGCAGGTCGAGCTCTACCTCGTCTACCGGCGTGCCGCGGAGGTGCTCGCCGAGAAGGGCGTGACGGTGCGGCGCAGCCTGGTCGGCAGCTACGTCACCTCGCTGGAGATGCAGGGGGTCTCGATCACGCTGCTGAAGCTGGACGACGCGCTGACGGAGCTCTGGGACGCACCGGTGCAGACCGCGGCGCTGCGCTGGGGGCGTTGAGCGGCCCCGAGCAGAGGGCGGGCGCCCGGCCCGGACAGCGGCGCGCACACGACGACACGACCGCACGACGACACGACGGTCGCAGAGGCGACACAGGAAAGAGGACGGATCGATGCAGGACGGACAGGGAGCGCAGGGGCTCGACGCGGCATGGGCTGTGACGTGGATCCGGGCCGCGGCGCAGGCGGTCTCGGAGCACCGGGTGGAGCTGATCACGCTCGACCGCGCGATCGGCGACGGCGACCACGGCGAGAACATGGACCGCGGCTTCCAGGCCGTGGTCGCGAAGCTCGACGCGGCTGCCGAGCTCGCGACTCCGGCCGAGGTGCTCAAGCTGGTGGCGACCACGCTGATCTCGACGGTGGGCGGAGCCTCCGGGCCGCTGTTCGGCACCGCGTTCCTCAAGGCGTCCGGCGCGGTCACCGGGCAGGAGTCGCTCGACGGTTCCGCGGTCGCGGCACTGCTCGCGGCGGCGCGCGACGGGATCGTGCTGCGCGGCAAGGCCGAGGTCGGCGACAAGACGATGGTGGACGCGTGGACGCCGGCGGTCGAGGCCGCGCAGGCCGCCTCGGCCGACGGCTCCTCGGCGGCCGCCGTGCTCGCCGCGGCAGCGGACGCGGCACAGGGCGGAGCGGAGTCGACCGACCCGCTCGTCGCGCGGAAGGGCCGGGCGAGCTACCTGGGCGAGCGGGCCGTCGGGCACCGCGATCCGGGCAGCGTGTCGAGCGTCCTGCTGCTGCGCGCCGCGGCCGAGGCGGCGGCGTGAGCGTCGGGCTCGTCCTCGTCTCGCACAGCGCGCGACTGGCCGAGGGACTCGTGGAGCTGGCGGCGCAGATGGCGCCCGACGTCGCGCTGATCGCCGCGGGCGGCACGGACGACGGCGGGATCGGGACGAGCTTCGAGCGGATCACCGCGGCGCTGGCCGAGGCCGACTCCGGCGAGGGCGCCGTGGTGCTCTGCGACCTCGGCTCGGCGATCATGACCGCGGAGACCGCGGTGGAGTTCCTGGACGACGAGGCGCGGGAGCGGGTCCGGATCGCGGACGCGCCGCTCGTGGAGGGCGCCGTGGCGGCGGCCGTGGCGGCGGGCACCGGTGCCGCGCTGGCGGACGTGCTCGCGGCGGCGGAGTCGGCCCGGGGCGCGCTCCTCGCCGAGTCACCCGTGGCGCCCGCCGAGTCGGCGAGCGTGCGGCGGACGGTGCGGCTGATCAACCCGAACGGGCTGCACGCCCGGCCGGCGGCCGACTTCGTCACCCTCGCCACCCGCTTCGACGCGCGGATCGACGTGAACGGCAAGGACGCGACGAGCCTGCTCGGCGTGATGTCGCTCGGGCTCGACCGCGGTGACGAGATCGCGATCTCGGCGACCGGCGCCGAGGCGGAGGAGGCCGTGGGGCGGCTGGCCGACCTGGTCGCGTCGGGGTTCGGCGAGGTCTAGCCGCCCAGGGCTCAGGGAGTCGCGGAAGGCGCCTCCTACCCTGGAGGCATGCCTCTGCGCGGAACCCGACCCCCGTCCGTCCTGCTCCGGCGCGTCCTCGCAGTGCCGCGCGCCGTGCGCCGGGCCGATGCCCGCGCCGCCCGGAAGCTCAACGCGCGCCGTCCGGTGCCGCTCGTGGACGGAGCGCTGGTCGGGCTCTCGCGCGCCGCCGATCACGGAGCGCTCTGGTTCGGGCTCGGGGCGCTGCTGCTCCTGGCCGGCCGGCCCCGCGAGGCGGCGCGGGGAGCGGCGTCGCTGGCGGTGGCGAGCGCCGCGGCGAACCTCGTCGGCAAGCAGCTCTTCGGCGGGGTCCGACCGCTCGTGGTGGACGTGCCGGTGGGGCGGCGGCTCGCCCGCGTGCCCACCTCGCCGAGCTTCCCCTCCGGCCACGCGGCGAGTGCCGCCGCCTTCGCCGCCGGGGTCGCGCTCGAGAACCCGCGGGTGGGACTCGCCGTCGCGCCGCTCGCCGCGGCCGTCGCCTTCTCGCGCCTGCACGTCGGGGTGCACTGGCTCTCCGACGTGGTCGGCGGAGCGGCGCTCGGCGCGGTCGTCGCGAGCCTCGGGAAGGTGCTGGTCCCGGCGCGCCCGCGGCACGTCCCCGTCTCGGAGCGGACGAGCCGGCCGCCGGTCGACGTGCGTCCGCTCGGCGACGGAGCCGGGCTGCTGGTGGTGCTCAACCCGAGCGCCGGGCGCGACTCGCACCGGCCGGATCCGGAGCCGCTCCTCCTGCAGCGCTTCCCCGCGGCGCGGGTGCACCGGCTGGCCGAGGGCGAGGACCTCGGCGACGTGGTGCGCTCGGCGTGCGCCGGCGACGCTCCGCCCGAGGTGCTGGGCGTCTACGGCGGCGACGGGACGATGGCGGTCGGCGCGGGGCTCGCGCGGGCCGAGGGGTTGACGCTCCTGGTGCTGCCGGGCGGGACGATGAACCACTTCGCCAAGGCGCTGGGCCTGGTGACGATCCAGGAAGCGCTCGACGCGGCGGCGCACGGCGAGCGCCGCGACGTCGATGTGGCCGAGGTGACGGCCGGGGACGCCGAGCCGGTCACGGTGCTGAACACCGTCTCGATCGGGCTGTATCCGGAGTTCGTGGCCGCGCGGGAGAAGCGCGAGAAGGTGATCGGCAAGCCGCTCGCCGCGGTCCTCGCCGCCTTCGAGGTGGTGCGCTCGACCGACCCGTTCGAGCTGCGGCGCGACGGGCGGACGGAGCTGGTCTGGTCGTACTTCGTCGGAGTGAACCGGGAGCACCCGCGCACCGCGACGCCGCTCGCCCGCCGGCGCCTGGACGACGGGCAGCTCGACATCCGCGTGCTGCACTCGGGACGGACGCCCCGGACCCGCGGCGCGGTGTCGCTCGCGCTCGGGCGGGGCGCGACGCCGGTGGTCGGGCGGGTGCCCGGCTGGCGCGCGCCGGTGGTCGAGTCGGCCAGCACCGCGGGCGTCGTGGTCGGCGCGCGGCGACCGGCCGGCGTGGACCCGGAGTGGGCGCACGACGGCGAGAGCGAGGTGTTCGACGGCGAGCCGGACGGCTTCCACGAGGCGAGGGTCCGGATCGTGCCACTGGCGCTGCGGGTCTACTCGGCGGCCGACGACCGCGGGCACGGCGGGGGCGGTGCCGGGAAGTAAAGCCCCCGGCGGATGTTTGCCGATCCGCCTGCGCGCCGGGGAGCGCGTGCCACCCTGGGGAGGGAGCCGGCCGGGCTCTCCTGCAGCCGGCCGCTCCGCCGACTGAAGGAGTCCGCCGTGCGACGCATCCACTACGCCGAGGGGAGCGTCCTCACCGGGGACGACATCGCGGACGCGGTGCTCGAGTACGCCCGGATGCTCGCCTCGACGGCGACCGCGGCCACGGTGGAGATCCCTGTCCGGCGCGGTGGCGGCGTGCTGACGGCCCGGCTGCTGCTCGGACCGTCGAGCCAGATGCTCGTCGAGGACGAGCCCGAGGACGCCGCGGAGATCGTCGACGAGGCGCTGGTCGCGGAGCTGGCCGACCGCGCCCGCCGACTCGGCCGGCCCGTGCCGATGGCGACCGACGACGACCTGGCGATCCCTTTGGACGTCCTCGACTACTGAGCCGAGTCCTGCGCTCCCGGGCGCTGGGCCGCCGGTCGGTCCGTCGCGGTCAGGGCCCGCTCGAGATCGTCGAGGGCGGGCACCTGCCCGGCGGTGATCTCCTCGCGGGCGCGCTCGAGCGGCAGCCACTCCGCACGCTCGATCTCCCGGTAGGCGCGGATCACTCCGGAGCCGCGCGGCCACTCGAGCTCGAAGGTGTTGCTGGCGACGAACGCGACCTCGCCGGCGCACTCCGCGGCGAAGACGGTGACGGTCTTCCCGGAGCGCTGGCGGTAGGCACCGAGGAGCGCGTAGTCGAGGTCCGGGGCGGCGACGCCGATCTCCTCCTCGAACTCGCGCCGAGCGGCGTCGAGCGGTGCCTCCTCGGGCGTGTGCAGGCCCTTGGGGATCGACCAGGCCCGCGGGCGGCGGGTCCACAGCGGGCCGCCCATCCGGCCGAGGAACACCTCGCGCGTGCCGTCACGCAGCCGGTGCAGGAGGATCCCCGCGCTCGTGGGTCCCGTCATCGCCGCGCTCCGCTCATCCGCCCATCCTGCCGCGTGACCGGGCCGCCGTGGAAGGATCGAGGGGCCGACCCGCGATCCGCCCGGAGTGACCCGCATGAGCAGCACCGAGACCAGCCGTACCGAGACCAGCGCCGCCGAGACAGTTCACACCGGAATCGGCATCGGTGCCGAGGCCGTCGGCGGTGCGCTCGTCCTCCGGAGGCTGCGCGAGGAGCTCGGCGACGCGGTGACGACCGAGGGGCCGGACTTCGAGTCCGCGCACACCGACAAGTCCGGCTGGACCGCCGGCGGACGCGCGCTAGCGCTGGTCCGCGCGCGCTCGGTCGCCGACGTGCAGGCGACGCTCCGGCTCGCCACCGAGCACCGGGTGCCGGTCGTCCCGCGCGGTGCGGGGACGGGGCTCGCCGCGGGGGCCGTCGGCCGGGACGGCGCGATCGTGCTCTCGACGGCGGCCATGGACCGCATCCTGGAGATCTCGCTCGAGGACGAGCTCGCGGTCGTCGAGCCGGGCGTGCTCAATCAGGCTCTGTCGGACGCGGTCACCGCGGACGGGCTGATCTTCTCGCCCGACCCGGCGAGCAAGGCGATCTCGAGCATCGGCGGCAACATCGCCACCAACGCGGGCGGGCTGCTCTGCGCGAAGTACGGGGTCACCCGCGAGGCGGTGCTCGGTCTGGCCGTCGTGCTGGCCGACGGGCGCCTGGTGCGGACCGGGCGGCGCAGCGTGAAGGGCGTCGCCGGCTACGACCTCACGGCGCTGCTGACCGGCTCGGAGGGGACGCTGGGCGTGATCGTCGAGGCGACGGTGAAGCTGCGGCCGATCCCCGCCGGCCGCGTCGTGACGATCGGCGCGTACTTCCCGAGTGTTGTCGCGGCCGCGGCCGCCTCGGCGGCGATCACGGCGGCCCGGCTCCGACCGGCGGTGATGGAGCTGATGGACGAGGGGGCGCTCGCGGCGATCGGCCGCTACACGGGCGCACAGCTCGACCGCGGCGCCGCCTACCTGCTCGTGCAGACGGACGGTGGGGGAGCGGAGGACGAGGCGCGCCGGATCCTCGCGATCGTCACCGAGGCCGGCGGGGACGCCGAGTCGACGGACGACCCGGTGGCGGGCGAGGCGCTGCTCGCGGTGCGGCGGGCCTTCCATCCCGCGCTCGAGGCCGAGGGCGAGGTGCTGATCGAGGACGTCTGCGTGCCGCGCTCGGCGCTGCCCGCGATGTTCGCCGCGATCCGCGGGATCGAGGAGCGCACCGGGCTGAGCATCCCGACCGTGGCCCATGCGGGCGACGGCAACCTGCACCCGAACTTCGTCGTGCCTGCCGGGTCCGACGGGGTCGGCGAGGAGGTCTGGGCGGCGGCGAGCGAGCTGTTCCGCACCGCGCTCGCGCTCGGCGGCACCCTCACCGGGGAGCACGGGGTGGGGCTGCTGAAGCGGCGCTGGCTCGCGGAGGAGCTCGGCGAGGACTCCATGGCGCTGCAGCGCGGGATCAAGGCGGTGTTCGATCCGCTGGGGATCATGAACCCGGGGGCGGTGTACTGAAGGCTCCCGCCCGGGGTCAGAGGAGCTCCTCGGCGAGCAGCCAGGCCGTCAGCACGATCGTGGCGGCCGACATCAGCCAGTAGAGGATCGTCTCGCGCCAGGAGCCGGCCGAGCCGAGGACGGGGATCGCGGCGTAGCCGCCGGACGTCCAGAGCCGCCGCAGCACGGGCGTGCGGCGCACCCAGCGCGGGGAGCGGATCCGCAGCGGCCAGAGCCAGTTGATCCCCTCGGTGGTGAGGGCGTCACCGGCGACGTGCACGAGGTAGCCGAGGGTCGCGGCGACCTGCAGCCAGGCCCAGGTGCCGTCGGCGAGGGTGACCAGGAGCACGGTCACGACGAGTGCTCCGGCCCAGGCGATCGGCCAGGAGGGCGCCGCCCTGACCGCCTTCGCGGCGAAGGCGATCGCCGGCAGGGTGAGCACGGCGGCCAGCGAGACCGGGCCGACGAGCGGCACGGGGAAGCGCAGGGCGACCAGGAGCGGGATCAGGTACCAGACGACGGCCACGGCGAGCAGGGAGTGCATCCCGTGCCGGTGGCCGCCGCTGATGCGGCCGGCGGTCGCGGTGAGGAGGGACGCGCCGGGTGCCGAGCGCGAGATCGTCGCCCGGGCGTGGTCGGCGTCCGGGACGAGCGCCCAGCCGGCGGCGACGCCGAGACCGACGAGCCGCAGGTCGAGCGGGAGGCCGGCGAGGCCGAGCGGCGCGGCGAGGGCTGGGACGGTCGTGACGACGGACCAGGCGAGCGCGCCGGAGACGGCGTGGGAGCGACCCATCACGAGAGTGCCTCCGCGGTGTGGAGATGCGCGGGTGGAGATGCGGAAGATGGAGGGGAGAGAGGTGGTGGGCGATACCGGACTCGAACCGATGACCTCTTCCGTGTGAAGGAAGCGCGCTACCAACTGCGCCAATCGCCCTGACGGCCGTCTTGTGGACGGCCCGAGAAATGATCGTAGCGGATCCGCGGCGCTGCGATGCACCGGGAACGGCGCGCCACGCCCGGGTGAACAGCGGGTTGCGGGCCGGTTTCGCGCGGAACGACGCGGGTCCGGCGTCGCGGTGCCCGAATCGGGGCGCCGTCGATTTGGAAGTTCGCGCGGCGTTCGGATACAGTCTTCTAGGTCGAGCCGGGCAGCGAAAGCGCCGGGGAGACAGGCAAGACCAGCAAACAGCAGCAAGACAGCAATCCAACACATCATGCGGATGTGGCGCAGTGGTAGCGCATCACCTTGCCAAGGTGAGGGTCGCGAGTTCGAATCTCGTCATCCGCTCGAAGAACCGGCCCCCGGGCCGGTGTTTCACCTGGTCGGCCCCGGGAGCTCACGCTCCGAGGGGCCGCCGACACCGAATCCCGTACACGGTGGATTGGCCGAGAGGCGAGGCAGCGGCCTGCAAAGCCGTATACACGGGTTCGAATCCCGTATCCACCTCGATCGTTCACCGAGCGAGGCGCTCCTCCGGGAGCAGCGGGCGATTGGCGCAGCGGTAGCGCGCTTCCCTGACACGGAAGAGGTCACTGGTTCGATCCCAGTATCGCCCACCACGACGACACCCCCGGCCCCGGCCGGGGGTTCGTGCGTTAACGGACCGGATCGGTCTAGCCTCGCAGGGTGTCAGCCTCGATCGCCGTCGGTCACGGCACCGTCCTCCGCCTGATCGTCCGCGAGGACGGTCCCGCGCTCGCCGAGGCGTACCGCCGCAACCGGCGCCGCCTCGCGCCCTGGGAGCCGCTGCGGTCGGCGCGGTTCTTCGAGGCCGGCGGGCAGACCGACGCGATCGCCGACGCGCTGCACGGGCACCGGTCCGGGGCGCTGCTCCCGCTGGTGCTCGAGCGCGGCGACGAGCTCGTCGGGCGGGTGACGCTCTCGAACGTGGTGCGCGGCGCCTTCGACAGCGCGGACCTCGGCTACTGGGTCGACGGCGAGCTGGAGGGCCGCGGGGTGATGACCCGCGCGGTCGGCGCGACCCTCGGCCTCGCCCGCGACGAGCTGCGGCTGCACCGGGTGCAGGCGGGCACGCTGCTGCACAACGTCGGCTCGCAGACGGTGCTCGAGCGCAACGGCTTCGAGCGGATCGGAGTGGCCCGGCGCTACCTGCGGATCGCGGGGGAGTGGCAGGACCACCTGCTCTTCCAGGTGCTGCTCGAGGACGCCGCGACGACGCCGCTGCTGCCGCCGCAGCCCTCGCCGATGCGGCTCGTCTAGGGTGAGCGCGCCGACGCTCGCTCGGCGCGGGCAGCCGGAGGGACGACGGACGATGAGGCGCACGATCGGCGGACGCGGGTTCGACTTCGAGCGGGAGGTCGCGGTGATGGCGGTCGTGAACCGCACGCCGGACTCCTTCTACGACAAGGGCTCCACCTTCGCGCTCGATCGGGCGGTCGACGCCGCGGTGCGGGCCGCCGAGCAGGGCGCCGACTGGGTCGACGTCGGCGGCGTCCCCTTCGGCCGCGGGCCCGCCGTCTCGCTGCAGGAGGAGCTGGACCGGGTGCTGCCGGTGGTCGCGGCCATCCACGAGCGCAGCGACGTGGTGGTCTCCGTCGACACGACCCGCGCCGAGGTGGCCCGGGCGAGCATCGCCGAGGGCGCCTCCGTCGTCAACGACACCAGCGGGCTGCACGATCCGGGGATGCTCGCGGTGCTCGCGGGCTCCTGCGCCCAGCTCGTCGTCACCCACAGCGTCGGGGCGCCGCGCAGCGAGCCCACGGCGCCGCAGTACGAGGACGTCGTGGCGGAGGTGATCGAGCACCTGCGCGTCCGGGTGGACCGTGCGCGGGCCGCGGGGATCCCCGACGACCGGCTGATCGTCGATCCCGGGCACGACCTCAACAAGAACACCCTGCACACGCTGGAGCTGACGCGACGGCTGGGGGAGCTCTCGGTCCTCGGGTTGCCCGTGCTCGCGGCGGTGTCGAACAAGGACTTCATCGGCGAGACCCTGGACCGGCCGCAGGGCGAGCGGCTGGAGGGCTCGCTGGCGGCGGCGGTGATCTGCATCCTGAACGGCGCGCGGATCGTGCGGATGCACGACGTGCGGCAGGCGGTGGACGCGGTGCGGCTGACGGAGGCGGTGCTCGGCTGGCGGCAGCCGGCGTATCTGCGGCACAACGTCGCGGCCGATGAGACGGCGGGCCGCGCGTGAGAGCGGCGATCGACCGGCTCCGGCCGGCGCCCGCCCAGGACCTCGACGACGAGCAGCTGCTCGCGGCCTACGCGGACGGCGCCGGTGACGCGTGGCTGCGGGTGAACTTCGTCTCGAGCATCGACGGCGCGGTGACCCGCGAGGGGGTCTCAGGGGCGCTGGGCGGCGAGGCGGATCTGCGGGTCTTCGACCTGCTGCGGCGCCTGGCCGACGTGGTGCTCGTCGCGGCGGGCACAGTGCGGACCGAGGGCTACGGGCCGATGGTGCTCGGCGACGAGGCCGCGGCGGCGCGGACGGCGGCGGGGCTGCCTCCGCACCCGGTGTTCGCGATCGTGTCGGGGTCGCTGGACCTCGATCCCGGGTCGCGGATCTTCACGGAGGCGCCGGTGCGGCCGATCGTCGTGACGACCGGGGCGTCGCCCGAGTGGCGGCGCGCGGAGCTGGCGGAGGTGGCCGACGTGCTGGTCTGCGGCGAGGACGCGCTGGACGCGGGACGGATGCGCGCGGCGCTCGTCGAGCGCGGGCTCGGCCGGATCCACTGCGAGGGCGGTCCGGGCCTCCTCGGCACACTGCTGGCCGCGGACGCCGTCGACGAGCTGTGCCTGACGATCAGCCCGTCCCTCGAGTCGGGTGACGCCGGCCGCATCGCCCGCGGCGCTGCGACTCCGCGCGAGATGCGCCTGGCCCACGTGCTGGCTGCCGGCGACACCCTCCTCCTCCGCTACCTGCGCTGACCCTCCCGCGAGATGCCACTTGTGCACACGACACGCCGAGGATTGCGTGCACAAGTGGCATCTCGCGGGAGGGTGGAGGGGTGAGCGGGCCGGATCTGAGCAGGCAGACGTCGATGGTCGGGGTGCGGGTGCCCGAGGTGGCGATCGCGCTCAACGGGGGAGTCGCGCCGGAGCTGGTGTGGCGGAACCAGCTGGACGGGCTGACCTTCCGGGTGCGGGACGGGTACCTGAAGTGGAATCCGCGGGCGAGCGACGTCGACCTCGGGCGGGAGGCGGTGCGGCTCGAGTGGCTCGCCGGACGGCATCCGGTGCCGAGGATCCTCGAGCGCGGCGAGGACGCCGAGGCGCAGTGGCTGCTGACGGCGCCGCTCGACGGCGCGAGCGCGGTCGCTCCGGAGTGGATCGCGCGGCCGGAGGAGGCGGTGCGGGCGATCGCGGCGGCACTGCGGGCGGTGCACGCGCTGCCGGTCGTTGACGTGCCTGCTGGGCTGCGGGGGGACTCGTGGTTCGACCGGCGGCCCACGGCGCTCGGTGCGGCTCCGGCGCTGGACGAGCCCGTCGTCGTGCACGGGGACGCCTGCGCGCCGAACACCCTGATCGGCAGCGACGGCCGCTGGTGCGCCTCCGTCGACGTGGGCGATCTCGGCGTGGGCGACCGCTGGGCGGATCTCTCGGTCGCGGCGGTCAGCCTCGGCTGGAACTACGGCGAGGGCTGGGGGCCGCTGCTGCTCCGCGAGTACGGGATCGAGCCGGACGAGGAGCGGGCGCAGTACTACCGGGAGCTGTGGCGGCTCGAGTCCTGAACCGAGTGCGACTCGGGAGCTCGGCCATGCTGATCGAGCAGCCCGCGGAGCGGGCGTATCGAGATCCGCCGGCGTCGGATCAGGAGTCCGCGGAGCTGGTGTGCTGAGTGCGGTGGGTCTCGATTCGCCCCTGCGGGGCTCCTCGACCAGCATGAGCTCGTGGCGCCGCCTGCTGCGGTTGCTCGACCAGCATGTCCGCGGGTGTCTCAGTCCTTCGCGGCCGCCTTCTCGGAGTCCTTCGCGGCCTCGTCGTCCTGCGAGGGGCCCTTCTGGCCGCGGTTCTCGCTGGAGAGCCGCAGCCAGCGGCCGTCGCGGACGTCCTTCTCGTGGACCGCGGCCTTCTTGTCGCTCGCGGCGGTGTCGCGCGGGGGCAGCTGGATGGTCTCCTCCGCCTCGATGCCGGCCTGGAGCTCGCGGCCGCGCTCGAGCTCGGCGTCGAACTCGGCGCCGAAGAGCAGGGCGATGTTGGTGATCCAGATCCAGAGCAGGAAGACGATCACGCCACCGAGCGAGCCGTAGGTCTTGTTGTAGTTGGAGAAGTTGGCGACGTAGAAGGCGAAGCCGACCGAGGCGAGCAGCCAGATGGCGAGCGCGAGGATCGAGCCGACACTGATCCAGCGGAACTTCGGCTGACGGATGTTCGGCGCCCAGTAGTAGAGGATCGCGATGGTCAGCACCGCGATGATCACCAGCACCGGCCACTTGGCGATGTTCCAGACCGACAGCGCGGCGGGGCCGAGACCGACGACGTCGCCGACGGCGGTGGCGACCGGGCCGCTCAGCACCAGGATGAGCGCGGCGACGACGATGAGGATCACGGTGACGACGGTGACGCCGAGCATGGTCGGGCGCAGCTTCCAGAACGGGCGGCCCTCGTCGATCTCGTAGACGCGGTTCATCGCGCGGCCGAAGGCGCCGACGTAGCCGGAGGCGGACCAGAGCGCGCCGACGAGACCGGTGACGAAGGCGACGCCGGCGGCCGGCGAGTTGACCAGCGACTGGATCGGATCGCGCAGCAGGTCGACGACCTCGGCGGAGGCCAGGTTCCCGACCAGGTCGAGCACGGTCTGCGTGGTCGCCTGCGCCTGGCCGAAGAGGCCGAGGACGGAGACGATGGCGAGCAGCGCCGGGAACAGCGCCAGCACGGCGTAGTAGGTGAGGGCGGCGGCGAGGTCGGTGCACTGGTCGGCGCCGAACTCGCGTCCGGTCTTCTTCAGGACGTAGAACCAGGAGCGCTTGGTGATGTCGGTGACGTCGTCCGGCTTGCGCGCGTCGTCGGGCTCGGGCGCGGTCTTCTCGCGGGTCGTGCTCTTCTCGGCCATGCCGCCACGCTATTGCCCCGCGCGGGAGAACGGTGGCCCCTTGACGCCGCGCCGTCCGATCCGGGAGGGGAGCGCTCTCAGACAGCGCCCTCGACCGGGTGGCCGCGGGCCGTGCTCCCGCGACGGCGCCTCAGACGGTGCCTCAGGCGGTGCGGCCCTGGCGGCTCGCGGCGAGGATCCCGAAGGCCAGGAAGGAGCAGGTCGCGGTGAGCACGATCAGCAGCGGGGCGTTCCAGCCGCCGCTGGCGTCGTGCGCGAGGCCGACCACGGTCGGGGCGGTGGCCGCGACGGCGTAGCCGAGGCCCTGCACGGTGGCGGAGAGCCGGGAGGCGTGCCGGTCGGAGCGGGAGAGGCGCACGAGCAGGACGAAGACGACGGTGATGCCGCCGCCCTGCGCCGCGCCGCCGAGCAGGCACCACAGCGCCCAGAGCTGCGGGGCGAGCAGCAGGCCGAGCGGGACGGTGCACCAGAGCAGGCCGATCAGGACGATGCTGCCGAGCGGCCGGAGCCGGCGCACCACCAGCGGGACGCCGATCGCGCCGATGATCGCGGCGATCTGGAAGACGGAGGAGCTCGCTCCGGCCGCCTCGATCGAGAAGCCGTTGCGGTCGACCAGGAGCGAGGGCAGCCAGGCGGTGACGCCGTAGTAGGAGAAGGCCTGGCTGGCGAAGCAGACCGCGAGCGCGAGCACGGTGGCGCTGCGCCAGATCCGGGGCGCCGGCTCCTGCGGTCCGCGCGCGGCCGGCGGGCGCGGGGCGGGGCGGAGGGCCCGGGCGGGTCCGCGGGCGAGCAGCCAGCCGGCGACGGCCAGGACGTTGAGCACCAGCCAGGCGAGCAGGGCGCCGCGCCAGCCGAGGACGAGGGCGAGCGGCGCGGTGCCGAGCGAGGTGATGGTCGAGCCGATGTTGAGCGCGGCGGTGTAGACGCCGGTCGTGAGATCGACGCGCTCGGGTGCGACGTCGCGGCGGATGACGACGGGGACCACGACGTTGCCGATGGTGATGAAGACGCCGATGAGGATGGTGCCGGCGACCACGGAGACCACGTCTCCGGCCGAGCGCAGGATCGTGCCGAGGGCGACGCCGAGCACGGTGACGGTCACCGCGGCGTCCGGCCCGACCCGGCGGATCACGAGCAGGGCCAGCGGCGTGGCCAGGGCGAAGCAGAGCACCGGGATGCTGGTGAGGACTCCCGCCTGGCCGGAGGAGAGCGCGAGGTCGTCGCGGATCGCGTCGATGACGGGAGCCACGGCCACGATCGGGCCGCGGAGGACCAGCGCGACCAGGGCGACGGCGACGACGAAGAGCCAGGGGGCGCTCCGCCTCGTCACGCCGGTCAGCTGGAGAGCCCGGCGGCGCGTGCCAGGAAGGACAGCACTCCGAAGACGATGCCGATGACACCGGTGATCAGGCCCGCGGTGGCGAAGCCGCGGCCGCCGAGCTGCGCGGAGGCGGCCCGGCCGCGGACGCCGAAGACGATCGCGAGGATCGACGGGACGAGCAGCGGGTTGATCAGGATGCTGGCGATGCCGAGGACGAGGCTCGCGATCGCGAGGGAGTTGCGGCGTGCGGGGGCGGCGCCGTAGCCGGCGGCCGGGCCGTAGCCGGGGGCCGGTCCGGAGCCCGGGGTGACCGGGTACTGCGGGGCGGCGCCGTAGCCGGGAGCGGCCCCGTACCCGGGCGCGGCTCCGTAGCCGGGGGTGGCGGGCTGCTCGGGTTCGGGCGTCCCGTAGGCGGGAGCGGGCGGCGCGGCGGGGCGCGAGCGATCCGTCCAGGCCGCTCCGTCCCAGTAGAGCTCGGCACCGAGGTCGGCGGGGTGCGGGTACCAGCCGGGCGCGGGAAGAGGGGCGGAGTCGTCGGGCATGCGCTGATTCTAGGACGGCGGCGCGGAGCAGTGCGGCCGGGCGGCGGGACCGGGAGCGCGGTCCCGCCGGGTCGCCGCGCGGTGCGGGACCGCGGCGCAGGGCAGGATGGACCCGTCGAGCGGGCTCGCCGCGCGGTCGCCGGAGGAGGAGCCATGGGCTGGAGCATCGTCGAGGTCGAGTGGGCGGACCCCCGGGCCGAGAGCCTGCGGTCGGCGCAGCGGGTCGAGCTGGACGAGCGCTACGGCTCGGACGACCACGAGCCGGGGACGCCGCCGTCCGCCGACGACGTGCCGGTGTTCCTCGTCGCCGTCGACGAGGGCGGCGCCGCCGTGGCCTGCGGCGGGCTGCGCCCGCTGCCGGACTCGGTGCTCGGGCCGGACGTCGTCGAGGTGAAGCGGATGTTCGTCGACCGGTCCGCCCGCGGCTCCGGAGTCGCCGCGGCCGTGCTCGCCGCGCTGGAGGACAGGGCCCGCGAGCGCGGGGCGGTCCGCCTGGTGCTGGAGACGGGCACGCTGCAGCCGGACGCGATCCGGTTCTACACCCGGCAGGGCTACGCGCCGATCCCGCTGTTCGGCTCCTACCTCGGCTCGGAGCACTCGGTCTGCTTCGGGCGCTCGCTGCGGCCGGCGCGCGTCGAGGCGTCGGCGGACGTCGATCCGCGCGCCGAGGTCGGCGACGGGACGCTGGTCTGGCACCTGGCCCAGGTGCGCGAGCGGGCCCGGGTGGGCCGGGACTGCGTGATCGGCCGGGGCGCCTACCTCGGCCCCGGCGTCGTGGTCGGCGACCGCTGCAAGATCCAGAACCACGCGCTCGTCTACGAGCCGGCCGTGCTCGGCGACGGGGTGTTCGTCGGCCCCGCCGTGGTGTTCACGAACGACCTGCGGCCCCGCGCCGTCACTCCGGACGGGGCGCTGAAGTCGGCGGACGACTGGCACGCCGTCGGGGTCGTGGTGGAGGAGGGCGCGGCGATCGGCGCCCGGGCCGTCTGCGTCGCTCCGGTGCGCATCGGTGCCTGGGCGATGGTCGCGGCCGGCGCCGTGGTGGCAGCCGACGTGCCGCCCTTCGCCCTCGTGGTCGGCGTGCCCGCCCGGCGGGTCGGCTGGGTCGGGCGGGCCGGTGCGCGACTCGAGGCGGCCGGAGACGGTGCGGACGGCGCTCTCTGGCGCTGCCCGGAGACCGGCGAGGAGTACGTCGAGCGCGACGGGGTGCTGAGCCGGGTCTGAGGTCCGCGCCTGCCCCGCACCGGGCCCGGCCCGCACGGCGTCCGGCGCCGCGGCCCGCTCAGCCGCGGTGCGGGGTGAGCCCGCTCCGCTCGGGGACGGGGTCGCGGTGCCGGACCAGGGCGGGCGGGGTGCTGTGCCCGGCGTGCGGGGCGGCGCGGAAGGCGGGCGGGGCGTCGTGCGCGGAGGTCGTCGCGCTCGGCGCGGCGATCGGGAGGCGCGGAGACGGTGCCGCCGCCGTCGAGGTGCCGGCCGCGGCGCCCCGTCGTCCGGCGCGCCGGCCGTCGACCGCGCGGGCGATCGAGATCGCGCCGAAGAGCAGCACCACGCCGCCGACGGCGACCATGATCACCGCACGGAGCCGGTCCGAGATCTGCTCGACGGCCTTGCCGGGCGTCTGCACCTCGAGCGCGGTGAAGAGGTAGCGGTCGTCCGCGCCGTTGATCGTCTGCATGCTGCGCAGCGTGTCGACGAGCCGGTCGCCGAGCGCCGTCGTCGTGGCGAGCGAGCCGTCGGCCGTCGGTGCGTCGGCGGTCACGCTCAGCAGCAGCCCCTGGCCGGCCCAGGCCGAGCGCTCGACCGCGAACTGGGTGCTGAGACCCTGCGCGGCGAGCGCGTCCGCGGTGTCGTCGCTGTTCATCACGGTGACGAGCACCTGGGCGGCGAGCGAGTTGTCCGAGGAGCGCAGGTACGGGTTGTCGGAGTTCAGCGCGGCGAGGGCCGGGTCGGCCTCCAGCTCCGCGGTGGAGGGCAGCTTCGGATTGACCAGCGCGTAGGTCGCGGTCGAGGCGTAGGTGCGCGGTGAGAGGACGAGGACGTAGGCCATCGCGGCGACGGTGAGCACGAGGACGACGCCGGCGAGGAGCCGGTGGCGCCAGAGGGTGCGGAGAACGGAGACGGGGTCCATCAGGACAGCCTTTCTGGGACGTGATCGATCGCGCCGCGGGCGGGGACGGAGGCGTCCGTGCTCAGGGCGGAGGGGAGTCCGAGCTCGGCGCGGACCAGGAGCCAGCAGCTCCCGGACAGGCCGAGCACGAACGGGTACAGCAGGGCGAACACCGGGAAGCCCAGTGAGTCGAAGGTGGCGGAGGCGACCGCGGCGACCGTCGCGGAGGCGGCGACGCTCCCGGTCAGGGCGCGCAGGCGCGGGTCCCGGGCGAACTGGGCAGCGACCAGCCCGAAGAGGGCCGGGACGCCGAAGTAGGCGAGCACCGCGACGGCGCCGAGGAGGCCGAGCGTGATGGCGGCGCCGAGGTACTGGTTGTCGAGGATGAGCAGGGCGCTGTCCGGGAGGTAGGTGCCCGGGCCGGTGCCCAGCAGGGGCTGGTGCGCGACGAGGGCCGCCACGCGCGGGTAGTTGTCGAGGCGGTTGGTGATCGAGGAGTCGCTGGTGCCCGCGCCGATCGAGCCGGTGAGAGTGCCGAGCAGACCCGGGGTGGTCACGAAGAACGCCGCGACGGCGACGGGCGCGATCACGTAGCCCCACCGCCGGGCGTACGCGGGCAGGAAGACCGCGCAGACGACTGCGCCCACCACCAGGGAGAGCACCCCCGACCGCGAGACCGTCAGCGCCAGGGCGACGACCAGCAGCACGCAGGAGGCGGCGCGGAGGAACCGCGGAGACGTCCGGTCGTACAGCAGCCGCCAGACGGCGAGCGGCAGGAGCATCGCCGAGACGACCGCGAGCTCGATCGGGTGGAAGGTGGTGCCCGCCACCCGGGTGAGCCCGTCCCGGTCCTGGAACGGCGTGCTGCCGCCGTTGTCGACGAAGCCGACCATGACGCTCCGGATCCACTCGACCGGGTCGACGTGGGCGGTGAACTGGATGATCGCCACGATCGCGCAGAACGACGCCGCGTTCACGAGCGAGCCGAGCAGCACCCGCGCGTCCTCGAGGGAGCGCACGCTCTGGGTGGTGACCAGGGCGATCCCGGCGGAGGCGAGCAGCAGCAGCAGCCAGCGGTCGGCGCTGAGCTGCCCCTCGCCGGTGCGCGGGATGGTGTCGTTGACGGCGTAGCGGACGTAGGACGCGATGCTCACGAGCAGCAGCAGGGTGAGCGCGGCCCGCCCCGGGTGGCGCATCGGGATCGGGTCGTGCAGCCCCAGCAGGGCCGACGCCGCCCACGCGCCGGTGAGCAGCAGCGCGAGCACCATCGCGACCGAGCCGGACGCGCCCAGGGGAGCGAGCACCTGATCCGCGGGGAAGAGGAACAGCGCGTAGGCGACCAGGCGCAGCAGCGTCGGTGGCCCGGTCCGCTCGATCATGACGGCCACGGGTCAGGCCCCCGACTGCGCGGAGGAGGCCCGGCGGGTGGTCTCGTCGCGGGTCCAGCCCGCCGCCTGCCGCTCCGGCAGCCGGCTGGCGAGGGCGAAGCAGAGGTAGACGGCGGCGTCGGCGAGCTCGAGCGGACCCCGGGCGGCCCGCAGCACCTGCACGGCCGTGCGGGACGAGCGGCGCTCGCCGCCGGGGGTCGCCGCCGCCAGCTGCGCGCTGCCGCGCTGGGTGCGGCGCAGGACGCCGAGCAGGCTGGTCGCGCTCCGGGGCACCTGCACCACTGCCGGGGCGGTGGCGACGACGGCGCGCTCGGCGACGGAGAACCGGCCGTCGACGAACTCGTCGTCGGCGATCAGCGCGGGGAATGTCCCGATCCGCTCGTGTCCCGGGCCGCTGACGGCGTAGCCGCCGGCCCCCCAGAGCGCAGTGTGCAGCGAGGCCGTGCGCGAGCGGGCGCGGTAGTAGGCGCGGACCAGCGGGTCGGCTCCGGTCGCGTCGTAGACCGCCGTCGGCCGGGCGGCGAGCAGCCCGCCGCGGGTGACCGCGTCGAAGACGTTCCAGACCGCGTCCGCCGTGACGCCGACGTCGGCGTCGAGGTAGAGGCGCGGCCAGGTGGCGGCCACCGCGTCGCCCGCGTTGAGGGCCGCGGTCTTGGACGCCTCGGCGATCTCAACCACGGTGACGCCGGCGAAGCCGCGCGCGATCTCGGCGGTGGCGTCGGTGCAGGCGTTGCAGACGACGATCACCTCCAGGGCTCCGCTCGCAGCGGCGGCGGCCAGCGGCGCCAGGGTGCGGGCGATCACCGCCTCCTCGTCGTGCGCGGGGACGACGACCGAGCCGCTCGGGTGCGGTGCGGCGAGCGGGCGGGCGAGCGAGCCGGAGGGGAGTGAGGCGAGCCGGGCGCCGACCGCGAGCGCGAGGGCCGCGTGCCGGTGCTCGCGGCCTCGGGCGCCGGGGAGGGCGCTGCGGGCCGACTCCGCCGCCAGCACGACGAGGCGGAAGGTGCTCGAGTACAGCGCGCCGTGGAACTTCTGCACGTAGCGCACCCGGTTCACGGCGAGCAGCGCGGCGAGGGCGGTGGAGGAACCGGAGCCGCCGCCGTCGTGCACGACCTGCGCGGCGGGCTCGAACCAGGCCTCGGCGCCGAGGTCGCGGGCGCGGCGGAAGTAGTCCGTCTCCTCGGAGTAGAGGAAGAACCGCTCGTCCCAGTCGCCGAGGCGGGCGGCGACCAGCGCGTCGATCAGCATCGCGGCGCCGGTCGCCCAGTCGATCCGGTGGGCGTGCCGGTAGCTCTCCGGGTCGCTGTCGGTCTCGCTGGAGAACGCGGGGCGGTCGAGGACCTTGTCGCCGAGCAGTGCGTCGCCGAGGGCGCGCAGCCGGGTCGGCTCGCGGCGGAGCGAGCGCGACGGGGCGCCCGCGGCGTCGAGCAGGAGCGGCACCACGATGCCCGCGGAGGAGGAGTCCATCCGCGCCAGCAGCGTCGAGACGGCACCGGGCAGCACGACCAGATCGGGGTTCAGCACGAGCAGCGCGCCCGCGTCGCCCGCGTGCCGCCGGGCGATGTTGATCGCGGCCGCGTAGCCGACGTTGGCGCCCGCGTCGACGGCGACGACGTCGGAGTGCGCCGCCGCGAGGGCGAGCGAGCCGTCGTCGGAGGCGTTGTCGACGACGACCACGCGGATCCGGACGCCGGTCGCGGCCTCCGCGCGCAGGCTCGTCAGCAGGCGCTCCATCGTCGCGGCCGAGCGGTAGCTGACGACGAGGGCGGCGACGTCGGCGCGCTCGCCGGCTCCGACGAAGCGGGCGCTCCCGCCGGGCAGGACCACGGGCAGCACGGGGGACGGAGCGGCGGGCTGCGCGGCCCTGCCGAGCACGGGGCCGCGCTGCGGGGTGGTCGAGCTGTGCCGGCGCAGACTCGCGTAGGCGAGCGGCCCCTCGACGAGATAGCGGCGCGCGAGGCGGCGCGGCTCGAGGGCGAGGCGCCAGAGCCACTCCACGCCGCGGTCGGCGACCCACTGCGGGGCGCGGCGGACGGAGCCGCCGAGGAAGTCGACGGCCGCGCCGAAGGCCAGCAGCACGTGCGCGCCGGTGCGCGGGCCGTGCTCGTCGATCCAGAGCTCCTGGCGGGGCTTGCCGAGTCCGACGATGAGCAGGTCGACCCGCGCGCCGCGGATCGACTCGACCAGCGCGGCGTTGGCGGCGGGGTCGGCGAGCTCGGCCCGGGAGGGCGACCAGAGCCCGGCCATCACCAGGTCGGGCCGCTCCTCGGACAGGCGGGCGCGCAGCCGCGACTGGGCGACCTCGGAGCCGCCGAGCACGCCGACGCGCACGCCGTCGGTCGCGGCGCGGTCCAGCAGCGGCCCGATCAGGTCGCTGCCGGCCAGGCGCGGCCAGGAGACGCCGGTGAGGCGCTCGGCCTGCTTGGCGATCGGGCTGCCGTCGATGAGCGAGAGCCACTCGACCGGGCGGGCCGGGACGTCCAGCGGCGCGTCGGTCCACTCGGTCTCGCCCTCGGCCACGGGGACCAGGACGAGGGTCGGCGCCTCGGCGACCGGCAGGGCGCGACGCTCGAGCACGTGCTGCCAGCGTCCGCCGTGGCCGAAGTGGTTGACGTGGTCGACGTTCACGGAGAGGACGCCCAGCGGCGCGTCGTGCAGGGCGGCGGCGCGGTCCGCGATGGTGCGGACCGCCTCCTCGTGCCGGGCGAGATCGACGGGGCTGCCGCCGAGGACGACCCGGCGGTGGGTTTCGAGGGTCATGGGTCAGCTCTCCGATCGTGCGGGGGCGAGTGAGGGGACGAGTGCGGGGGCGGGGGCCGCGGCCGCGGTGCGTGCCGGGCCGGCGAGGGTCGTCCGGGCGAGCTCGTCGAGGACGACGCGCTCGACGACCTCCTGGGCGACGCCCCAGCCGTGCCGGACGCCGGTGGCGACCTCGCGGCCGGGACGGGCGGCGTCGACCGCGCGGCCGAGCGCCTCCGCGATGCCCGCCGGAGTCGGGCGGGCCCAGCTCGCGCCGGGGTGCGGCAGGTCCGCGCGGGCGTCGACGGCGTCGTTCACCACGGCGACGGCGCCGCAGGCGAGCAGCTCCTCCGCCACCAGCGAGATGTTGGTGAAGGAGAGGGCGATGCCGGCCGAGCAGCGGTTGTAGAGGGCGACGAGCTCGCTCGGCGCGAGGGTGCCGTGCTCGATCACCGGCACGTCCCACGCTCCGGGCGCCGTGCCGTAGACGTGGATCGGCACCTCGGGGTGCTCGGCGTGGAAGAGCGCGAGCGCCCGCCGGCCGAGCAGGTAGCCGCGCCGGTCGGCGGCGGGCTTGGCGTAGAACACCACGCCCGAGCGCTCGCCGTCGGGGTTGTCCAGCGTGTAGGTGGTGGTGTCGCAGCCGAACGGCGCGAGGTCGCTCGTGACGCCGAGCGCGTCGAGGTGCGAGCGCACCATCTCGCCGAGGGCGATCGTGCGGAAGCCGAACCGGTAGCTGTCCTCCGCCAGGGCCGCGAGGGTCCCGCGCGGGTGGAAGAACGGCTCGTAGTCCTGCACGAAGTACAGCCGGGCCATCGGCGCCGTTCCTCGGGTGGCGAGCACGTGCGCGGTCTCCCAGGAGGTCGCGACGGCCGCGTCCACGCCGGTGACGCCGTCGTCGGCGCTGCGGATGTCCACGTCGAGCCACGGCCAGCCGGCGCGGATGATCGCGGCGCGGGTCTCGAAGTCGGCCCCGTGCCGGTCGTAGAGGAAGAGGGTGCAGCGGTGGCCGCGCGCGACCAGGCCCTGCACCATCCGGAACAGGGTGGTGTGGCCGCCGGAGCCGCGGTCGGGCGGGGTGCAGATCCAGCCGATCGACGCGGGGCCCTCGGCGCGGACCGGGGCGCCGGGCAGATCGAGGAGACCGGAGTCGGCGATGTCGCCGGGGAGCAGCGGCATGTCGAGCTCGCGGACGCCGACGCGGTCGCCGAGCGAGCGGACGGCGCGCTGCAGCAGATCGCGGCCGCCGGTGCTGCGCAGGCGCCGGACGAGCTCGCGGGGGACGCGGGAGGCGCGCATCAGAAGCTCCCCTCGCGGTGCCAGCGGCGCCAGGACCGGTCGGTGCGCAGGCGCCGCAGCACCCGCTCCAGCAGGAAGCGCGGGGAGAAGCGGTCGCTCGGCGCGCTCAGCAGTCGCGACTGCAGGCGCTCCCACTCGGGCAGCCGGGCCGCGTCGCCGTAGACCTGGTGCGCGAAGCCGATGTGCTCCTCGAGGTCCGCCGCGGTGGCGCCGCCGCTGTCGAAGCGCTGCGCGCCCTTGACGAGGGCGTCGCGGGCGAGGGCCCGCCGGGCGAGGTGCTCGAGCTCGTCGCGCCGCTCGAGCGGTCCGCCGGGATCGGCGAAGAAGGTCTCGAAGGCGAGCAGGCGCTCGCGCAGGTCGTGCAGCGGCGTCACGGTGTCCGAGCGGCTGCCCGCGTGCTCGCGGTGCCAGGCCTGGTCGACGCCCTGGATGTAGGCGACGTCGGACGCGGCCGAGAGGCGCAGCCAGAGCTCCATGTCGTAGGTGTGCGGCAGCGGCCGGGGCCAGCCGACGCGGTCGAGGACGGACCGGCGCACGAGCACCTCGGGCGACGTGATCACGTTGAGCCCGGTGCGGCAGCGCTCGTGCAGCCAGTCGCCGCCGGACCAGAGCAGCCACGACGTCGGAGTCGTCCGCGCGGTCGGCAGCACCGACCCGTCCGGGAAGTGCACGGGGTGGCCGTAGACCAGCCCGACCGACGGGTGCGCGCGGGCGACGGCGACCGCGCGGGCCAGGGCGCCCGGAGCGATCACGTCGTCGGCGTCGAGATACCAGGAGAACTCGCCGGTCGCCACGGCCAGCGCGGCGAGCACGCTGCCGACGGGACCGAGGTTCCGCGGGTTCGCCAGCACCAGGACGCGGTCGTCGCCGGCCGCGATCGAGCGGGCCACCGCGAGCGAGTCGTCGGTGGAGCGGTCGTCGACGATCACCAGCTGCACGCGGACGCCCGTCTGGCCGAGGGCGCTCGCCGCGGCGGCGGGCAGGAACTGCGCGTAGTCGTGCAGCGGGATGAGGACCGAGACGGTGGCGTCGGAGGTGTCGACGTCCTCGACCGGCACCGTGCGACCGCGCCGGGTCCCCGCGGCGACGGCGGTCGTCACGACAGCACCCCCGCCGGGCTCGGGGCGGCGGAGGTCGTGCTCCGCAGCGCGGCGATCAGCGACTCCGCCACGTACTCCTGCTGCGCCGCCGTGATGCCGGGGAACAGCGGCAGCGTCAGCAGCTGCCCGGCGAACGCCTCGGCGCGCGGCAGCGAGCGCGGGCGGCCGGAGGCGGGGAGGAACGGGGCCAGCAGGTGCACCGGGGTCGGGTAGTGCACTCCGGTCGCGACGCCGGCCTCCGCGAGCGCGGCGCGCAGGCGCTCCCGCTCCGGGGTGCGCACGACGTAGAGGTGGTGCACGTGCTCGTTGCCCGGCGCGGTGCGGGGGAGGACCAGCCCGTCGACGCCGTCGAGGAGCTCGGCGTAGCGGGCGGCGGCGTCGCGGCGCTGCTGGTTCCACTCGTCCAGGTGCGCGAGCTTCGCGCTCAGCACGACCGCCTGCAGCGAGTCGAGCCGGGAGTTCGTGCCGACCACGTCGTGCCGGTAGGCGCTGAGGCCGCCGTGGTTGCCGAGGCGGCGCACGGCCGCGGCGAGCTCGTCGTCGTCGGTCATCACTCCGCCCGCGTCGCCGTAGGCGCCGAGGTTCTTGCCCGGGTAGAAGCTGGTGCCGGCGATGGCGCCGAGCGAGCCCGCGCGGGCGCCGAAGCGCCGGGCGCCCTGGGCCTGCGCCGCGTCCTCGACGATCCGCACCTCCTCGCCGAGAGCGGCGGACAGCCGCTCCACCGGGGCGCACTGCCCGTAGAGGTGCACGGCCATCACCGCGCGGGTGCGGGGAGTGACGGCCTCCGCGGCCGAGTCGACGTCGATCAGGTAGTCGTCGTCGCAGTCGACGAAAACCGGCCGGGCGCCGGCGCGCACGACGGCCTCGGCGGTCGCCACGAAGGTGTTCGCGGGGACGAGCACCTCGTCGCCGGGTGCGAGGTCGAGCGCCAGGAGGGCGAGCTCGAGCGCGTCCGTCCCGTTGCCGACGCCGACGGTGTGCCGCACGTCGCAGTACGCGGCGAACTCCTCCTCGAAGCGGGATACGTCCGGACCGCGGACGAACGACGAGTCCGCGAGCACGCGGTCGAAGCCCTCCCGGATCACGTCGGCGACGACGAGGTGCTGGAGGTGCAGATCGGCGAGCGGGACGATCGGCTCGGTGGTCATGACGGGTTCCTTCGGTCGGAGGTGAGCTCGCGGACCCGGCGCAGCAGCCAGGTCCGCAGGAGGAGGAGGTAGAGGACGCCGCCGGTCGCGCCGCCCCCGAGGAGGGCGAGCCAGTCGGCATCGAGGCCGACGGCGTCGAGGCCGATCGGGACGAGCAGCGCGGCACCGGCCGCGGCCGCCGCGGCGAGCGCCGGCGGCAGCAGGGAGCGGCCCACGGCGCGCAGGTCGACGTCGATCGAGCGCAGCAGCCAGGCGAAGACGGGACCGACCACGAGCGCGGCCACCCCGATCTGCGCCCAGGCCGCGCCGACGAAGCCGCCGCCCAGGACCGCCGGGACGAGCGCGAGCGTGAGCGCCGCGAACCAGACGCCCTGCACGATCGCGACGCGACCGGAGCCGCCCTTCGCGAGTGCCGCCGAGCTGAAGAGATCGGCGACCACCCGCAGCGCGCCGACGACGCCGAGGAGCCCCAGCGCCGCCGCGGCGGGAGCCCAGCGCTCGCCGTAGACGACGTGCACGAGCGGGGCGGCCAGGGCGGCGAGCAGCGCGCCGAGCGGAGCGGCGAGCGCCCAGGTCAGCCCTGTCGCCGCGGCGACGGGCAGAGGGCGGCCGTCCTCGTGCGCCCGGGAGAACGCGGGCAGCGCGACGGAGCGGACCACCTGGCCCACCGCGGTCATCGGCCAGGTCGAGATGTTGAACGCGAGGACGTAGTAGCCCAGCGCCACCGGATCGATCAGCCCGGCGATCACCACCTTGTCGGTGCCGAGCACGCCCCAGGAGATCAGGTTGGCGATCGCCACCGGCAGGCCGAAGCGCAGCGCGGAGGGGGCGATCGAGCGGTCCCAGCCCAGGCGCGGCCGCTCGCGGGCGGCGACGAAGAGCAGCACCATCGTGCAGGTCTGCGCGACGACGCGGGCGACGGCGAGCGCCAGCACCCCGGTCCCGGCGGCGAGCAGCGCGAGGGTGATCGCGGTGGAGACGACGAAGTCGACGGCGGCGATCAGGAAGAGCGGCCGCTGGGCGAAGCGGCGCTGCAGCGCGGCGTAGGGGACGACTCCTGCCCCGGCCAGCGGCAGGGTGATCGCGAGGACCGCCAGCACGCCGGCCGTCTCGGGCGAGCCCGTCGCCGCGGCGATCATCGGCGCCGAGGCCGCCATCGCCGCGCCGAGAGTCCCGCCGAGGACCAGGCCGAGCACGGCCACGGTCGGCGCGCGCCGCTCGGGCTCGCTCGAGCGGATCAGATCGGTGCTGAGTCCGAAGTCGGACAGCGCCATCAGCACCGACTGCACGGTGAGCGCGAGCGCGTAGACGCCGAAGGCCTCGGGAGCGAGCAGCCGGGCCAGCACGACGCCCAGGGCGAGGCTGCCGAGCCGGAGCGCGATCGTGCTGAGCGCGCTCCAGCCCAGGGCCGACGCGATGCGGCTCCGGCCCGCGGAGACCGGAGGGGACTCGACGGCGGTCACGAGAGCGGCCTCCGCGCGCGCTCGCCGGCGCGGACGAACCGCCGCCACTCGGCCGTGTCGACGACCGCCGGCCAGCACTCGGCGGCGATCGAGGCGAAGCGGGCGCCCTCGGCCTGATCCTCGGGGCGTGCCGAGGCGCGGCTGCGCAGCGCCCGGCCCATCGCCTCGTGGGCGAGGGCGCGGCCGGCGTTCGCGCGGCGGTCCCCGCCCTGCGCCCGGCGGCCGGAGGAGTCGTGCCCGGCGCTGGTGAAGAAGTGCTCGATGGTGCCCCGGCGCTCGCGCAGCTCCGCCAGCGGGTCGCTGCTCGGCTGCGGGTGGCAGCGGGTCTGGACGACGCCGCTGATCCGGCCGATCCCGCCGAGCGCCGCGAGCCGCAGCCCGTAGTCGAGGTCGGCGGTGCGGGGGAGGTCCTCGGCGTAGCCGCCGAGAGCGTCGGCGATCGAGCGGCGGACCAGCACGGCGTGGTCGACCAGGAGGTCGGAGCCGTGCCGGCTCGTGCGCTCGATCCAGTCGGCCCCGCTCCACAGCGTCCACTCCACGCGCCCGGTGGCCGCGGTCGCGGGCCGGACCGAGATCTCGGCGTCGCCGTGCACGGCGCCCACCCACGGGTGCGCGGCCAGCAGGGCCGCCGCCCGCTCGAGCGCCCCGGCGGTGAGCGCGTCGGTGCTCGGCAGCACCAGCACGGACTCGCCGCGGACGAGCGCGAGCCCGGCGTTGCGGGCGGCGATCGTGCCGAGGCCGGCGGGCACCTCGAGCACGCGCACGCGCTCGTCGTCGACGACCGGATCCGCGTCCGTCACGACGACGACGTCCAGCCGGACGCCGCGCTGCGCGAGGACGCTCGCCAGCGCGGCGAGGGGAGATGCGCCGTCGACGGCCGCGATCACGACCGAGACGAGCGGCGCCGGGCCGGAGAGGGGGAGCACCGGCGACCGGTGCCCGCGGACGGCGCTCATGCGGACGCTCCTTCGAGGGTGCTGTCCGTGCGCCGGACGGCGTCGGGCTCGATCCGCGGAGCCGCGGGCACGCCGAGCCAGGTCTCGCCGGCCGGCTGATCGCGCAGCAGCACCGCGCCCATGCCGAGCGTCGCCCGGCGGCCGATCCGCGAGCGCTCGCGGACGGAGGCGCCCATGCCCAGGTACGCCTCCTCGCCCACCCGCACCCCGCCGCCGAGGGTGACCCCGGCGCAGAGCGTGGCGAACGAGCCGATGCGGTCGCCGTGGGTGAGGGTCACGTTCGGCATCGCCACCACGTGCCGGCCGATCGCCACATCGGCGGTCAGCACGACGCCGGCGAGCAGGATGCTCCCCGCGCCGATCCGGCAGTCGTCGGGCACGTGGATGGCCGGGTGCACGATCCGGGCGTAGCGGTGGTCGTGCACGCCGAGCGCGCGGAGGCGGTCGACGATGCGCGCCCGGCCGCTGCCGTGGCCGACGCAGACGGCGATCTCGGCGCGGGGGTGCTCGGCGATCGCGTCGAGGCCGCCGATCACGGGGACTCCCGAGATCTCGGTGCCCCAGCGCGCGGCGCCGTCGTCGACCACGCCGATGACGCGGTGGCTGCCGCTCACGGAGAGGAGGGCGAGGGTCTCGCGCGCCAGTCCGCTCGCGCCGACCAGGATCAGATCACGCACGGAGGACCGCCGTCTCGTGCTCGCGGGCCAGGCGCGACGGGGCCAGGACGGCCTCGATCACCCGGTCCTGGTCCTGCTCGGTGAGGGCGTGGAAGAGCGGCAGGATCAGCGTCCGGTCGGTCAGTCGCTCGGTGACGGGCAGTCGGTCCGCGTTCGGGTGCGCACGGTACGGCGGCTGGCGGTGGGCCGCCATGATGCCGCGGCGGGCGGAGACGTCGCGGGAGGCGAGCTCGGCCATCAGGCCGTCGCGCTCGAGCGGGTAGTCGTCGCCGACCTCGATCCAGAACGACTGGAAGTTGCTCGTGCCGTGCTCCGGGTCGGTCACCGTGCGCAGGCCCGGGACGTCGGCGAAGGCCGCCGCGTAGCGGGCCGCGAGCGCCCGGCGGCGCTCGATCAGTGCCGGCAGCCGGTCGAGCTGCACGAGGCCGAGGGCGGCCTGCAGATCGGTCATCCGGAAGTTGAAGCCGACCTCGTCGTAGTGCTCCGGTGCGGCGAGCACGCTGCCGTGCCGGTCCGCCGCGGAGACGGACATCGAGTGCTCGCGCAGGCGGCGGGCTCGGGCCGCGAGGTCCGCGTCGTCCGTCGTGAGCATCCCGCCCTCACCGGTGGTGAGGAGCTTGCGCGGGTGGAACGACCAGGCGGTCAGAGCCGCGCCGGCGCCGACGGAGCGGCCGCGGTAGCGCGAGCCCGCGCCGCAGGCGGCGTCCTCGAGGACGAGGACACCGAGCGGGTCGCAGAGTGCGCGGATCGGCTCGAGGTCGACGGGCACGCCGCCCTGGTCGACCGCGATCACCGCGCGCGTGGCCGGGGTCAGCGCCGCGGCGATCGTCTCCGCGGTGACGTTGCCCGTGACCGGGTCGACGTCGGCGAAGACGGGCCGGCCGCCGGCGTGCACGACCGCGTTGGCGGTCGCGATGAAGGAGAAGGAGGGGACCACGACGTCGTCCCCGGCGCTCACGCCGCCGACCACGAGCCCGAGGTGCAGGGCCGTGGTGCAGCTGGACAGCGCGACCGCGTGCCCGACGCCCATCGCCTCGGCGAAGGCCGCCTCGAAGCGCGCGACCCGGGGGCCCTGCGCGATCCAGCCGGAGGCGATCACCTCGGCGAGCGCGTCGCTCTCCTCGGTGCCCAGCCAGGGGCGCATCACGTCGATGCGCCCGGTGCTCGCCGCGCCGGTGCTCGCCGCGCTCATCGGGTCGCTCCGCTCAGGACGGGGGCGTCCAGCCGCTCGGCGCGCCACCACTCGACCAGGGAGCGCAGACCGCTCTCCAGGTCGTACGCGGTGACGAAGCCGAGCTCGTCGCGCGCCGCCCGGGTGTCGGCCAGGCGGCGGGTGACGCCGTTGACCGAGCGCGCCGGTGCGAAGACGACGTCGAGGTCGGACTCCATGACGTGCAGCAGCGTGCGGGCGAGCTCCAGCAGGCTGGTCTCGACCCCCGTGCCGATGTTGAAGGCGCCGTCGCGGCCCGCCGTCGCCGCGACCACGTTGGCCCGCGCGACGTCGTCCACGTGCACGAAGTCCATCGTCTGCGCGCCGTCGCCCATGATCAGCGGCGGGACGCCCGCCTCGATCCGCTCCATCCAGCGCACGAGCACCTCGGTGTAGAGGCCGTGCACGTCCATCCGCGGTCCGTAGACGTTGAAGTAGCGCAGCGCTGTCGAGCGCAGGCCGTTCATCGCGCCGAAGCTGGTGAGCATGCCCTCGGAGAAGGCCTTCGCCGCGCCGTAGATCGTGTCGTTGGCGTAGGGGTTGTTGCTCTCGGGAGTGGGGAACTGCGTCGCGAGTCCGTAGACGGAGGCGCTGGACGCGGCCACCACCCGGCCCACGCCGTGCGCCGCCGCCGCCTCGAAGACGGTGAAGGAGCCCTGGGCGAGGACGTCGAAGGCCAGGCGCGGGTCCTCCGCGCACTGGGTGATCCGGATCGCCGCCTGGTGGAAGACGACGTCCTTGCCGCGGACGACCGAGTCGACCGTCGCGCGGTCGCGGATGTCGCCCTCGATCAGCCGGACCCGGCCGTCCGCGAGCGCGTGCTCGAGGTTCTGCCGGCGCCCGCGGACGAGGTTGTCGAGGACGTCGACCCGGCTGACGCCGGTGTCGAGGAGGCGGTCGACGATCGTCGAGCCGATGGTGCCGGCACCGCCGGTCACCAGGACCTCGGCGCCCTCGAGCGAGACGGGGGAGGGGGTCAGCTCAGCCACGACGCCTCCTCCAGGCGGACCGCCGGAGCGGTGGTGCGGCTGACCTGGCCGGCGTCGAGCAGCCGGTCGCTGACCTGCTCCAGGACGCTGAGGACGCGCAGGGCGGCGCGGCCGTCGGTGCGGGGCGCGCGGCGCTCCGAGATCGAGGTCGCGAACTCCGTGACCATGTCGGCGAGCGGCTCGCGCTCGGGCAGGGCGGGCGACCAGGTGTCGCCGAGGCGGTAGGAGATCGCCGCGTCGTGGCGGGAGGTCCCGCCGCGGAGCGAGGTGCCGAGGTCGACGCCGCGGTCGAAGACGCTGAGCCGCTGCTGCGGGTTCACGTCGTCCCAGACCAGCGTGCGCCGCGAGCCGCCGATCACCATCCGGCGGATCTTGGTCGGGCTGAGCCAGTTCACGTGAACGTTGGCGATGGCGCCCTGGCCGAGCGGGACGGTCAGGTAGCCGACGCAGGCGCGCCCGGAGCCGAGCGGGTCGGAGCCCTGGGCGGCCACGTTCCCGGGGCGCAGGCCGCCGGGGATGATGAAGTCGAGGATCGACAGGTCGTGCGGGGCGAGGTCCCAGAACACGTCGACGTCGGGCTGGATCAGACCGAGGTTGATCCGCACCGCGTCGACGAAGAGCACGTCGCCGAGCGAGCCGGCGGCGATCAGCTCCTTCATCTTCAGCACGGCGGGTGTGTAGCAGTAGGTGTGGTCGGCCATCAGCACGACACCGGCGCGCTCGGCGGCGTTCACCATGTCGATCCCGAGCACGCTCGAGTCGGCGAGCGGCTTCTCGACCAGCACGTGCAGTCCCGCGGCGATCGCCGCCATGGCGATCGCGTGGTGGGTGCGCGCCGGCGTGGCGATGGCGATGGCGTCGAGTCCCGGCAGGTCGAGGACGTCCGAGAGCGAGCGCAGCACCGGCACGGAGCCGTTGGCGCGGGAGACGGCCTCCGCGCGGACCGGGTCGAGGTCGCAGATCGCGACCAGGTCCCAGTCGGCGCTGGCGGAGAAGTTCCGGGCGAGGTTCGGGCCCCAGTAGCCGGCGCCGACGAGCGCGACGCGGAGCCTCCGGGAGGGGATGGTGGTGGTCATGGCGGGTTCCTTCGGGTGAGGAGGGCGGCATGCGGGCACGCCGAGGGGACCGGGCGCTCCGACCAGGGAGAAGGAGCGCGCGGACGGGTGGGGACGGCGCGTCAGGGCGCGCCGAGGGAGGGGACGGCGGGGAGAGCGCCGGAGGAGGAGAGGGAGAGGAGAGGAGGGGAGCGGTCGTGCGTCAGTACGCGCCGACCGGGCGCAGCATCACGCGCAGGGTCCGCCAGAGGATGAGCAGGTCGCCGGCCAGCGACCAGTTCTCGACGTAGTAGAGGTCGAGTCGGATCCCGTCCTCCCAGTCGAGCTCGGAGCGGCCGCCGGTCTGCCAGAGCCCGGTGATGCCGGGCTTGATGTAGAGGCGGCGGTTCACGACGTCGTCGTAGCGCTCCACCTCGCTGAGCAGCGGCGGGCGCGGTCCGACCAGGCTCATGCTGCCGCGCAGCACGTTCCAGAACTGGGGCAGCTCGTCGAGCGAGTACCGCCGCAGCACGCGGCCGAGCGGGGTCACCCGCGGATCGTCGCGCAGCTTGAACAGCAGGCCGGAGCCCTCGTTCGCCGCGCTCAGCTCCGCCAGCCGCGACTCCGCGTCGATGCTCATCGAGCGGAACTTGAGCATGGTGAAGAGGTGACCGGCGCGGCCGACCCGCTGCTGCCGGAAGAGTGCGGGCCCGGTGCTGTCGCGGCGGATCATCACCGCGAGCACGGCCAGCAGCGGCGAGAGCACCAGCAGGGCGAGGGCCGAGACGCTCACGTCGAGCACCCGCTTGAGCGCGTGGCGCGGACCGGAGTAGCGCGGCGGCTCGACCCGCATCAGCGGGAGACCGTCCACCGGGCGCCAGTGGATGCGCGGTCCGGCGACACTGCTGAGCCCCGGTGCGAGCACCAGCTCGACCGCGAACGGCTCGAGCGCCCAGCAGAGCCGGCGGAGGTAGGCGTCGCCGCCGTCCACCTGACCGGCCACGACGACCGCGTCGGCGCGCTGCTCGACGACCGCCTGGGCGATCGTGTCGATCGCTCCGACGACCGGGATCGAGCGGCCGCGCACGGTGATCGAGCGCCGCGGGTCGGCGAGGAGCGTGCGCTCACCGCCGGTCGAGAGCGCGACGCCGACGACGTCGTACTCGACGCGGCCGCGCCGGCGGTCGATCTGCGTGACGATGTGCGTCACGTCGCCGGCGCTGCCGACGACGATCACCCGGGACAGGGCACGGCCGGCCCGTCGCTCCCGGGCCAGGTGCCCGCGGCTGAGGGCGTGCGCCGCCAGCATCCCGCCGAGCCCGACGGGCAGGGCGATCAGCACGTGCACGCGTGGCAGGTCGACGTGGGTGAGGACCGAGGCGACGGAGGCGAGGCCGAACGTCGCGACCGTCGCCGAGAGCAGACGGCGGAACTCGTCCGCTCCCGCTCCGATGCGGTGCGCGAGGCGCCGCTGGGCGAGGAGGACGGAGCAGACCCAGAGGGTGCCGAGGACGCCGGCGACCACGAGGTCGGCCGAGCGCGCCTCGGCGGATCGCGCTTCGACGGTCGAGCGCAGGCCGGCGGCCAGCGACACGGACCCGAGCACGACCAAGACGTCCGCGGCCAGGACCCTCCGCGAGAATCGGCGTCGCCAGCTCGAGGCCTCCGCCGGCGGTGCCGGAACGAGGACGAGGGCGCGCGGATCGCGCTGAGGAGTCGGGGCCGCGGTGGAGACGGCGGTCACCGCGGTCTCCTGCTCTCACCGCCGCTCGTATGCCGGGTCGCCGGGGGGAGGCGACGGGGTCTCGAGGAGGGAGGGAGCCGTGTGGGCGCGCTGGAGGCGCGCACCAGTGGTGCATACAAAGGATCAACCTGCATTTCGGGTTTACAGGGAAGGGGGGTACTGCAGGGCGGGCTCGGAGGACGTCGCGGTTTCGGGGCCGAGATGCATCGTCGCCACGTCGGCACCGCTGTGACCGTCGTGCTCCCAGGATGAGCAGATCGGTCGAGGCGGGGCCTCGCGTCGGGGCGGCGCGGCACGACAGGGTTCGTGCGCTCCGGTCCCGGTGGTCGGGTGGTTCTCAGCCGAACATAGCGCTCCTGGCAACCCGGTGCGTGGCCCCAGTAAGGGGGTCGTAGAAGGGGTGACATCCTCGACCGACTCCCGGGTGCTCCTCAGCGATCCTCCTAGAATCGTCCCGGTGCCGGGAGTGCGATCGGGTCGCGCCCCGGCGCCAGGGGAGCACTGCCGCCCCCGATCGCCAGGAATCGAGACGGGGCGCGGGAATCCCTGCGCGGCGACGCGGCCGAAGAGCTGGGGCACGAGGGTGCTGACGAACAGCATCAGCGCGCCGCCCAGGTAAAG